>CAWDMT010000007.1:0-46462 GCA_963803485.1 uncultured Alphaproteobacteria bacterium | reverse complement strand
CGATCCCAGCGCCGCGGTGTCGGCGACCGACGAGCCCGACACGCCGCCGAACAGCATGCTGGCGAGGACGTTGACCATCGCCAGCCCGCCCTTCATGTGACCGATCATCGCCTCTGCGAAGCGCAGGATGCGGCTCGAGATCCCGGTATCGTTCATCAGGAGCCCGGCCAGCACGAAGAGCGGCATCGCCAGCAGCACCCAGCTGTCCGGGCCCGTCGCGATGCGCTGTGCCAGCACGATCATCGGCACGCCGCTGACCAGCATGTAGACCCATGCCACGACCCCGATGGCGAAGGCGATCGGCAGCCCGATTGCGATCAGGAGGAGGAGGGCGGCCACGATTGCGATCGACATGGGTTCAGTTCGTCTCCCCGGCCGCTGCGCCACCGCCGTTGCGGATGTCGGATATCGAGGTGATCAGGAGGCTGAGGAGTATCAGCGCGGTGCTGACCGGCATCGCCGCGTAAACGAGCCCCACCGGAATGCGCAGGAGCGGCGTCTGCGATCCCATGAAGCGGATCGCGTAGTGGCTTCCGTACCAGGTCAGCACGGCCATGAAGGCGATCAGGAGGAGCGCCAGAGCCGCGCGGATCGCCACTTGCCAGGCGACCGGCATCCGGTCGCGGATCGCCGTCACCGCGATGTGCTCGGCCCTTCGGTGCGCGACATAGGCTCCGAGGAAGCTGGTCCAGACGAGGCAGAAGCGGCCGACTTCCTCCGACCACGTCACCGGGTCGTTCAGGACGTAGCGGAAGACGACGGCGACGAAGACCAGGCCGACGAGTGCGGCCATCAGCGCCGCGAGCACCGCCTCGACCACGATGTCTATTGCTCTCATCATAAGTTCGAGGCGGCTCTCGGGTGCCCGTTCGGGATTAGCGTACGCTGTCCGCGGCCTCGATCAAGTCGGCGCCGTGGGTGCTTTCGAAGGACTGCCACACCGAGCGCGTCTGCTCGACGAAGGGCTCGAGGTCGGGGCTGTTGAACGACATGCCGCCTTCCTCGGCGCGAGCCTGCATCGCGGCCGTCGCCTCGGCGATGCGCGCCCGCTGCGCCACGGCCGCCGCCTTGCCGGCCTCTTCGAGCACGCTCCGCGTCTCGTCGTCGAGGCCCTGCCACCAGTCCTCGTTCACGAGGATGTAGCCCGGCGTGTAGACGTGGTAGGTGAGCGACACGTAGTCCTGCACTTCCCATAGCGACAGTTCGCCGATCGTGGGAAGCGGGTTCTCCTGACCGTCCACCACGCCCTGCTGCAGCGCCGAGTACAGCTCGGAATAGGGGATCGGCGTCGGCGCCGCGCCGAGCGCGGTGAAGGCGTCGATGCGCAGCTGGTTCGACGGCACGCGGATCTTGAGGCCCCTGAGGTCGTCGGGCGCCTCGATCGGCTGCCGGCTGTTGGTGATGTGCCGGAAGCCGAGCTCGCCGAAGGCGATCACGCGCACGCCCTGTGCCTCGACCAGGGCCTCGTTCAGGGCCTCACCCAATGCGCCGTCCATCGCCCTGTGGGCATGGTCGGAGTCGGAGAACATGAAGGGCAGGTCGAAGATCGAGAACTGCGGCGCCAGCTCGACGATGTCGGAGGCCGTCGCGATGGCCTCGATGGTGCCGAGCACGACCTGTTCCTGAAGCTGCCGCTGGGTCCCCAGCGTGCCCCCGGTGTAGACATTGACGTTCACGTCCGCGCCGCTCTCCCCCACGGCGCGCTCGAATTCCTCGAGCAGGACCGCCAGATCGCCGCCGGCGCCCACTTCCGTCGCCGCGCGCATGTCGAGCGCCTGGGCAGATGTCGCGGTGGCCGCCGCCATGAGAGCGGCCAGGCAGGCGGGCCGAACGGCGCCGCCGAGTTGCTTAAAGATTTCCATCGTCGTTCCTTCCTGGTCCCGACCACTCCTGCCCGGCGGTGAGGCGCCGCCGGTCGCCCGTGTCAAAGCTCGAGCAGCCGGCCGAATCCCGTAATGCGGGCCTTGACGCCGGCAAGTCTGAGTACCCCCCAAAACGATGCCTGGATGGCCGAGACGACCGGCATGCCCAGGTCTTCCTCCAGCGCCGGGATCGCGCCCAGCGTCCGCAGATTGGTGCAGCTTATGAACAGCGCGTCGGCCTTCGGGTCGGTGTTCCTGCGCGCGAAGTCGTAGACGTCCTCGGTGGTCACCGCGCCGATGCCGAAGTCGTCGCCGATGCCCATGCCGACGGCGCCGAGCACCTCGAAGCCGTTGTCGCCGAAGAAGGCCCGCGCGCGCTCCGTCACCTCGTCGACGTACGGCGTGACGACGGATATCCGCTTGGCGCCGAAAGCCTTCAGTCCTGCTAGGCTCGCCGTCGAGGTGGTTGTCACGGGGATGCCGCCGGAGACCGCCTCCATCCGCGCGATGATCTTGTCATCCCAGCCGATGCCGTTCAGGAACGTCGCGCTGGTGCCGCCGAAGACGATGGCGTGCAGCGGGGCGCGGGCGAGTTCGCGCACGCAGCGCTCGGTCTCGTCGTCGGCCATCATCTGCGACAGGCCCTCGACGGTCGGCGCCGGAAGATGGATGCGCGACGTGTGGAAGGACACGCCTTCCGGGCACATTGCCGCGAACTCCGGCTCCATCACCGTGCTCGAGGCCATGTACACCAGCCCGAGGCGGCTCTCCACCCATAGTAGTCCTTCATGACCCCTCCGGAATGCCGGCGATCTGACGGCGCTGCCGGTGTGCCGGCATGCGGTTTCGGCTGCGATTTCCAGTTTGATGCTATGGTTAGTCAGGGGAGCGACAAATGTCCGATCGTCAAACTTTGCTTTGATGCCACCTCAATGTTCATGCTGAATGAGTAGGCATTTTCATCCTCCGGCATGGACGATTGCAGCACGAACGGACCAGCCGTTCGCTGGCGGGTGGCGAAGATACAAAATCGATCCGTGAAAGAAGAAGTAGCAGCCCGGGGTCTGCCCGTCGCGAACTGGAGCGCCTCTACGCCGCGTCGGGATGGAACCGGCGCGCCGTCTTGCCCGTGCGCTCCCGGATGATGCCGATCTCGTCGTCGCTGAAGTCCGGCCGGTAGTAGTCGGGTCGGCTGATGCGCGCCGCGGCCGCGCCGGGCAGGCCGGCGTGATCGAGGCCGCAGTGGTCGAGCACGGAGGCCATGACGCCGGCCGGGTTGTCGCAGATGTCCTCGTAGCGGACGACGCGGGTCGCCGCTGCGACGGCGGGATCGGCATCCATGACGTTGGCCACATGGCCGTAGATCATCGCCCAGTATTCGGCCCAGCCCTCGATCTCCCGGCCCGCAGCCCATAGCTCCGCGACACGCTGAGCGGCGTCGTCGTCACCAATGTTGATCGGGCGCCGGTCCAGGCCGAACTCGTAATGCCCCGTCCGCTGGAGGTGCCGCACAACCCGCGCGTCTTCCTCGCCCTGGCGGGAGAACAGCGCGTGTTGCTTCATCAGCGAGGCGACGTGCCAGACCGGATCGCGGATCGGAACGATGAAGTGGGCGTCGGGGAAGAGCTTCAGGAGATAGCCGAGCCGGGTGACGTTGTAGTTGCCCTTGGCAAGGTACCGGCCGCCGTCGCGAAGCGCGATCAGCTTTCGGATGTGGTCGCGATAGAACGCCTCGAACTCGGGGCTGTCCGTCGAGGACGACAGGACCGCGCTTCGCTCCGGATTGTGCAGGTCCTCGAAGAAGCTCGCCCAGATCACCTCCTCGAACGCCTCCGGGCTCTCCGGCGTGACCTCGATGCGGTCCTTGTGGGCACGCTCCTTCGCCGGCTGGTCGCCCCCCGCGGCCCGGTCCACGAACCAGTTCCACGCCCGCGGCGTCAGCACCGGCGGGAAGTCGCGATAGCGGTGCGTGCTCGTGTCGGGATGTTCGGAGAGGAGTTCCAGGAGGATGGTGCTGCCCGAGCGCGCCAGACCCGTGACGTAGATCGGCCGGTCTATCGCCGTCTCCTCGATCTCCTCGCGCAGCATTCGGCTCTCGAGGTTGCCGAGGCCGATCCACGCGCGCGGATGGCGCTCGACGAGGCCGCTCAGGAAGTCGACCCAGCCGCTCACCTCCGAGCCTTTCGTCATTCGATCCTCCGCACGGACTTGATGGCGAGCGCCATCACGATCAGGGCGGGGAAGAACACGATCTCCCAGCGCCTCAGCCACGACGGCCCGGCCTGCACCATCTCTCTCCTGGGGAGCGTGATGTCGATCCGGTCGACCGGCGCGTCGTCGTCGAGATAGCCGGCCGGGTTGCCGATGAACACGTTCCACCACCGCTTCTTGTGAACGACGGGAATTGGTGCGGCGACCGGTACGTCGGCCACCGTCTCGCCCGTCCCGTTGCTCACGACCGCCCGTGCGCCCGTCTCGCCCTCGACCCACTGGCCGGAGAACTCGCCGGGCGCCGTCACTTCGACCGTCTCGCCGGGCGGCGGCATCTCGCGGGCATACGAGCCGTCGAGCCAGATGATCAGCATCAGCAGCGGGATGGACGCGGCCAGGCTGGCCGGCAGCACGACGCCGACGCGCTTGAGCGCCAGTCCCAGCATTCGGCGGATCAGCGGCCAGGCGCCTTCGAACGGGCCGTCGTAGCCGGCGAGCCGGTTCTGCGCTCGGGTGAGCCGGGTCCGAAGCGCCGTGATGCTTCGTTGCGGCGACAACGCGCGATACGCCTCCATCGAGAGGATTGCCGCGGCTGCCGCCCACACGAGCAGCATCAGCGCCGGGGGCAGGAGGCGGGTCGCCTGGCCGTCGATGAACGACAGGACCGGCGCGGGCAGGTCGAAGAGGCCCATCCGCGTCAGACGTTGCCGGTCCGCTGCGCGGCGGTCGGCTCCGCCCGGTCCGCACCATCGGGACGGTCCGTCTGGCGGCGCTGTTGCACCTGGGGCTGGGCGGTCTTCTTCTTGCGCAGCATCTTGCGGATCGGCCAGGCCACCACGAAGGCGATGGCGATGCCGATGGCCGCGATCAGCGCCCAGAGCGCGCCGAGCAGGCTCAGGCCTGCACCGGGCCCCACATAGGCGGACGCGGCGGTGGGGCGAGCGCCACGACGAGCGCGGCGAGAAGTGTCCTTTTCATGTTCTGGGGCTCCTGTCGGTGGATTTGGCGGCCATGCGTGGCCCGATGAAGTCCGCGTCGAGATCGCCGGGGTCTATGCGCTGTCCCCAGCAGATGATGGGGATCAGGTTGTCGTTCTCCCCGCCCCTGACCGGGTTGATGTATTCCCACGCGATCTCGCCCTCGGGCGTCACCTCCACCAGCCGCCCCCCGTTCGATTCCGTTATCAGCGTGTTGCCGTTGGCCAGCCGCTCCTGATCGGAGCGGATCTCGCTGTCGAGCGGATTGTCGACGGTGCCTTCGTATTGCCAGACGATCTCCGCCGTCTCCGGATTGAACTCGATGACCCGCGATCGCTTGGTGTCGCGGTCGTAGTTCCCGAAATTGTCGAACAGCAGCATGTTGCCGTTGTCGAGGATGTCGGGATCGTGCTGGCCGAGCCAGTAGGCGCGCTTGGCCCAGGTCACGGCGCCTTCGTCGACGTCCAGCACCGCGACGGCGGTCAGTTCACGAAACGACAGCAGCACCTGGCCGGCTTCTGCGAAGGGGAACACCTCCGCCTGCTCCTCGGTGACGACGCCGACCGTGTTGGTGTGCAGCGGATCGGCCAGCGAGAAGCCGGGCACCGCGAACACCATGTGACGGAACGCCGAATCCCGCATCGCTTCGATCAGCGAAACCTTCGCCTCTTCCTCTCCGTCGGGGGAGAGGATCACCAGGAAGTCGTCGAGGAACGGCTGCGAGAGATGGGAGAACGGTTCCACGGTCTCGTGGATGAACTCGTGCGTCAGCGCGTAGATGCGCCCGTCGGGCCCGATGTCGATGTCGTGGTGCGCGCGCCCGTGATAGGTCCAGATGACCTCGGAATCCTTGTCGAGCTTGGCAACCCCGTAGCCGTACGGCGTGTCGCCTACGCCCTCGTAGACGACCAGCAGGTCGCCGTTGGGGTAGACCATCGCCTTGCGGAAGTAGACGTGGCTGTCGGGCTGCGGCCGGGCGACCGGCGAGGTCTCGTCCCAGATATCGCTGAACGGCCGTCGCCATTCATGGACGACCTCGCCCTCCATGTCGATGAGGAACGCCGCGGCCTCGTGGCCGGATACATACAGCGTCAGCCCGTCCTGCGCGGCCTCCCGGTCGTGCACGACGACGCCCCGGTCCGGCCGGCGCTCGGGATACCAGAGGTCGGTGCGGAAGACGTTCCTGGAAATGCGTGAGTTGGCTGTAGAGCGCCCGGCCGCCTTCATAGGCGCCTGCGATCTGCGGGCCGGGGGGGATGTTCGCGGTTGTCAGCACGGCTCCCGCGACGACGGCGATGCCGATGACGCCCGCGAAGAATGCCCCCCGAAATACTCTGTCGACCAGTGAATTGTTTTCGCTGTCGTTCTCCAAATCCTGCCCGGACCCACGTCCCATATTCGGAGTATCCCCTTACGTAACATCAACATGTGGTGCCTCTTGGATATTTGTCACTTCCGGCGGAAATGTGACCTGAAGCGTGGATAAGCTCTGCATATGGCAAGGATATGTTCGTATGTGCGGATGTACTCGACAATTAAGACGTTGAATACAGACGGGTTATCCAGCCGGCCGAAGGCATCGGCGCCGGTTTCCGCAAAGGCAATCTCGTCTATGATGATTGTTGCGGTGCAGTATGGAAACACACGTCCGGGAGGCCGACTTGGCGACTGAAGGATATGCCGGCGAATTGATCCAGGTTGTCGCGCTGCTCGGCGCGGGCGTCGTCGCGGTGCCGCTGTTCAGCGGCTCGGCCTCGGCTCCGTGCTCGGCTATTTCGCCGCCGGCCTCGTCATCGGCCCCTTCGGCCTCGGCCTGTTCTCCGATCCCGAGGCGATCCTGCACATCGCCGAACTCGGCGTGGTCATGTTCCTGTTCGTCATCGGGCTGGAGATGCAGCCGTCGCGGCTGTGGAGCCTGCGGCGCGACGATCTTCGGCCTCGGCGCCGCGCAGGTCGTCGCTCTGCGGCTTGCTGCTGACCGGCGCTCGGCATTGCCGCCGGCTCGTCGCCCACCGTCGCCTTCATCGCCGGCGATGGGCTTCGTGCTGTCGTCGACCGCCGTCGTCATGCAGATGCTGGACGAGCGCGGCGAGACCTCGACGCCGCAGCGGCCAGCGCATCGTGTCGATCCTGCTGCTGGAAGATCTCGCCATCGTGCCGCTGCTGGCGATCGTCGCCCTGCTGGCGCCCGGCAGGACGCGGCAGACGACGGCCGCCGAGCGCTGGACGGAGTTGCCATCGCCGCCGGCATCGCTCGTCGGGCTCGTCGCCGCCGGCCGGTGGCTGCTCAACCCGATGTTCCGCATCCTGGCGGACGCCCGGGCCCGCGAGGTGATGACGGCCGCCGCGCTCCTCGTCGTGCTCGGCGCGGCGCTGCTGATGGAGCTCGGCGGGCTGTCGATGGCCATGGGCGCGTTCCTCGCCGGCGTCCTCCTGTCGGAATCCTCCTTCCGCCATCAGCTCGAGGCCGACATCGAGCCGTTCCGCGGCATCCTGCTCGGCCTGTTCTTCATCGCCGTCGGCATGTCGCTCGATCTCGCCGTCGTCGCCCGGCGACTGGCCGGTCATCCTGATGGCGGTCGCCGGCTACATGTGCGTCAAGGCCGCCGGCATCTATGTCGTCGCGCGGCTTCGGGTTCCGACAACCGCGAAGCCCTCGACCGCGCCGCCGTCTTCGCGCAGGGCGGCGAGTTCGCCTTCGTGCTCTACGCCGCCGCGACCGGCTGCCGGCATATTCGACGCCGAGACCAACGCCATCCTGACGGCCACCGTCATCCTCTCCATGGCCCTCACCCCCTTCGCCGTCATCGCCGTCAGGAAGCTCACCCCGCCGCCCGAGCAGTCGCTGGACGGCATCGAGGAGGCCGACGGGCTGGAAGGCAGCGTCCTGATGATCGGCTTCGGCCGCTTCGCGCAGGTGGTCAGCCAGTCGCTGCTCGCCCGCGGCTTCGACGTGTCGATCATCGAGAGAGACACCGACATGATCCGCAGCGCGGCGGAGTTCGGCTTCAAGGTCTATTACGGCGACGGCACGCGGCTCGACATTCTCAAGACGTCCGGCGCCGAGACGGCGGAAGCCATCATCGTCTGCGTCGACGACCAGGACGCGGCCAGCCGCATTGTCGATCTCTGCAAGGCCGAGTTCCCGCTGACCAAGCTCTTCGTGCGCGCCTTCGATCGCGGCCATGCGCTCAACCTCATCCGCAAGGGGGTCGACTACCAGATCAGGGAGACGTTGGAGTCGGCGATGGCGATGGGCGAGGCGGCGCTGGTCGAGCTCGGGGTCCCGCCCGAGGAGGCGGCCGCCATTGCCGCCGATGTCCGCGCCCGCGACGAGGAGCGGCTGGAACTGCAGATCGCCGGCGGCCTCTATGCCGGCCGCTCGCTCCTGCGCGGCAACGTTCCCGTGCCGACGCCGCTGACGACGCCCAGGCGCGCCGGCCAGGTGATGAGCGGCGAGACCGGCGAGGCCGCCCCGGACCTGTTGCCCGAAGAGGCCGGGACCACGCCGTGACCGGTCATCCCCGCAGCAGGTTCGGCAGCCATGTCGTCAGGCTCGGGAACAGCATGATCAGGAACATGAACAGGATGATCAGGATCAGGAACGGCCAGTTCGCCTGGAAGACCTTGAGCTGATCCACGTTCGCTATCTTGCCCGTGATGATGAGCGCGATCGCCAGTGGTGGCGTCAGCTGGCCGATGACGACCGCGACGACCATCAGGACCCCGAACTGCGTCAGGTCGATCTGGTAGGCGATCAGCGTCGGCAGGATGACCGGCAGCAGCACCGGGATCAGCGGGTCGAGGATCATGCCCGCCAGGATCGCCAGGATCATCAGCGAGAGAAGCCGCAGGAAGTCGCTGTCGAGCAGGATCATGCTGTCGATGCCGATGGCCAGCGCCTCGGGCACGCGCATGCTCGTCAGCGCCCAGCCGAAGGCGAAGGACAGGCTCACGATCAGCAGCAGCTCGCCCGTCATCTGCACCGCGTTGACGACGATGCGATAAAGGTCGCGCACGCCGATCTCCCGATAGATGAAGCAGGACAGGAGGATCGCGTAGGCCACCGCGAAGGCACTCGCCTCGGTCGGCGTGAAGACGCCGGCGACCAGGCCGCCGACGATGATGATCGGCATGCCGAAGGACAGCACCGCCCGCTTGCCGGACCGGAACACCTCCTGCCAGGCGAACGGCGCAAAGGGTTTCCAGCCGTAGCGCCGGGCAAGAAGCGACACCAGCCCCATCATCAGGAGCCCCAGCAGGATGCCGGGGATCAGCCCCGCCAGGAACAGCGCGCCGAGCGACGTGCCGGTCACCGCCGAGTAGAGGATCATCGGCGAGGAGGGCGGGATCATCGGCCCGATGCCCGATGACGACGCGCTGACTGCGGCGGCGAATTCCGGCGGATAGCCGTCCTTCTTCATCGCCGGGATGATGACCGAGCCGGTGCCGGCGAGGTCGGCGGTCGACGAGCCGATCATGCCGCCGAAGAACATCGACGTCAGGACGTTGACCTGCGCCAGCCCGCCGCGCAGCGGCCCGACGATCGCCCGCGCGAACTCGAACAGCCTGCTCGATATGCCGCCCGCGTTCATCAGCCCGCCCGCCAGCACGAACAGCGGCAGCGCGATGAGGATGAAGCGGCTCATGCCGGAGATCAGCATCTGCGGCATGCTGGCGAGCCACGCGCCCGTCAGGAGGAAGTTGACGACGATCGCCGTCAGGAGGGCGGCCACCATCGGCACGCCGAGGATGAGCAGCCCCACGAGGAGCACGATCGCGACGCCGGCCTCGATCATCGGCGCGCCTCCCCGGAGCGGGCCGCCAGCACGGCGCGCCCGATGTGGAACAGGAAAGCCAGCGCCACGGCGACGCCGCCGACGAGCATTGCCGAATAGGTGAGCCCCTTCGGCAGGCCGAGCACCGGCGTCATGTCGCCGCCGAACCGCGTGACGTGGCCGAGCGCCAGGAACGCGATCAGCCCGAACAGGCCGCAGCAGAGGATCTGCGCGGCAAAGGTGATGACCGTGCGGGTGCGCGGGGAAAGCCGTTCCTCGAAATAGGTGATGCGGATCAGCTCGCGCCGCCGCACCGACAGGAACAGCCCCGTCACCGATATCCACGGCACGACGCCGATGACGACCTCCTCGCCCCAGGGCAGGGCGTGGCCGGTGACGTATCGGCCGAGCGCGTTGAGGAAGACGATGAGGAAGACCGAGACCAGCAGTGCCGCACCGAAGGCTTCGGCGGCGCCGTTCACGATCCTGTCGAACAGGGGAAGTCCCTCGTCGGGATTGCGCAGCTCGAGCGCGCGCGCCGCCCTGTCGAGGTCGGTCGAGTCGCCGCCTAGCCTCGTCGGATCGTCGTCGGATCCCGCCATGACGCCCTCGATGATGATTATGTGTGAGAAGAGGGCGGCCGGCCCCGCCGGGGTCGGCCGTCCAGGGAGATGTGCGAGGTCAGTTGCCCGAGGCGGCCGCGATGGCCTTCTGGGCGAACTCCTCGCCGGCGATCTTCGAGATCTCGACCCAGATCGGCTCCGATGCCGCCTTGAAGGCCTCGACGTCGATCTCGAGGATCTCCGAGTGCTCGCCGATCTTGGAGACCAGGTTCTGGTCGGATTCCGCGCCGTAGTCGCGCGTCGCCTGCACCGCGACCCTCGCCGCCCGGCGTACCGCTTCCTTTGCCTCGTCGTCCATCGAGTTCGAAGGTCGGGCCGTGCATCACGAGCGTGACCGGCGAGTAGACGTGGCGCGACAGCGTCACGTAGTCCTGCACCTCGTAGAGCGACCAGGAATCGATCACCGACAGCGGGTTTTCCTGCCCGTCGACGGTCCCCTGCTGGAGCGACAGGTAAAGTTCGCCCATGTTCATCGTGATCGGGTTGGCGCCCAGCATCGTGAAGGCGGTGATGCGGGTCTGCGCGCCGGGAACGCGCAGGCGCAGGCCGGCGAGGTCTTCGGGCTTCGTCACCGGACGCACCGAGTTGGTGATGTTGCGGAAGCCGACTTCGCCGAGGCCGAGCACCTCGAGGTCGGCGCGCTCGCGCATCGATGCCGCCAGCTCCTGGCCGATCTCGCCGTCGAGCAGTCGTGACGCCGTCTCGCGGTCGGGGATCAGGAAGGGCATGTCGAAGATCGCCCACTTCGGATCGAGCTGTACCGCGTCCGAGCCGAGCGGATAGGCCTGGATCTGGCCGGAGCGGATCATGTCGAGATGCAGCGGCTCGTCGCCCAGCGCGCCGGCCTCGAAGAATTCGATCTCGACCCGGTCGCCGAGCTCCTCCTGAAGCGCGTCGCGGAACGCCGACAGGATGACGTTGTTCGGCGAGCCTGTCGGGCTCTCGGTCGACATCCGGATGGTGTAGTCCGCCGCCGTGGCCGGAGCTGTCGCAAGAACCGTCGCGATGGCCGCCGCCGCCAAGATAATTCTACTGAGCGGAATGATAGTTGTTTTACTGAGCGGAATGTTCATTCCATGACTCTCCAGTTGACGTTTCCCATTATGCGCTGGGCGCATAGTAATTCTTAATTCATAATTCATTTACATGGCGCCCCCCGTCGTGCAAATGAAAATTCGGCATGGCCCTCATGCTTCGTGACCACTTCACGCAATGCGCGAAAACTTGTCTCCGGAGGACACGCAATGGATTTGAAAAGCAGGATCGGGATCGACCTCAGCCGCCGGCTCCCGGTCGAGGAGGGCATCGAATGGGCGGTCGCCAACGGCGTTCGCTTCATCGACGCACAGCTCGACATCGCCCCCAACCCGCTGCTCGACATGATGGACCGGGCGAAGGGCATCCGGGAGGCCTGCGAGCGTCACGACGTCCATCTCGGCCTGCACACGTTGTCGGCGGTCAACATCGCCGAGATCTCCGCCTTCATGCGCGACGGCGTCGACGAGTATCTGCGGACCTACATGGACCTGGCGCTCGCCACCGGTGCCGGCTGGGTGGTTGTCCACGCCGGCTACCATTTCACGGGCGACTACAAGCTGCGCCGGGAGGCCGCGCTCGAGCGTCTCAAGCGGGCCTGCGGCTATGCCGAGGAGAAGGGCGTCACGCTGCTCCTGGAGAATATGAACCGCGAACCCGACGACGCGGAGGTCAAGTACCTGGGAGCGCCCCTGGAGGAGTGCGTCTACTACTTCGACAACCTGAAGTCGCCCAATCTGCAGTGGAGCTACACGGTGAACCACGCGCATCTGTGGCCGGAGGTCGGCATCGACGGCTTCCTGGATGCGCTCGATTTCTCGCGCTGCCGCGAGGTTCGGCTGGCCGATTGCCGGGGCCATGTCGAGGAGCATCTGATGCCGGGGGAGGGAACCATCGACTTCGGCGCGATGTTCAGGCGCATCGAGGGCATGGGCTACCGCGGCCACTACATGAGCGCCTGGGGCACTCTCGACGACATGCTCAAGGGCCGCGACTACCTCGTCGAGCGCGCCGCCGAGGTCGGGATCAGCTGATCCCCCATGCCACCGGCCCGGCGCACCGTTGCGGGGCGCCGGGCCCGAACGGCCGAGCGATTCTGGCGCTCCACCATGCCCCTTCGCGGGTTCTGCGTGTGCGGCGACCATGCGCTGCTCCATGCCGGCGACGTCGATCGCGCCGCAGGGCAAACGCACCCCTTCCTCCAAACTGTCGATATCCGCGTTCCATCGCGACACCCCCTGAAGAAGGTGCGGCGCTTCGTTCGTGAATTAGGGCGGCCGTGACAACGGGATTGCTTCAGTTGTCATTTGTGTTGTCATCTTATTCCGGATGCGGTGCCGTCGACCTCGACCACCGGAGCGAGCAACAGGGGAGGAAACATGGCCCGTAAGTCGCCTGAGGACCTGCGCAGCCGTCGCTGGTTCGGGGTCAAGCGACCTGCGGTCGTTCGGCCATCGCTCGCGCACCAAGCAGACGGGGTTCGCGAGGCCGGACTTCGCCGGCCGGCCCGTGATCGGCATCCTCAACACCTGGAGCGACGCCAACTCCTGCCACGCCCATTTCCGCATGCGCGCGGAGGAGGTGAAGCGCGGCGTCTGGCAGGCGGGCGGCTTTCCCGCTCGAGATTGCCGGCGCTGTCGCTGTCGGCGAGACGTACATGAAGCCGACGACCATGCTCTACCGCAACTTGCTGGCCATGGAGACCGAGGAGATGATCCGCGCCAACCCGCGTCGACGGCGTGGTGCTCCTGGGCGGCTGCGACAAGACCATGCCCGGCGCTGATCATGGGCGCCACCAGCGCCAACCTCCCGGCGATCTTCGTGCCCGCCGGGCCGATGCTGCGCGGCAACTGGCGCGGCGAGGTGCTGGGCAGCGGCAGCGACGTCTGGAAGTACTGGGCGGAGAAGCGCGCCGGCAACCTCGACGACTGCGCCTGGAGCGAGATGGAGGACGGCATCGCCCGCTCGTTCGGCACCTGCATGACCATGGGCACCGCCTCCACCATGGCCGCGGCGGCGGAGGCGCTGGGCCTGATGCTGCCCGGCGGCTCTTCGATCCCCGCCGCGGATCGCGACCATCCGCGCCTCGCCACCGACAGCGGCCGCCGCATCGTCGAGATGGTGTGGGAGGACCTCAAGCCGCGCGACGTGCTGACGACGGCGGCCTTCGAGAACGCGGTCACGGTCGACATGGCGCTGGGCGGCTCCACCAACGCCATCGTCCACCTCATCGCCATGGCGGGCCGCGCGGGCGTGCACTCTCGACCTCGACCGCTTCGACGACGCCTCCCGCGGCGCACGCCGGTGGTCGCCAACATCCGGCCCTCGGGCAAATACCTGATGGAGGACTTCTTCTACGCGGGCGGCCTGCGCGCGCCTGATGGCCCGCATCTCCGACCTGCTGCACCCGGACGCGCATGACCGTCAACGGCCGCACGCTGGGCGAGAACATCGAGGGCGCCGAGGTCTACGACGAGGACGTCATCCTGCCCCCGCGACAATCCCGATGAGCGCGGAAGGCGGCGTGGCCGTGCTGCGCGGCAACCTCGCCCCCACGGGCGCGGTCATCAAGCACACCGCCGCCGAGCCGCGCCTGCTGAGGCACACGGGCCCCGCCGTGGTCTTCAACGACTACAACGACCTGGCCGCCCGCATCGACGATCCCGCCCTGCCCGTCACCGCCGACTCCGTGCTCGTGCTGCAGAAGCGCGGGCCCGCTGGGCGCGCCCGGGCATGCCGGAATGGGGCATGCTGCCCATCCCGAAGAAGCTGCTCGAGCAGGGCGTGCGCGACATGGTGCGCATCTCGGACGCGCGCATGAGCGGGACGAGCTACGGCGCCTGCGTCCTGCACGTGGCGCCCGGAGTCGTTCATCGGCGGCCCGCTGGCCTTCGTGCGCGACGGCGACGTCATCGAGCTCGACGTCGCCGCGCGCGCACGCTCGAGCTGCGACGTCTCCGAGGACGAGACTGGCGCGGCGCCGCGCCGGCGTGGACAGCGCCGCCGCGTTCCCGCTACCACGCGCGGCTGACGGCGCCATGTACGCGCAGCACGTCACGCAGGCCGACAAGGGCTGCGACTTCGACTTCCTCGACGGCACGGCGCCCACGCCCGAGCCGGAGATCCATTGACGAGCGGCGCCTCGGGCCGATGGCGGGCACGATCCAGGGTTGTCCGCACTTGTAATCAGTCTTGACATCTGCTCCCGGTTCATGTGCCGTGATCGGGTTCGCGGAAGCTGCAGAAGATAACGCCCGCGGGTAATGCATCAGGGGAGGACGGGTTGTCGGACATCGCCGGCGACAGGGTGTCGGCTGAGCGCCTGCACCGTCAGATGAGCGCCATCTTCGCGGGCTGGGGGATGAACCCCGAGCACGCGGACACGACCGCCGGCGTGCTTGTCGCGGCCGACCTCATGGGCATCGACTCTCACGGCGCCACGCTGCTCGCGCTCTACGAGGAGCAGGTCCTGGCCGGCAAGGCCAATCCCCGCCCGGAAATCCGCGTCGTGCGCGACCGCGGTGCCATCGCGGTGATCGACGCCGACGGCAGCCTCGGCCAGATCCCCGGCGTCGCGGCCTGCGCGCTCGTCGCGGAGAAGGCCCGCAACTTCGGCATCGGCGCGGTCGCCGTCCGCAACTCCAATCACTACGGCGCGGCCGGCGTCTATGCCCGGCGGATCGCCGAGGCCGGCCTGGTCGGCCTCACGGTGGGCTCGGTCTGGCGCCCGGCGATCGTGCCCACGGGCGGCATCGCACCGCAGCTTGGCACCAACCCGATCTCCTTTGCCGCCCCAGCCGCGTCCGGCCGGCCCTTTCTCCTCGACATGGCGACCTCGACGGCCGCGATCGGCAAGCTCAAGCTGGCGGACCGGGCCGGCAAGCCGATTCCCGAGGGCTGGGCGCTCGACCCCCGACGGCACTCCGCAGCTTGATCCCGTCGTCGCGCTGTCGGGACACGCTTCTCGTCCCGCTCGGCGGCGACCGGACCCATGGCGGCCACAAGGGCTACGGGCTCGCCATGATGGTCGAGATCCTCTCCACCACGCTGGCAGGCGCGACGGCGGCCCGCTGCGTGTGGACGCCCCGGGCGGCTACGATGTCGGCCATTTCTCCTGGCGATCGACCCCGCCTTCTTCCACGACGACCCGGCCGATTTCGGCCGCCGACTGGCCGTCTTGCTCGAGGCCTTCGCGCAACGCCGCCCGCCGACCCGATGCGGCCCGTATGGTGGCGGGCGACCCCGAATTTGCCAACGAGGACGAACGTCGCACGCAACGGAATTCCGTCTGCCCACAGCTCGGGCGACCAGTTGCGCGACATCTGCGAGCGCGCGGACATCGCGTTATGCTCGAAGGGAGGAGATGGCGAAGACGTGAAGGGCCGGCCGCGGCCGGCCACTGTAGTGCCCAAACCAAGAACCGGAGGAAACGACCGATGAGAAAAATGCTGTCTCGCGTTCACCGCGGCGGTCGCCGTCACGGCGCTCGCCATGCCGGCACAGGCCCAGCAACTCCGTCTGATGACCGGCCCCCAGGGCGGCGCATGGTATCCGCTCGGCGGCGCCATGCAGGCTTTGGCCAGGATGCCGGCCTCGCGTCGATCCTCGTCATGCCCGGCGGCGGCATCGCCAACGTCCAGGGCGTCCAGAACGGCGACACCGACCTCGGCTTCGGCAACTCGATCTCGACCGTGGACGCGATCGAGGGGCGTGAGCCGTTCGAGGGGCCGACCGACAACGTCTGCAACGTCGCGACGCTCTATCCGCAGTATTTCCAGATGGTCGTGCCGGCGAGCACCGGCATCGAGACGGTCGAGGATTTCGCGGGCAGCCGCCTCGTACACCCAGCCGGTCGGCAACACCGCCGAGCAGGTCATGCGCGCGGTGCTCGAGACCGCCGGGCTGTCAGCTACTCACGACATGGCCGCCGTCGACTACGTTTCCTATTCCGACGGCGTCTCGCTGGTTCAGGACGACAACGCCCGACATCCTGGCCTTGGGCACGACCATTCCCTCCTCCGCGATCATGGATCTCGCCAACAGCACCGACATAACCGTGGTCCCGCTCGACGAGGACTTCATCGAGCAGATGCGCGAGATGAATCCCGGCTATACCGGCGTCACCATTCCCGCCGGCCCTATCCCGGGCCAGGACGAGGACGTGATCGCCGTCGGCTACGCCACCCACATCGTCGCGCGCTGCGATCTTGACGCCGAGATCGGTTCGACGGCCTTCTGACCGAGATGTGGGAGAACAAGGACGACCTCGCCGCCATCGCCAGCGGTCATGCGCAGACCTGTCGCTCGAGGAGATGGCGCAGGATGTCGGCGTGCCGCTGCATGAAGGCGCACAGCGCTTCTACGAGGAACAGGGCGCGCTCTGACCAGTCACCCGCTGAACGATCCCGGCGGGCGCGGCCCAGGCCGCGCCCGCCCGGTCGACTAGTTCCGCTGGCAGCGACCCGAGGAGGGCGCGATGACCGCTACGCGATCTGGATGAAAAGCTCGTGACGTTCGTCGCCGTGACGATGAGCCTGTTCCACCTCTACGTCGCCTATGCCGGCCCGCCGAACGCCTTCACGCTGCGCGCGACCCATTTCGGCTTCGCGCTCGTCCTCGCCTATCTGATCGCTGCCGCTGTGGCGCAGCCAGGCGGGGAAGGCACCCGGCGTCGTTCGACTGGATATTCGTGATCGTCGCGCTCGTCGCGGCGGGCTATCCGATCTTCGAGCTAGCAGTATTTCAACTCCCGGATGGCCTATGTCGGCCCGGTATCGACGACGCGATCAGGCTTCGCCCTCCTGATGATCCTCGTCGTCCTGGAGGCCGACGCGGCGCGCCATCGGGCCGATCCTGCCGGTCACGGCGCTGCTCTTCCTCGGCCTACCAGCTCTTCTTCACCGACACCCGCGTCATGCGGCTGCTCGAATACCAGTACATGACGACCGACGCGCTGTTCGGCATCCCGGCCCAGGTGTCGGCGACCTATGTCGTCCTGTTCGTCATCTTCGGTGCGCTCGCCGAGCGGATGGGTATCGGCAAGCTCTTCATGGATTTCGCGCTGGCGCTGACCGGCCATCAGGCCGGCGGCCCGGCCAAGGTCGCGGTGGTGACGTCGGGCATGTTCGGCTCGGTCTCCGGGTCGGCGGTCGCCAATGTCATGACGACCGGCACCTTCACGATCCCGCTGATGAAGCGCATCGGCTATCCGCCGCATTTCTCCGGCGCTGTCGAGGCCGTCGCCTCGACGGGCGGCCAGATCATGCCGCCGATCATGGGCGCGGCCGCCTTCGTCATGGCCGAATTCCTGGGCGTCAGCTATCTGACGGTCGCCACCTTCGCGCTCCTGCCCGCGCTCCTCTATTACCTGGCGGTCTTCCTCGCCGTGCATTTCGAGGCGAGCAAGCAGGGGCTGAAAGGCCTGCCGAAGGCCGATCTGCCGCGCGTCGGCGAGGTCCTGCTAGCGAGCGTGGCCACCTGTTCCTGCCGCTCGTCATCATCATCGGCACGCTGGTCGATCGGATTTTCCGCCCCCTTGCTCGGCGCTGATGGGCATCCTCTCCGTGGTCCCGGTCGTCCTGATGCGCAACGACGACGCGCGCGGAGTTCACGATCGGCAAGCTGATCGAGGGCCTGGAGTTCGGCGCGGTCAACTCCGTGATCGTCGCGCTCGCCTGCGCGTCCGCCGGCATCGTCATCGGCGTCATCGCGCAGACCGGACTTGGACTGTCCTTCACGGCATCGTCCGCGCCATGGCGCAGAACATGCTCCTGCTGGCGCTGCTCCTGACCATGGTCGCGGGCATCATCCTCGGCATGGGCATGCCGACGACGCCCGCCTACATCGTCCAGGTGGCGCTTCTGGTGCCCGCGCTGGTGCGCCTCGGCGTGCCGGTCGAGGCCGCGCACATGTTCGTCTTCTACTTCGCCATCCTGTCCGCCATCACGCCGCCCGTCGCCATCGCGGTCTATGCGGCGGCGGGATAGTCGCGGCGGCATCTGGGAGACGAGCTGGGACGGCGGTGAAGCTCGGGCCTGACCGGCTACATCATCCCGTTCATGTTCGTCTTCGGCCCGGCGCTGCTGATGATCGGCGACTGGCAGACGATCGTGCTCACCGCCATCTCGGCGACCATCGGCGTCACGCTTCTGGCGGGCGGGCTGACCGGCTACTTCCTGTTCGGCCATGCCAACCCGGTCTCGCGGCTCCTCTACGTCGGTGCGGCGTTCGTGCTCATCAATCCCGGCCTGATGACCGATATCGTCGGCGCCTTGCTGACAGGGGCCGGTGTCGCGCTCAACATCCTCTGGAAATGGGAGCCGCGCCGCTTCCGTCGGCCTGAACCCTCCGAGGTCCCGCACGAGCCGATCGAGGCTCCCGAATCCGCACCGCTCGACGCGACCGACATGCTCGAGGCGCCGGCGGCCGCGAGGCCCGCGAAGTCGAGGTCCGAATAACGTGTCCGGGACGCCGGCAATGGCGCCACGCCGTTCGCGGCCGCCGCGCTTGGCGCGCGCAAATTTGTAATCTAGATTGACAACAACATTGCCCTGCCCAGGAGGTTGTCATGAAGACCACGCCCGTTCAGCCGGAGGATCTGCGGCGCTCGGTGATCAGCGTCCCGCCGCTGGCTCGCGACGCCGCCCTCGAAATCCACCGGGCCGGGAACGAGCGCCTCATTCGCTATCTCGAGGCCGGCGGGGTGACGACGCTGATGTATGGCGGCAACGCCAATCTCTACAACCTGCCCGTGAGCGAGACCGGGCCGCTGGCCCGGATGCTGTCGGAGATCGCCGGAGACGAGAGCTGGGTGATCCCCTCTGTCGGCGCCGACTACGGCAAGGCCCGGGACCAGCTCGACATCCTGCGCGACCTGCCGTTTCCGACCGTCATGGTGCTACCGCTCGCATTCCCGGCGACGCCGAGCGGGGTCGCGACCGGGTTGCGGCGTCTCGCGGACAGGTACGGCAAGCCGATCGTCGCCTATATCAAGGCCGAGGGTTACCTGACGCCGGCCGACGCGGCGGCCCTCGTCCATGACGGCGTTGCCTGTGCGGTCAAGTACGCCATCGTCCGCGACGATCCCGCCGAGGACGCCTTCCTGGCCGAGCTTGTCGAGAAAGCCGGCCCGGAGCGCATCATCAGCGGCATCGGCGAACGGCCGGTGATCGACCATTTCACGACGTTCAGTCTCAGGGCGTTCACCTCGGGGTCGGTGTGCGTCGCGCCGTCGCTGTCGACCGCCATCCTGCGCGCCCTCACCCGGGGCGATGCAGATACCGCGCGGCGGCTGCGCGAGCATTTCATCGAACTGGAGGACCTGCGCGACGGACACTCGCCCCTGCGCGTGCTGCACGAGGCGGTCCGGCTCGCAGGTATCGCAGATACCGGCCCGATGCTCCCCTTCCTCGACGGCTTTTCGGATTCGTCGCTGCTCGACGCCATCGCCGCGGCGGCCCGGCGGCTCGCCGATGCCGGCCGCGAGGCCGACGGTGCGCTCTCCGCGGCGCAATAGCCGCCGGCCCCCGTCAGGGGTGCAGTTGCGGGTCCGTCGTACGGTTGCGCGCCTGCAGCAGGTGGTAGTGCATGAACAGCGCGGCGGCGTTCGCGTCGCGCGTCACGATCGCGTCGAAGATCTGGCGGTGCTCGCTCAGCACCCGCTCGCGCCGCTCGTCCGACCCCAGCCGCGTCAGCTTGAGCGCGACCGTCATGCTCCCCAGGACGAGGTCCTGGATCGTCTGTAACAGCGCGGGGAACAGGTCGTTGCCCGTGGCGTCGGCGACCGCGAGGTGGAAGGCGAAGTCCTCCTCGGTTCCATTACGCCCGGCCGCGAAGGCCCCTTCCAGCGCGTCGAGTGCCACGCGCATCCTGGCCACCTGCGCGTCGGTGCGCCGGCCCGCCGCCAGGCGAGCGCCTTCCACCTCGATCGCCATGCGGGCCTCGAAGCTCCGCAGATACCCCGCGATGCTGGCGGCCGGCGCGAACTCGGTCAGCCGGGCAGGGGGGCGCCGCTTGACGAAGGTGCCGGCGCCTCGCCGGGCATAGACGAGCCCGTCCGCCTGAAGCCGCATCAGCGCCTCGCGCACCACCGGCCGCGACACCTTGAAGGCCCGGCTGATCTCGGCTTCCGAGGGCAGGCGGTCGCCTTCGTCCAGCCGTCCGATGGCGATCTGCTCGAGAAGCTGTCCGTAGAGGATGTCAGCCAGCCGCTCGCGCCGCGCCGGGGTCAGTTGCAGTTCCATATGCTGCCGATCGGGTTGCCACCTTGCCGCGCCAGTCTACGTAGTTGTCCAGAAAGTTTGCAACATCACGCAACGCCAGGAGGCCGCATGCCCCGCTTCAGAACCTCGCCCGTCGCCGGCCTGATCGGCGCCGAAATTTCCGGCATCGACCTCGCCGCCGGATTCGATGCCGAAGCCGCCGGCTTTTTGCGTGAGGCGCTGGCGCGGCATCTCGTGCTGTTCTTCCGTGACCAGTCCCTCGACTTCGCGGCCCACAGGCGTCTCACCGAGGTCTTCGGCCCCGTCATGCGCGTTCCCTATGTCGAGCACTCCCGGGAGGACCCGGATGTCATCGCCGTGCTGAAGGAGGCCGACGAGACGAAGATCTCGGTCTTCGGCGGCGACTGGCACTCCGACTTCAGCTTCCTCGACGAGCCGCCCGCGGGCTCCGTCCTGCGCGCCGTCGAGGTGCCGCCCTATGGCGGCGATACGCTGTGGTCGAACCAGATCGCCGCATACGAGACGCTGCCCGACGACCTGCGCGAGATCGTCAACGTCAGCCGCGCGGTCCATGTCGGCGCGCCCTACGGCGTCCGCCACGCTCCCTCCGCCGACGCCGGGGTGAGCCGTTCTGTCAGGATGCGGCGGGGCGATCCCGACGCCGACCGCGAGCGCTTCCATCCGGCCGCGCGGACGCATCCCCCGACCGGCCGCAAGGCGCTCTTCGTCAACCCGATCTACACCACCCGCCTCGACGGCCCCGCGGACGGCGACGGCGAGGTCCTGCGCCGGCTCCACGCGCACGCCGTCAGGCCGGAGTTCACTTGCCGCTTCCGCTGGACCCCCGGCGCCGTCGCGATCTGGGACAACCGCGCCACGCTGCACTACGCCATCAACGACTACGACGGTCACCGCCGCTTGCTCTACCGCACCACTTTCGCCGGCGAGCGGCCCTACTGAGCCGTCGCCTTGGCCGACTGCCGCGCGAACCTGCAGATCGCCCCTGCGAGTTCGCCCATCGCCGCCTTCAGACGGGCAAAGCCGGCGTTCCGCTCCAGGCTGTCGAGGTCCATGTAGAGCCCGCGGTTGATCTCCATCTGCAGGCTGTGGCGACCTTTGTCCGGCCGTCCGTTCCGCTCCACGATGTAGGCTCCCGCATAGGGCTCGTTCAGCCCCACGCTGTAGCCCATGCCGGTGAGCGTCGCGCCGACCAGTTCGGTGAACGCCGGCTCGCAGGACGTCCCGAACAGGTCGCCCAGCACGAAGTCGGGACGCATCCTGCCCGGATCGGGCGACAGGTCGTTGCCGACCGGCGTCATCGAATGGCAGTTGAGGTGCCACACCCCGCCATGCTCCCGCGCCGCGCGGTCGAGCGCCCCGTCGAGCGCGGCGTGATAGCGCCTCCAATACCGCTCGATCCGACGATCGATCTCCGCCACGCTCAGGCGCCGGTCGTAGATGTCGATGTCCGGCCCGATCTTCGAGAAGACGAGCCCGACGCCGAGTTCCGTCCGCGTGTTGCGCACCGTGGGGCCAGGCCAGGGCGCCTCGAGGATCGTCTCGTCGATCTCGTCGAGGTCCCGGTTCGGGTCGATGTAGGTCCGCGCGAACTTCGCCGCGACGAGGGTCGCCCCGGCGTCGGGTGCGCCGGCGACCAGCCGGTCCACGAAGCGGTCCTCGCCGCCCTGCAGAAGGCCGAGCGACACCGCCGGCCGGAAGTCGTCCGGGTAGACCGACCCGCTGTGCGGCGCGTCGAAGACCACCGGCGCGGCAGGCCCTTGCGGACGGACCTCCCAAACGGCTTCGTTGTCGTTTGAAGAAGCGATCAGACGTATCCTTCCCCGGCCTC
The DNA here is from genome assembly GCA_963803485.1 of uncultured Alphaproteobacteria bacterium. Lineage (GTDB taxonomy): Bacteria > Pseudomonadota > Alphaproteobacteria > Rhizobiales > Tepidamorphaceae > CAWDMT01. Next base: position 23,906 of record CAWDMT010000007.1, on the reverse strand, counting down.
GCCGGCCGGGTTCTTGCGGGTGGGCATCTGCAGGATATGGGGCAGAAGCTGCTTGGAGAAAACCGCGTGCAGCCGGTGCAACTCGGCCACCGGGTCGGGATGGTCGTCCACCCGGATGTCCCACAGTGGATACTCTTCCGTGTCGACCACGTAGATCGTCGCCGATATCTCGCCCTTGCGGTCGCCGCCCACCTTGTCGCCGGCGCGCAGGGCGGCCATCAGCCGGTCCGCCAGCGGCAGTTCCTCGCTCTCCGAGAAGGCCTCCGCGGCCTCCTTCAGCACGAACGGCCCCGCCAGCCGGTTCCCCTGGACGCTGAAGCCGGCGTGGATTTCATGACCGGCCCAGTCGATGCATTCGCGGCCCGTCCAGGCGGCCGCGTCTCCGGCGCTGTCGACCATGGCGAACTGCCGCGCCTCGACGTTCGGGTCGGCGTCTCCGAGCTGTTCCATCGCCTGGCTGGCCGACATGCCGTCGCGCAGCAGCCGTATCCCGTCGATTCCGAGATACGGGTTGACCCGTGCCTGCGTCGCCACCGCGCCGCCGCGCGGCCACGCATAGGAGACGAGCTTGCCCACCGCCGGCACGCCGGTCGCTGCGCCGACGCCGAACTGTCCGGTTTGCTGGCACTTGGCCACGATAGAGAACGTCATGCGCCACCTCTGGGCTGTTGAAGCCATGAGGCAACGCCCTCCGCGCCGGCGCGGTTCCCTGCAGACGAGCTTACGCTAAGGCGCCTTTTGGCCCGTCCCGGTCACCGGATCGTAGCCCTCGAACTCCGGCGGACCGAGATAGAGCGCCTTGTTGTCGCCGGCGTTGCGATGGGCGAGCCGGAACGCCTCCGATCGCGTCCACGCCTCGAAGTCGGCGCGGCTGCGCCACAGCGAATGCGAGGCATAGAGGGTATGGTCCTCGCGTTCCGGACCCTTGAGGAGCCGGAACTCGACGAATCCGGGTACGCGGTCGAGATGGCTTTCGCGCGTCCGCCAGAGGTGCTCGAACTCGCCCTCCGATCCGCGGCGCACCTTGAAGCGGTTCATGGCGATGAACATCGCGTCGTCGCCCTCGCTCATGCCCGCGCCTCGTTCATCGCGGCGACGAAGGCGCGCGCGCTCCTGCCCACGGTCCCGGCGTCCGCTCCCGGCTTGAATATGGCCGATCCGATGCCGAAGCCCGAGGCGCCGGCGGCCCAGTACGGAGCCAGCGAGTCCGGCGTGATGCCGCCGACGGGTATGAGGATGGTGTCGGCGGGAAGCACCGCCCGGATCGCCTTGACGAAGGAGGGCGGCAGAACCTCGCCGGGAAACAGCTTGAGACCGTGCGCGCCGGCGGCCAGCGCGGCGAACGCCTCGCCGGGGGTCGCCACGCCGGGGGCCGAAATCAGGCCGCTGTCGACCGTCGCGGCGATCACCCGGGCATCGGAATGCGGCATCACGATCAGCCGCCCGCCCGCCTCGGCCACCCTGCCGACGTTCTGCGGGATCCAGAACGGTGCCGGCGCCAATCAGGATGCCGTCTCCCATCGCCGATGCCATCCGCCGGATGCTCTCGAACGGCTTCGGCGAGTTGAGCGGTATCTCGATCGTCGTGAAGCCCGCCTCCACCAGCGCCTCTCCGACCGGGACCGCCTGGTCGGGCTCGATGCCGCGCAGGATCGCGACGAGGGGCATTCGCTCTAGATGGGCGCGCAGGGTCGGCTTGGCTGTCATGGCTTTCCGGCTGGATGGCTCGCGGGACGCGGGCCACCCTATGCGGAAATCGGCGCTGCTTCCAGAATGCTGCCCAGCCCTCGCAGCGTCGCCTTTCCCGCGTCGATCGCCTGGTGGGCCATCCCGATATGTTCGAACGCGGTCGAATAGAGCGCGGCCAGGCTGCCCGATGCGACGAGGCGAAGCTGGTCGCGCCCGGGGAACAGCTCGATCATGCCGCCGATCTCGTGCCCGATCATGATGCCGGAGAGATAGGCCGCCAGCGCGTTCGCGGGGATGCGCGAGAACAGCCCCATCGTGCGCGCGCCGAAAATCTGGTGCAGGAGACCGCCCGCGTCTCCGGTCCGGTCCAGCCCGCGTCGAAAGGCGCTCAGCTGCTGGTCGGAATTGAGATCGACCTGCGCGCCGCGATCCGGCATCAGGGCGCCGAGCAGGCTGTGGCCCCGCAGGACCTCGAAGGTCTCCCCCGTCGCCGCCGTGGCGAAGTCCTGTATCCGGCCGTGACGGAACGAAATCCACTTGCTGTGGGTGCCGGGCACGCAGATCAGCGCGTCGTCCAGCTGGTCGATGCCGACCGCGCCGAACACCTGCACCTCCTCGCCGCGCATGACGTTGGGGTGTCCCGTGGCCGCGCCCCGGCAGACGCCCGGCACGATCCATGCGTTGTCGCGCCCCGGAACCGCACGCAGCGCCGAGGCGAGATCCGACCGTCGGGCCGGGCAGGGAACGTAGTCTGTCTCCAGCCAGCCCTGCCGGCTGCCGACCATGCCCGACATCACATAGGTGGGCGTGGTCGCGAGGTCGCGCGTAAACGGCTCCACCAGGCGCTCGAGCGCTTCGGGAAATCCTCCCGCGGCGACCGAGCGCACGCCCAGCGGCTGCTCGCTTCCGCTCACGAGCTGGCCGTCGCGGTCCAGCCCGAAGGCACGTGCGTTGGTGCTGCCCCAGTCGACCAGGACGGTGGTGATGCGCGGCATCCGCAACTCCGCTCGCACTTGCGTGGCGATGAGATATGTCCCTATTATGCTATTATAAGACTAATAACAATGCGCCGCTCAGCGGAATAGCGGCCAGGCGAGGGAGCATCGAAATCGGAATGGAAGCGGTATTGGCCGGTCTTCGCCGCAGCGTTCACGGCCAGATTGCGGACGAGATAGGCCGCCGTATCGTCGCTGGCGATTTTCCTCCCGGCAGCGTCCTGCCGACGGAAGGCGTCTTCAGTTCCAGTCTCTCGGTCAGCCGCACCTCGTTTCGCGAGGCGATCAAGATGCTCGCTGGCAAGGGCCTCGTTCGAATCCCGCCGAAGACCGGCACCCGAGTGCGCCCGCGAAGCGAATGGAACATGCTCGATCCGGGACGTCACGAACTGGGCCTTCAGCTCCGGTCCGAACCTGGCCCACGGCCGCTCCCTGTTCGAGTTCCGCCAGATTGTCGAGCCCGCGGCGGCGGCGCTGTCGGCGGCCAGGCGCACCGAGGCCGATCTTCAGCGCATGCGGACCGGCCTCGCGGGCATGGCGGCGGCCATGAGCCGCGACGAGTGGATCGGCCCCGATCTGGCGTTCCACCAGGCCATCCTCGAGTCCACCTGCAACGAGCTCCTCATATCGCTCGGCCACCTGATGGAGCCGGCTCTGGTGCATGCCTTTTCGGTTGCCAATGTGGACGCCAACAGGCGTCGCGCCTCGGTGCCGATGCACCGCGCGATCCTCGATGCCATCGAACGCCGTGACGGATCGACGGCCCGGTCGGCGATGACGACGCTGCTGGATGAATCCCTCGTCGACCTCGAGGAGATGCTGCAGGCCGCGAACGACGACGCGAATAACGACAACGCCGCGTGAAGGCTCCGATCCGGGCATACCCGGGCGGGATATTTCGACGGAGGAACCGTTTTCAAGCCCTAGGGAGGTAATAACGTCATGAAGAGGTTCATTGCCCTGGCCGCCGCGACGTTGGTGGCGATTGCGTCCGGAGCCGCCTTGGCCGACACGTCGGACAAGAAGATCGCGCTTTCCAACAACTACGCCGGCAATTCCTGGCGGCAGGCGATGCTGAAGAGCTGGGACAAGGTGACCGGCGAAGCCGTCGCAGAGGGCGTCGTCGCCGCCGCCGATCCCTTCACCACCGCCGAGAACCAGGTGACCGAGCAGGCCGCGCAGATCCAGAACCTGATCCTGCAGGGCTACGACGCCATCGTCATCAACGCCGCCTCGCCCGACGCCCTCAACGGCGCCGTCAAGGAGGCCTGCGATGCCGGCATCATCGTCGTCTCCTTCGACGGCATCGTCACCGAGCCCTGCGCCTGGCGGATCGCGGTCGACTTCAAGCAGATGGGCGAGGACCAGGTCGATCTACCTCGCCGAAAAGATGCCCGACGGCGGCAATCTGCTCGAGATCCGCGGCCTTGCCGGCGTGTTCGTCGATGACGAGATCTCCGCAGGCATCCACGAGGGCGTCGCCAAGAACACGCAGTTCAAGATCGTCGGCTCCGTCCACGGCGACTGGGACCAGGAAGTGGCCCAGAAGGCGGTCGCCGGCATCCTGCCGAGCCTGCCCGAGATCGTCGGCGGTGGTGACGCAGGGCGGCGACGGCTATGGCGCGGCGCAGGCCTTCAAGGCCGCCGGCCGCCGACATGCCGCTCATCATCATGGGCAACCGCCAGGACGAGCTGAGCCTGGTGGAAGGAGCAGAAGGACGCGAACGGCTACGAGACCATGTCGGTCTCGATCGCGCCGGGCGTCTCCACGCTCGCCTTCTGGGTCGCCCAGCAGATCCTCGACGGCAAGGAGGTGCCGAAGGACCTCGTCGTGCCGTTCCTGCGGATCGACCAGGACAATCTTGAGGACAACCTCGCCACCACCGAGAAGGGCGGCGTCGCCAATGTCGAGTATTCGCTGGAAGACGCCAGAAGGTCGTGATCCAGCAGGCCATGTGACGCGTCGACGGTCTCCAGACTGCGGGATGCGGATAGCGCACCATCGTCGCGCTGGACGGCGTCGAGAAGAGCTTCGGCGCCGTCCGCGCGCTTGCCGGCGTCGACCTCGAGTCGGCGCCGGCGAATGCCTCGGCCTCGTCGGGCCACAACGGCGCCGGCAAGTCGACGCTGATGCATGTGCTGGCCGGCACGCTGCAGCCCGATCGCGGCACGATCCGCATCGCGCGGCGAGGATGTCGCCGCCGCTATTCCGTGCCGTCGGCCAGCGCGCAGCGGCATCCGCTGCGTGTTCCAGGAGCTTTCGCTCTGCCCCAACCTCACCGTGGCCGAGAATGCGCGCATCATGCATGCCGCGCTGTCGGGCTTCGGCTGGAGACGGCGCGCCGGCGACGCTCATCGTCGCCAGGCTCGACGAGATCTTTCCCGGTCACGGATCAGCCCCGACGACATCGTCGGCGACCTGTCCATCGGGCGAGCGCCAGATGGTGGAGATCGCCCGCGCCTTCACCGTGACCGACAGCCGGCTGCGCCTCGTCATCCTCGACGAGCCGACCTCGTCGCTCGACGCGGTCGCCGAGCAGCTCCTGGCCTTCGTCCGCCGCTTCGTCGCCGGCGGCGGGAGCGTGCATCCTGATCTCCCATCTGCTCGGCGAGGTTCTCGGCTACTGCCGACCGCATCGTGGTGATGCAGGACGGCAAGGTCGTCGACGAGCGCCCGGCGACGGCTTCACACGCGCGATCCCTGGTCGCGGCCATGGGCAGCGTCGCCGCGCACGAGACGACGCGCGCGGGCCGGACGTCGCCGCGCGACGCCGGCGCCGACCGTCGCGGTCCGCGCCGCGACCGGAGCGCGGCGACCCGGCCGTCGCCGCCCATCGCGGCGAGATCGTCGGTCTCGCCGGCCTTGCCGGCCACGGCCAGACCGACATGCTGCATCCAGATCTTCGATCGTGCCGCGGCGGACCTGGCGCGACACGGTCGTGAAGGGACCGGTCGCCTTCGTCGCCGGCGACCGCCAGTCCGACGGCATCTTCCCGCTCTGGTCCATCGCCGCGCAACGTCGCCGTCGCGTCGCTCGCGGCATGCTCGAGCGGCATGCTGGTCGATCCGCGGCGCCGAGACGCCGCATGGCCGACGACTGGCAGCGAGCGCATCGGCATCCGGACGCCGGACATGGACAATCAGATCCTCTCGCTCTCGGGCGGCAACCAGCAGAAGGTGCTGTTCGCCCGCGCGCTCGGCTCCGATGCGCAGATCGTGCTGATGGACGATCCGATGCGCGGCGTCGATGTCGGCACCAAGCAGGAGGTCTACGCGACTGATCCGCGAGGAGGCCGGGCAAGGGCCGCACCTTCCTCTGGTACACGACCGAGATGGACGAGCTGCAGCACTGCGACCGCGTCTATGTGTTCCGCAACGGCGCGATCGTCGCCGAGCTGGCCCGCAGCGAGCTGACCGAGGAGAAGGTCCTCGCAGTCCTCCTTCGAGACCGGGAGGCCGCGCAGTGACCGCGACGTTCGCCAACCCCCGCATGCTCCGCGCGATCCTGCCCGCCGCCTCGCTGGCGCTCCTGCTGGCCGCCATCTTCTAGCTCCAGCCGCGCGCCATGAGCTACTTCGGGCCTCAACCTGATGCTCAACCTCGCGGTGCCGATCGCGCTCGCGACCATCGCCCAGATGTTCATCATCACCGTCAACGACCTCGACCTGTCGATCGGCGCCTTTGTCGGCTTCTGCGCCTGCGTCGCCGCCACCCTGCTCGTCGACCACGCCCGTCTCGGCGTCATGGCTCTCGCCACCGGCGTCCCGCCTACGCCGCGCTCGGCGCGCTCATCCACCTGCGCAACCTGCCGTCCATCGTCGTCACGCTCGGCATGTCCTTCGTCTGGCTCGGCATCGCCGTCCTCATCCTGCCCCGCCCGGCGGCAACGCGCCGGAATGGCTACGCTGGCTGATGACGATCCGAGCCGCCATACGTCCCCTTCCCGATCGTCGCGGCGGTGGTCATCGCGGGCATCGTCCACTTCGGCCTCATGCGCTCCTCCTACGGCGCCATCCTGCGCGGCGCCGGCGGCAACCCCCGCGCCATCGCACGCGCCGGCTGGTCGATCCTCCGTACCAAGGTGAGCGATGTACGCGCTCGCCGGCATCTTCGGCGTGCTGTCGGGCCTCGCGCTCATCGGCCTCACCACCTCGGCCGACGCCAACATCGCCGACCGCTACACGCTCCTGTCCATCGCCGGCGTCATCCTCGGCGGCGGCGAGTTCGTCGGCGGCCGCGTGTCGCCCTTCGGCGCGGTCATCGGCGCCATCACGCTGGCGCTCGCGGGCTCCTTCCTGACCTTCCTGCGCATCTCGCCCGACTGGCAGATCGGCGCGCAGGGCGCGATCCTGATCCTCGTCCTCGCGCTCAGGGCCCTCATCAACCGCGCGGAGGGCCGCCGATGACCGCCGTTCGCAACGCTCTCTCGGCCATCCTCGAGAAGCCCTGGCTCTGGGCCTTCGTCGGAGCCTTCGTCGTCTGGGTCGCCACCGCCGCCTTCACCGCGCGGCATGGGCGCGGGCGACATCCTCACCGCCGCCTTCACCTTCGCCGTCTTCTTCGTCATCGTCGGCATCGGCCAGATGTTCGTCATCACCCTCGGCCCCGGCAATGTCGACCTGTCGATCCCCGCCACCATCACGCTCGCCGGCGCGGTCTCGACCAAGATCATGGATTCCCAGGATTCGCATGATCCTCGTCGGGTTCCTCGCCGCCATGGGCGATCGGCCTCGGCGTCGGCCTCTTCAACTATGGTCTGATCCGCATCCTGCGCATCCCGCCGATCATCGCCACGCTGTCGGCCGAGCTTCATCATCCAGTCGACCGCCATCGCCTACGGACGCGGCCTCCGGATCAAGCCGCCCGACTGCTGGCCGACTTCACCACCGCGCGCATATTCGGAATGCCGGTCCTGGCGATCTGCATCATCGCGCTCGCCGCCGTCATGGCCGTCGTCCTCAACCGCACCGTCTATCGGCCGCTCGGTCATCGCCATCGGCCAGAACCGGCGCGCCGCGCATCTGGCCGGTATCAACGTCGAGTGGACGCGCTTCGCCACCTATACGATGTGCGCGCTGCTTCGCGAGCCTGTGCGGCTATCTCCTGTCCGGCTTCTCGGGCGGCGCGTCGCTCAACATGGGCGAGGAATACCTGCTCGCCTCGATCGCCGTCGTCGTCATCGGCGGCACCTCGGTCGCCGGCGGCTGCTCCAACGTGCCGGGCATCTGGGGCGCCGCGCTCTTCATGTACCTGCTGGTCACCATGCTCAACACCTTCGGCGCGGCGCAGGCGTCCGGCTCATCATGACCGGCCTCATCATCATCGCCGTCATCGTCCTGGCGAGCAGCCGGCGCAGGTCGGGATAGGGGGACACATGGCTCTCGTCGGAGACTCCTACGAATATCTCGACAACCGCTTCCGCGCGCTGACGATCCCCATCGCGAAGGTCGAGTGCCTGTTCGATGGCTGCCTGTGGGCGGAGGGTCCCGTCTGGTTCGCAGATGCCAATCAGCTCGTCTGGAGCGACATCCCCAATCGCCGCATGCTGCGCTGGGTGCCGGATCTCGGCGTCTCGGTCTTCCGCGCCGATTCCAGTTATTCCAACGGCAACACCCGCGACCGCGAGGGCCGCCTCGTCACCTGCGAGCACGGCGGCCGGCGCGTCACCCGCACCGAGCCCGACGGCTCGATCACCGTCATCGCCGACGCCCATGCCGGCAAGCGGCTCAACTCGCCCAACGACGTCGTGGTGAAGTCCGACGGCTCGATCTGGTTCACCGACCCCAGCTACGGGATCCTCTCGGATTACGAAGGCTTCAGGGCCGAGCCCGAGCAGGACGGCTGCCATGTCTACCGGGTCGATCCCGCGACCGGCGATGTCGCCGTGGTCGCCGACGATTTCGTCAAGCCCAACGGCCTCGCCTTCTCGCCCGACGAGTCCATCCTCTATGTCGCCGATTCCGGCTTCAGCCACGATCCCGCCGCTCCCCACCACATCCGCGCCTTCGACGTCGTGGACGGCCGCAAGCTCGCAAGCTCGCGCGTCTTCGCCGAGGTCTCGCCCGGTGTGCCCGACGGCTTCCGCTGCGATGTCGACGGCAACGTCTGGACGAGCTGCCAGAACGGCGTCCTGTGCTACGCGCCCGACGGCACGCTGCTCGGCCGGATCAAGGATCCCGACCATGGTCGCCAACCTCACCTTCGGCGGCCCCAAGCGGAACCGCCTCTTCATAACCGCGACGAACGCCCTCTACGCGGTCTACGTCGCCACGACAGGAGCCCAGCGTCCGTGAGTCAGGCGTCCCCCGTTCTCGAAACCACCCGCGTCATCCGCCTCAATCCCGCCGACAACGTCGTCGTCGCCGCGGCGCCGATCCCGGCGGGAACGGCGATACCGGGGGAGGGGGTCACCGCCGTCTGCGATATTCCGCGCGGCCACAAGATCGCCGTCCGTCCGATCCCCGCCGGCGAGGCGGTGCTGAAGTTCGCGCAGATCATCGGCTACGCCTCGACCGACATCGCCCCCGGCGACCACGTCCACGTCCACAACTGCGTCATGGGCGAGCATGACCGCGACTACGCCTTCGGCGTCGACAGCCGGCCGACCGCGCTCGTTCCCGAATCCGACCGCGCCACGTTCGAGGGCTTCGTCCGCCCCGACGGCCGCGTCGGCACGCGCAACTTCATCGGCATCGTCTCCACCGTGAACTGCTCGGCCACCGTGTCGAAGATGATCGCCGCCCATTTCGAGAAGCGCGGTCTCGACGCCTTCCCCAACGTCGACGGCGTCGCCGCCTTCGTACACGGAACCGGCTGCGGCCTCGCCGGCTCCGGCGACCAGTTCGACACCATCCAGCGCGTCATGTGGGGCTATGCCCGCCATCCCAACTGCGCCGGCGTCCTACTCGTAGGTCTCGGCTGCGAGGTCAACCAGATCCGCTTCCTGGTCGATGTCTACGGGATCGAGGAGGGCGAGACCTTCCAGTTCCTCACCATCCAGGAGGTCGGCGGCACGCGCAGGGCCGTGGAGGAAGGCATCCGACGCATTGAGGCGATGCTGCCGGCCGCGAACCGCGCCGTCCGCCAGGCCGTCTCGGCCGAGCACATCACGCTCGCCCTGCAATGCGGCGGCTCCGACGCGTTCTCCGGGATCACCGCCAATCCCGCGCTGGGGGCGGCCGCCGACATCCTCGTCCGCCACGGCGGCACCGCGATCCTGGCCGAGACCCCCGAGATCTACGGCGCCGAGCAGCTTCTCACCCGCCGTGCCGCGAGCCGCGAAGTCGGCGAGCGCCTCATCGAGCGCATCCGCTGGTGGGAGCACTACACGTCGATCAACGGCGGCGACATGAACAACAACCCCAGCCCCGGCAACAAGGCCGGCGGGCTGACGACGATCCTCGAGAAGTCGCTGGGCGCCGCGGCCAAGGGCGGCACCACCGATCTCGTCGACGTCATCCGCTACGCCGAGCCCGTGTGCCGCAGGGGCTTCGTCTTCATGGATTCGCCCGGCTACGACCCCGTGTCCATCACCGGCGAGGTGGCGTCGGGCTCCAACGTCGTCTGCTTCACCACCGGCCGGGCTCGGTCTCCGGCTTCAAGCCGACGCCCGGCATCAAGCTCGCCACCAACACCGAGATGTACCGGCGCATGTCCGAGGACATGGACATCGACTGCGGCGAGATCATCTCCGCCGGCGTCACGGTCGACGAGATGGGCGAGCGCATCTTCGCCCACGTTCTCGATGTCGCGTCCGGCCGGCGCACGAAGAGCGAGGAACTCGGCTTCGGCGACAACGAATTCGCGCCCTGGGTCATCGGCGCGGTCATGTGAATCCGATCCGCTAAGCGCAATTTTAACGAGTTCCGCGGCTCTGATGCGTGGTCGGCCGGTTGCGGCCTGCCGGCCGGTCGACGCTGCTCCTGCTGGAGGCGCGCGACCGGGTTCAAGTAGCTGGAGTTCCGGTCACGATGAGTCCGCTGACGCAGACAGCGCGAATGTCCCACCGCGCCTGGTCGCGGCTGGGCTCGCTTCTGCCCGGCGATCTCCGCGATGTCCTCGGCGGCGCCGCGCTGGTCTTCGCAATCCGCGTCGCGGGCGCCGCGCTCGCCTATGTCAGCCTCATACTGCTGGCCCGCTGGATGGGCGCGTTCCAGCTCGGCATCTACGCCTATGTCCTGTCGTGGATACTGCTCCTCGGCGTGCTGCTGCCGCTGGGGCTCAATCAGGCCGTGATGCGGTTCGTCCCTGAGTATCGCGTGCGCGGCTTCACGAGCCGGCTCGCGGGCTTCGTCATGCGCGCCCGCCTCGTCGTGGCAGGCTCCGGTATCGTCGCCGCGGTCCTGGGCCTCCTGCTGATCACGGGCCTTCGCGATGTCATCCCGGACTATTACGTGCGCCCGCTCATGGTCGGCCTCGCCGCCGTGCCGGTCCTCGCGCTGATCAATTTCTATCAGGGTCTCGGCAGGGCGCTGGGCCGTGCCGGCATCGCCTTCGCGCCCAGCTACGTCGTTCAGCCGATGGTGCTCATCTCCGCGCTGGCGATCTCCATCGCCGCCGGCCTCGTCGTCACCGCCAAGCTGGCGCTCGCCTTTTTCATCGTGGCCCTGCTCACCGTGCTGGCGATCATGTCGGTATCGCTCGGCCGCAGCCTGCGCCGCGAGACGGGCGACGCGGCGCCCCGCTTCCACACCCGCTACTGGCTGGCGATCTCGATGCCGCTTCTCTTCGTGGAAGCGTTCTTCATCCTGGTCGAGCACACCGACATTCTGGTCCTCGGGGCGATGGTCCCGCCGGAGGACGTGTCGGCCTATTACGCCGCGCTGCGCACCGCCGGCATGCTGGGTTTCCTCCAGTTCGCCGTGGTCGCCATCGCCGGCCCGCGCATCGCCGCGATCCACGCTAGCGGCTCGCGCGCCGACCTCCAGCGCTTTCTCGACGTTGCCGTCCATCTGAGTTTCTGGCCGTCGGTGCTGGCTGCCGTGGTGCTGGCAATAGCCGGACCGTTCCTGCTCTCCCTGTTCGACGACGGCTTCGTCGCCGCCTATCCGGCGCTTCTGGTGCTGACTGTCGGCTTCCTCGTGCGTGCGGCGACCGGGCCGGTCGAATACGTCCTGAACATGACCGGCCATCAGGTCGTGGCGGCCCGCATCTATGGCTGCATCGCCGTCGCCAACGTGGTCGGCAACGTCCTGCTCATTCCGGTGTTCGGCTTCCTCGGCGCGGCCCTCTCCACGGCGCTGGCGACCGCGACCGTCAATCTGTGGATGGTTGTCGTGGTGCGCCGGCGTCTCGGTGTGACGTTCCTGCGTCCTTCCTCTCGGCGGTCGGGTGGACAGGGCCGGAAACGGGAAGTCCCGATGATCGAGGCGATGATCACGCTCGAGGCCATCGAGATCCTCGGCATCGTCGGACCGTTGATCCGCGGGCGCGCCGATCCCGCGCACGGTCTGGAGGTCCGCTCCGTAGGCCGCAACGATGCCGCGGGCATGGCGCAGATCACGCCGCAGTGGGACATGCTTGCCGATAAGGCATCCGATCCCAACGTTTTCTTCGAAAGCTGGATGCTCGCCCCTGCGATGCAGCATCTCAGCCGGCCGGGCGATGGTGTCGAACTCGCGGCTGCTTGGGACGGAGGCCGGCTCACCGGCCTCGTGCCCCTGTCGCGCACGTCGTCGCTTCCGTGGCCATGGGCGCCGGTGAGGACGGTCTGGCCCAGCCGGCATTGCTTCGACACGACACCGCTGGTGCGCCAGGGCGCGGAGGCGGAGTTTCTCGCGGCGATACTCGGCGATCTCGCCGCCAGGGGCGTCGGGGTGATGCGCTGGCCGCGCCTGCCCACCGACACGCGCTTTTCCGCCGAACTCTTCGATTTCCTCGAGACGACCGGCCGGCGCTGGGTCGCGACGCGGCGGTCCAGCCGCCCCATGCTGCGGACCGGCTCCCTCGGCGGCTCCCCCGAGAACCTTCTGTCCCGCAACCGCCGCCGAGGTCTGCAGCGCCGGATGCGCCGGCTGGAGGAGATCGGCGGCGTGCGGGTCCGCATTTTCGACGCGGCCGAAGACGCCCACTGGTGCGACAGGTTCCTCGCGCTCGAATCGCGCGGCTGGAAGGGTGTGTCGGGAACCGGGACCGCCTTCGACTGCCAGGCCTCGGAGCGCCGGTACTTCGAGGCCGTATGCGCGGGGGGCTCGGAAAGGGGCAGGATCGTCGTCCACAGCCTCGAACTGGACGGCGAGGCCATCGCCATGACCGTCAACTACAGGGCCCGCGACGGAATGTGGGCCTTCAAGATCGCCTATGACGAAGAGTATCGCAGCCTGGCGCCCGGTGTCCTGATCGAGGTCGAGGGAACGAAGGCGGCCGCCGCCGACCCCGAAATCGCCTGGGTCGATTCCTGTGCCGATCACGACAACGATCTCATGGGTGAATTGTGGCCCGACAGCCGCCCGATGGCCGATCTGCTGATCGCGACATCGCCCGGCTCGTCCCACATGCTGGACGGGGTGGCCTATGGCGATGCCCTCTACGGCCGGGTCCGCGCCGCCGGCAAGCGCCTCTACCAGACGTTGCGCCGGAACGGCCGCGGAAAGTGTCGCAAACCATCGATTTGACGTAAGGTTATGATCGCGCTCCGGAATGGGATCCCGCTCGACAATTTGCGTTAAGAACAGTTTACGTTAATTGCCGAACGTTCTCGCGAAACTGCAGCCTTTGTAGCAATTTCTAGTGAATGCATTGCCGGCGCGATCCCCCGTCCGCGCCATTTCGCATTTCACCGGAGAGGCCGTTATGCAGCAGGTGTTCGAGAACTTTTCTCCCCGTCACGCCGCGCTCTGGGGTGGCCATACCGTTCGCCTGCGCCACAACCTTTACAGGCAGGAGCTCTTCGAAGACGCCTCGCTGGCCAGGCTCATCGAGACGATGAGCCCCGAGCATCTCCAGATCACCACCATGGCCCGCGAAGGCCACGACCTGTCGACCTGGCGCCACTGCGATCGCGGGGACCTGTCGGGCGAGACCGTGCTGCAGGCCGTGCGCAACGGCCGCATCTGGATCAACATGACCGGCATCGACCAGGTCGACCCGCGCTTTGCCGAAATGCTCGAGGCCATGTACGGCGAGCTCGAGGCCCACATGCCGGAGTTCCGGACCTTCCGGCGCAAGCTCGGGCTGCTCATTTCCTCTCCGGGCGCGCAGGTCTTCTATCACGCCGACATCCCCGGCCAGGGTCTGTGGCAGGTCCGCGGCCGCAAGCGCATCCATATCTACCCAAACACCGAGCCCTTCCTGATGCCCCGCGAGATCGAGAACGTGATCCGCGGCCTGCAGGAAGAGGACATCCACTATGAGCCGTGGTTCGAGGACTACGCCGAGGTCTACGACCTGGAGCCCGGCGACATGCTGCACTGGGCGCTCAACGGCCCCCACCGCGTCATGAACCATGACAGCCTCAACGTCTCGCTGACCACCGAGCACTGGACCCCCGAAATCGCCGCCAATACTGCATGAACTACGGTAATGGCATCCTGCGCTCCCACTTCGGCTGGCCCCCCGCGTCGCGGACAACGTCGGGGGCTGCGTTCTGGACCAAGGTCGGGCTGACCGCGTTATGGAAGAAGACCGGCCTGCAGGCCCGCCAGCGCTACCGGCCGGCGCCCGCCTTCTTCATCGACCCTGCCGCTCCCGACGGTGTCCGGCCCATCGCGGCCTGAGCGACGGGATGGCGGCGGCGGTGCGGAACGGGGAAGCGCGGAACCAAATGTCGCGATCACCCGTTTGGGTTATTCTGTGCCGGTTTCAACTCAATTTTTACCTATCGCCGCCATCAATTTGCCAATGAACGAACAACGAAGAGCGCCGCGCCATCGGGTGCTGAAGGGAGGTCGGATCATCACCAACGAGGGATGGTCCTCGATCGACTGCACCGTGCGCAATTTCAGCGAGACCGGCGCCAAGATAACGTTCAGCGGTCTCGTCGAGACTCCCGACGAGTTCGAGCTTCTCATTGTATCCGACCAGCTCATCTATTCCGCGCGGCGTCGCTGGACTCGGGGACAGGAGATCGGCGTCGAGTTCGTCGGCCGGCCGCGCCCCGCCCGCAGTCTTTAGCGGTATCCGCCTTCGGCGGTCTTGCCGGGGGGAGGGCATCGTGGAAAGCTCCCGTTCAGTCATCTGCCGATGTCCCTCGCGTCCATCCGTTACGTGAGGCCTGTGACCGGAGGGCCGATGGTCCCATGGCGGCCACGCTTGTGCGCCGAACCGCCCGTTGGGCTGTATCAGTCGCAGCTCTCGTGCTGGGAGCTTCGGCGGCATCGGCAAACCCGTCGGGTGGATCGTCGGAAGGGCAGGGCCAGCAGGCGCAGCCCGACAGAACGTTCACAAGGGAAAGCCTCTGCGAACTCGTGGATTCGGCCGCCGCCGAGCACGGTCTCCCCGTGGATTTCTTTACCCGTCTCATCTGGCAGGAAAGCAGCTTCCGCATTTTCGCGGTAAGTCCCAAGGGCGCTCAGGGCATCGCCCAGTTCATGCCGTCTACGGCGAGCGAGCGGGGGCTTGCCGACCCGTTCGACCCCGAACAGGCCATTCCCGCCTCGGCGCATCTGCTCAAGGACCTCGACGCGGAGTTCGGCAACCTCGGTCTCGCCGCCGCGGCCTACAACGCCGGCCGCCGCCGGGTGTCGGTCTGGCGCGACGGGGGTGGGTTCCTGCCCTGGGAGACCCGCGCCTATGTGGCTTCCATAACGGGACGTCCGGTCGACGACTGGCTGGCGGCCGAAGTCGAGGACGGGCGGGCGAGTGAAGGCGCGCCCGGGGAGACGTTGGAATGCGTGGCCGTGCTGGCCGACCTCGGCCGTCCCTCGACCCAGACACTTGCCGGCCTTGCTCCGAGGGCGCCCTGGGGCGTCCAGGTGGCCGGTCACTTCTCGCAGGCGCGGGCGCTGGCGAGCTACGATGCGGTAAGGCGGCGTCACTCCGGCGTTATCGGCGATCTTGATCCGATGCTGATACCGAGCAGAGGCGCAGGCCGGGGCAGGGCCGCCGTCTACGGCGCGCGTGTCCCTGCGCAGACCCGCGCCGAGGCGGAGGATTCTCTGCCGCCGTCTCAGGGCCGCCGGCGCGAGTTGCGTGGTCCTGCGGAGCTGACCGCTACTCAGAGGCCGGCCATGCCCAGCGCGGCACCCGCGTTGGCGGGCGCCATCAGCGCGAGGAACAGGTGCAGGGCGATCAGTGCCGCGAGCATCCACCCGAGCGGCGTGTCGGATTGAACGGCTGTCTGCATCGGTCTCGTCCCTTGGTGGAAGGATGGCCCGCAAGATGCGCCGCGGCGGTTAGCGGACCGTGAACCGGACGACGACGATTTTCGCCATGGCGCCAGTTTTTAATCGGGCGGCGCCAATCAGGCAGGCGAGAGACGACGGCCCATGGTCAACTTGCAGCCATACTCGCTATGCTAGATGTGTTGCCGGCTTCCTGTCGGGTCGACGATTGCAGACCCGAACATTCGGGCAGCCGGTACTTGGATATTCCGTAATTGCAGGACCGCGGAGATCCGGAACGATTTATCGATAAATCACAGGCGTTTGGGAGGCACGGTTATGCGACGGTTGTCGATATTGGCCGGCATTGCGATGCTGGCGTTTGGTACACCCCTCAATGCTCAGGAAGTACCGACCTCTCCTGACCAGGTGGCTGAACCTGGGGGAACTCTGCCAGGCAATCCCGAAATCGCGTTGGTTCAGGTTGCCGATGGCTTCCATGACCCCGTCAACGTGACGTCGGCCTACGACGGATCGGGCAGGATCTTTGTCGTCGAGCGCGTCGGTCGCGTGAAGGTCGTGGATCAGGACGGCAACGTGAACGACGAGCCGTTCCTCGACCTCACCCAGGTCAATCCGCTGGGCAACATCGTCCAGCACCAGTTCGTCGAGCAGGGCCTCTACTCGATCGCGTTCCACCCCGATTTCGCCGAGAACGGCCACGTCTTCATCCACTACGCGTCGCTGCCGTTCAACGGCGACGGGATGATCGCGCGCATCACCGTCGACCCGGCGAGCCCCGACGCGATCAGCCCCGACCGCGTCAACGAGACGATGAAGATCATCATGCGGATCCCGCAGCCGTACTACAATCACAACGGCGGCGACATCGATGTTCGGCCCCGACGGCTATCTCTACATCACGTCGGGCGACGGCGGCTGGGAGGGCGACGTCCTCCAGGTCGGCCAGAAGATCGACACCTGCTCGGCAAGATCCTGCGGATCGACGTCGACGTCCCCGACGACGACGGCCGCGCCTATCGCATCCCCGCCGACAATCCGTTCGCGGAGAAGGTCGCCGAGCGCGAGATGGTGCTGTTCGGCATCACCGAGGAAGGCTTCGCCAAGATCCGTCCCGACGCCAAGCCCGAGATCTGGGCCTACGGCCTGCGCAATCCCTACAAGATCGCCTTCGATCCCCAGAACGACAGCCTGTGGATCGCCGAGGTCGGCCAGAACCACATCGAGGAGATCAACTGGCAGCCCGCGGGCGAGGGCGGCGTGAATTACGGCTGGCCGATCAACATGGGCACGCATTGCCATCCCTCGACCGGCCCCGACGACGTCTGCCCGATCGTCGGCACCCTGCCGGTCGCGCAGTACCCGCACGAGGAGATCTATCCCGGCGTGCCCGCCGAGGGCCCGACCGGCTGCTCGGTCCAGGGCTTCGGCGTCGCCCACTACGGTGGCATGGACGGCGTGTTCCTGGCCGGCGACTGGTGCTCCGGCCGCGTCTGGGGCGTCGGCTGGGACAGCGCCTCCAGCGCCTGGGTCCTCGACGACCTCGTCCAGACCGACCTGCAGTTCACCGCCGGCGGCCGTGACGAGGACGGCACCATCCTCGCTGTCAACTGCAACTGCTTCTACCTCGCCGACGAGGGCCCGGAAGCCAACCCGCCCGGCGCGCTGTGGCGTGTCGTGCCGGCCTCCGAGGTGCCCGAGGGCGCCGTGACGGCCCGCACGGTCGCCAACTGACACTCGCCTCGATGGAAGGGGCTGCGTTACCATCCCCGAACGCAGCCCCGTTCCGGCTCGTCTCGATCTCCAAGGGGATTGTCGGAACGTCACGGTATCAACGACGGTATCTGTCATGAAGCAGTCCATGAGTTGCGCCGCCCTCGCGACGGTCCTGTTCGCGGCCACCGGAGCGATGGCGCAGGACGCCGGCCAGCCGCCCACCCCGGGCGAGCCGCTGGAGTTCACCCACGCCCTCGACAACAGCCCGCTCGACGTCTCTGACGCCGAGGAGCGGCGAGGAGTTCACCGAGGCGGTGAACGAGTTCCACGTGACCGGCGAGAACCCCTATCGCGGCGACGAGGCCGCCATCGCCGACGGCCAGCGCCTCTACGACCGCTGGTGCCAGGCCTGTCACCTGCGCGACGGCGCCGGGCGCATCGGGCCACCTCTCAACGACGATGAGTACCGCTACGAGCGCGTGGCCACCGACAAGGGCGAGTTCGAGGTGATCTACGGCGGCGCCGCCGGCGCCATGCAGGCGTTCGGCGTGCGCATGCCGCAGGATGACATCCTGAAGATCATGGCGTACGTCGAGACGCTGAAGAAGTGATCGTGGACAGAGGGCAGGGGGGCGCGTGAGGCCGGTCGTCGTTCTCGACGTGGTGGGGCTTGCGCCGCGTTTCGTCGGCGAGCACACGCCGAACCTGAGGAAGCTCGCCGACCGGGGCGGGATGCGGCCGCTCGCCACCGTCACCCCCGCCGTCACCTGCACCGCGCAGACGACGCTCCTGACGGGCCTGATGCCGCGCGATCACGGCATCGTCGCCAACGGCTGGTACTTCCGCGATCTCGCCGAGATCATGTTCTGGCGCCAGTCGGCCCATCTGGTCGCCGGCGAATATGTCTGGGATGCGGCCAGGCGGCGCGATCCCGCCTTCACCTCCGCCAACATGTTCTGGTGGTACAACATGTATTGCTCGGCCGACATCGGCGTTACGCCGAGGCCGATGTACCCCGCCGACGGGCGCAAGCTGCCGGACTGCTACGCCGCCCCATCGGCCCTGCGCGACGAACTGACCGAGCGCTTCGGGCGGTTTCCGCTGTTCACCTTCTGGGGGCCGGCGACCGACATCTCGTCGAGCCGCTGGATCGCCGACGCCACGCTCCACGTCATGCGGACGCGCAAGCCGACGCTCACCGTCTGCTATCTCCCCCATCTCGACTACAACCTCCAGCGCCTCGGCCCGGACGACCCGGCGATATCGAGGGACCTCGGCGAGATCGACGCGATCTGCGGCGAGCTGATCGAGGAGGCGGAAAGGTCCGGCGCGCGCGTTATCGTCGTCTCCGAATACGGCATCACGCCCGCGCGGCGGCCCGTCCACATCAACCGCGCGCTGCGCGAGGCCGGGCTGATCGCGATCCGCGAGGAGTTGGGCCGCGAGCTTCTCGACGCCGGCGCGTCTGAAGCCTTCGCCGTCGCCGACCACCAAATCGCCCATGTCCATGTCAGGACGCCCGCGCGCATCCCGGAAGTGAAGCGGCTTCTGGAAGCCCTTCCCGGCGTCGGGCAGGTGCTGGGAGAGAGCGGCAAGCGCGAGTTCGGCCTCGACCATCCCCGCTCCGGCGAACTGGTCGCGATCTCCGACGCCGACGCCTGGTTCACCTACTACCACTGGCTCGACGACGAACCGCTGCCCCGACTACGCCCGCACCGTCGATATCCACCGCAAGCCCGGCTACGACCCCGCCGAGCTGTTCATCGATCCGTCGATATCCGCGCCGAAGCTCGCCGTCGGCTGGCGGCTCGCGAGGCGCAAGCTGGGCTTCCGCACGCTCCTCAACGTCATCCCGCTCGATGCGACGCTGGTGAAGGGCACGCACGGCCGGCTGACCGACGATGCCGCCGACGGCCCGGTCTTCATCGGCTCCGACCCCGCGCTCGTCCCGGACGGAACGATCGCCGCCACCAACGTCAAGGGCCTGGTCCTCGATCACCTCTTCGGGGATGTCCTGAAGTCGTAACCCAGGGGTATTTCCAACCGGACGCCCTCGCCCTATCGTCATGCCGCAAGAGTACCGGTACAGGTGAACGAATGGCCGAACTGTGCAATCAGCTTGCGGTCCTGCGTGGGTCGGACACGCAGAACGCGGTCTACCATCAGCGTTTTTCGGTCGAGTATGACTATCCGGTCTATTTCACCGAAGCCGTCTTCGATCCCGCCAATCCGGTGCTGCAGGAGGCGGTGAGCCGCCGCGAGCCGGACAAGCGCCACCGCATCGTCGTCTTCGTGGATTCCGGGCTGGCCGACGCCTTCCCCGACCTGACGCGCCGCATCGCGGATTACGTCGCCGCCTACCCCGACACCCTGGAACTCGTCGCCGGGCCGGAGCTCGTTCCGGGCGGCGAGAAGGCGAAGAACGATCCCAAGATCGTGAAACGCCTCCAGCGCCGCCTCATGGAGCTCGGCATCGACCGGCACTCCTTCGTCGTCGCGATCGGCGGCGGCGCGGTGCTCGACGCGGTCGGCTTCGCCGCCGCCACGTACGCATCGCGGCGTGCGCCTTGTCCGCATGCCGACCACCGTGCTCGCGCAGAACGACTCCGGCGTCGGCGTGAAGAACGGCGTCAACGCCTTCGGCACCAAGAACTTCCTCGGCACCTTCGCGCCGCCGTTCGCGGTGATCAACGACTTCGACTTCTTGCGCACGCTCGCCGCCGCGCGACACGCATCGCCGGCATGGCCGAGGCGGTGAAGGTCGCGCTGATCCGCGACGCGGAGTTCTTCGCCTGGCTCGAGGCGAACGCCGCCGCGCTCGCCGCGTTCGACCGCCAGGCGCTGGAGCATCTGATCCGGCGCTGCGCCGAGCTCCACCTGCGCCACATCGCCACGGCGGCGATCCCGTTCGAGCTCGGCAGCGCGCGGCCCGCTCGACTTCGGCCACTGGGCCGCGCACAAGCTCGAGACGCTGACCGCCCACGAGCTGCGCCACGGCGAGGCGGTGGCGATCGGCATGGCGCTCGACAGCGCGCTACTCCGTGCGCAGCCGGCCTGCTGCCCGACGGCGAGGACGAGCGCGTCGCGCGCTGCTCGAGGCGCTCGGCTTCACGCTCTGGCATCCGGCGCTCGCGCAGCGAGCCGCCGACGGCGCGCTGCGTGCTGCGGCGGGCCTGCGCGAGTTCCGCGAGCACCTCGGCGGCGAGCTGACCGTCACGCTGCTCGCGCGGCATCGGCCGCGGCGTCGAGGTCCACGAGATCGACGAGGACGCGCATCGTGCGCCGCCATCGCACTGGCTGCGCAGCGCGCGATCGGGCGGCAGATGAAGCTGTCGGCGACCGGCCGCGCGTCGCCACCTCACCTACTGCACCAACATCCATCCCGGCGAGACGCTGGGCGGAGGTGCGTGCGCGAACCTCGAGCAGCACGTGCCGCCGATCAAGCGCGCAGGTCTGCGCCCGACGCAGCCCTTCGGCGTCGGGCTGCGGCTGTCGGCGCACGGCGGCCGAGGAGCTGCGACGAGCCGCGGCGACGCTCGAGCTGCTCCAGGCGCTTTCTGGCGCGAGCACGGCCCTACGTCTTCACCATCAACGGCTTTCCGTACGGCGCGTTCCACGGCACGCGCGTGAAGGAGCAGCGTCTACCAGCCCGACTGGCGCGAGCGACGAGCGGCTCGACTACACCGACTCGCCTGGCCGACTCCTCGCCGACGCTCCTGCCGGCGACGGCGTCGACGGCAGCGTCAGCACCGTGCCGGGCGCCTTCAAGCCGCGCGGCGCCGGCACGGCCGACGCGCAGCGCGATCGCCGACCAGCTGCTCGCGCACGCCGCGCATCTGCATCGAGCTGCGAGGCGCACCGGCAAGCGCATCGCGCTCGCGCTCGAGCCCGAGCCGTGCTGCTTGCTCGAGACCATCGCCGAGACGGTCGCGTTCTTCGAGCGAGCACCTGTTCGGCGCGCCGCCGCGCTCGCGCGCTTCGCGAGCTCACCGGCCGTCGGCGCGCGCCGCGGCGCGAGCAGCTGCTGCGGCGCCACCTCGGCGTCTGCCTCGACGCCTGCCACGCCGCGGTCGAGTTCGAGGAGCCGCGCGACGCGCTCGACCGCCTCGCGCGCCGCCGGGATCCGCGGTCGCGAAGATCCAGCTCAGCGCCGGCGCTGCGGATGCCGCGCGTCGACCGCGGACGCGCGAGCCGCGCTCGCAGCCGTTCGACGACGGCGTCTACCTGCACCAGGTGGTCGAGCGCGCGACGGCGGCGGCTTGCGCCGCTACCTCGATCTGCCCGAGGCGCTCGCCGCGCTGCGGGCGGCGCAGCGGCGCGCGAGTGGCGCGTGCACTTCCACGTGCCGGTCTTCCTGCGAGCGCCTGGGCGCGCTTCGACAGCACGCAGGCGTTCCTGCGCGACGCTGCTCGCGCTGCAGCGCAGCGCAGCCGTCAGCGCGCACCTCGAGGTCGAGACGTACACCTGGGACGTGCTGCCCGCGAGCTACCGCAGGCGCCGGCTCGCGCGACGCCATCGCGCGCGAGCTGCGCTTGGGCTGGACGAGCGGCTGAGCTGCCGCGGCATGAACGCTGCGCGGTCCGCGCTGCGGCTCGGCCGCGTCTCGAACCTGCCGACCGTGTGGACCAACGTGCTCGCCGGCGTGGTGCTGTCGCGGCGGCGCCGCTCGGCGCCCGCGTCGCTGCCGCTGCTGCGTCGGCGCTCTCGCTCTTCTACGTCGGCGGCATGTACCTGAACGACGCCTTCGACCGCGAGATTCGACGCGCGCGAGCGCCCCGAGCGGCCGATCCCGTCGCGGCGAGGTCAGCGCCGCGCACGGTGTTCGCGCATCGGCTTCGGGCTGCTCGGCGCGGGCGTGGTCGCTGCTGGCTGGCGGCTCGGCCTGCGCGCGGGCACCGGCCGTGCGCCGGCGCTCGCCGGCGCTGGCGCTCGCGGGCGCGATCGTGCTCTACGACCTGGCACCACAAGGACAACCCGCTCAGCCCGCTGGTGATGGGCCTGTGCCGCGTGCTCGTCTACGTGACCGCGGCGCTTCGCGTCGTCGCCGAGCCGTGCCGGCCGCGCTCGTGCTCGGGCGCGCTGGTGCTGCTCTGCTACCTGATCGGGCTGACCTACGTCGCCAAGCAGGAGAACCTGCCCGAGCTGCGGCACCTCTGGCCGCTCGCGTTCCTGGCCGTGCCGTTCGTCTATCGGCCTGACGTGGCGACGCCAGGCGCGAGTGCGCGCTCTGTCTGCCGCTGCTGCCTGCTCGCCTGGCTCGCGGTGCGCTCTCGTTCCTGTTGCGCCGCGCAGCGCCGGCGACGTGCCGCGCGCGGTGGTCGCGCTCATCGCCGGCATCTCCCTGCTCGACGCGCTGTTCGTCCGGCGCCGGACTCGCCTGGCTGGCCGGCGCTTTGCGCCCGCGGCTTATTGCCTCGACCCTCCCGCTCCAGCGGACCGTTCCCGGACATGAGCCGATGGGCCCCGCATCGCCGACGCCCCGAACGAACCCGCTCGTCGCTGGCTCGGTCCGGCGGTGTGGACGCCGGGCCGGCGGCCTGGCTGACGAGGCGACGCGGAGGTCGCTCGCCGGGGCCGCCGGCCGCAACGATCTACTGGCCGTCTGGCTGGCCCCGCGGAAGCTCGGGAAGGCGGACCTCGTGCTTGCCGCGGCGGACCTTGAGCGCCGACCGAGGGCGCGCGCGGGCTGGAAACCCGCCGGGATGACCGCGGACCAGGCGGCCCGTCGTTCCTCCTCCTCGTCCTCGGCGACGCTGCGGGGATGGCCGCCCTCATCGATCAGCTCTTGTCCACGGGCGATGTCGGCGAGCGCATCACCTTCAATCTGGGCCTGCGCTCTACCCCGAGCGGGCGCGCGATCTGAACCGGGCCGGAAGTCGCCCGTACGGACGTCAAGGCGGTGTTCGACGCTCTCGCCCACCGCAATCCCTACCCCTGCGAGATTTCGACGAGCTCGCCTGGAACCACCTGGTGCTGAAGGCGCTGTTCATCGGCTCGCGCCTCGCCCATGGGAGGGCTCGGCGAACGCGCCAACCCGGCGCTCTCGCGGATGTCTGCGACTATGCTCACGAGCGCTGGGCGGCTGGCCGGCCGGTCAGTCCCGAACTGTGGCTCTGCGTCAGCCGCCTCGCTGACGCCGGTGCCGTGGACGACCTGACGCGCGTGCTTCTGACGGGCGACGCTGCCGAACGCCGGGCCGCCGCTCTGGCCCTGTCGGACTGTCCCC
>CAWDMT010000006.1:0-119773 GCA_963803485.1 uncultured Alphaproteobacteria bacterium | reverse complement strand
ATGGGCGCGGGCCTCGGCCAGAAGGGGCGTTTCGAGCGGGACATAGACGATGTCATTGACCACGGCGTCGCGGGCGAGAGGCGCGAGGTCGATCCGCAGGGGCGGCCCGCCGGCCATTCCCAGCGAGGTGGCGTTGACGAGGAGGCCGGCGTCCTCGAGCCCGCGGTCCATTTCCGCCCAGGACAACGGCTTCACGGCGGCGCCGAAGTCGCGCGCAAGCGCTTCGGCGCGTTCCCGCGACCGGTTGATCACGGCGATGGAGGGAACACCACGCGACAGGAGGGCGTATACCAGGCCGCGCGCGGCACCGCCGGCGCCCAGGATGGCGGCCCTGGCAAGTCCTTCGTCCCAGCCGCAGGCGCCCTCGTCGAGATTGGTGAGAAAGCCCTCGACGTTGGTATTGGCGGCGACGAGCCGGCCGTCCTCGTACCAGACGGTATTGGCGGCACCGAGTGTGCGGGTGGCCTCGTCGATGCCTTGGACCAGGGTTGGGACCGCCTCCTTGTCGGCACGGTGACGTTGCACCCCACATAGCCCCGGGCGCCAAGCGAGGTCAGGAAGCCGGCAAAGTTGCCGGGCTCCACCTCCTCGATCCCGTAGTGGCCCTCGATCGCGTATTCGGCAAGCCAGGTGGAATGAATGAGCGGCGAACGGGAGTGCTTTGCCGGCCAGCCGACGACGCAGGCACGGGGGATGTCCTTCATCCCTCGATCAGTCCGCGCCGGCGCAGCTCCGCGAGGACGGCGAGGAGAGGAAGGCCCAGGATCGTGAAGAAATCGCCGTCGATACGCTCGAAGAGGTGGACGCCCAGCCCTTCCAGGCGATAGCAGCCGACGCTTTTCATGCGTCCGGCCCGGCCGCGGCGAGGTAGCGGCCGACGAATTCCGGCCCGAAGGAACGCATGGTCATGCGCGCGCTGTCGTCATGCGACCAGACGGTCGTGCCGTCGATGGCCATCGCGACTGCAGAATCGCACCACATGCGTCCCCCCCCCAAATCGAGCAGGTTGCGGCGAGCCTGTTCCATGGAAGCGGGCTTGGTGAACAGACGGCCATCGAGATCGAGCGTCTGGTCGGCGCCGATGGTAAGGACGCCGGGCCTGCTGGCGCTGACGTCCTCGGCCTTGGCGCGGGCGAGGATGGATGCAACGTCCTGCGCGGGGAGCGCGTCGCCGCCCGTCGCGACCGCCTCGATAACGGCGGCCTCGTCCACCGATGAAGGCACGGCCTCGAAGGCGAGGCCGGCTTCGCGCAGCATCTGCGCGCGGACCGGGCTGGCCGAGGCGAGCACGAAAGAGCGGATGGAGAGTGGGGTTTCGTCAGGCATGTCGGCGCTCCTGCCAGAGGGCGAGTATCGCGGCGGCCGTCTCCTCGATGGAGCGGCGCGTGACGTCGATCATAGGCCAGCCGTTGCGCGCGCACAGCTTTCGGGTCAAGGCGATCTCCTCGGCGACCGCGGTGCGGTCGACATAGGCGGTGTTGTCGTCGCCTTGAGGGACAGGAGGCGGTTCTGCCGAATCTGCACGATACGCTCGGGCGTGGCGATAAGGCCCACGACAAGGGGGACGCGGTCTTCTCGAGCTGCGGCGGAAGCGGGATTTGCGGCACGATGGGGATATTGGTGGTCTTTATTCCGCGGTTGGCCAGATGACGATGTCGGGGTCTTGGAGGTTCGGCTGATGCCGACGAGGACGACGTCGGCGTCCTCCAGGTCGTCGGCCATCTGCCCGTCGTCATGGGCCATGGTGTAGTTCAGCGCGTCGATGCGGCGGAAGTAGTCACTGTTCAGAACATGCTGGCCGCCAACGCGAGGGGTCAATTCGGTTCCGAGATAATTCCCGAACACCCCGAGTATAGGGGCGAGGACCGAAGCGCACGGGACACTGAACTCCGCGCATTTCGTCTCGAGGCGCTCGCTGAGTTCGGAGTTCACGAGCGTGTAGAGAACGATGCCGGGGGCGGCCTCGATCTCGGCGATGACACGGTCGAGCTGCTTGGCGGCGCGGACCAGCGGATAGACATGTTCGATGGCGCGTACGGACGCGTACTGCGCGGCGACGGCCCGCGCCACGGCGATCAGCGTCTCGCCGGTGGCATCGGACACGAGGTGGAGGTGCACGTAGCTATGGATACGGTCGGGCATTAGCTGTGAACGCCTGTGGACAAAAACGCCCCGGCAGAAGGGGCGGTCCGAATTCCTGCGCTGAGTTAGCCCGAGCGGGTCGGCGACATCAACAGGTTGTTCGGTCGATGTCGCCTGTGCAGAAGTCGTTGTGAATCCCGGTAACTCCGGCAATCATGGGTGATCGTCACCGCTGCTGCTCAGAGGTCTCTCATCCAGCAAGGGTTTGGTGATATTGGGTAAATTCCGCCTCCGCCGATGGGTATCGGGAGGAAGGATACAATTCGTTCAAGCCGAAGTTGTCAGATCGTTTCGGCGCCGTGGTTGTGAATGACGCGCCATCCGGCTAATGCGGCCACTAGGAATCGGAATCACAGGAGTCCTTAACTTTGTCTTTATTGAAGGACGAAAGTTCCGCCCTGCCGCCCGTCATGGCAGCGCTTGCGGGTCATAAAATCGGCAAGGTTCCGATCTGGATGATGCGGCAGGCTGGCCGGTATCTGCCCGAGTACCGGGAGATACGTCAGGGAGTGCCGTCTTTTCTCAAGCTTTGCTATTCGCCCGACCTTGCGACAGAGGTGACCCTGCAGCCGATCCGGCGCTTTGGACTCGATGCAGCCATCCTGTTCTCTGATATCCTTGTGGTGCCGGACGCACTCGGCCAAGGCGTTCGTTTCGA
The DNA here is from genome assembly GCA_963803485.1 of uncultured Alphaproteobacteria bacterium. Taxonomy (GTDB): domain Bacteria; phylum Pseudomonadota; class Alphaproteobacteria; order Rhizobiales; family Tepidamorphaceae; genus CAWDMT01. Next base: position 116,973 of record CAWDMT010000006.1, on the reverse strand, counting down.
GGCAGGTGAGGGCCCGCGGCTTGATGCTATCGAGGATGAGGCCGGTCTGAAGCGTCTCGACCCGGAGCGTCTGGAGAGCCATCTCGAGCCGGTGTTCGAGACCGTGGCGAGGGTCCGTGGCGCGCTGGACCCGCAGGTGACGCTTCTCGGTTTCTGTGGCGCTCCGTGGACCGTTGCGACCTATATGGTGGCGGGTGCCGGCAGTCCGGACCAGCGGGCGGCTCGTCTGTGGGCTTATCGTGATCCCGAAGGCTTTCAGAAGCTTATCGACATACTCGTTGAGGCTTCGGTGCGCTATCTCGTCCGCCAGCTAGAGGCGGGCGCAGATGCTGTGCAGATCTTCGATACCTGGGCGGGGACACTCGGCGATGGGGAATTCGAGCGCTGGGCGGTAGAGCCTGCCCGGCGGATCGTCGAAGGGGTGCGCGAGCGGATCCCGGAGGCGCGGATCATCGGCTTCCCACGAGGCGCCGGCTTGCGGGCTGAGGGTTATGTGACGCGAACGGATGTGGATGCGATCGGGATAGACTGGATGATGCCCATCGAGTTCGCGCGCGACCGGTTGCAGCCGTTGGCGGCAGTGCAGGGCAATCTCGACCCGCTGGCGCTGCTCGCCGGTGGCATGCGGATGGATAGCGCGGTGGACAGGATCATGGCGGGCCTCGGCGACGGGCCGTTCATCTTCAACCTGGGTCACGGAATCCTACCGGAAACGCCGGTTTCACATGTGGAGCGGATGTTGGCTCGCGTGCGCGGCTCAGGGTTCTGATTGACGATGGACCTGTTCGTCTGGATCAAGTCGGTTCACATATTCGCCGTCGTTGCCTGGATGGCGGCGCTTCTCTACCTTCCGCGCCTCTTCGTCTATCACGCCGACGCCAAGCCAGGCGGTGAGGCCTCGGAGACGTTCAAGGTGATGGAGCGGCGGCTCATGAGGGGCATCGCCAACCCCTCGATGATCGTCGTCTGGGTGACGGGTTCTTGGATGGCTTTCGGTTATGTCGGCTGGAGCCACGGGTGGCTGCACGCCAAGGTGGCGCTGGTGGTGGGACTGACGGTTTACCATCACCTGGCGGTGCGCTGGATCAAGGCGTTCGCTGGCGACCGGAACGTTCGCCCGGCGCGGTTCTACCGGATGGTCAACGAGATTCCGGCCGTGCTCCTTGCCCTGATCATCATCCTGGTCGTGGTGCGACCATTCTGATTCCGCTCAATGGCGTGTTTTCCTTGTCGCCGCGGTAGGGGCGGTATATATACCTAGCGACTCACCTCTTTAGAGCGTCGGCCGCGAGGTGCCCGGAAAGGGCCCCGGCCTCCTCGGAACGTCTTCCCCGTTGTCGACCGATCCGAACCGATCCGGCGTTCGCTCACTCATATCAAGCATGGAAACAGCACAATGGTGCTCGAAGGCACAACCGCAGTCCGCGAAATGAAGCTTGCAGAGCTCAAGGCCAAATCGCCGCCGGAGCTGCTCGCCTTTGCGGAGGAGCTGGAGGTCGAGAACGCATCGGCCCTGCGCAAGCAGGAGTTGATGTTCGCGATCCTAAAGCAGCTGGCCGCGCGTGACGTTGAGATCGTCGGCGAGGGGGTGGTCGAGGTATTGCAGGACGGCTTCGGCTTCCTGCGCTCGCCGGACGCCAACTATCTTGCAGGGCCAGACGACATATATGTCAGCCCGAGCCAGATCCGGCGCTTCGCGCTGAGGACGGGAGACACTGTCGAGGGCATGATCCGCAGCCCCAAGGACGGCGAGCGCTATTTCGCCCTCCTGAAGGTCAACGCGATCAACTTCGAGGAGCCTGACAAGGCACGCCACAAGATCCATTTCGACAACCTGACACCGCTCTATCCGGACGAGCGTTTCCGCATGGAGCTCGAAAACCCGACGACGAAAGACATGTCGGCGCGGGTGATCGACCTCGTCGCACCGCTCGGCAAGGGACAGCGCGCGCTGATCGTCGCTCCGCCGCGCACCGGCAAGACGGTTCTGCTCCAGAACATTGCGCACTCGATCACCTCGAACCATCCCGACTGCTACCTGATCGTGCTCCTCATCGACGAGCGGCCGGAAGAGGTGACCGACATGCAGCGGTCGGTCCGCGGCGAGGTGATCTCCTCCACCTTCGACGAGCCGGCTTCGCGTCACGTCCAGGTCGCCGAAATGGTGATCGAGAAGGCGAAGCGTCTCGTCGAGCACGGGCGAGACGTGGTTATCCTGCTCGATTCGATCACGCGCCTCGGCCGCGCCTACAACACCGTCGTGCCGTCGTCGGGCAAGGTCCTGACCGGCGGCGTTGACGCCAACGCGCTGCAGCGACCGAAGCGCTTCTTCGGTGCCGCGCGCAACATCGAAGAAGGCGGATCGCTGACGATCATCGCGACGGCGCTGATCGATACCGGTAGCCGCATGGATGAAGTGATCTTCGAGGAGTTCAAGGGCACCGGCAATTCGGAGCTTATCCTCGACCGCAAGGTAGCGGACAAGCGCGTGTTCCCGTCGATGGACATCACACGTTCGGGTACGCGCAAGGAGGAACTGCTCGTTCCCTCCGACCAGCTCAAGAAAGTCTACGTGCTACGGCGAATCCTAAACCCGATGGGCACGGTCGATGCTATCGAGTTCCTCCTCGACAAGCTGAAGCAGACCAAGTCGAACAGCGAATTCTTCGACTTCATGAACACCTGATCCCGGCCGCTTTTGATTGGGCTAGCTCTGGCCGATCTCGCTACGAGTGAACGACCGCAGTCCATTCGCGTCCGTAACGGGTAGCGAGCAGGTTTCTCCGACGCAGACATATGCCGCCGGCCGGCCATCGACCGGTCTCTTTGCGTTGGCCGGGTGGGAGGGCGGCAGACTTGCCCCCGAGGCGAGCTCCACGACGAACCGATTCGGGTCCGGTATGGCTTTCGCGGCCGATGCGAGGGCGGTCCGGTCGGGATCGCCGTCTTCTCCGACCACGACGATCTGCATTGCCGAGAGGCGGAGATCGAGGGCTGCGAGGAGCCCGGCATGGGCGAGCGGATTTCTCCGATCTCTGCCGCATAGGCGCGAAAGAGACGGTCGGCTCGATTGCGGTACCGGTCTTCACCCGTCAGGTGCCAGAGCCTGACGAGGCCCTGCGCGATGAGGGCGTTCGGATTGGGCACGGGATCGTCGTTGCCCTGGCGCAAGCGAATGCGAATGTCGGAGGCATCGCTGGCGGCGAGGAAATAGCCGCCGTTCTCCGTGTCATGGTGCCAGCGATCAAGGGATTCGGCCCAGCGGCAGGCATCATGGACATAGTGTGCTTGGCCCGTCGTCTCGTTCATAGCGAGCGCCGCTCCGATCATCGCGGCGTAGTCGCCCGACAGGCCCGGGAAGACCGATCGCTCTCCGAGACGGGAATGCGCGAGCCGGTCGCCATGCGACATTGATTCGCAAACGAAACGGTAGGCGCGCTCGGCCATGGCCAACCACTCGGGCTTCTTCAAAGCGCCGGAGGCCCGCGCCAGCGCGGCGATCGCCAAGCCGTTCCAGTCGGCGAGAACCTTGTTGTCCAGGCCAGGTCGAATGCGCGCCCCCCGCGCCTCGAGCAGCCGCGCGCGGATCTCCGCCAACCTTGCTTCCTGCGCGGGCGGGATGGGGGTGGGATCGGCGAGGCGGTTGGGTATGGACCGGCCCTCGAAGTTGCCCTCTCCGGTGATGTCGTATGCGGCCGCAAAGGTCCGGGCCTCTTCCTCGCCCAGCACGGTGGTCAGTTCGTCGGGAGTCCACGTGTAATAGAAGTCCTTCTTCTCCCTCGCTGTCCGCGTCGATGCTGGCGGCGAACGCTCCGGTTTCGGTCACCATCTCGCGCTCGAGCCAGCAGGCGGTCTCCACGATTCGGGTCCGGAACAGTTCGTTGCCGGTGCGCAGCCACGCTTCGGTCAGGAGGTCGAGAATGAGCGCGTTGTCGTAGAGCATTTTCTCGAAATGCGGCACCAGCCAGCGCTCGTCGACGGAATAGCGCGCGTAGCCGCCGCCGACGTGGTCGTAGATGCCGCCTTGCGACATTCCGATAAGAGCCCGGTCGACGGCGCGGAAGAAGACCTCGTGGCCGGTTCGATGGCCTGCGTGGCGCAGTAGGTCGAGGAGCGGAAATTGCGGGAACTTCGGGGCACCGCCCAGGCCGCCGTTCACGGGATCGACGGCCTGGAGGAGCTGGCCGGCGCTTGACCCGATCGCTTCGGGCCGCACGTCGCCGTCGGCAGGTTTGGGGGCGGCGGACAGGCGCGCCTGATGGCCTCGCGGTTATGTGCGATCCGGGACGGCTCCTCGCGATAGAGCCGGCGAATTCACGCATCACATCGACGAAGCCGGGCGTCCATAGCGGGGCTCCTTGGGGAAGTAGGTGCCGCCCTAGATCGGCTCTCCATCCGGCGTCAGGAACATCGTCATGGGCCAGCCGCCTTGTTGGCCGGTAAGCTGCACTGCATTCATGTAGATCTGGTCGATGTCCGGCCGCTCCTCGCGGTCGACCTTGATTTGACGAAGAGCTCGTTCATGACCTCGGCGATCGCCGGCGTCCTCGAAGCTCTCGTGCGCCATGACGTGGCACCAGTGGCATGCGGAATAGCCGATGGACAGCAGGATCGGGCGGTCGAGGCGACGCGCCTCGTCGAGCGCCGCTCGTCCCCAGGGACGCCAGTGGACCGGGTTGTCGGCGTGCTGGCGGAGATACGGGCTGGTTTCGTACTTGAGGAGGTTCTCGGACATGAGGCCCTTCGCGCGGTCTTGCGGGTTCCGCAACAACCTAGTGGCCATCCGGCCGGAGGCAAACGTCCAGCAATGATCGACGACGCGACGATCTTCGCTCTCTCGACGGCGCCCGGAAAGGCCGGGATCGGGGTGGTGCGCGTGTCGGGCGGCCGGGCGCGCGAGGCCGTCGAGTGATCGCCGCTCCGGTACCGGAACCTCGAAGGGCCGCCTTCCGGCACATGAAGAGCCCGGACGGCGAGGCAATCGATTCCGGCCTCGTCCTGTGGTTCGCTGGCCCGGCGACGGAAACCGGCGAGGACATGGCCGAGTTCCACCTGCACGGCAGCCGTGCGGTCGTCACGGCGATGCTGCAGACGCTGGGGGGGCTAGAGGGCTTCCGGCCGGCCGAGCCGGGGGAATTTGCCCGCCGGGCCTTCGAGAACGGCAAGCTCGACCTGACGGCCGTCGAAGGGCTGGCCGACCTCATCGAGGCGGAGACCTCGGCGCAGCGCCGCCAGGCGCTCGGGCAGCTCGGGGGCGGGCTTTCCAAGCTGTACGAGGGGTGGCGAGAGCGGCTCGTGGCGACGATGGCGCTCGCCGAGGCCGGAATAGACTTCGTCGACGAGGACGACATCCCGGCCGGCCTCGCTGCGAAGATCATGCCGTCGGTTGCGGCATTGCGCGAGGATATCGAACGCCACCTGGAGGACGGCCATCGCGGCGAGCGCGTGCGCGAAGGGGCGCGTCTCGTCATCGCCGGCCCACCGAACGCGGGAAAGTCGAGCCTCCTCAATGCCTTGGCCCGCCGCGACGTGGCGATCGTGTCGGACGTGCCCGGCACCACACGGGACGCAATCGAGGTCAGGCTGGACCTCGGCGGGATCGCAGTCACTGCAATCGATACGGCCGGGCTTCGTACAACCGTCGATGCGATCGAGGCCGAGGGGGTGCGAAGGGCGAACGGTCATATTGGCGATGCCGATCTCGTCCTCTTGCTCCGTGAACCGGGTGGCCCGCCGGCGGAACTTCCCGGCGGCCTGGCGGACGACCGGGTCTGGCGCGTGGTAACGAAGAGCGACCTGATCGATTCGCCTGCGAAAGAAAAAGAATTGGAGTCCGGAACCATCGCGATCTCCACCCGGTCGGGCGACGGACTGGACGACCTGTTATCGGCGCTGACGCGGCATTTCAGGACTTGATTCGAACCCGGAACGGATCCGGCGATCACCCGGGCGCGCCACAGGCGGGAACTCGGCGTGGCCCGGGACGCCCTCGCCAGGGTCGGCGTCGGTCGCTACGAGGACGCGCCGGACATGGTGGCCGAGGATCTGCGGCAGGCGGCAGGCGCTCTCGGGCGCATCGTGGGCAGGGTGGACGTGGAGGACGTTCTCGACGTGATATTCCGGGACTTCTGTATCGGAAAGTGACCGTTTCACGTGAAACCGTCGCCGGGCGTTCGTCGGCATATGTTTCACGTGAATTATCGGCCGGACGGCCTTCCGCATCGGGAGAGGCCATTGTAGAGGTGGCGCATGAGCGCGGACCTGCAACAATTCGACGTCATCGTGATCGGCGGTGGGCATGCGGGCTGCGAAGCGGCCGCGGGCTCGGCGCGGATGGGCGCGAAGACGGCATTGCTGACCCTGCGCCGGGACAATCTGGGCGTCATGTCGTGCAATCCGGCAATCGGCGGACTTGGCAAGGGTCACCTCGTCCGCGAGATCGACGCTCTCGACGGCGTGATGGGCCGGGCGGCCGATGCGGCGGGCATCCAGTTCCGGCTTTTGAACAGGCGCAAGGGGCCGGCGGTGCGGGGACCGCGCGCGCAAGCCGACCGCAAGCTCTACCGGCAGGCGATGTCGCAACTGCTGGCGAAGGAACCGCGTATCGCGATCATCGAAGGCGAGGCGGCGGATTTCCTGTTGGACGGAAATCGAGTCGCTGGCGTAACGACCGTCGATGGCCGGTCGTTGACCGCCGGAGCGGTCGTGGTGACGACGGGAACCTTCCTGCGCGGCCTGATCCATCTCGGCGAGCGATCCTATCCGGCCGGTCGGGCCGGCGAGGAACCCGCGATCAAGCTCGGCGAGCGGCTGGAGGCGGCGGGCCTCGCCATGGGGCGCCTTAAAACCGGAACCCCGCCACGGCTGGACGGGCGCACGATCGCCTTCGAGAAACTGGAGGCGCAGCCGGGCGATCCCGATCCGGTGGCTTTCTCCTTCCTGACGGATCGGATCACGACGCCGCAGGTCAATTGCCACATCACGCGGACGACGGACGCAACGCATCGCCTCATCGAGACGAACCTGTCGCGCTCGGCCATGTATTCGGGACGGATAGAAAGCCGGGGCCCAAGTACTGTCCCTCCATCGAGGACAAGGTCGTGCGGTTCGCGGATCGCACCTCGCATCAGATATTCCTGGAGCCGGAAGGCCTCGACGACCATACGATCTATCCCAACGGTATCTCGACCTCGCTCCCCGAAGACATCCAGGAGGCGGTCGTCCGATCGATTCCGGGCCTCGAATCGACGCGTATCCTGAAGCCGGGTTATGCGATCGAGTACGACTATGTCGACCCGCGCGAGCTCGAACCGACGCTCCAGACGCGGAGGGTTCCCGGCCTTTTCCTCGCGGGCCAGATCAACGGGACCACGGGTTACGAGGAGGCCGCAGCGCAAGGTCTGATCGCGGGCGTCAACGCGGCCCTTCTGGCCGGCGGCGGCGGCACGTTCACGGTCGATCGGTCCAAAGGCTATGTCGGCGTCCTGATCGACGACCTCGTCATGCGGGGGGTGAGCGAGCCCTACCGGATGTTCACCTCGCGGGCCGAGTACCGGCTGTCGCTTCGCGCCGACAATGCCGACCAGCGGCTGACCGCGAAGGGCCTCGCCGCCGGCTGCGTCGGGGCGACGCGCGCGGCGTCCTTCGTGGAGAAGACGGGCAAGCTGGACGCGGCACGAGAGCTTTGCGGACGGCTGTCGATCACACCGCAGGAGGCGGCGCGCCACGGAATTGCGATCAATCACGACGGCCAGCGACGGACGGTGCTCGATCTGCTCACCTATCCCGATATCGACCTGACGAGGCTGACGGGGATTGGCCGGAGCTGGGCGGGATCGAGGCGGCCATCAGGACGCAGGTCGAAATCGACGCGACCTATGCGGTTTATCTGGATCGGCAGCGAAACGATATCGAGGCTTTCCGGAGGGATGAGGCCCTGGTGATACCCCATGACCTCGACCTGGGAACGCTGCCCGGCCTGTCAGGCGAGGTCCGCGAGAAGCTGGAAAGGCTGAGGCCGCGTTCGGTCGGGCAGGCGGCGCGCATCGAGGGCGTGACCCCGGCCGCCCTCCTGTTGATCGCAGCGCATGTCAAGGCCGGCGGAACACGCAAGCGGGCATGACCACCGAAGACCGCGAGCGCGGGATCGCCATGATCGGCGAGATGATGGACGTTTCACGTGAAACGATGGACCGTCTCGACAACTATGTCGCCCTGTTGGAGAAATGGCAGCGCGCGAAGAACCTCGTCGGCAGCGACACGCTGGCCCGTGCCTGGACCCGTCACGTCGCCGACAGCGCCCAGGCGCTCGCCGCGGTGCCCGACGCGAAGCGATGGCTGGATCTCGGATCCGGGGCCGGCTTCCCCGGGGTTGTCACGGCCATCCTGCTGGCCGGCGTGCCAGGCGCCGGGGTCGATCTCATCGAATCGAATGCCCGGAAATGCGCCTTCCTGCGGGCCGCGATCCGCGAGACGGGAGCGCCCGCGCGCGTCCATTGCGGGCGCATCGACGATGTGCTGGCAGGCTGGCGCGACCCTGTGCAGGCGATCTCCGCGCGGGCCCTCGCGCCGCTGCCCGACCTGGTCGCAATGACGGCGGCGCTGATCGAAAACGGTGCAGTGGGCGTTTTCCACAAGGGACAAGATGTTGAGGGCGAATTGACCGCAACATCAAGATATTGGAAACTGTCGGTCGATCTCGTCGCGAGCCGCACCGATCCCTGCGCGCGACTCGTCATCGTTCGAGACGCCGTGCGTATCCGCCCGATGCGGCAAGGGGCGGAGGACCAGGAGGCCAAGTCATGAAACCGCGCGTCATCACGCTGGCAAACCAGAAGGGTGGTGTCGGCAAGACGACGACCACGATCAATCTCGGCACGGCGCTCGCGGCCATCGGCGAGCGCGTGCTGGTCGTTGACCTCGATCCGCAGGGCAACGCGTCCACCGGCCTTGGGATCGGCCGCAACCAGCGCGACGTCGCCGTTTACGACGTGCTCATGGGCCAGCTTCCGGCCATCGAGGCCATTGCCCCCACCGCCGTCCCGAGACTGGACATCATCCCGTCCACGCTCGACCTGCTCGGGTTCGAGCAGGAGGTCCTGGGGGCGCGCGACAGGTCGTTCCGGCTCCGGAACGCAATCCTGGCGCTCGCCGAGATCGATCGTTACGACTACGTACTGGTCGATTGCCCGCCCTCGCTCAACCTGCTGACGATCAACGCGCTCGCCGCCGCGGATTCGGTGCTGGTCCCGCTACAGTGCGAATTCTTCGCGCTCGAAGGCCTGAGCCAGCTCCTGCAGACGGTCGAGCACGTCCGCCGCAACCTCAATCCGGGGCTGTCGATCCACGGCATCGTCCTGACCATGTTCGACCGGCGCAACAACCTGTCGACCCAGGTGGTCGACGACGTGCGCGACTACATGGGCGCGCAGGTCTACGAGACGGTGATCCCGCGCAACGTGCGGGTCTCGGAAGCGCCGTCCTTCGGCAAGCCGGTGCTGCTCTACGACGTGCACTGCGCGGGAAGCCAGGCCTACATCCGGCTCGCGTCGGAAATAATTCAACGTGAACGGGGACTTAGGGCAGCATGAGTATGGCGGCGGACTGGGGCGCGAGGCGAAACGGAGAGACCGGCGCAATGAGCAACGAACGCGGACCCTCCCGGCTGGGTCGCGGGCTCGCGGCCCTGATCGGAGACGTTGACAACGAGGTCGAGGCGGTCGACCGCGCGCGCACCCAGCGACGCGTGCCGATCGAGTTCCTGCGCCCGAACCCGCGCAACCCGCGACAGAGCTTCGCCGAAGACGAACTGGACGACCTGGCGTCGTCGGTCCGCCAGAAAGGCGTGATGCAGCCGATCCTCGTGCGGCCGGTCGAGGGCGATGCTGACCGCTTCGAGATCATCGCCGGCGAGCGGCGCTGGAGGGCCGCCCAGAAGGCGGGGCTGCACGAAGTGCCCGTGGTGGTCCACAGGGTCGACGATCGCGAGGCGCTCGAGATCGCGATCATCGAGAACGTGCAGCGTTCCGATCTGAACGCGCTGGAGGAGGCGGCGGGCTACGAGAAGCTGGTGGCCGACTTCAGCTATACGCAGGACCAGCTGGCGACCGTCATCGGCAAGAGCCGCAGCCACGTGGCCAACACCCTTCGGCTCCTGAGGCTGCCCGACAGCGTGAAGGCCCATGTCCGGGAAGGGCGGCTCTCGGCGGGTCACGCACGGGCGCTCGTCGGGCACGACGACCCGGAGCGCCTCGCCCAGGCGATCGTCGACAACGGCCTCAACGTCCGCGAGACGGAGAAGCTCGTCAAGTCGCCGAAACCGGCGGCGCCCAGGCCGGACAAGGACGCCGACACGCGGGCGCTGGAAAAGCGGCTCTCCGACGCGCTCGGCCTCGCCGTCGAAATCCGCCACAAGCCCGATGGCAGCGGTGAAATGCGGATCCGTTACAGCGAGGTCGAACAGCTCGACGACATCACGCAGCGGCTGATCCGCAGCTAGCGGGCGGCTTCCCGACGGCTTTCGGCCCGCTACCGGCGCGATCCGGCGGCGCGCGCCAGCGTCAGCACGGTTCGAGCGACGAGGCTCGGCGACAGCTCGTCGAGCCGCCGCGTGCCGATTTCCGCCGCGCCAACCAGCTCCAGCGCCCGGTCGAGGTCCTTCGGCGACCATTGGCCGAGCTGGCGGCGGAACGCGGCCTGGCGCTTGAAGAACACCGGCGGCTTGAGCGCCCGCATCGCCGCGTCGGCGGTCTCGCCCCGGTCGACGCGTCCGCGCGCCGCGGACAGCTGGAGAAAGTGGCGCCCCAGGGCGTTCACCACGGCGGCGGGCGCCAATCCGGCCGACCAGGCCTTCCGCAACGCCCGATCCGCCGCGCCGGCATCGCCGAGACCCACCGCATCGATCAGGTTGTCGAGCGCGAAGGCCGCGGCGTCGCCGGAAATCTCGGCAACGTCGGCGGCCTCGATGCGGCCGGTTCCGTGGCAGTAGGTCGCCAGCTTCTCGAGCTCCCGGCGCGTCGCCAGACGGTCCGCGCCGATGAGCCGCGACAGGGCCGCCCGGGCATCGGGGGCGACGGTGAGGCCGAAGGAGCCGGCGACCTCGTCGATCAGCCGGTCGAGATCGCGCCCCTCGTCGGCATAGCACGCGATCGCGGCCCCGGTCGCGGCCCGCTCGAAGGCCTTGCGCAGCGGGGCGGACGGCTTCAGGTCGCCGGCCTCGATCACGACGAGCGCCTCGGTGGGCGGATCGGCGAGCAGGGCCTCGGCCGCCGGAGCGACGTTGCGCTGGGTCTGCGTCACGCGGATCGCACGGCGGCCGCCGAAGAGGGGTACGGTGCGGGCCTCGTCGGCGAGCCGGCCGGGATCGCTCGACAGCGCATCGCCGTCGATCACGACCCGTGCGAAGGGGTCTCCGCCGGTGTCCACGGTTTCCAGAAGCATGCCGGCGCGCTCGCGGACGAGGCCGGAATCCGGCCCGTAGACGAGCACCACGGCGCGGTCTGGGGACCGCAGGAAGGATTCGATCGCCGCGCCCTTCAGCGCCGCCATGCTACTCGGTCCCGTAGGCGGTGTCGTCGGGGCGCCGATCAAACGGGGATCGCTCGTCCTCGCGGCGCTCGAACTCCGTCAGGTTGTCGAGCTCGGGCTCGACCACGGGCGTGCTGCGCGAGGCCACCGCGCCGCCGCTTGCGACGAACGCTGCCAGACGCAGCCTGATCTCCTCGGCGACCTCGCGGGCCGCGCGGTTCTCCGCGTCGAGCTGGGCGCGGTCGTTGGCGAACCGCTGGTCCGAACGATCGAAGGCGGCGAACCGGGTGACGCGGCCGGAGAACAGGACGTCCTCGCCACCCGCCTGCCGGAGCCGGAAATCGGCCTGGACGCGCACGTTGCGAGCCTGAGGCTGGCCACCGACGCGGCGAACGATGATGCCCGACGAGGAGGTGTTCACATTGAGGTCGACCTGGTAGGCGGTCGGACCGGGCGTGCCGCCGTTCAGCTGGAAGAGGAGATCGTTGCGAACCTGCTGACCGACACGGCCGCTCGCGGGGACGACGTTTATGCCCGCCAGGTCGGTGCGCGTGCTGCTGCCGTCGGGCGCGGTGCCGTAGAGCGGCCTCACGTTGCAGCCGGCCAGCACGGCGGAAACCGCGAGAACCATCAGGGCCGCGGCAAGCCGGGACAGCCTCAGGCGATCAAATGACGACATTCACGATCCTCTGCGGCACGACGATGATCTTGCGGATCGGGGCCTCGCCGAGCGCCCGGCGAACGCCGGGAAGCTGGACGACCGCCGCCTCAATGGCGGACGCGTCGGCGTCGCGCCCGATGGTCAGCTCGTCACGCCGCTTGCCGTTCACCTGAACGGGCAGGGTGATCGTATCCTCGATGAGGAGCCCCGTCTCGACCTGGGGCCAGGGCGAGGTCGCCAGCATCGTGTCGTGGCCGAGCGCACGCCAGGCTTCCTCGGCCAGATGCGGCACCATCGGGGCGGATATCCGCACCACGATCTCCGCCGATTCCCGAAGCGCCCAGCGCAGGTCATCGGCCAGATCGCCGGATTCGGACACCTGAACCGCGGAATTCAGCGCATTGACGATCTCGTAGACGTGCGCGATCGCGCGATTGAACCGCAGGCGCTCTATGTCGTTCGAGACGGCGTCGAGCGCCTTGTGGGTCGCGCGGCGCAGCGCATCCGCCTCGGACCCGAAGGCGGACGGCATCGGCGATCCCGCCGGTGGGGCGACTTCGGAAACGCGGTCGATGATCCGCCAGATGCGCTGTATCAGGCGCCAGGCGCCCTCGACGCCGGACTTCGTCCATTCGCTGTCGCGCTCCGGCGGCGTGTCGGACAGCATGAACCAGCGGGCCGCGTCGACGCCGTAGGTGTCGAGGATCGCCTCGGGCGAGACGACGTTCTTCTTCGACTTCGACATCTTCTCGGCCGGTCCGACCGTCACCGGACCGCCGCCGTCGCGCGCGACGACCGTGCCGTCATCGCGGCGGTCGACCTCGTCGGGAAACAGCCAGCGGCCGTCCTCGGCCCGGTAGGTCTCGTGGGTGATCATGCCCTGCGTGAACAGCCCGGCGAAGGGCTCGTCGACATTGCCGTAGCCGACCTTCTTCATGGCGCGGGAAAAGAACCGCGAATAGAGCAGGTGAAGGACGGCATGCTCGACGCCGCCGATGTACTGGTCGACGGGCAGCCAGTGATCGACGGCCTTGCGATCGACAACGTCATCGTCCCGGGGCGAGCAGAAGCGGGCGAAATACCAGGAGGAATTCGACGAAGGTGTCCATCGTGTCGGTCTCCCGCCTGGCGGGGCCGCCGCAGGCCGGGCAATCGACATGGCTCCAGGTGGGATGCCGGTCGAGGGGGTTGCCCGGCCTGTCGAAGGTAGCGTCGTCGGGCAAGAGGACAGGCAGGTCGGCGGCCGGCACCGGAACGGCCCCGCAGGCTTCGCAATGGATGACCGGGATCGGGCAGCCCCAGTAGCGCTGGCGGGAGATGCCCCAGTCACGCAGCCGGTAATTGACCTTGCGCTCGCCAATGCCGGCGGCCTCCATGCGCCGCGCGATCTCCTCCTTGGCGGCCTCGACCGTCAGGCCGTCGAGGAAGGCGGAGTTGATCATGACGACGGCCTCGCCATCCTTGTCGAGCCAGGCCTCGTCTCCGATCTCGAAGGACGCGGCATCGACGTCTCTGGGAGCGACGACGGGAATGACCGGCAGGCCGTACTTGCGCGCGAAGTCCAGGTCGCGCTGGTCGTGGGCAGGGCAGCCGAAGATGGCGCCCTCGCCGTAGCCCATCAGCACGAAATTCGCGACGTAAACCGGCAGCCGCACATCCTCGCGGAAGGGATGGCGGGCATAAAGTCCGGTCGGATAACCACGCTTTTCGGCCCGCTCGATAGCCTCCTCGCTGGTGCCGAGCGCGGCGCATTCGCGGCGGAAAGCCGCGAGTTCGGCGTTCTCCTCAGCCAGGCGAAGGGCGAGGGGATGATCCGGCGACACCGCACAGAACGACGCACCGAAGATCGTGTCGTGGCGCGTCGTATAGACCACGAGCGGCTCGTTCAGCGCCGTACCCGCCGCGTCCTCAAGCGCGAAGGAGAAGCGCATGCCCTCCGAGCGGCCGATCCAGTTGCGCTGCATCAGGCGCACCTTGTCCGGCCAGTCGTCGAGGCCGTCGATGGCCGCCAGCAGCTCGTCGGCATAGTCGGTGATCTTGAGGAACCACTGGGCGAGTTCGCGCTTTTCGACCGGCGCGCCCGAGCGCCAGCCGCGTCCGTCGATCACCTGCTCGTTGGCGAGCACGGTGTTGTCGACCGGATCCCAGTTGACCATCGACGTTTTGCGCTCGACGAGACCGGAGGCGAGGAAATCGAGGAACAGCTTCTGCTGCCGCTCGTAGTACTCCGGGTCGCAGGTGGCGAATTCGCGGGTCCAGTCGATGGACAGGCCGAGCAGCTTGAGCTGCCCCTTCATCGTGGCGATGTTCTCGTAGGTCCATTCGCGGGGATGGACCTTGCGCTCGATCGCCGCGTTCTCCGCCGGCAGACCGAAGGCGTCCCAGCCCATCGGATGGAGGACGTTGAAGCCCTTCGCGCGCTTGTAGCGTGCGACCACGTCGCCCATGACGTAGTTCCGTCCGTGGCCGATATGAATTTTGCCCGACGGATAGGGAAACATTTCGAGGACGTAGTATTTCGGACGCGGGTTGTCGTTCGAGGTCTCGAAGACGCGGGCCTCGTCCCACACGCGCTGCCATCGGGCCTCGGCCTCGCGAGGATTGTAGCGTTCGTTGGCCATCTCGGAGAGCGGAACCTCGATCTGCGGCAGGCAGCGCGGAGCGCGTCGATTTTTCCGCGCGACTGTCATCAGAAATGTGGCGCCCGGTCAACCAGCCGGGCCGTCGCCTGCGGTCTCCGGTACGGCGAGAGTATCGTAGCCTTCCTCGCTGAAGGCCATGATGCAGAAGCCGTTGCCGAACGGATCGGCCAGAAGGGCGATGGTGCCCCATCCGGCGGCCTCGGGGCCCTTCTCGAGACGGGCGCCGGCGTCGACGGCCCTTTCCACCCCGCGCGCCACGTCCTCGACGACGATATCGAGATGAACCGGCGTCCAGTGACGGGCATAGTCACGCTGCCCGCCCGACGGCGTGGCGGCGCCGCCAGGCGGCTTCTCGAGGAGATATATGGGCACCGCGGCACCGAGAAGCTCCACCACCGAAGGACCGAGCCGCCGGCCCATGGTCAGGCCGAAGGCGTTGCGATAGAAGGCGGTCGCCCGTTCCAGGTCGGGCACGTCGATGTTGACGAGGATATCCATGCGCAGAGCCCGCTTCGTCCGATGAGCGCCTCAGAGACTATCAGGGGAGTGCGCGACCGTATCGCGGCCGCGGCGAAGGACGCCGGACGGACGCCGGAAGAGGTCACGCTGGTGGCCGTCTCCAAGACCTTCGGCGCCGACGACATCGATCCGGTCATAGCCGCCGGCCAGACGGTGTTCGGCGAAAACCGCGTACAGGAGGCGCAGAGCAAGTGGCCCGGCCTGAAGGCGCGCCATGCGGGCATCGAACTGCACCTGATCGGACCTCTCCAGTCCAACAAGGCCAAGGACGCGGTGGCGTTGTTCGATGTGATCGAGACCGTCGACCGCGACAAGATCGCCGCTGCGATCTCGAAGGAAATCAAGGCACAGGGCAAATCCCCTCGTCTTCTGGTTCAGATCAATACCGGCGCGGAGCCGCAGAAGGCCGGCATTCTCCCGGAGGAGGCGGCCGATTTCCTGCGGCGGTGTCGCGACGTCCACGGGCTCGGCATCGACGGGCTTATGTGCATCCCCCCCGCCGACGAGAACCCGGCGCCGCATTTCGCCCTCGTCGCCAGGATGGCGCGCGAGGCCGGGCTGCGGCTCGTGTCGATGGGTATGAGCGGCGATTACGAGACCGCGATCGCCCACGGCGCGACGATCGTACGCGTGGGCAGCGCGATCTTCGGGACACGGCCGCCTGTCAGGGGCTGACGACGAGGCGGGTCGAGGGTCCGAGCCTCGGCAGCAGGCGCAGCATGTCGCCGGGGGCAACGGCGACGCAGCCTTCCGTCGGCGCGTAATCCGGCCGGGCCAGATGCAGGAAGACCGCGCTGCCCATGCCCGGCGCCGGCGGCGAGTTGTTGTGGCCGAGGACGACGACGAGATCGTAGAGGCCGTCGTCGCGCCACATCCGTTCGTGCCGGTACGCCCGCGGCAGGCGAACGGGGCGGTTGTAAAAGGGATCGCGCGGATCGTCCGACCAGCCGAGACCCGGATCGATGGCGGTGACCGGCAATGCGGTGGAGGGCCGGCCGACGCGGTCGCGGCGGACATAGACGCCGCGCAGGGGCCAGGTCCCCGCCGGCGTGGCGCCGTCGCCCTCGCGCTTGGACGCCAAGACGCCGGACCGGCCGAGCGCGCAGGCGACGACCGTCGACCCGGCGACGATGATGCCGCGGGTTCGGCAACCCGGTTCGGCATGGACCTTCAAAAAATCGAGAAGCCGCGCCATCTTTCGTCGTCTACGTGGTAGAAACCGCATTGATCGACCGCCGGTCGGCGGCCGTATCGCAAATATCCTATCCCGCCGGCGCGGGGGAGCGCGAGCCTTGCCGAAAGGACAGCCATGAGCGCCAAGCAGATCCTGATCGTCGACGACGACGCCGACCTGCGGGAGTTGCTGGTCGAGCAGATCGCGCTTCACGAGGAGTTCGACGCCACATCGGTCGCGACGGCAAAGGACGCGATCAACGCCGTCAAGACGGGCCATGTCGACCTGATGCTGCTCGATGTGGGCCTGCCGGACATGGACGGCCGCGAGGCCTGCAAGATCCTGCGCAAGCACGGATTCAAGAGCCCGATCATCATGCTGACGGGTCACGATTCGGATTCCGACACGATCCTGGGGCTCGAATCCGGCGCGAACGACTACGTGCTGAAGCCGTTCCGCTTCGCCGTGCTGCTGGCGCGAATCCGCGCCCAGCTCCGCCAGCACGAGCAGAGCGAGGACGCGGTCTTCGCGATCGGCCGCTACACCTTCCGGCCGGCGCCGAAAATCCTGATCGCGGACAGGGGTCGAAGGTCCGGCTGACGGAAAAGGAAACCGTCGATCCTGAAATATCTCTACCGGGCCGGCGAGCAGGTCGTCACGCGCGACGTGCTCCTGCACGAGGTCTGGGGCTACAACGCCGGTGTGACGACCCATACGCTGGAGACGCACATCTACCGCCTGCGGCAGAAGATCGAGCGCGATCCGTCGCAGCGCGGACTCCTGGTGACGGAAGCCGGCGGCTACAAGCTGGTGCCGGGAGGCGTGCGGACCGTGACGCTCGACCAGGACATCGCGCTCCTCCGGAGCCTGCCGCTCTTCTCGGCCTTCTCCGCGAGCAGCTGCGGCTGATCGCGTTCTCCGCCGAGCATCGCGCAACCTGCCGGAGGCGGACGCGTCCTGTTTCGCGAGGGCGCGGCCGCCGACGGCGGGCTATGTCGTGGAGAACGGTCGCCGTCCGTCGCATGGCGACGGTCGGCGAGGAGATCGTGCAGCGCGGCGTCGCGGAGCCCGGCGCGCTTATCGGCGAGATGGCGCTGATGTCGCCAGACCACGCGGCCGGCGACGGCGGAGACGATGGAGCCGACATCGCTGATCGCGATCATCCCGCGCGGCTCCTGCGCAGGGTGCTGGAGGAATATCCGGACATGGCCGAGGCGCTGCGGCATGACGCTGCGGCCCGGCTGACAGGCATGACCGGCGAGCTGTCGCGAACCCGCGAGGCGCTGCTGGCGGTCGACGCGGAGCCGGCCTCCGGCAAGTCGGCCTCAGACCGCCAGGCGATCGGCGCCATCACCGGCACATGGTCGGAGGGGCGTTCCCAGCCGCGCGCGTCGCGCAGGATTTCGATTCGGTCAGCGCGCGGCCCGCGAAGCGATGGCGACAGCCATATATGGTCGAGCCGGCGACCGCGGTCGGACGCCGCCCAGTCCCTCGCGCGGTAGCTCCACCAGGTGTAGATCTTCGTCGGGCGGCAGTAGCTCGCGGCACCGCGTCCACCCAGCCGCCGGCGGCCCGGACGCGCTTCGAGGCGCTCGGTCTCGACCGGCGTGTGGCTGACGACGCGCAGAAGCTGCTTGTGCGACCAGACGTCGTTCTCGCAGCGGCGCGATGTTGAGGTCGCCGACGAGGATCGCCCGGTCGCGGCCCGTCTCGTCCGGCGCTGCGCCGAGCCACGCGCTCATCTCGTCCAGGAACGCGAGCTTGTGGGCGAACTTCGGTTGATCGCGGGATCTGGCTCGTCGCCGCCGGCGGGGACGTAGAAATTGTGGACGCGCACGCCGGCGCCCGACCGCGTCTCAGCGTCGACGGCGATGTGGCGGGCGTCGCCCTTGCCGCAGAAGGCGCGCGGGAGGCGACCGGTGAATCGGCAGGCGGGAGAGCACCGCCACGCCGTGGTAGCCCTTCTGGCCGGCGATGGCGATGTGACGGTAGCCGAGCCTCGAACGGCTTTTTCGGAAACACCGCGTCCGGGCACTTCGTTTCCTGCAGGCAGATGACGTCGGGGGCAGCGCTCGCAGGCGAGGCGCGCGACGAGGCCGGCGCGCAGGCGCACGGAATTGATGTTCCAGCTCGCGATCGACAACGGCACGGGGGAAGGCGCTCCTGGACGGAGCTCCTGAGTAGCGTGAAAGGGGATGTGGCGGCAACCGGAACGGGCGCAAAATAAGAGCGCCCGGTCCCCGGGGGATGGGACCGGGCGCCGTCCGCTATTCGCGGGGCGCCGGAGATTGCCTCCGACGTCGGCGGTGTGTTCCTCGGCGAGACGGGGGGCACTACCGAAGCATGAACACCACCGCCACTCCGGACAAAATGGGATCGTTGCCGGCAACCTTCAAGGCTTACCGTGACAATCGCAAAAATGTGAATTCGAAGGACTACCGGCTGTAGCCCCGCCGATCCGGACCCACAGCCGCTAGCGCTGATTGTCCATGTCGATGGCGGTGTCCTCGATGATCCTGAAGTAGCGCGGATCGATCGGCTGGCCGGCGACCGTGTTCTCGAGGGACACGGTGGTGTCGAGGCCCTGCACGTCGGTCACGATCCAGCGCTTCAGGGTGTTGGCGACGGGATCGAAGACGAGGGTCAGCGACCCGCCGGCGTCGGCTCCGGAATCGTGCAGGGTCAGCGAGATGGTGCCGTCCTGCTCGCTTACGTCGCTCACCCGGGCCTCCTGCATGAGATCGACGGAGCTGGACAGGATCAGCTTCAGCGGCGTGGTCCGAGCGGGTATTTCTCGGTGGTCTTGAGCCGGCGGTTCTGGATCGCCACCCAGAAGCCGTCGGATATCACCTGCAGGTGCGACGGCTCGGCGTAATGGAAGCGTATCTTGCCCGGGCGCTCGAGGAAGAACCGGCCCTCGGTCACCTCGCCGTTGGGGGCGACCTGGACGAAGTCGCCCTGCAGGGTGCGGATGTCGTTGAGGAAGCGGTTCACCATGTCCACCGCGGCGAGATCCGAGATCGACATGTTGGACGGATCGGTGCGGGCGCCGGCCGGCATGGCGACGAGACAGGCGGCGGCGATCACGAGCGCGAGTTTGCGAAGGCGTGGAAACACGGTGCTGAAGCTCCTCGAATATATGGCCGGGTCCCCGTCGTCGCCGGCCAGAAACCATAGCCGTATGGCAAAACGACGGCCGGTCAGCCCTGTTCCCCGTCGCCCGTCAGGATCTCGCGCTGGCCCTTGGAATTGGGCCGGCTGATGATGCCCTCCTGCTCCATGCGCTCGATCAGGGAGGCGGCGCTGTTGTAGCCGATGGACAGCCGGCGCTGGATATAGGAGGTCGAGACCTTCTTGTCGCGCATGACGATCTGGACGGCCTGGCGGTAGAGATCGTCGCCCTCGCCGCCGGCCATGATGCCGCCCATGTCGAAGGGCGCGTCGTCGTCCTCCTCGGTGATCTCCTCGAGATACTCCGGCGCCCCCTGCGCCTTCAGGAAGGCGACCACGTCCTCGACCTCGCGGTCGGAGACGAAGGGGCCGTGGACACGCGTTATCCGGCCGCCGCCCATCATGTAGAGCATGTCGCCCTGGCCGAGGAGCTGCTCGGCGCCCTGCTCGCCCAGGATCGTCCGGCTGTCGATCTTCGAGGTGACCTGGAAGGAGATGCGGGTGGGGAAATTCGCCTTGATGGTGCCGGTGATGACGTCCACAGAGGGGCGCTGGGTGGCGGTGACGATATGGATGCCGGCGGCGCGCGCCATCTGCGCCAGGCGCTGGACGGCGCCTTCGATATCCTTGCCCGCGACCATCATCAGGTCGGCCATCTCGTCGACGATGACGACGAGATAGGGCATCGGCTCGAGATCGATCTCCTCCTGCTCGTAGACCGGCTCCCCGGTGGAGCGGTCGAAGCCGGTCTGGACGGTGCGGGTGACGGTCTCGCCGCGATCGGCGGCCTCCGCGGCGCGGGCGTTGTAGCCATCGATGTTGCGGACCCCGAGCTTCGACATCTTGCGGTAGCGGTCCTCCATCTCCCGGACCGTCCACTTGAGCGCGACCACCGCCTTCTTGGGGTCGGTGACGACGGGGGAGAGGAGATGCGGGATGCCGTCGTAGACCGAGAGTTCCAGCATCTTCGGATCGATCATGATCAGCTTGCACGCATCCGGCGGCAGCCGGTAGAGCAGCGACAGGATCATCGTGTTGACGGCGACCGACTTGCCCGACCCGGTCGTGCCGGCGATGAGCAGATGCGGCATCCGGGCGAGATCGGCGATGACCGGCTCGCCGCCGATGGTCTTGCCCAGACACAGCGGCAGCCGCGCCTTCGATTTCTCGAAATTCTCCGATTCCAGGCTCTCGCGCAGGAACACGGTCTCGCGGGTGGAGTTCGGCAGCTCGATGCCGATGGCGTTGCGGCCTGGCACCACGGCGACACGGGCCGATACGGCGCTCATCGAGCGCGCGATGTCGTCGGCGAGCCCGATGACACGCGATGACTTGGTGCCTGGCGCGGGCTCGAGCTCGTAGAGGGTGACGACGGGGCCGGGGCGGACGTTGATGATCTCGCCCTTGACGCCGAAGTCTTCCAGCACGGACTCCAGCATGCGCGCGTTCTGCTCCAGCGCCTCGGTATCGGCGCGGGTCGCGGCGCGGACGGTCCTGGCCTCGGCGAGCAGGCGCAGGGGCGGAAGCTCGTAGGCATCGCCCGCCAGAAAAGAGGGCTGGGCCTCCGAGGCCGCGCGGCGCCCTTTCTTGAGGTTCCTGCGCTCCGGCTGCACCCGATTGGCGGCGGATTCGGCGTCTTCGCCGTCCGCATCCTCCCAGCCGGCGTCGTCCTCCTCGTCCGGAACCCAGGACTGTGGCGCGCGCGCGCCGAAGCTCGGTTCGACCCGACCGGCGTGCGGGACGCCCGAGAGGCCGTCGTCGGGCTCCATGAGCCGGCGCCAGAGCGCGCGGACGCCGGAGGCCGGCGCCGACGGGCGCAACAGCCGGCGGGTGCGCGCGCGCAAGGAGAGGAAGGCATGGGCGACGGCACCGATCGGCTGGAAGCGACGCGGCTCGTCGTCCGCCTCGTCGTCATCGTCGGCTGGCGGCACGTGGACCGCCGTGCGGCGACGCGCCGGACGCTCCCTCGGCTCGTCTTCGGGAAGATCGCCGGACAGCTCGATCTCGGCGGCGAACGCCAGCAGCAGCATCGCGCAGGTTCCGGCGATCAGTCCGGCGGGAATGGCCGCGAACCCACCGAGAACAGGTGAGAGGATGATACCGGTGACATAAAGCTGGGCGTCGCCCAGGAGGCCGCCGAGCCCGGAGGGCAGCGGCCAGGCGGCGGGTGCGGGAATGGCGGCGAAGGTGGCGCTGGCGAGCAGGCTTCCCAGGATCCAGGCAACGACCCGGCGGCTCGGCGAGGCGACCGGGCGATCACGGGTGAGCGCAACCCCCCAGGCGACCACGGGGACGAGCGCGATGGCGGCGGCCAGCCCCAGCATCTGCATCATCAGGTCGGCGATGGCCGCGCCGACGAAGCCGAACAGGTTCTCCGGAACGCGATCGGTGGCGTGGCTGAAGCTCGGATCGTTGACCGACCAGGTGGCGAGGCTCAGCGCCACGGCGCCGGCGGCGACGAGCACGGCCAGGCCGAGCGCCTGCGTCGACAGACGCTCGGCGCCGTCTCGCAGCCTCTCCGCAAGGCCCGAAGGATCGCGATACTCGGTTCTCGTTGCGCTCATGGTCCGGGCGGTTGGATCGCCCGCCGGAAACGGGCGTACTCAAGGCTCGCGGGCCACGCTAGCGGAGAGGGGTAAAGAGGCCATTAACCATCGGGCGCCGCAGGTATGCCCAGCCGAAAAAAAGGGCCCGGACCATAATGGTCCGGGCCCGGCAGGACGGCGGCGGGAGGAGGGCCGCCGGATTGGCCGGTCAGACGCGCTGGCTGCCCTGACCGAATTCGGGATAGGCCTCGACACCGACCTCGTAGGCGTCCAGGCCGAGCGATTCCTCCTCGGGGCTGACCCGGGCGCCGAGCACCGACTTGACGACGAGCCAGGCGATCGTGGTCATGATCACGGTGAAGACGCCGTAGGCGACGATTTCGATGATCTGCGTGGAGAAGCTCGTATCGGCGTTCGTGAGCGGCACCGCGAGCGTGCCCCAGATGCCGGCGAAGAGGTGGACCGGGATGGCGCCCACGACATCGTCGATCTTGAGCTTGTCGAGGAGCGGCACCGTGAACACCACGATGGCGCCGCCGATGCCGCCGATGATGACGGCCATCAGGAAGCTCGGGGTGAGCGGTTCGGCGGTGATCGCCACGAGGCCGGCCAGCGCGCCGTTGAGCGCGAAGGTGAGGTCGACCTTGCCGTAGAAGACCTGCGAGAGAATCATCGCCACCACGACGCCGGAGGCGGCCGCCATGTTGGTGTTGGCGAAGATCCGCGCCACGTCGGAGGCGTCGTTCAGCGAGCCGATGGCGAGCTGCGAGCCGCCGTTGAAGCCGAACCAGCCGAGCCACAGGATGAAGACGCCGAGCGTGGCGAGCGGCATCGACGAGCCGGGGAGCGGGTTCACCTTGCCGTCCGCCGAGTACTTGCCGGACCGCGCGCCGAGGATGATGCAACCGGTGAGCGCCGCCCAGCCGCCGACCGAATGGACGATCGTCGAGCCGGCGAAGTCGGAGAAGCCCATCTCGCTGAGCCAGCCGCCGCCCCACTGCCAGGACGCGGAGATCGGGTAGGAGATGCCGGTCAGGAAGGCGACGAAGATGATGAACGGCCAGAGCTTGACGCGCTCGGCGACGGCGCCGGACACGATCGAGGCGGTGGCGGCGCAGAACACCATCTGGAAGAACCAGTCCGAAGTCGCCGCCGCATAGGTGATGTCCTCGGCGGCGTGCTCGGCGTGGCTGAACCAGGTGAACGAGCCGAAATAGCCGCCGTCGACGCCGTCATAGAGCAGGTTGTAGCCGACGATCCAGAACATCAGGCCGGCGGTGGAATACAGGCCGATGTTCTTCAGGCACTGCATGGAGACGTTCTTGGACCGCACCATGCCGGCCTCGAGCATCGCGAAGCCCGCGGCCATCCACATGACGAGGAAACCGCCGATGAGGAACAGCATGGTGTTGAAGACGAAGGCGACCTCCTGCGGGACGCCGCCGGTTTCCGCCACGGCCTCTGCGGCCTCCTCGGCGGCATCGGTCGCCTCCTGTGCGAAGGACGGCTCGATCGCCACGACCAGGGCGGCGGCAAGCGCCGGCACGGCGGGCAGGAACTTTGATAAGCGCATGGGGTAGCCCCTTGTATTGGCGTCGTCTTTGAGACCGGGTTCAGAGTGCGTCGACATCGGTCTCTCCGGTGCGGATGCGCACGGCGCGGTCGATGGAATGGACGAAGATCTTGCCGTCGCCGATCTGGCCGGTGCGCGCCGCGCCGGTGATCGCCTCGACGACCTTGTCGGTCAGGTCGGCGGGCACGACGACCTCGATCTTGAGCTTGGGCAGGAAGCTCACGGCGTATTCGGCGCCGCGATAGATCTCGGTGTGCCCCTTCTGTCGCCCGTAGCCCTTCACCTCGGTGACGGTGAGGCCCTGGACGCCGATCGCAGTCAGCGCCTCGCGGACCTCATCGAGCTTGAAGGGCTTGATGATGGCCATGACGATTTTCATGTCGGCTCCCTGTTTCGTTCCGACGGATGACCGCGGCAGCCGCCGCGGAGGACTGACAGGAACCGGACGCCCCACGCCCCCCGGCGTCACGCATGCGGTTTGTCGGAGCGAGTCAGAACAAAAGCCGTGCCAGACTCACAGCCGGCCACAAGCGCTTGATTCTGTTGCGTTTGGAGCCAAAAGGATTGTGCAGCGCACAATGAACCGCGCAGCATGCGCCTAATAAATCGGCAGACAATCGAAAATGATGAAAAACTATGCAGACCTTAGCGCGCGACGGGCCGCACCAGTCCCTCCTGCGCGACCGAGGCCACCAGAATGCCGTCGCGGGTGAAGATCGAGCCCCGGTTGAAGCCCCGCGCGCCGGACGTGTTCGGGCTGTCCTGCGAATAGAGAAGCCATTCGTCGGCCCGGAACGGGCGATGCAGCCACATCGCGTGGTCGAGGCTCGCCACCATCATGTCCTTGTCGAAGATCGAGCGGCCATGCGCCAGCAACGAGGTGTCCAGCAGCGTCATGTCGGAGGCGTAGGCCAGCACGCATCGATGGATCGCCGGATCGTCGGGAAGGGTGTCGGTGGCGCGGAACCAGACATGCTGGACCGGCTCCTTGGGCGGGGTGCGCGAGAAATAGCGGTCGAAGCTGACGGGCCGCAGTTCGATGGGGCGCTCGCGCTCCCAGTAGCGGCGCACGTTGTCGGGAACGACGTCGATGAAGCGCTCCTTCATCTCGGCCTCGCTGGGAAGCGATTCGGGCGCGGGAACGTCGGACATGGGAATCTGATGCTCGAGGCCGGGCTCCTCGACCTGGAACGACACCGACATGGAGAAGATCGCGTGCCCGTGCTGGACGGCGACGACGCGCCTCGTGGTGAAGCTGCGTCCGTCGCGGATGCGGTCCACGTGATAGATGATCGGCGTCTTCGGGTCGCCCGCCAGCATGAAATAGCCGTGCAGCGAATGCGGCGCGCGGCCGTTCACCGTGCGCGCGGCGGCAACGAGCGCCTGGCCGATCACCTGGCCGCCATAGACGCGCTGCCAGCCCGATTCCGGGCTGAGGCCCCGGAACAGGTTGTCGTCGAGGGTCTCCAGATCGAGTATGGACAAGAGGCCCTGGATGGCGTTCGACATCGGTCGGGATGCTCCGGAGGCGTGTAATCGAGGCGCGCGCGACCCTGACGGGGGCGAGTGTGCCAGTCAAGACGGGAGAGCGGCCATGAAACCGAGCGACGTCGCGATCGTCGGATCGGGCCTCGCCGGCGCGACGCTGGCGCTGGCGCTCAGGCAGGCCGAAGGCGTGTCGCTGGACGTACCCGTGCTGGACGGGGCGCCGGGGCGGCGCCCGTCGCAGGACATCCGCGCCTATGCGATCGCGGCCGGTACCCGGCGGCTGCTCGAGGCGACGGGCATCTGGCAGCGCGTGGCCGATCGCGCCCAGGCGGTGAGCGCCATGGACGTCAGCGACGGGCGGCTGGAGGACGTGGTTAGACCCGCCCTCGTCACGTTCGACGGCGAGGCGCTCCCCGGAGAGCCGTTCGCCCATTTCGTGGAGGCCCGTCATCTCATCGACGCGGCCGCCGAAGCCCTGGAAGAGGCGGGCATCGGCGTGTCCTGGGGCGCGCGAGTGAAGGGGATCGACGCGGGACCGCATGCGGCCGTCCTTGAGACGGGCGGCGGAAGCGTCCGGGCGAGGCTGGTGGTCGGGGCCGACGGGCGCAATTCGGCGGCGCGGCGGCTCGCGGGGATCGCCCAGACCGGCTGGCCGTACCGGCAGGCGGCGCTGGTGGCGATCATCGCTCACGAATTCGAGCACGAAGGCCGGGCGGTTCAGCATTTCCTGCCGGGCGGTCCGTTCGCCCGGCTGCCGCTTCCGGGCAACCGCAGCGGCATCGTATGGAGCCTGCCCGAAGCGGAGGCGAAGCGGCTGACGGAGCTCGACCGCGCCGGGCTCGAAGCCGAGATCGGCAGGGCCGCCGGCCCGGAGACGGGCGACGTCAGGATCGAGGAGGGCCCCTTCACCCATCCGCTGGAGCTCGGCATGGCGCGGCGTTTCGTCGCGAACCGGGTGGCGCTCGTCGGCGACGCGGCGCACCGGCTGCATCCGCTGGCGGGACAGGGCCTCAACATGGGATTCCGCGACGTGGCGGCGCTCGCCGAGGTGATCGTGGAGGCGGCGCGGCGCGGCGAGGACATCGGCGCCGTCGCCGTCCTCGAGCGCTACGAGCGCTGGCGGCGGTTCGACACGGTCCAGTTCGCCGCCGTGACCGATGTGCTGAACCGCCTGTTCGGCAGTGACCGGCAGGGCATGCGCCTGGTTCGCGACCTCGGGCTGGGGCTCGTCCAGCGCGCCCCCCGCATCAAGCGGATGCTGGTGGGGGAGGCGGCGGGCGAGGCGGGCACGCCGCCGCGGCTGATGACGGGCGCGCCGGTCTGAGCCGCCCTCAGTCGTCCAGCGGGCGTGCCTCCTCGGGAAGCATGATCGGGATGCCGTCGCGGATCGGATAGGCGAGGCGGGCGGCGCGGCTGACGAGTTCCTGGCGCCTGGCATCGTATTCGAGCGTCTGTCTTGGTCACCGGACAGACGAGGATCTCGAGGAGCTTGGGATCGATCGTCCGTGTCGAGGTCTGTTCGTTTGCCATCCGTCTCCCTCCCTACTGCAGCGAGGGCCGGAATCGTCGGTGCCCGACCGGGCCAGCACCATCTCGGTGATGGCGATCAGGACCTCGGCGCGGGTCTTCAGGTCCTCCGCCTCCAGCAGCGCCTGCTTCTCGCGCGGGCCGTAGGGGCTCATCATCGAAAGCGCGTTGACCAGCGTCTCGTTGGAGGCGCGCTGGACGCTGTCCCAGTCGGCCTCTAGATCGTTGGCCTCGAGATAGGCGCGAAAGGTCGTGATCAGCCGGGAACGGTCGACGCCCTCCTCGCCCTGGCTCGCCTCGAAATCGGATGCGAATGGCGCGGCGCTGACCCGGGCCTGGCGGTAGGGCGTGCCCTGGTCCACCTCTTCGAGGATGCGGAAGCGGGAGACGCCGGTCAGCGTGATCAGATAGCGGCCGTCGCCGGTTTCCGAAGGCCGTCATGCCGCCGATGCAGCCGATCTGCGACAGCGCCGGAGGCTCCGCCTCATCCGGACCCTCCGGCCCGATCAGGGCTGCACCATCCCGACGAGCCGGTGGCCGGACAGCACGTCGTCGATCATCGCGAGATAGCGCGGCTCGAAGATGTTGAGCGGCAGGTCGGCGCGCGGCAGCAGCAAGGCGCCGGCGAGCGGAAAGACCGGGATCGTCTCCGGCAGATCGTCCTGGCGTCCTGTAGGGCCTGTTGCCAGCCTCGCCATCGCCGTCCTCAGGAGAACAGCATCGAGGACAGCCGCCGCCGGCGCGTCGTTGGTCGCCGGATCCGTCGGTCCCCAGGCCTCGAAGAACTGGACGAGCTGCTTGCGGGCGGCCTCGTCGTTCCAGTCGCGCTTGCGGCGGATGATCTCGAGGAGATGATCGGCCGCCTCCTCGCGTCGCCGCGGCCATTGAGCGCGAGGGCCAGGTCGAAGCGGGCCTGATGGTCGTTCGGATCGGCCTCCACGCGGCGACGAGAGCTCGGCGACGTCGCCGAGGTCACCGGCCTGCTCGGCGAGTTCCAGCGCGGCGCGTGCGGAGGCGATCGCCGGGTCGTTCTCCTTCGCGGGCGGCGCGAGCGCCAGGGTCTGGCGGGCCCGGTCGAGCTCGCCGGTCGCGATCAGGCATCGCACGAGGCCGCCGATCGCCGGGGCGTTGTCGGATTCCTGCCTGCAGCACGGCCGCATAGAGCCGAGGCCGCGCCGGCCACATCGCCGGCCTCGAACGCCGCGTCGGCGGCGGCCAGCATCTCCTCGACGGGGGAGGGCCCGGTCTGGCCGGCGATCGCGATCGATGAACGCCTTGACCTGGCTCTCGGGCAGCGCGCCCATGAAGCCGTCGACGCGGCTGGCCGTTGACGAAGGCGATGACGGCCGGGATCGACTGGATGCCGAGCTGGCCGGGCGATCGGCGGGATGCTCGTCGATGTTCATCTTGACGAGCCTCACCGTGCCCTTGCGCGTCGCGCACCGCCTTTTCGAGGATCGGCGTCAGCTGCTTGCAGGGCCCGCACCAGGGCGCCCAGAAATCCACCAGCACCGGCACGCTGCGCGAGGCCTCGAGCACGTCGGCGCGGAAGGTCCTGGGTGGTGGTGTCCTTGATGAGGTCGCCGGCGCCATTGCCCGGGGCGCGCCTGAGATGCCGAGTTCCATGTTCCGCCTTGCCGAAATGTACGGTTGTCGCAGGCTCATGAGCCGGCTCCGGCTACTCGGATTTCGCTGCACGTTATGATGGCGAGTCGCAGCCGGCTTTCCAACGCTATTCCCGGCCGCCTCAGGCTGGCTCGGAGACCGCGATGACCATCGGCTCGTGGCCGCTCGCCTGCAGGAAGGCGAGGAGTCCGTCGCGCGGCGATCGTCGTCGTGGCCGTCGTTCGTCGAGCGGATGGAAGTTGAGGGTCTCGTGGCGCATCAGCGCTTCGTCGAGGACGACGGTGACGCGGCGCGCCGGTTCGTTGATGACGCCGAAGCGGCGTGACCGAGCCGGGCGTCGACGCCCAGCATCTCAGCGAGCAGCTCCGGCCTGCCGAAGGAGAGGCGCGCGCTGCCGATCCGCTCGTGCAGGCCGCTTCATGTCGATCTCGGCCTCCTCCTCGGCGACGACGAGGAAGAGCGCGTCCTTCTTGTCCTTCAGAAACAGGTTCTTGGTGTGTCCGCCGGGGATCTCGCCGCGCAGCGCCTGGCTCTGCTCGACGGTGAAGAGCGGCGGATGCTCGACCGTGGTCGTCTGCGATGCCGAGCTCGTCGAGGCAGGCGAGGAGATCGGCGCGGGTCGCCGGCATGGGTCGAAGCTTCCGGTTCGGCGGGCCTTGACGCCCGCCCTCTAGCGCGTTCGCCGGCGCGCCGCTCAACACCTGCGCGGCGCGGCGCTGTTGCAATTCGCGAGCGGCCTTGCGGCATATAAGGCGCCCGTCCGGGCGCCAGCCGCGCAGGCCGCTCGATGCGGGTGTAGCTCAGGGGTAGAGCACAACCTTGCCAAGGTTGGGGTCGAGGGTTCGAATCCCTTCGCCCGCTCCAAATTCTCCCACATTTCGATCGACCGGCCGGTATCCGCGCCATGGGCAAGCCATACGGATACGGCGTCGAGGATCGCGCCAGGGCCGGTTGCCGCAACGGCCCGCGCCCGCTAGGCTTTTTTCCCTCACCGGCACCGCCAGTTATCCGACAGGATCGTTCACGCATGAAATTCGGCATCGGCGCGTCCTTGAGGCGCAAGGAGGATCCCGCGCTCATTACCGGCCGGGGGCGTTACGTCGCCGACATCCGGCCCGACGGCACGGCCTGGGCGCATGTGCTCAGGAGCCCGATCGCGCACGGGACGTTCTCCTTCACCGATCTCGAAACGCCGCGCGGGATGCCGGGCGTACTGGCCGTGCTGACGGCCGAAGACTTCGCCGATCTGGGGCCTATCCCGTGCCGCGGGATTGCGATGGTCTCGCGCAAGGACGGCGACTTCCCGGAGCCCCCGCATCATCCGGTGATGGCCGACGGCACGGTGCGCTTCGTCGGCGAGCCGATGGCGGTCGTGATCGCGGCGACGCCCGGCGAGGCACGCGACGCGGCCGAATCGATCGGCTTCGATTTCCAGGAGTTGCCCGCCGTCGCCGACATCGCGACGGCGACCGCCGAAGGAGCGCCCGACATCCGGCCCGAGTTTCCCGGCAACATCGCCTTCGACTGGCGCATAGGCGACCGCGAGGGGACCGACCTGGCGTTCGCGGAGGCCGAGACCGTGGTTTCGGTCGATCTCGTCAACAACCGCGTCGTCACCAACTACATGGAGACGCGCGGCGCGATCGGCGAGTACGACGCGTCGACCGGCCGCTATACGCTCACGGCGGGGACGCAAGGCGCGCACAACATCCAGGCGCTGCTCGGCAAGGTGATGGGGATCGGCCGCGAGCGGCTGAGGGTGATCACGCCGGACGTGGGCGGCGGATTCGGCACCAAGCTGATGCTGTCTCCCGAGTCCGCCATGGTCCTCGTCGCGGCCGAGACGACCGGCCGGCCGGTGACGTGGGTCGCGGACCGGACGGAGCATTTCCTGGGCGACTATCAGGGCCGGGGTCATCTGAGCCACGCCGAACTCGCGCTCGACGGGAAGGGGCGCATC
The DNA here is from genome assembly GCA_963803485.1 of uncultured Alphaproteobacteria bacterium. GTDB lineage: Bacteria > Pseudomonadota > Alphaproteobacteria > Rhizobiales > Tepidamorphaceae > CAWDMT01. The sequence continues at coordinate 86,560 of CAWDMT010000006.1, read as the reverse complement.
CTGGGTCTCAGGGTCGACACGCTGGCCGACATGGGCGCCTATTACAGCCAGATGGGGCCGTTCATCCCGATCAACGGGTCGTACCTGCTGGCCGGCACCTACCGCTTTCCCGTCGCCGACGTGCGGGTTCGGGGGGTGTTCACCAACACGGTGCCGACGGACGCCTATCGCGGCGCGGGGCGACCGGAGGCGGCCTATCTGATCGAGAGGCTGGTCGACAAGGCGGCGCGCGAGACCGGCGTGTCGCCGGAGAAGTTCCGCAGCCGCAACTTCATCCCGCCGTCGAAGATGCCGTTCAGGACCGCGACCGGCCGGGTCTACGACACGGGCGAGTTCGACGGCCACATGAAGCAGGCACTTCAGGAGGCGGACTGGGCCGGTTTCAAGGCGCGCGCGAGGGCGGCCAAGAAGGACGGGCGGATCGCCGGCATCGGCATCGCCTCCTATATCGAGGCGTGCTCGGGGGGCGGTCCGGAGCGGGCCTCGGTGAAGGTCGAGGCCGACGGATCGGTGACGGTCGCAATCGGCTCGCAGTCCACCGGGCAGGGCCACGCCACGGCCTACTCGCAGATCGTGTCGGAGCATCTCGGGGTCGATCCCGATCGGGTCAAGGTGATCCAGGGCGACACCGACCTCGTGGAGAGCGGATCGGGCACCGGCGGGTCGCGCTCGATCCCCGTCGGCGGGGCTGCCCTGTCGAAAACCTCCGAAAAGCTCGCGACGCGCATCCGCGAGGTCGCCGCCGATCTCCTGGAGGCCGGGCCGGAGGATCTCGAACTCGACGGAGGGACGGTGCGGATCGTCGGCACGGACCGCTCCGTGGGCCTGGACGACGTCGCGCGCAAGTCGGCCGAGGACGGGGGCTCCCTGAAGCGAATCCGAGGCCTGGCAGCCCGAGGTCCACACCTATCCGAACGGCACCCACGTCGCCGAGGTCGAGATCGACCGGGAGACCTGCGGCATCCGGCTGGTGCGCTACACGGTGGTCGACGACTTCGGCGTCACGCTCAATCCGCTGATGCTCGAGGGCCAGGTGCATGGCGGCATCGTGCAAGGGGTCGGCCAGGCGCTCATGGAGCGGACGGTCTACGATCCCGATTCCGGCCAGCTCCTCACCGCGACGTTCCAGGACTACGCGATCCCGCGCGCCTCGGACATTCCCGACATCGCCTTCGACACGCGCAACGTCCCCTCGACCACCAACGCGCTCGGCATGAAGGGGGCGGGCGAGGCCGGCACGATCGGTGCCTGCCCGGCGGTGGTCAACGCGGTGGTCGACGCGCTGCACCGGGAAGCCGGCATCACGCATATCGACATGCCGATCACCTCGGAATCGGTCTGGCGGGCGCTCAACGGGGCCTGACGCCCCTCACGCGCATTTCGACCAGCCGCAGTCGAGGCACGCCAGGCACCCCTCGCGGTGGTGCAGGGTGGGGTGGCCGCATTGCGGGCAGGTGGCGCCGGCGCCTTCCGGCACGACAGAAGGGTTGCCGGAGACTTCCGACGACAGAAACCCGATGTCGCGCATATGGGTCTCGATGACGCCGCCGATCGCCGCGAGCAGGCTCGGCACGTAGCGCCCGCCGGTCCACTGGCCGCCGCGCGGGTCGAAGACCGCCTTCAGTTCGTCGACCACGAACGCCACGTCGCCGCCGCGCCGGAACATGGCGCTGATGAGCAGCGTCAGCGCCGCCGTCCAGGCGTAGTGCTCGACATTGCGCGAGTTGATGAAGATCTCGTAGGGCCGCCGCCGCCCCTCGCGCATCGACGTCATTGATGGTGATGTAGAAGGAATGCCGGGAGTCCGGCCAGCGGAGCTTGTAGGTGAAGCCCGGCAGGACCTGCTCGCGCCGGAGCGGCTCGGACAGCCGCACGACGCCGCCCGCCTCCTCGCGCGGCGGCGCGGCGAGCGGCAGGGCCGGCTGGGCCGTCGCCGGTTCGCTCGCGGTCAGCACGGCTCCGGTCACGGCGTTGGGCCGGTAGGTGGTGCAGCCCTTGAGGCCGGACGCATAGGCGCGCGCATAGATGTCCTTGAACGCATCGAACGAGATGTCGGCGGGCAGTTGATGGTCTTGGATATCGAGGAATCGACGAAAGGCTGCATCGCCGCCTGCATGGCGAGATGATCGTCCGGCGACAGCGTCTGGGCGGTAACGAAGGCCTCGGGAAGCTCGGCGTCTTCGCCGAACAGGCGCGGAACAGCCGGGCCGCGTGATCGCTTACCTCCTCCTCGCGGCGCGATGCCGTCGGGCAGCAGTCACCGCGCGGCGGTAGGCGAGCGAGAAGATCGGCTCTATCCCCGAGGACACGTTGTCGGCGAACAGCGAGATCGTGCCCGTCGGTGCGATCGACGTCAGATGGCTGTTGCGCATGCCGCTCGTCGCGACGGCTGCACGGACGTCGGCATCGAGGCGCGCGACGGTTGGGCTCTTCGAGGAACTCGTCCGCATCGAACAGCGGGAAGGCGCCCTTTTCCGCGCGCGATCTCGGCGCTCGCGCGATAGGCGGCGTTCTGGATGCGGCGCATCCATGCGCCGGCCGCCTGTGCGGCATCGTCCGAGCCGTAGGCGAGGCCGCAGCATGACCAGCGCGTCGGCGAGGCCCGTGACGCCGAGGCCCGATGCGGCGCTTTGACCTTGCGCCTCATGGCCTGCGCCTCGAGCGGAAAGTTGCGACACGTCGATCACGTCGTCGAGGAACCGCACGGCGATCGCGCACCGTCTCGTCGAGCTCGGCCTCGTCGAGCGCGGCGTCTCCGTCGAACGGACGATCGACCAGCTTCGCCAGATTGATCGAGCCGAGCAGGCAGGCGCCGTAGGGCGGCAGCGGCTGCTCGCCGCACGGATTGGTCGCCTGGATCGTCTCGCAATAGGAGAGGTTGTTCTCCGCATTCACCCGGTCGATGAAGATGACGCCGGGCTCGGCAGAGTCGTAGGTCGCCCGCATGATGCGGTCCCACAGCGCGCGGGCGCGAACGGTGCTGTAGGTCCTGCCCTCGAAGACGAGCTCCCAGTCGGCGTCGGCCTCGATCGCCGCCATGAAGGCGTCGGTGACGAGCACCGACAGATTGAAATCGCTGAGCCGGCCCGCGTCGGCCTTGGCGTCGATGAAGGCCTCGATGTCGGGATGGTCGCAGCGCATCGTGCCCATCATGGCGCCGCGCCGCGCGCCGGCCGACATGATGGTCCGGCACATGGCGTCCCACACGTCCATGAACGAGATCGGGCCCGAGGCGTCCGCGCCGATGCCGGAGACGGGCGCGCCCTTCGGGCGAAGGGTCGAGAAGTCGTAGCCGATGCCGCCGCCCTGCTGCATCGTCAGCGCGGCTTCGCGCAGATGGGCGAAGATGCCGCCCATGTCGTCGGGGATCGTGCCCATGACGAAGCAGTTGAACAGCGTCACCTTCGCGGCCCGTTCCGGCGCCCGCGAGGATCCGGCCGGCGGGCAGGAAGGCGCCGAAGTCGAGCATCGCTCAGGAAAGCGTCCGCCCAACGGGCGCGCGCCTCGGGCGCTTCCGCCTCCGCGACGGCGCGCGCCACGCGCGCGAAGGTCGCGGCGATGTCGGCCTCGACCTTGCCGGCGTCCTTCAGGCGGTACTTCATGTCCCAAATCTCGCGGGAGATCGGCGCCAGGGGGATGTCGCGCGTCCGATTCCGTCGGGGAAATGCTCGGGCCATCGTCACCACTCGCTACGCCGGATGGGCCTCGCGGGGACACCGTCTGCCCCGGGCGACTAAATATCGTATGGGCAGGAGCCCAGGTCAACCATATGTTCTGGTTTTGTGCCGCCTGTCAGGCACCCGCCAGCTCGTCGACACGCCGTCCGGCGGTCTCGGACAGCGGCGGCGGGGTGTCGCTTTCGGCCGCCTCGACCAGGAGACGGTCGCTCGCCGTCTCGATCTCGTTCTCCAGACGCGCCATGAACTCCGCCTTCGGCAGGCCGGGCGGGATCGGATCGCGGAACTCGACGACGATGGTGCCGGGATAGCGCTGCCACCTTCGGCGCGGCCAGTAGAGGCCGGAGTTGAGGGCGACCGGCTGGACCGCCACGCCACAGGCCTCGTAGAGGTGGGCGACGCCCTGCTTGTACTTCGGCTCGGCGCCGGGCGGGCGGCGCGTTCCCTCGGGAAAGATGATGACCTGGCGACCGGTCGCGACCTCCGCGGCGGTGCGCGAGGTCATGGCCTTGAGCGCCTCCGAGCCGCGGCCGCGGGCGACCGGGATCATGGCGAACTTCATCGACCACCAGCCGAACAGGGGGATCCAGTTGAGCTCGCGCTTCAGAATGTAGGCGGGGTCGGCGAAGTAGGGCAGAAGCGCGAAGGTCTCGAAGAGCGACTGGTGCTTGGAGGCGACGATCAGCGGCTCGGTGCGGATCCGGGTATCTCCCCGCACCTCCATGCGCACGCCGCCGACATGCTCCAGCAACCAGATCGAGGAGCGGGCCCAGTTTAACAGGAAGTGCTTCACGATGCGGCGGGGCAGCACCATGCCGGGCAGGCAGACCGCCAGCCAGACGGCCAGGTTCACGTAGAACAGCGTGTTGAATGCAATCGACCTGAAGATCATCGGGCGTTCCTGGGAGGGCGGCGATCGTGTCAGCCGCGCGCCTCCACCTGGGCAACGCCTGCGTCCCAGGTCGTGGCCGGGCGCCAGCGCAGGCGGAAGATCGACATCAGATACTTGGCGTATTCCGACATCAGCAGGCGGGCCGTGGCGGGGTTGCGCCACCAGCCGGTAAGCTCGTGCCGGCTGGCGACGACCGGATAGGCGATCAGCACCGCCTCGGGCATCTCGCGGCGCATCTCGTTGAGACTGCGCGGGAGGTGATAGTTCGAGGTGACGACGATGAGGCGGCGGAAGCCGTGCTGCCGCGCCCAGTCGCGCGCCTCCTTGGCGTTTCCTACGGTATTGAGCGCGGCATAGCCGAGATCGACGCAGCAGGCGAACAGGTCGTCGCGGCCGGGCGCGGACGCGGCGAGGACCTCGGTGGTCGTGTCGGGGTGGACGCCGGTGATCAGGAGCCGGTCGGCCCGGCCGTCATTCAGCAGCTCGACGGCATCGGAAATGCGCGCCGCGCCGCCGGTGAGGGCCACGATCGCGTCGGCCGAGCCGGCGATGGCGGGGCGCTCCATGTCGGCGACATCGCGGGCGAACAGGAAGAAGCCGACGACGAAGGCGAAGCAGACCGCCCCGGCGATCCCGAACAGCGCGACGAGGGCCAGGCGCGCGGGCATGCCGAGGCGACGCGGCGCAAGCATATCCGCCGCCGTCGTCCCGCGAGGCGCTTGCGCTTCCACCGGCGGCTGCCTGTCCGTCAAATCACAATGTCTCCAGTGGTACACGATAGTACGGAATGGGGCGGGGGCGGGGCAAGCTGCCAAAGCCCCTCAATCGAAGACCCGCAGAAACCGGAAGACGGCGATACGCGAGGTGAGCGCGGTCAGCACCGCGATGACGAGTATGGTCGCCAGGATGCCCAGGACCGGCGTCCAGCCGATGGAGACCGCGCCGAACAGCGCGTCGAACTGGTCGCCGGCGGGCGTGGCGCGGAACTGGACCACCATCCAGCGCACGAGGCCGAAGGCGACGAGGGCCGCGCCCCCGCCGGCGAGCCCCCCTTCAGTCCGAGGCGCAGGAAATGTCGCTGGAACTGGCTGGCGATGAAACCTTCCTTGGCTCCGACGAGATGGAGGACCTCTACGATGTCGCGGTTCGAGGCCATCGCACCGCGCGTCGCGAAGACCACCGACAGCACGGTGGCGACAAGTACGAGCACGAGAATGGCGGTGCCGGCGACGACGGTGGTTCCCGCCATCACGCGCAGCCTGCCCTGCCAGAGGTCGTGATCGTCCAGCGTCGCCGCGGGCGCGTCCGCCTCCAGGCGGCGGCGCATCTCGCCGAGGTCGGGCGGCGCGGCGCGGTCGATGCGCACGACGACGAGGCGGGGAACAGGCAATTCGTCCAGGTCGGCGCCCGCGCCGAGCCAGGGCTCCAGGAGATCGCGGATTTCCGCCCGGCTCAGCGCGCGGGCCGAGGCGACGCCGGGAATCCCTGAGACGGCGGCGACGGCGGAGGCCGCCATCGCGTCGGCGTCGAGGCCTTCCGAGGGCCTGATCTGAATGGTGATTTCGCTCGATATGTCCGAACGCCATTCGGAGGCGGCCTGCGAGACGACCGCGACGGCGCCTACGGTGACGCAGGCGAGGAACGCCATGATCGCGACGACAGGAACAGCGCCCGGCTGGCAACACCGGCGGCGGGTACGATGGGGCCGGAGCGTTCGGGCAGACCGTCGACCGGGGAGTCGTCGTCCTCGTCGTGGTCGGGAACGGACACCGGGCGTGCTGTCAGTCATAGACGTGCATGCGCCCTTCGTTGAGCACGAGCCGGCGGGCGTCGTACTGGTCCATGAGGGCGATGTCGTGCGTGGCGATGACGACCGTGGTGCCGAGCCGATGAAGCTCCATGAAGAGCCTGAGCAGGCGCCGGGCGAGCGGCGGGTCGACGTTGCCGGTCGGCTCGTCGGCGAGCAGCAGCTCGGGCTGGGCGATGACCGCGCGGGCGATCGCGGCGCGCTGCTTCTCGCCGCCCGACAGCACCGGCGGGTAGACATGCATGCGATCGCCGAGCCCGACCCAGCGCAGCAGCTCGATGACATCGGGGCGATAGTCCGCTTCGTCGCGGCCCATGCACCCGCAGCGGCAGCGCCACGTTCTCGTAGGTCGTCAGGTGGTCGAGCAGGCGGAATTCCTGGAAGACGACGCCGATACGGCGGCGCAGCGCCGGGCAGCGACGCGCGCGCAGGGTCGACGACGTCGCTGGCCGAACACCGAGATCAGTCCGCGCGTCGGCTTGCAGCGACAGGAACAGCAGGCGCATCAGCGACGTCTTGCCGGCGCCCGACGGCCCGGTGAGGAACTGGAACGAGCCGCGGTCGATCGCTGAACGAGAGTCGCGCAGGACCTCCGGGCCCATTCCGTATCGCAGCCCGACATTCTCGAAACGGATCACTTGAACGCTCCCTGGCGCGACATTCGCAGAGCCGCCCTTAACGCTTCATTAATCATAATCCGGCGTGGTGGTGTCACCGTTCCACCAGACCCGGCGAAGCGGCCCGGACCGGCCGAGCGAACCCGTCGATGCACATAAACTGCCCGGACTGCGGCGCGCGATACAATATCGATCCGGACAGCTTTCCATCGAGCGGCCGGTCGGTGCGCTGTGCGCGCTGTCGCAACGTCTGGCACGCGCTGCCCTCGAGCGGCGAGATCATCCTTCCCGACGCTCGTCCGCGCCGGACGCGCCGGCGTCCGAGCTCATCCATCGAGAGCCGCCCGGCCAGGCCGCCATGATCGACGACGCGGAGGCGGCGCAGGCCGCCGGCGGCAGCGTCGTGGATGTCGAGGCCGAAGCCGATGCGCGGGCACGCCTGGCGGCGCGAGCGGCCTCCGAACGCGTCGAGCGACCAGCCCGCGGCGGCGGAACCGCAAGGCGGATGCAGGCGTTCGCTTTGGGAGCGATGCTGGCTCTCCTGGTGGCCGGCGTCCACTATCGGGCCGACGTTGTCCGCCAGGCACCGGGTTCGGCAGGGCTCTTCGCAGCCGTGGGGCTGCCGGTCAACCTCCGCGGGCTCGACTTCGAGAACGTCGCGCAGCGGCGCGTGTTTCGAGGACGGCCTTCCGGTCCTGATCGTCGAAGGGGAAATCGTGAATCTCGAGACCGTGACGAAACAGGTGCCGGCGCTTCGATTCGCGCTGCGCGGATCGCGCGGCCAGGAGATATACGCCTGGACGGTCGAGCCGCGCCAGTCGGCTCTGGAGGCCGGTGAGCGCATGAGCTTCCGCACCCGCCTCTCCGCCCCGCCGGAGGCGGCCGAGGACGTGCAGGTCCGGTTCGTCGGCCGCGTCCGCCAGACCGCCGGGCTCGACCGGTGACGGTCGTCGAGCGCCGCGGACACAGCATCCGCGTCCTGTTCTCCGCCGACGAGATAGCCGTCCGCAACGCGGCCATCGCGCGCGACATCGCAGGGTCGACCGACGGAAACATCCTCGTGATCGCGATCCTGAAGGGCAGCTTCGTGTTCGCCGCCGATCTCGTGCGCGCCTTCTACGAGGCGGGTCTGTCGCCGGAAGTGGAGTTCATGAGCCTGTCGAGCTACGGCGCCGGACAGCACTCTTCGGGCCAGGTGACGGTCGTGCGCGACATCGAGGGAGAAGTCCGGGGACGAACCGTCATTCTCGTCGACGACATACTGGAATTCGGGCCGCACGCTGGCCTATGCAAAGGACCTCCTGGTGGCACGGGGCGCGCGTGCGGTGAAGACGTGCGTGCTCCTCGACAAGCCCGGCAGGCGCAATGCCGACATCGAGGCGGACTTCGTCGGTTTCACCTGTCCCGACCGGTTCGTGGTCGGCTACGGAATGGATGTCGGGCATGCGTTCCGCGAACTGCCCTTCGTCGGGGTGATCGAGGACGGGAAGGAGTAGGGATGGCGGCGGTACTGCTGGTCGAGGACGACGATTCGGTGCGCATGTTCGTGCGTCGCGCGCTGGAACGCGACGGCCACACCGTCAGCGAGGCCGCCGACGGGGCCGCAGCGCTCGAACTCCTGCGCGGGACCGCCCGGACGACCGAACTGGTGCTCTCCGACATCCAGATGCCGGTGATGGACGGTATCGCGCTGGCCCTCAACGTCGCCCGCGAGCGGCCGGAACTGCCGCTGATGCTGATGACGGGCTACGCCCACCAGCGCGAGCGCGCCCACGGTCTCGACGCGATCGTCCGCGACGTGGTGGAAAAGCCGTTCTCGCTGGCGGAGATCGTCGCGCGGGTGCGCGACGTGCTGGAGAGCCGGCCGGCGGCCTGAGCCCGGTCAGAAGCGCTCCAGCAGCCGTTCCAGGTAGTCACGCTCCAGGCGTGGCCTCGCGGGGTCCGACAGCCGGCGGCGCAGTTCCTCGAGGATCTCCCGGGCGCGCTGGATGTCGATCTCGTCGGGCACCTTCGACGGTCGTGCCGAGGTCAGGCCCGATCGTTGCGCTGCGGGCGGCCGAGGGGATCCTCGTTCGCTCGCGGCCCGGCCCGGGCTGGCCCTGGCCGAGTCCCTGCGTTGGCGATCATGGATTGGCCATGGACTGGCTGCCGCTGGCGGAGATCGTCGAGCGCGCTCGCCCTGCTTGCCGACCGCCTGCCGGGCTGTCGCCCTGGCCGAGCGCGCCTTGCGCCTCGCCCATCGCCTCGCCGGCCTGGCCGAGCTCGCTGTTCGGGCTGCACGCCCAGCTCCATCTGCCCCATCAGCTCCTCCAGCGCCTGCGCAGCCGCCCTGTCCCTGCTGCAGCTGGCCGAGCTCGCTCGGCCGTCTCCTCGGCGCCCTCGGCTCGCCGTCCTGCCCATGTCCGCGCTCGGCGCGGTGGGTCTCGTCCATCAGCTCCTGCTGGCGGCGGATCATGTCGGCGAGCTCGTTAAGGCTCTGCATCATCTGGTCGCCGGCCTGCTGGTCGCCCTGCATCGGGCGGCCGGCCTGGAGGTTCTCCAGCATGTTCTGCAGCTCGCTCAGCATCTGGCGGGCGGCGTCCTTGGCGCCGTTGCGCGCGAGCTTCTCGATCGGTCGAGCATGCGGTCGAGGTCCTGCGAGCGGAGCGTCTGCGCGTTGGGGTCGGCGGCAGGTCGCGCCATGTTGCGGTTGCGCTGCGCCTCCTGCGGCCATCGCCTGCAGGAACTCCTGCATCGCCTGGCGCAAGCTCGTGCGGTGAGCTCGGCGATCTCCTCGTCGGAGGCGCCGTTCTCGAGCGCCTGCGCAGAGCGCCTCCTGCGCGTCGCGAGGGCGCCTGGGCCGCCAGCGACAGGTCGCCGTCCTCGATGCCGAGCGCCGACCGCCAGAGTAATCGACGACATCGCGCAGGTCCGTCGTCGTCGCGCGCGTGCTCGAGGCGGTAGTAGGCGCTGCGCAGCGCCCAGATAGATCGCCGCATGTCGTCGATGTGTCCTCGGGCGCGAGGGTCAGCGCGTCGAGGCGTCCGCGACACCGTCGGCGCGCGTCTCGGCGTCCATCGCCAGCTTGCGCCGCTGCTCGACCACGGCGCTGGCGAGCGGGTCGCGTGAACCGGCGCGCGGGCAGCGTCAGCTCGACCGGCTCGCTCCGGCCCTCCTGGTCCGCCTCGTCGCGGGCGACCAGCGTCATCTTGACCTTGGCGCCGGCCCACGGGTGGGCGGTGAGGTCGCGGATGGTCTCGCGACGCGCCGTCGCGGGTGCGGAGCTGCGGCAGGGGCAGCGCGAATCGGGCGCCTCGAACAGACGGCCGGCGCCGGCCGCTGGCCGTCCCGGCTTCCGAGCGGCGCGATCTCGGCCTGGCGGCGACCACGCCGTAGTCGTCACTCGAGCGCATAGTCGAAGGCGAGCGCGCCGCTGGCCTCGGTCGACTCCGGCGGCGGAGGAAGGCGATTCGGGCGGCATGGTCGGGCTCGACGGCGAAGCGCCAGTTCGCGACGCTCGCGCTCGCCCTTGCGGACGACCACGGTCGCCGCCGCTCGAGCTCGACGCTGCGCTCGATGCGGCCGGCCTCGCCGGTCGCGCCGAGCGTCCGGCTCGGCGACGGCGGTCGCCGGCCGATGCATCTCGCCGCGACCTCGTCGATCGCCGACGCGGCGGTCGTCGCGCCGCCGGTGCGCACCGTGACGACGCTGACCGCCGGGCACGACGATGTCGGCCGCCTCGGGCGGCCTGGCGGCGTCGCCGGTGAGGAAGATCGGCGGCCGGCCGGTATAGGCCGGCGGCGTCACCCAGGCGTCGATGCGGGCGACGGCGCTCGCGGCGGCGAGCGGCTGCGCAAGGCCGCGGCGATCTTGTCGCGCCAGTCCGGCGCCGCTGAGGACGAAGCCGACGACGAAGAGCGCAGGACGGCGAGGAAGCGCAACGCGTAGGGATCGCGGCCGGCCAGCCCGGGCGCGGCCAGCCGGCCCTGAGGCTGGTCGAGCGCGCCAAGCGGCGTCGCGGTGGGCCGAGCCACAGCGCCTGCGCGGCCGGATCGCCGGGCCGACGGCGAGGCGGTCCTTCAAGGCGGTCGCCGGCGGTGGAGCAGCCCGGTGGCCGCTCGACGCGGCGCAGAGCCGCGGCCCGCTGCCGGCGGCCGAGCGGAAGGCGCGGACAGCGAGGTCAGCAGCGGCGAGCGCGAAGGCGCCGACGACGGCCGAATGCGGACAGGGTCGGACGACCCGCCAGAGGCCGAACCAGGAGACGACCAGGAAGGCGCGGCAAGACCGCCGAGCGGCAGGCGACCCGGCCAGACCACTCACCACAGGCACAAGCCGCGCGCGCCGACAGCCGCTGGCAATGCGGCGCGGTGACCTTCGGCTGTGGAGCAGCCTCGCGGTCGACGCCGAACTCCGGCGGCTTCGCGGCAGTCATCCCGAGCCCGTCGCCTACGCAGCAGAATCTAGCGACGGATCAGCAAGCGAGGCGCGTCTGGCCAGTCCGGTCACATCTGCGAGCCAGGGCGGCCAATCGGTCGCAGGCCGATCAGCTGCCTCGATAGGTCTGGCGCGGGCGGATGACGTGCCAGCTGCTGCCGTCGACCAGCACCTCGGGCACCAGCGGCCGCGAATTGTAGGTCGAGGCCATCACCGCGCCATAGGCGCCGGCGGTCATGATGGCGAGCAGGTCGCCCTCCTTCGACGCCGGCGATGCGGCCGGTCCTTGGCGAGGTAGTCGCCGGTCTCGCAGACCGGGCCGACGATGTCGGCCTTGACCTGCGGCAGGTTGGAGGCGGCTCGGCGACCGGCTGGATGTCGTGATGCGCCTCGTAGAGCGTGGGGCGGATCAGGTCGTTCATCGCCGCATCGACGATGACGAAGGTCTTGCTCGCCCTCCTTCACGTACTCGACCCGGGTGACGAGGATGCCGGCATTGCCGACGATCAGCCGGCCGGGCTCGAGCACCAGCGGCAGCCGAGCTTGCCGACGTGCTTGCGCACGATCTCGGCATAGGCCTGCGGGTCGGGCGGCGGCGGCATCGTCGCGATGATAGGGAATGCCGAGCCCGCCGCCGACATCGACATGGTCGATGTCGTGGCCGTCGGCCCGCAGGTCGCGCACCAGCTCGGCCAGCAGCGCGAAGGCGTTGTCGAAGGGCGCGATGTCGGTGATCTGGCTGCCGATATGCATGTCGACGCCGACGACGCCGCACGCCCGGCAAGCGCGCGGCGATGCGGCATAGACTCTGCGGGCGCGCGAGCCAGGGGATGCCGAACTTGTTCTCCGGCCTTGCCGGTCGAGATCTTGGCGTGGGTCCCGGCATCGACATCGGGGTTGATGCGGACCGAGACCGGCGCCCGTTGCCCAGCGCTGCGACGCGATCTCGCTCAGCCGCTCGAGCTCGGGCTCGCTCTCGACGTTGAAGCACTTGATGCCGGCTCGAGCGCGCGGCCATCTCGGGGACGGTCTTGCCGACGCCCGAGAAGACGATCGTTCGCGGCCGGGAATGCCGGCGGCCAGCGCGCGGCGCAGTTCGCCCCCCGAGACCACGTCGGCCCGGCGCCCGAGTCGGCGAGCATCGCTGAGCACGGCCTGGTTGGAATTGGCCTTCATCGCGTAGGAGATCAGCGTGGCGATGCCGGCGAAGGCCTCGCGCAGACGCGATAGTGGCGCCGCAGCGTCGCCGCCGAATAGCCGTAGAACGGCGTCCCGACCTCTGCCGCGATGTCGGGCAGGGCGACGTCCTCGGCATGGAGGACGCCGTGCCGGTAGGCGAAATGATGCATCGGGGCCGGGTCCTAGAGCAGCAGGCCGTCGAGAACGAACGGCCGGGACGGGGGCGTATCCTGGGGCGGCGGCGTGACCCGGCCCGGCGACTGGATGTCGGCCGGGTCGGCATCCGGCGGCGGCTCGAGGCCCCCCTTGACGCCGCAGGCTCCCAGGGCCAGCGCCGCACCGAGGACGACGGCCGCGGCGAGGCGGCGGGGCAAGCGGTCCAACTCGGGCGTCACGGGCAGCGTCTCCGGCGATGTCAGGGAGGGGCAGCGGTAGCAGAATTTCGCCGCGAACGGAACAGCACCGCCCGATCAGGCGACGCCGGCCTCGATCTCCTCCATGTCATCGTCGGAAAGGCCGAAATGATGGCCGATCTCGTGGATGAGGACATGGGCGACCAGATGGCCCAGCGTCTCCTCGTATTCGGCCCAGTAATCGAGAATGGGGCGCCGGTAGAGCCAGATCATGTTGGGCATCTCGCCGCTCGCCGATCCGCCTCCGTGAGCGAGGCCGGTGCCCTGGAACAGCCCCAGGATCTCGTAGGGAAATTCAAGGCCCATCTCGGCCAGGACGTCCTCGTCGGGGAATTCGGCGATCTGGACCACCACCTCGCCGCACAGCGCGCGGAAGGTCTCCGGCAGCGCGGCGTAGGCCTCGGCAGCGAGTGTCTCGAAGTCGGCGACGGACGGGGCATGCCGGTCCGCCCAGAAGTCGTTCTCGGTGCCTGCGGCCATCGTCGCCGTCACAGATAGGTCACGACGAGATAAATCAGCACGGCGGTGAAGCCGATGACCGACAGCCCCCGCCCGATACGCCGGCCCCAGACCTCGATGCGGTCGTCGGGATCGGCGTCTGCGCCCGAGAAGTGCGCCCGGGCGCGGTCGGCCTGCCGGCGAAGGGAGCTCGACCCGTAGACCTCCGACTGCGCGGCCGCGCGTTCGAGGTCGGCGATGGCCCGCCGCCTTTCCTCCTCCTCGTGGTCCCGCCCGGCCTTCGCCATGGCTCACCCCGCGCCCTTGTGGCGCGCGACGGCGTCGATGAACCCGGCGTCGTCCTCGGTGCGCATGCGCGGCAGGCCGTCGGCCAGATGCACCCAGGAGAGCTGGGACTCGATACCCCAGTGCATCGCCGGCGGCAGCGCTTCCGGGTCGTCGAGGCTCGGCAGCGTGATCCCCACGCGGTCTGGCTCGTGGTCGTACTCGAATGTCAGCGCCGATCCGCACACCGGGCAGAACCCGCGCTGGGCGTAGGGCGAGGATCGATAGCGCCTGATCTCGCCGGTGACCGCGAAGGCCGATCTCGGCACCGTGACGAAGGCCATGAACGGCGCGCCGGACTGGCGCTGGCACATGCGGCAGTGGCAGGTCGACGCGTCCCGCATGACCCGCGATGCCGAATAGCGTACCGCGCCGCACAGGCAGCCGCCTGACAGGTGCATGTCCATGCCTCTCTCCCCGGGGCGTTCGCGACCGGGCCCAGCTTAGGCCCGGTTGTCCCCGGAAGGCCAGTCCCGAAGGATCGTCAGGCGCCGCGCGGCCACTCGCGGATGTCGACGAAGTGGCCGGCGATCGCCGCCGCCGCCGCCATCTGCGGCGAGACGAGATGCGTGCGGCCCTTGTAGCCCTGCCGGCCCTCGAAATTGCGGTTCGAGGTCGAGGCGCAGCGCTCCTCCGGCTTCAGCTTGTCGGCGTTCATGGCGAGGCACATCGAGCAGCCCGGCTCGCGCCATTCGAAGCCGGCGGCCATGAAGATCTTGTCGAGGCCCTCCGCCTCCGCCTGCTGCCTTCACGAGGCCCGAGCCCGGCACGACCATGGCGCTGAGACGCCTCGTTGACCTTGCGGCCCTCGACGACCTCGCGCGGCGGCGCGCAGATCCTCGATGCGGCCGTTGGTGCAGGAGCCGATGAAGACGCGGTCGAGCGTGATGTCGGTGATCCTCGTGCCCGGCGTCAGGCCCATATATTCGAGCGCCCGCCACTTCGACTGCGCGCTGGTTCTCGTCGGCGATCTCGTCGGGATCGGGCACCGCGCCGGTGACCGAGACCACGTCCTCCGGGCGAGGTGCCCCAGGTGACGATCGGCGGCAGGTTGGCGCCGTCGAGCCGGACCTCGCGGTCGAAATGCGCGCCGTCGTCGGTACGGCAGCGTCTCCCAGTAGGCGCAGCGCCATGTCCCAGGCCTTCGCCCTTCGGCGCGCGCGGGCGGCCCTTCATATAGGCGTAGGTCTTCTCGTCGGGCGCGATCATGCCGGCGCGCGCGCCGCCCTCGATCGACATGTTGCAGACCGTCATCCGGCCCTTCCATCGAGAGCGCGCGGATCACCTCGCCGGCATATTCGATGACGTGGCCGGTGCCGCCGGCGGTGCCGATCTCGCCGATGATGGCGAGGATCACGTCCTTCGGCGTCACGCCCTGCGGCAGCTTGCCGTCGACGGTGACGCGCATGTTCTTCGCCTTCTTCTGGATCAGCGTCTGCGTGGCGAGCACGTGCTCGACCTCCGAGGTGCCGATGCCGTGCGCGAGCGCGCCGAAGGCGCCGTGCGTCGAGGTGTGGCTGTCGCCGCAGACGATGGTCATGCCGGGCAGCGTGAAGCCCTGCTCCGGGCCGATGATGTGGACGATGCCCTGGCGGATGTCGAGCTCGTCGAAATACTCGATGCCGAAGTCGCGCGGCGTTCTCGGCCAGCGTCTCGACCTGCATGCGGCGATTTCGGGATCGTCGATGCCCTGGCGTGCGGTCGGTGGTCGGCACGTTGTGGTCGACGACGGCGAGCGTCTTCTCCGGCGCGCGCACCTTGCGGCCGGCGATGCGCAGGCCCTCGAAGGCCTGCGGGCTCGTCACCTCGTGGACGAGATGGCGGTCGATGTAGAGGAGGCAGGTGCCGTCCGGCTGCGTCGTCGACGACGTGGTCGTCCCAGATCTTGTCGTAAAGCGTGCGGGGGTTGGACATTTCCGGATTTCCGTCTTTGGGCGGGGGTTGAGCGGCAACGATCGACGCGGGCCGGCGCGAGGCCCGCCACGAGCTCAGTCGAGCCGCGCCGTCCCGACCGCCTGAAAGCGCGCGAAGAACCGCCACGGCAGCAGCGCATGGTCGTGCAGCGGCGCGGGCAGGAGCCCGTAGGGCGCGGACGCTGTGGTGCGGGCGGCGTTCATGAGCGCGGAGAATACCGGGGGCCGCCGGAAACGGCAACGGGCGGCACGATGGCCGCCCGTCCGGTTACGTAAAGCCCGGCCGTGAAGAGGATTCAGTCCTTCTTCTCGGCCTCGGCGGGCGCGTCGTCGGCAGCCGGCTCGTCGACGACGATCTCGTCGACGGTCGTCTCGGCGACGAGCGTGCGCGACTGGCCGATCCAGTCCTCGCTCTCGATGCGGCCGTCGAGCGACAGCGCGTCGTCGAGCTTTGCGACCTCGTTGTCGGAGAAGTTGGCGATCTGGTCGAACTTGGTGACGCCCTGGCTGTTCAGCTTGGCCGCCAGCTCGGTATCGACGCCCTCGATCCGGGTGAGATCGTCGGGCGCGCCCTTCGGCTTGGCGAAGAGCGGGCCGCCGGACTTCTTGACCTCGGCGGCGGCCTTCGCGGCCGCGGCCTGGCGCGGATCGACGCGCTCGGGGATGCGGGCCGACTTGCCGCGGCGCTCGCGCAGGTAATAGAGCTTGGCGCGGCGGACCTTGCCGCGACGCTTCACCTCGATCGACTCGATCGACGGCGAATGAACGGGAAGACGCGCTCGACGCCCTCGCCGTAGGAGATCTTCCGCACGGTGAAGCTCTCGTTGATGCCGCCGCCCGAGCGCGCAATGCACACGCCCTCATAGGCCTGGACGCGGGTGCGCTCGCCCCGGTCACGCGCACGTTGACGCGCAGCGTGTCGCCGGGGCGGAACTCCGGCACGGCGCGGCTGGCGGCGAGCTGAGCGGCGTGCTCGTGCTCGATCTCCTGCAGAATGTTCATCGGACCTGTCCTTCAAACTGGCACGTGAGCGCCTCGGCCGGGCCCTTCGGACACCGCCGGCGCTGTCGTTGCGTTGCCTCTACTTCAAACCTTCGCGCTTGTCGAGTTGCGCCGCGCGCTTTCCTGCCGTTCGCGCGGCGTATTTCTCCCAGAGATCGGGACGGCGCTCGCGCGTCGCGCGCTCGGCCTCGGCGCGCCGCCAGGCGGCGACCTTCCCGTGATCGCCCGAGACGAGGACGTCGGGGACCCTGCGTCCCTCCCAGTCCTGCGGGCGGGTGTAATGCGGATATTCGAGCAGCCCGTCCTCGAAGCTCTCCTCGACGCCCGAGCCCTCCGCGCCCATGACGCCCGGCAGGAGCCGGACGCAGGCGTCGAGCAGGGCGATGGCGCCGATCTCGCCGCCCGACAGGACGAAGTCGCCGAGCGAGGCCTCCTCGAGGCCGCGCGCCTCGACGACGCGCTCGTCGACGCCCTCGAAGCGGCCGCACAGCAGGATGACGCCGGGGCCCGCCGCGAGCTCGCGGACGCGCGCCTGGGCGAGCGGTCGGCCCCGCGGCGTGAGCAGGATCGCCGGTCGATCGGGACCGGAGGCGCGGGCGGCGTCGATGGCGGCGGCCAGAACGTCGGGCTGCATCACCATGCCCGGCCCCCCGCCGGCCGGCGTGTCGTCGACGGAGCGGTGGCGGTCGGTGGCGAAGTCGCGGATGTCGACGACGTCGAGCGACCAGCGGCCGTCGGTCAGCGCGCGTCCCGCGAGCGCATGGCCAAGCGGCCCGGGGAACATCGCCGGGTAGATCGTCAGCACCGAGGCGCGCCAGCCGCTCATGGCCGCTCCTCGGCGTCGGGCTCGTCCAGAAGCCCGGCCGGCGGATCGATCACAACGTGGCCGCCGGCGACGTCGACGACCGGCACCACCTCGCGGGTGAACGGCACCAGCACGGTGCGGCGCGAGCCTTCCAGCCTGATCTCCAGCAGGTCGCCCGCGCCGAAGTCCTGCACCGCGATCAGGCTGCCGAGGACGCGGCCGCTGGCGTCGCGCGCCTGAAGCCCGACGAGGTCGACGTGATACCACGCCTCGTCCCCGGGTTCGGGCAGGCGGGCGCGCGCGACGTAGAGGCGCCGGTTCTTCAGCGCCTCCGCCTCGTCGCGCGTGGTCACGCCCTCTATGTCGGCCACCATCATGCCCTTGCCCGGTCTCAAGCGTCTGATCGTCAGCCGGCGCGTTCGATCCTCGGTCTCGAGCGGCCCGTACTCCGTGATCGCGTGCGGGTCGTCCGAAAAGGCGCGAAGCCTGACCTGACCGCGCACCCCGTGGGGTGCGCCGATCTCGGCGATCAGGACACGGTCCTCGCTCACGCGCTCATGCCAAGGCCGCGAGCCGGTCAGCCCGCCGCCTTCTCCCCGTCCTCGGCCGGAGCCTCGGCAGCAGCCTCCTCCGCCGGCGTCTCGGCGACGGCTTCCTCGGCGGGCGCCTCTTCGGCCGGCGCCTCCTCGGCGGGTGCCTCGGCGGCGGCCTTGGCCTCTTCCTCGGCCTGGCGGCGCAGCTCGACGCGCTCCTTGGCCTTCTGGCCCGGCTCGCCCTTCTTCGGGTTGCTGCGGGCGGCGCGCGTCAGGACGCCGGCGGCATCGAGAAAGCGCAGGACGCGGTCGGTCGGCTGCGCGCCCTTGGCGATCCAGTCCTTGGCCTTCTCGACGTCGAGCGTCACGCGCTCGGCGTGGTCGCGCGGCAGCAGCGGATTGTAGGTGCCGAGCTTCTCGATGAAGCGGCCGTCGCGCGGGCTGCGCGCGTCGGCGACGACGATGCGGTAGAAGGGGCGCTTCTTGGCGCCGCCGCGGGAGAGACGGATTTTCAGAGACATTCAGCTCGTCCTTCGTTGTGTGATCGAACGGTCGGGTTCTCGAAAAGCGTCACTTCTTCTTGTCCCAGCCCTTCGGCAGGCCGGGCAGGCCCGGGAACGCCGGGACCGCCCAGCCCGGCGGAAGGCCGGCGGCAGGCCGCCGGAGCCGAGCCCGGCAGACCGCTTGAATCGGCGGGCGGCGCCATGCCGCCGATCTGGTCCGGCGAGGGCATGCCGCCCTCTCCGAACAGGGCGCCGAGGCCCTTCATGCCCTTCTTGCCGCCGAGCGCCTTCATCATGTCGGCCATCTGGCGGTGCATCTTCAGCAGCTTGTTGACCTCCTCGACGCTGGTGCCGGAGCCCGCCGCGATGCGCTTCTTGCGGCTCGCCTTGAGGATGTCGGGCTTGCGCCGCTCCTTCGCGTCATCGAGGAGATGATCGCCGCCTGCCGGCTTGATCATCGTGTCGTCGAGATTGGCCGCCGTCGAGCTGCTTCTTCATCTTGCCGATGCCGGGCAGCATGCCCAGGCATGCCGGACATGCCGCCCATCTTGCTCCATCTGCTCGAGCTGCTCGGCGAGGTCGTCGAGGTCGAACTGCCCTTCGCGCATCTTCGCGGCGATCTTCTCGGCCTTTTCGGCGTCGATCGTCTCGGCGGCGCGCTTCTCGACCAGGCGAGACGACGTCGCCCATGCCGAGGATGCGGCCGGCGACGCGCTGCGGGATGGAAGTCCTCCAGCGCGTCCAGCTTCTCGCCGGTGCCGAGCAGCTTGATCGGCTTGCCGGTGACGGCGCGCATGGACAGCGCCGCGCCGCCGCGGCCGTCGCCGTCGATGCGGGTCAGCACGATGCCGGTGATGCCGACGCGCTCGTCGAAGGCCTTGCGCGGTGTTCACCGCGTCCTGGCCGGTCAGCGCGTCGGCGACGAGCAGCATCTCGTGCGGGTTGGCGGCGGCGCGGACCTCGGCCACCTCCGCCATCAGCGCCTCGTCGACGAGTGGCGCGGCCGGCGGTGTCGAGCATGACCACGTCGTAGCCGCCGAGGCGCGCCGCCTCCATGGCGCGGCGCGGCGATCTGCGACCGGCGTCTGGCCGGCGACGATCGGCAGCGTCTCGACGCCGGTCTGCTCGCCCAGCACCGCGAGCTGCTCCTGCGCGGCCGGGCGGCGCGTGTCGAGCGAGGCCATCAGCACGCTTGCGCTTGTCGCGCTCGGTCAGCCGCTTGGCGATCTTGGCGGTGGTCGTGGTCTTGCCCGAGCCCTGCAGGCCGACCATCATGATCGGCGACGGGCGGCCGGCGCGTTCAGGTCGATGGTCGCGGCGTCCGCGCCCAGCGTCTCGACCAGCTCGTCGTGGACGATCTTGACGACCATCTGGCCGGGCGTGACCGACTTCACGCACCTCCGCGCCGACGGCGCGCTCGCGCACCTTGTCGGTGAAGTCGCGCACCACGTCAGCGCCACGTCGGCCTCGAGCAGCGCCCGGCGCACCTCGCGCATCGCGGCCTGCACGTCGGCTTCGGACAGCGCGCCGCGCCGCGTCAGCTTGTCGAGTATGCCGGACAGGCGGTCCTGCAGACCCTCGAACATCGTCCACTCTCGCTTTCCGTCCGCCCGAAAGGGCCTACGGCCAAACGCAAACGACACCCGCGGGCGAACCTTCGCTGACGGGGGCGACCCCTCGCGCCTCGTGTGCGCGGCGGCCATCTCGGAATTCACGGTCTCTGTCAAAGAGATCGCAGGGTGATACGCGCGGGGGGCGGCGGAGTCAAGAAACCCCGCTTCCGCCGCGACGCGCGATCACCGCCGGCGGAAGGTCGCTCCGCGGGCGCCGCGCTGGCCGGTCGGCGGCGTCGGGCCGTTGCCGCGGTGGCGGAAATTGATCCGGCCCCGCTCGAGGTCGTAGGGGTCATCTCGACGACCACGCGGTCGCCGACAGTGGTGCGGATGCGGTGCTTGCGCATCTTGCCGGCGGTGTAGGCGAGCACCTGTGCTCGTTGTCGAGCATCACCCGGAAATTGCCGTCGGGCAGCACCTCCGTGACCGTCCCGTCGAATTCGAGGAGTTCTTCCTTCGCCATGCGTGTCTTCCTTTCGTGTCGTCTCGAAGATGGGGTCAGCGCGCTCGGCGGCGCGGCCGTCGCGCGGCTGCTTGCGCATGAAGGCGACCTCGCCGATGCCGCTGGCGGAATCCGCCGGCCGGGCGTCATTGCCGCGGGACTTCGAGCGCCGCCGGCGCTGGCGCGCGCTCGCGTGCCTCGCCGCCCGCGCCCTCGGGCCGGCGCCCGCGGTCGCCGCGCCGTCTGCCGCGCTTGGACTTGGGCTTGGCGGGAAGCGGCGCCTCGCCGTCTCCGGCACGTCGCCGGTCGCAGGGATCGACATGCGGATCAGCTTCTCGATGGCGCCGAGCAGGACGGCGTTCCTCGCCGGCGCAGAACGAGATGGCGATGCCCTCGGCGCCGGCGCGCGCGGTGCGGCCGATGCGGTGGACGTAGCTCTCCGGGACGTTCGGGGAGGTCGTAGTTGACGACGTGGGTGACGCCGTCGACGTCGATGCCGCGGGCGGCGATGTCGGTGGCGACCAGCGACGCGCACCTTGCCCGTGCGGAAGTCGGCGAGCGCGCGCTCGCGCTGGCTCTGGCTCTTGTTGCCGTGGATCGCCTCGGCGGCGATGGCCCGCCTTCTCCGAGGCCGCGCACCACCCGGTCGGCGCCGTGCTTGGTGCGGGTGAAGACCAGCGCGCGGTCGATCGCCTCGGTCGACAGCACCTCGGCGAGCATGGCCTGCTTGTCGGACCGGGCGACGTGGATGATGCGCTGCTCGACGCGGTCGGCGGTCGTGGCGACCGGGGTCACCGCGACCTTCGCCGGGTCGTTCAGGAACTTGTCGGCGAGCTCGGCGATCTCGCGCGGCATGGTGGCGGAGAAGAACAGCGTCTGGCGCGCTTCCGGCACGCTGGGCGACGATCTGCGCGGATGTCGTGGATGAAGCCCATGTCGAGCATGCGGTCGGCCTCGTCGAGGACGAGCATCTCGACGCCCGACAGGTTCACCGCGCCGGCTTGGCGTGGTCGAGCAGACGGCCGGGCGTGGCGACGAGGATGTCGACGCCGCGGGCCAGAGCCTGGCGCTGGCGTCCCATCGGACACGCCGCCGATGACCAGCGCGACGTTCGGACGCGATGCTGCCGCCGTAGGTGCGGAAGCTCTCGACGATCTGGCCGGCGAGCTCGCGGGTCGGGCTGAGACCAGGACGCGGCAGGTCTTGCGCCGGGGCCTTGCGCCGATTGGCGTCCAGGCGATGGAGGATCGGCAGCGCGAAGGCGGCCGTCTTGCCGGTGCCGGTCTGGGCGATGCCGATCAGGTCGCGTCCGGCGATGAGGTGCGGAATGGCCTGCGCCTGGATCGGCGTCGGGATTTCATGGCGCGCGTCTGCAAGCGCCTTGAGGATCGGCTCTGCGAGGCCGAGTTCGTGGAACGAATTCAAGAAATCTCTCTTTCATGAGCCGGCTCGCGGCGCCGTCCGCGCATGCGGACGCACCGGTTCCAGCTCGACTTGGGGCTGGACACCCCGCGCGGCCTGGGCTGTCAATAGCGTGTTGGATGAAACGGCGCGGCGGGCAGAGGTCCGGCCAAAGTGGCGACCCCGGGCTACGCGGCCCGCGCGGCTGTCTGGATGCATATGACCTATTCGGCGCGAAATTTCAAGTCGCCGAATGACGTCGAAATCCGAAGGCCGACGCAGCGGCCCCCGCCTTGCGACTGCCTACGCGGCCTTGATGTTCGCCAGGAAGGCCCGGATCTGGCCGTTCATGGCCTGGGCCTGGTGCGACAGTTCGGCGGCGACCTGGAGGACCTGCTCGGCGGCGGTGCGCGTCTCGCCGGTGCCGGACGCGATGCCGCCGATCGTCCGCGCCACGTCGTCGGAGCCGGCGGCCGCCTCCTGCACGTTGCGGGCGATCTCCTGCGTGGTGGCGGTCTGCTCCTCGGTCGCGGCGGAGATCGCCGCGGCCGTCGCGTTCACCCGCTCGATCTCCTGGACGACGGTCCGGATCGCGTCGGACGCCTCGCCGGTGCCGGTCTCGATGCGCTGGATGATGTCGCGCACCTCCTCGGTGGCGCGATGGGTCTGGTTGGCGAGGTTCTTGACCTCCGAGGCGACGACCGCGAAGCCCCTGCCGGCCTCGCCGGCGCGGGCTGCCTCGATCGTCGCGTTGAGGGCCAGGAAATTCGTCTGCTCGGCGATCTCGGTGATGAGGCCGATGACCTTGCCGATCTCCAGGACGGCGGCGCCGAGGTCGCGCATGCGGGCCTCACCGGTGTCCATGGCGCCGGCGGCGGCGCGGATCATCGCGGCCGATTCGTGGATCTTCGCGCCGATCTCGCCGACGGAGTGGGTCATCTCCTCGGTGGCCGCCGCTACGCTTTGCACGTTAGCACCCGTCTGCTGCGCCGCCACCGATGCGGCCGTGGATTCATTCGACGTGCGCAGCGCGGTTTCGGCCATCGACGCCGCGGTGGCGTTCATCTCCTCGGCGGCGGCGGCAAGCGCGCGCAGCAACTCCGAAGACGAGGCGTCGAATTCGCCGACCATGCGGTCGACCGCCTCGGCCCGGGCCATCCGGGCCGCGTCGCCGCTGCGCTGGGCATCCTCCAGGCGCCGGCGCTCGAGCGCGTTCTCCCTGAAAACCTCCATTGCCCTGGCGATGTCTCCGACCTCGTCGCCGCGGCGCCCGCCGGCGATCTCCACGGTCAGATCGTTGTCGGCCAGCCGGTTGAGGTCGCCGATGACCTGCTGAAGCGGCCGGGCGATCCCGACGCGGGCGACGGCGTATGCAAGGCCGACGCCGGCGAGAATTCCCAGGCCTGCGACCACCGCCATGATCGCAACGAGAAGGCCGGCTTCGCGGTGAACCTCGTCGTTCAGGCTCTCGACGCTGCCCTCGACGAGTTCGACGAGCCCCGAAAGGCTGGCGCGGGCCTCTTCCGAGGCATTCCGGTTGACGCGCACCATGCTGCCGAAGCGCTGCTGGGCCGTCGCGATCTGCATCGAGGCCACGTCGTCGAGCGCGGACAACAGCGCCTCGACGCGGGCCAGATATGCCCGGGATAGCTCCTCGGCCTCGTCGAGGCGGGCCCGTTCGGTGCCAGTGGTCATGTCCTTCAGCCCTGCGAGCCCACTTTCGAACTCGCTCCTGGCCTGCTCTATGCGCTGGACGTGCTGGCCGGCGTTGATGGGGTCGGAGGCGATGAAGGCTTCCGACTGCCCGATCTCGCTGAGGTTACGCATGAGGTTGGCACCCAGGCGCATCTTCACGCCGCCGTCGGCGATCGCCTCGGTGTTGCCTTCCATCTTGAGCAGGCCCCAGGAGCCGGCGAGACCCACCGCCACCGTCGTGACCGCCATGATCGCGACGATCAGCAGGACCTTGCTCGAAATACGCAGGCTTTGCAGCTTCAGCACCAGACTCACCCCCCAATGTACTGGCGGTGAGATGATTTCAAGCCGACTTAACATCGGATTAAGTCGCAAGGCATTGGGCCATGATTGAGGCCAAAAGCCTCCGCCGCGGGCGGGGGATGCTCGCGACGGAGGCGGGCCGCAAAGTGACGAAGTGAGGCTGTCCTATTTGCGGAACTTTCCGGTGGCCGGCCGACTTCAGCCGACCCAAAGAGGGGAGAGCGGACGGCGCGCGCTGGACGCCGCCCGCGAACCGGTCAGGCCGCCTTGATGTCGGCGAGGAATGTCCGGATCTGGGTGTTCATGGTCTCGGCCTGCTGGGACAGCGCGCCGGCCACCTGAAGCACCTGCTCGGCGGCGGAGCGCGTCTCGTCGGTGGCCGAGGCCACCTGGCCGATATTCTGGGTCACGTTCTCGGTGCCCGCGGCCGCCTCCTGCACGTTGCGGGAGATCTCGTGGGTCGCCGCGGTCTGTTCCTCCGTGGCGGCGGAGATGGCGGCGGCCGTCTCGTTCACCTTCTCGATCTCCTGCACGACCGAGCGGATCGCGCCGGCCGTCTCCTCGGTGCCGGTCTCGATCTTCTGGATGATGACCCTCACCTCCTCGGTCGCCTTGTGCGTCTGGTTGGCAAGGTTCTTCACCTCCGATGCCACCACCGCGAAACCCTTGCCGGCCTCGCCGGCGCGGGCAGCCTCGATGGTGGCGTTGAGGGCGAGCAGGTTCGTCTGTTCGGCAATCTCGGTGATCAGACTGATCACCGTGCCGATCTCCGACACCGCGCTGCTGAGGTCCTTCATGCGCGACTCGCTGGTGTCCATGGCGCCGGCAGCGGAGCGGATCATCTCGGCCGTCTCGTGGATCTTGACACCGATCTCGCCGATCGAGTTGGTCATTTCCTCGGTCGCGGCGGCCACGCTCTGGACGTTGGACCCGGTCTGCTGGGCAGCGGCGGACGCCATCGTCGACTGGTCGGAGGTCCGCTGAGCCGTCTCGGCCATCGCGCCGGCGGTGGCGTTCATTTCCTCGGCGGCGGCGGCGAGCGACCGCAGCAGCTCGGCGGAGGAGGACTCGAAGTCCGCCACCATGCGGTCGACGGCCTCGGCGCGGGCCACCTTGGCCTCGTCCTCCGACCGCTGGGCCTCCTCCAGACGCCGACGCTCGAGCGCGTTCTCCTTGAACACCTCCATGGCGCGGGCGATGTCACCGACCTCGTCGCCGCGGTCGCCCCCAGCGATGTTCACCGACAGATCGTTCTCCGCCAGCTTGTTCAGGCCGCCGATGATCTCATGCAGGGGCTTGCCGATCCCGAAGCGGGCGAGCGAATAGCCGAGCGCGATGCCGGCGGCGATCCCGACAACAGCGACCACGATCATGAGCGTCGACAGGAAGGCCGCCTCGTTGCTCACCTCGACCGTCAGGTTGCCGACCTCGGTTTCGACCCGATCGACAAGACCGGAGAAGGTGTCCCGGGCCTGCCGCGAGATTTCGCGGTTGGCGCGTGCCGCGCTCAGGAGACGCTGCTGTGCAGCCGAAAGCTCGACGTTGCCGGTGCTTTCGAGCGTGACGAGGAGCCGGTCGACGCCGGCGAGGTAGTCGCGGGCGAAGCCTTCGGCCTCGGCGATCCGCCTCGACATGTCGGTGGCGTCAGTGCCCTCGACGGCGGTCTTGAGCCGGTTCAGGCGGTCGTCGAAGGCGATCCGCGCCTCGGCTATGCGTTCGATGTGCTCCTGGGCATTGGAGGGATCCGCAACGATCGAGTATTCGGCGCGTCCGATCTCCACCAGATTGCGCATCAGGTTCGCGCCCATGCGCATTTTGTCGCCACCTGCGGCGACCTGTTCCGCATTACTCTCCATTTTCGACAAGCCCCACGAGCCAACCATGCTAACGGTTACTGTGGCAGCCGCCATGATCGCGACAATAAGCAGTACTTTACTGGCAATACGCCAGTTCTTTAGATTGAACATTTGATTCACCCCCGTGAATTGAATGGATGAACCAAATTCTATTTTCGATTAACAAGGAATTAATCATGAAATAGTGACGTAGGGGTATAAAATAACTGCATATTGTCGACTATTGATCAATTTATTCAAGGAAAACAGCGTTCCGTATCAGGCGGCCGTGCCAACCTATGCGCTTTGCGCATTGGCTCTATGCTATTTTCGCATATATGCGACTACGTTCCCCTGCCCGAAGACATGGGCGCGGCGGTCGGTCGCGCACTGGCGTCGGACCGCACCTTCGCCATATAAGGCTCGGGCAGGCGGGTCTGCCGGATAGCGAGGACGTGCGGCGATGGCGCCGAGCGCAATTGCCTTTGCGAAGATGAATGGCCTCGGCAACGACTTCGTCGTCGTCGACCGCCGAACCGTGCCGGTGTCCCTGACGGCGGAACAGGTGATGAGGATCGCCGACCGCGCGACCGGTCCCGGCTGCGACCAGTTCATCGCGCTCGAGCGCTCGCCAGCCGGCGCCGACGTGTTCATGCGCATCGTCAACGCCGACGGCGGCGAGGTGGAATCCTGCGGCAACGCGGCGCGCTGCGTCGCATCGGTGGTGGCCCGCGAGCTGGGCCGCGACACCGTGTCCATCGAGACTCGCGGCGGGCTCCTCAGCGCGCGTGTCAATGCCAGCGGATCGGTGACTGTCGACATGGGGCGGCCGCGTTTTGCCTGGAACGAGATCCCGCTGTCGGAGGAATTCCGCGACACCCGCGCGATCGAGCTGCAGGTCGGGCCGATCGACGCGCCGGTCCTGCATTCGCCCAGCGTCGTCAACGTCGGCAACCCGCACGTGATCTTCTGGGTCGACGACATGGACGCCCACGATCTCGCGCGGATCGGTCCGCTGATAGAACATCACCCGCTGTTCCCCCAGCGCGTCAACGTCAGTCTCGCGCAGGTGACGGATCGGGACACGCTCGATCTTCGCGTGTGGGAGCGCGGTGTCGGGCTGACCCGGGCCTGCGGCACGGCAGCCTGCGCGGCCGCGGTCGCCGCCGCGCGCAAGCGCCTCACCGGGCGAAGCGTCGCCGTGGGGCTGCCGGGGGGGACGCTGCATGTCGAATGGCGCGAAGCCGACGACCACATCCTGATGACCGGACCCGCCACCCACGAATATGACGGCGTGCTCGACGAGGCACTTCTCGCGGAGCCCGCCGCATGAGCGCGCCCGAGATCATCACCTTCGGCTGCCGCCTCAACACGGTGGAATCGGAAGTCATGCGCAAGGCGGCCGGCGAGGCGGGGCTGCGCGACGCCGTCATCGTCAATACCTGCGCGGTGACCGGCGAGGCGGTGCGCCAGGCGCGCCAGGCGATCCGGCGGGCGCGCCGCGAACGGCCGGACGCGCGCATCATCGTGACGGGCTGCGCGGCGCAGACAGAGAGCGCGACCTTCGCGGACATGCCCGAGGTCGACCTCGTCATCGGCAATGCCGAGAAGTTGGAGCCCGCCAGCTACGCCGATCCGGGCTTCGGGACCGAGGCCTTCGAGAGGGTCCGCGTCAACGACATATTCGAGGCGACCGAGACGGCGGGTCATCTGGTCGAAGGCTTCGAGGGGCGCACGCGCGCCTTCCTGCAGGTCCAGAACGGCTGCGACCACCGCTGCACCTTCTGCATCATCCCCTTCGGACGCGGCAATTCCCGCTCCGTGCCGATGGGGGCGGTGGTCGACCAGGCGCGGCGGCTCGTCGGCAACGGCTATGCCGAGGTCGTTCTCACCGGCGTCGATCTCACCGCATGGGGCGCCGACCTGCCGGGCCGGCCGAGGCTGGGCACGCTGGTGCGCGCGATCCTGCGCCACGTGCCGGACCTGAGGCGCCTCAGGCTGTCGTCGATCGATTCCATCGAGGCCGACGACGACCTGATGCGCGCGCTGGCCGAGGAGGAGCGGCTGATGCCGCACCTGCATCTGTCGCTCCAGGCCGGCGACGACATGATCCTCAAGCGCATGAAGCGCCGCCACAGCCGCGCCCAGTCGGTGGCCTTTTGCGATGAGGCGCGCCGGCTGCGCCCCGACGTCGTCTTCGGCGCCGACCTGATCGCCGGCTTTCCCACCGAGACCGACGAGATGTTCGCCAATTCGCTGGCGATCGTCGCGGATTGCGGGCTGACCCATCTCCACATATTCCCCTTCTCTCCACGTCAGGGCACGCCGGCGGCACGCATGCCGCAGGTCGACCGGCGGATCGTCAAGGAGCGGGCGGCACGGCTCAGGGCGGCGGGAGAGGGCGCGCTCACGCGCCATCTCGACGGCGAGATCGGCGCGCGGCGCTCGATCCTGGTCGAAACGCCCGGACAGGGACGTACCGAGCAGTTCACGCTGGCACGCGTTCCGGGTGATGCGGCGACCGGCGCGACCATAGCGGCGCGTATCACCGGCCATGACGGGCGCCGGCTGATCGCCGAGGCGGCATGAGCGAGAGCGAGCGCAGGAAGACGGGCTTCTTCGGCCGCCTGTTCGGCGGCGGCCAGGACGAGCCGGCCGCGCCGGAGCCGGCCGAGGACGCCGCCGCACCGCAAGTTCCCGCCGACCCCGCATTGTCGGAGGAGGATCGTCGCGGGCCTGAGGACGCGAGCGAAACCCCGGAGCCCAGCGCGGACGACGCCGAGGCGGAGGGCTCTAGCGAAGTCCCCGTCCGCGAGGACGTCGCCGAGCCGGTGGAGTTTCCCGAATCCGGCGCCGCGCCGGCCGAGCCTGCACCGGAGCCGATCCCCGCCGAGGCGGTCGAGGCGGCCGCGCCCCTGCCCGCCGAGCCCGCGCCGAAAGCCTCCTGGTTCCACAGGTTGAGGTCCGGCCTGTCGCGCTCGTCGGGTGCGCTCGGCGAGACGCTGACCGGGCTCTTCACCAAGCGCCGGCTCGACGAGGCGACGCTTCAGGACCTCGAGGACGTGCTTATCCAGGCCGATCTCGGCGTCGAGACGGCGACGCGGATCACCGAACGGCTCGCCGAGACCCGCTATGACAAGGAGATCTCCGAAGGCGAGATACGCGAGGTGCTGGCAAGCGAGGTGGAGAAGGTGCTGGAGCCGGTGGCGCGGCCGCTGGCGATAGACGGCGCCCACCGGCCCCATGTCGTCCTCGTCGTCGGCGTCAACGGTTCGGGAAAGACGACGACCATCGGCAAGCTCGCCGCAAAGCTGCGCGACGAGGGCAGGCGCGTGGTGCTGGGCGCCGGAGACACGTTCCGGGCCGCGGCGATAGAGCAGCTCAAGATCTGGGGCGAGCGCACCGGCTCCGAGGTAGTGGCGCGAGCGCAAGGGTCCGACGCCTCGGGGCTCGCCTTCGACGCGCTGAAGCACGCCCGCGAGACGAACGCCGACGTTCTGATCCTGGACACCGCCGGACGGCTGCAGAACCGCACCGAACTGATGGCGGAACTCGAGAAGATCGTTCGCGTGATCCGGAAGCAGGACGAGACGGCGCCGCACGACGTGCTCCTGGTGCTCGACGCGACCACGGGCCAGAACGCGATGCAGCAGACGGAGATCTTCCGGCGCGTCTGCGGCGTATCAGGTATCGTGATGACAAAGCTCGACGGCACGGCGCGCGGCGGCATCCTCGTCGCCATCGCCGCGAAGTTCGGGCTGCCGGTCCATTTCATCGGCGTCGGCGAGAGCGTCGAGGATCTGCAGCCCTTCGCGGCGGGCGACTTCGCCCGCGCCATCGCCGGCGAGGCAAACCCGGACGACACGCGATGACGACGGATAGAGAATCGGCCGAACCGGTCGTGCCGGCGAAACGCGAGCCCCCCGAATGGGTGCAGCCGCTGCTCGAACTCGGACCGCTGATCGTCTTCTTCGTCGCAAACTGGCGCGCCGACATCTTCTGGGCGACGGGGCTGTTCATGGCCGCGACGCTTCTATCGGTCGCCGCATCCTGGCTGATCCGGCGCAAGCTGCCGGTCATGCCGCTCTTCACGCTGGTCTTCGTGATGTTCTTCGGCGCGCTGACGCTGTGGCTTCAGAACGAGACCTTCATCAAGATGAAGCCGACCATCAACAACGTCGCCTTCGCGGTGATGCTGTGGGCTGGCCTGGCCTTCGGCAAGCCGCTGCTGAAATACGCCTTCAACACCGTCTTCCGGATGACGGAGGAGGGCTGGCGCATCTGTACCCTGCGCTGGAGCTTCTTCTTCCTGTTCCTCGCCGCGCTCAACGAGGTCGTCTGGCGCAACTTCTCGACCGACTTCTGGGTCGCCTTCAAGGTGTTCGGCATCATGCCGCTGACGTTCGCCTTCGCGACGGCGCAGATTCCGCTCCTGACGCGGTACGCGCTTCCCGAGGAGGACGAGCAGAAGACGGGCGGGGCCGCCTAGCGGCCCTGGACGAGGGTGCCGTCGGGCAGCCGCTCGCCGGTTTCGCCGTCCGGGTTGGCGAAGGGACCGGGCTCGCCGGCCTCCGCCGCGCGGTCGTGGGTCAGTGCCCAGTGGACGCTCGGGAAAGCCAGGTCGTTCCACGGAATCTCGTCGGGCCGGAACAGGCCGACCTCCAGGCTCTCGGGCCCCGCCTCGAAGCCGCCGGCCAGCGTTGCGCGCCAGATGAGCTGCACCTGACTCAGATGCGGGACGGCGTAGACGGCGAGGAGGCCCGATATCTCGATCTCGGCGCAGGCTTCCTCGCGCGCCTCGCGCACGGCGCCGGCCTGCGGCGTCTCGTTCAGTTCCATGTAGCCGGCGGGAATGGTCCAGAAGCCGCGGCGAGGGTTGATGGCGCGGCGGCAGAGCAGGATGCCGCCGGCCGACCGGACGACCGAACCGACAACGACCTTGGGATTGTCGTAGGCGACGAAGCCGCATTGCCGGCAGACCGTCCGGGCCATGTTGTCGCCGGGGGGCACGGTGCGGTGGAAGTCCGGCCGTCGTTCCTCGCTCATGGCCACGATCCTGCCCGAAGGCCCGCGCCTCGCGCAATCGGTCTCACGACGAGGGCGAGGCCGCGAGCGCCTTCTCGATCTCGGGAATGAGGCGCGTTCTCAGCGAATGCTCGTCGATCGGGCCGATGTGCTTGTAGGCGATGCGGCCCTCGCCATCGACGACGAACGTCTCCGGCACGCCGTAGACGCCCCAGTCGATGCCCGTGCGGCCGGAGGCGTCGACCCCGACGGCGGCGAAGGGATTGCCGTAGCGCCCTAGGAAGCGGCGGGCGTTCTCCGGCGTGTCCTTGTAGTTGATGCCGTAAAGGCCGATGCGCCGATCCCCCGACAGCTCGACGAGCCAGGGATGCTCGTCGCGGCAGGGTCCGCACCACGACGCCCAGACGTTGACGACGGTCACCTCGCCGCCGCCGAGATCGGAGGCGGAAAATCCGGGGACCGGAGCGCCACCCTCGCTCAGTCCTTCGAGGGGTGGGAGCGCGAACTCCGGCACCTCACGGCCGATGAGCGCGGAGGGCACCCGGCTCGGATCGCCGGCATAGAGACGGACGAAGAGCAGGAGGGCGAGCGCGAGGAACAGGACGAGCGGCGCGCCG
This sequence comes from uncultured Alphaproteobacteria bacterium, assembly GCA_963803485.1. Lineage (GTDB taxonomy): Bacteria > Pseudomonadota > Alphaproteobacteria > Rhizobiales > Tepidamorphaceae > CAWDMT01. The sequence goes on along the minus strand of CAWDMT010000006.1, from coordinate 55,092 downwards.
ATGGCGAGTTGCGCCCAGGGCGAGCGGCGGCGCCGGGCGGCCTCGCCCGTGCTCACCGGTCGCCTCCGCCACGACGGATGCCGCCGCGGTCGAGCTCGGCGAGCGCCCTGTCCTGCGCGCGGCCGTCGGCGATCACCCATGCGATCAGGCCGGCGAGCACGCCGGCGCTGACGAGATAGGCGGCGAGGATGAAGCCGAAATAGTCCATGGCCCTACTCCGCCGGCGCCAGTATGCCGGCCGCGCGCACGCGCAGCGAGCGCACCCTTCGGCGCAGGATCTCGTTGCGCATGGCCGCCAGATGCAGCGCCATGAACAGGAGCGTGTAGGCGAGCGCCATGATCATCAGCGGCCAGAGCATGGGCGCGGCGATGGTCGGACCGTCGAAGCGGAAGACGCTCGCCGGCTGATGCAGCGTGTTCCACCAGTCCACCGAGAACTTGATGATCGGCAGGTTGACCGCGCCGACGAGCGCGAGGATCGCCACGGGGCGCGCGGCGCGGCCGGGATCGTCGAAGGCGCGCCAGAAGGCGATGAGGCCGAGATAGACCAGGAACAGGACGAGGACGGACGTCAGGCGGGCGTCCCACACCCACCAGGTGCCCCACATCGGCTTGCCCCAGAGCGACCCGGTGACGAGGGCGAGGAAGGTGAAGGCGGCGCCGATCGGGGCGGCGGCGCGGGCCGAGACGTCGGCGAGGGGATGGCGCCAGACGAGTGTCCCGAGCGCGGAAGCCGCGATCGTCGCGTAAACGAACATGGCCATCCAGGCGGCCGGCACGTGGACGTACATGATGCGCACGCTGTCGCCCTGCTGGTAGTCGGCCGGCGAGGCGAAAAAGGCGAGCCACAGGCCCGCGACGAAGGCCATCGCCGTCGCGCCCCAGATCCAGGGGGACAGTTTCGCGGCAAGCGCGAGGAAGCGGGTCGGGTTGGCGAGCGCGATCATTCCGCTGACATCCTGAAGGTCATCGCGACTTTAGCCCCTGATGAAGCGCCACGGCAAAATCACGCTCCCGTCATTCCAGCGCAAGGCGAAGCGCGGCGGCGGCCGCGAACGGAGCAAGCGCGAGGCTCGCCAGGCTCAGCGCTCCCAGCACCATCAGCGGCGGGCCGACCGGCATCGGACCGACCACGGCTGCATTGGTCGCGCCGACGCCGAAGATGAGCACCGGTACGGCGAGCGGCAAGACGATGACGGGCACCAGCAGCCCGCCGCGTCGCAATGCCACGGTCAGGGCCGCGCCGATGGCGCCGATCATTGTCAGGGCGGGCGTGCCGACGAGGAGCGTCATCGCGACGGCGCCGAGCGCGGCGGGCTCGACGTTCAGCATGAGGCCGAGCAGCGGCGCGACCAGCGCCAGCGGCAGTCCGGTTGTCGACCAGTGGGCGGCCGCCTTGGCGAGGACGGCGAGCGCGAGGGGCGTGCCGGACATCGCGAGCAGGTCCAGCGATCCGTCCTCGAAGTCGGCCTGGAACATGCGGTCGAGCCCGAGGAGGACGGACAGGAGCGCGCCGAGCCAGAGAAGCGCCGGACCGATGCGCTGGAGCAGCGCCAGATCCGGGCCGACGGCGAACGGCATGAGCGCGACGACGACGAGGAAGAAGATCGCCGCCATCGGCCCGCCGCCGCCGAGCCTGACGGCGAGGCGCAGTTCGCGAACGAACAGGGCGATGAACGGCGCCGTCACGACACGGCCCCGAGCTCGAGTGTCGCGGTGACGCCCGCCATGTCGACATGGGTCGCGACGAGCGCGATCCCGCCCGAGGCGAGATGGCCGGCGATCAGGTTGTCGAGGCGGGCGCGGCCGTCGGCGTCCAGCGCGTTGGTGGGCTCGTCGAGGAGCCAGACCGGACGGCGCACCGCGACCAGCCGGGCAAGCGACAGCCGCCGGCGCTGGCCGGCCGAGAGGATCGCTGCGGGAAAGGCCGCGAGGCGCGCCAGTCCGACCCGCTCCAGGGCGTCCCGGACGCCCGCCTTCTCGCCGTCCAGCATGTCGCGCCAGAAGGCGAGGTTCTCGGCCACCGTGAGCGCCGGCTTCACGGCATCCAGGTGGCCAAGCAGGTGGGCCTGCTCTGCGATGGTCCGTTCGGCGTCGCCGCCGTCCAGGCGCAGCGATCCGGCTTCCGGATGGATGAGGCCTGCCGCGAGCCGCAGGAGCGTCGACTTGCCCGATCCGTTCGGCCCGCGCAGGGCGAGCGAGCCGCCGGCCGACACGGCGAAGGACAGGCCGGCGAAGACCTCGCGTCCGCCGCGCCGGCAGGCGAGATCGTGGGCCTGGAATCTCATGCCTCGGTGGTCCGCCCAAAGCCGACTTGCGAATGATGCATGGCCCGTCGTCTCGTGCTTCGCGCCGTCATCTGGCACCCTTCTTAGAAATTCTCTATAACGCGGGCAACTTTGCCGCGCGCGGGGACGGTTTGACGCGAGGCCGGGGGACGGTAGCACCCGTCGTCCGCCGCAGCTCGTTCCCCAGGCGCAACAGTTGCGTGCCCCGCCATATCGCAATTCAGACCAGGGAAACAGAAACGGTGACCAGTCAGTCTCTCGACAGCTTCAAATCCCGCAAGACGCTTCAGGTCGGCGACCGTAGCTACGAGTACTTCTCCCTCGCGGAGGCCGAGAAGAACGGGCTCGCGGGCATCTCGCGCCTGCCGTTCTCGCTCAAGGTTCTGCTCGAGAACCTCCTGCGCCACGAGGACGGACGCACCGTCACCGCGGACGACATCAGGGGTGTCGCGGAGTGGCTCAAGGAGCGGCGGTCCGACCGCGAGATCGCGTTCCGGCCGGCCCGTGTCCTGATGCAGGACTTCACGGGCGTTCCCGCCGTCGTCGATCTCGCCGCCATGCGAGACGCGATGAACGCCCTCGGCGGCGATCCGGAAAAGATCAACCCGCTGGTGCCCGTCGACCTGGTGATCGACCACTCGGTGATCGTCGACGAGTTCGGCAACCCGCAGGCGTTCGAGAAGAACGTCGAGCTCGAATATGCCCGCAACGGCGAGCGCTACCGCTTCCTGAAGTGGGCGCAGAGGGTCCTTCGACAACTTCCGCGTCGTGCCGCCCGGCACCGGCATCTGCCATCAGGTCAACCTCGAATACCTGTCGCAGACCGTCTGGACGCGGGACGAGAACGGCTCGGAGGTCGCCTATCCCGACACGCTCGTGGGGACCGACAGCCACACCACCATGGTCAACGGCCTGTCGGTTCTGGGCTGGGGCGTCGGCGGCATCGAGGCGGAGGCGGCCATGCTTGGCCAACCCCTGTCGATGCTGATTCCCGAGGTGATCGGCTTCAGGCTCACCGGCAAGCTGAAGGAAGGCGTGACCGCGACCGACCTCGTGCTGACGGTCACCGAGATGCTGCGCAAGAAGGGCGTGGTCGGCAAGTTCGTCGAGTTCTACGGGCCCGGCCTCGGCAACATGGCGCTGGAGGACCGCGCGACGATCGGCAACATGGCGCCGGAATACGGGGCGACCTGCGGCTTCTTCCCCGTGGACGCCGAGACGGTGCGCTACCTGCGCGAGACCGCGCGCGCCGAGGACCGCGTGGCGCTGGTCGACGCATATGCCAAGGCCCAGGGCCTCTATCGCCAGGAAGGCGCCGCCGATCCCGAATATACCGACACGCTGGAACTCGACATGGGCATCGTCGAGCCGTCGCTCGCCGGCCCCAAGCGTCCGCAGGACCGCGTCCTGCTGTCCGGAGCCAAGCAGGGCTTCCTCGCCTCGCTCGACAAGGAGTTCGGTAAGGGCGGCGAAGCGGACAAGCGCGTTCCCGTCGCCGGCCGCGACCACGATCTCGGCCATGGCGACGTCGTCATCGCCGCGATCACGTCCTGCACCAACACCTCGAACCCGAGCGTGATGATCGCGGCGGGCATCCTGGCGCGGAAGGCGGCGGCCAAGGGGCTCAAGTCGAAGCCGTGGGTGAAGACCTCGGTCGCGCCGGGCTCCCAGGTCGTCGGCGAGTATCTCGAGAAGTCCGGCCTGCAGGTGGACCTCGACAAGCTCGGCTTCAACCTCGTCGGCTTCGGCTGCACGACCTGCATCGGCAACTCCGGGCCGCTGCCCGAGCCGATCTCGAAAGCCGTCAACGACGGCGACCTGGTGGCCGCAGCGGTGCTCTCGGGCAACCGCAACTTCGAGGGCCGCGTGAACCCGGACGTGCGGGCGAACTATCTCGCCTCACCGCCGCTGGTGGTCGCCTATGCGCTGGCCGGCACGATGCAGCTCGATCTGGCGACCGAGCCGCTCGGCACGGGTTCGGACGGAGAGCCGGTCTACCTCAAGGACATCTGGCCCTCCTCGGCCGAGGTTGCCCAGTTCATCCGCGACAACGTCACGCGCGAACTGTTCCAGACGCGCTACGCCGACGTCTTCAAGGGCGACGAGAACTGGCGCAAGATCGATGTCTCGGCCGGGCTGACCTACAAGTGGCCCGTGAGCTCCACCTACGTGCAGAACCCGCCCTATTTCGAGGGCATGAAGCGCGAGCCGGAGCCCATTACCGACATCAGGGATGCCCGCGTCCTCGGCCTGTTCCTCGATTCCATCACCACCGACCACATCTCGCCGGCCGGCTCCATCAAGGCGGCGAGCCCGGCGGGCGAGTATCTCCTGTCGCATCAGGTCAAGCCGGCCGACTTCAACCAGTACGGCACCCGGCGCGGCAACCACGAGGTGATGATGCGGGGCACGTTCGCCAATATCCGCATCAAGAATCAGATGCTGCAGGGCGTCGAGGGCGGCATGACAACGCACTATCCCTCGGGCGACAAGCTGCCGATCTATGACGCGGCCATGCGCTACAAGTCCGAGGGCGTGCCGCTGGTGGTGTTCGCCGGCAAGGAGTACGGCACCGGCTCGTCGCGCGACTGGGCTGCGAAGGGGACCGCGCTCCTCGGCATCCGTGCCGTGATCTGCCAGTCCTTCGAGCGCATCCACCGCTCGAACCTGGTCGGCATGGGCGTCGTGCCTCTCACCTTCGAGGAGGGCACCTCGTGGCAGAGCCTCGGCATCACGGGCGAGGAATCGGTCACGATCGAGGGGCTTGCGGACGGTCTGAAGCCGCGCCAGACGCTGACGGCCCGCATCGCCTACGCGGACGGCTCGGTGAAGGAGATACCGGTCACCTGCCGCATCGATACGCTCGACGAGCTCGAGTACTACCGCAACGGCGGCATCCTCCATTACGTCCTCCGGCATCTCGCCGAAGCAGCGTGACCGGGCGGGCGCGTCACCCCAATGTGACCGCTCCGCGCCTGATTTGATTGGCTTTTCGAGCGGCCGCCGCGTATCTCATGCGTGGCGGCCGCCGGTACGCCATAGAGCAGGGGCAGGACAACGAAATGCGGCTTTCCGCGCCGAAAGCGGGCTTGCTGACCGTCGCCATCGTCGCCTTGCTGTCCGGCCCCGCCGCCACGCAGGGGGGGACCACGCCCTTCAACGTGGTCGAACTGTTCACCAGCCAGAGCTGCTCCTCCTGTCCGCCCGCCGATGAACTCCTCGGCCGGCTCAGCGAGGACGAAACGATCCTCGCCCTGAGCTACTCGGTGGACTACTGGGACTATCTCGAGTGGAAGGACACGCTGGCGCGGCCTGAATTCTCGGCCCGGCAGAAGGGCTATGCGAAGGCGCGGCGCGACCGGGCGGTCTATACGCCGCAGGCCGTGATCAACGGGGCGACCCATGCGGTGGGATCCGACGCCGAGGCGATCCGACGGGCATTCCGCTCGACGCTTGCCGGCGCCGACAACCTGGAGGTGGACCTCGACATAGACCGGCAGGGCAATTCGATCGTGATCTCGGCGGGCAGTGCGCCCAAGGGCGTCGCGACGAAGCCGGCGACAGTCTGGCTCGTGATCTACGTCAACTCCGCCACCGTGCAGATCGGGGCCGGGGAGAACGAGGGCCGGACGGTCACATATCGCAACGCGGTGCGCAGACTGGAGCCCGTCGCCGACTGGACGGGGGAACCGCTCACCGTGACGATCGCCATGCCCGAGGCGAAAGGCAAGCGCTGCGCGGTCTTGCTGCAGGAGGGAAGCGAGGCCAAGCCCGGTCGCATCCTCGCGGCCGAGCGGCTGGCCTGGTAAGCCGGAATCCGGACAAAGAAAAAGGGCCGACCATGCGACCCTCGAAGTAACTGTTGGGGATTGAACCAGCAGTACTCGGAACTGAATGGGCCCGGTTCGAGATAAAGACCTCGGGGGGCTGGGGGGCTGGTGTTCCGAAGCCTTCCCCGAACCGGGCCTCGAGGCAACGATGGTTTTTTCGCCGACCATTCAGGCGTCTCAAGGGCTGGATTCCGGCGAAAGTGTGATTTTTTCCAAGGCATCCGGCGAGCGGATCGGGCGTCTTGCCATCGGCGCCAGCGCGGACGATCATGAAGATCGCATGTCGCTCGTGACGGGAGGCGCAGCTTGAGCGAAACCGATCCGATAGCGTTCACTGGCCGCCGGGCCTCGGGCACGCCGGCGGCCCCCTCCGGACAGCCCCGTTCCCAGCCCCTGCGTGTCTTCTTCGACCGCGCGGAACTCTCGCAGATTCTCAATGTCTACGGACGAATGGTCGCCGCCGGAGAATGGCGCGACTACGCCATCGACGCGCTGAGGGAAAAGGCGGTCTTCTCGATCTTCCGCCGCGCCAGCGAGGCGCCGCTCTACCGCATCGAGAAAACGCCGAAGCTCGCCCGTAAGCAGGGCGCCTATTCGGTGATCGCACCGTCGGGGCTCATCGTGCGGCGCGGGCATGATCTCGCCCGGGTGCTCAGGGCCATCGACAAGCGGCTGAGGCTGGTCGAGGCATCCTAGGACGATGGAGGCGGCGTTTCCTCGCCGTTGCCCAACGCCCGCTGCATAAGGACGGTGGCGCGCCAGGCGCCGTGCTTCCAGCCGACGGCGCGGAAGATGCCGGCATGCCCGAAGCCGCAGGCACGGTGCAGCGCGATCGATCCGGCGCTTGCTTCGTCGCCGATGACGGCGACCATCTGGCGGAAGCCGGAGGCGGTGGCGGCATCGACAAGGGCAGTAAGAAGCGCGCGCCCGACGCCGGTGCCCTGGCGATGCGGGGCGATGTAGACCGAATCCTCCACCGTGAAGCGATAGGCGGGTCTCGGCCGGTAGGCACCGGCGTAGGCGTAGCCACAGATCACGCCGTCGGCCTCGGCGACGAGATAAGGGAAGCCGCCATCGAGGAGCGCGGTCATACGTCGTGCCATCTCGGCTTCGTCGGGCGGGTCGATCTCGAAGGTCGCGGTGCCGTTCAGGACCGATTCGCGGTAGATGCCGGCGACGTTTGCGGCGTCGGACGGCATGGCGGTGCGGATGGCGAGGGTCATGGGTGGGTTGGGGTCGATTGAAAAAGGGCCCCGACAGGATGCCGGGGCCCTCGTAACGGTTCAAGTCCGGTCGGACGCGGTTTATTCGCGATTTCCGAACAGGTGGAGCAGCATCAGGAACAGGTTGATGAAGTCGAGGTACAGCCTCAACGCGCCCATGATGGCCTTGCGGCCAGCCGTGTCGGCGTCGTCGCCGGCGTAGTACATCTCCTTGATCTGCTGCGTGTCGTACGCCGTCAGGCCGGCGAAGACGAGGACGCCGATCACCGAGATGGCGAACTGAAGCGCGGAAGAGGCCAGGAAGATATTGACCACCATCGCCAGGATGATGCCGATCAGGCCCATGAAAAGGAACGAGCCCCAGCCCGAGATGTCGCGCTTCGTCGTGTAGCCGAAGAGGCTGAGCGCGCCGAAGGCGGCGGCGGTGACGAAGAACACGCGGGCGATCGAGGTGCCGGTGTAGACCAGGAAGACGGACGACAGCGACGCGCCCATGAGCGCGGCGAAGATCCAGAAGGTCGTCTGGGCCGTCGATGCGCTCATCGAGCCGATGCGCGCCGACAGGAAGAACACCATCGCCAGCGGCGCCAGGATGATCACCCAGCGAAGCGGGCCGCCGTATACAGTCTGGGCGAACTCGGGGTTCGACAGTGCGTACTGGGCCATGGCGAAGGCGACGACGCCGGTGACGGCGAGGCCGATCGCCATGTAGTTGTAAACCTGCAGCATGTAGGCGCGCAGGCCCTCGTCGATGACGCCGGCCTCGGCGCGTGCAGTGCCGACCCGGTAGTTCTGGGCCGTCTGCCTCTCGAATTCCGCCATGGAAATCCCCTCGGTTAGACCAAAGACGTAAGTTGATCGGAATATGGTCGCTGCACGGTCGCAGGGCAAGTGTTTCCGGGCGGAATCGATGTCGCAGGTCTCACGTGATCGTTAACGGTCGCTCGCGCCGTCCGCGAGGCGTCACAGGTCGCGCAGATAGGCGGCCGGCTTGCGGCCCAGCACGCGCCAGGTCCCCGCGAGCCCGAGGCCGACCGTAACGACGAGCGCGAGCGCCACGGCCCCGAACGCGATCCAGGGCAGGAAGGCGAACTCCATCTCCATCACCTGCGTAACGACGATAGCCGCCGCGACCGTGCCGGCGATCATTGCGAAAACGGCGGTGGCTCCGCCGATCAGGGCGAATTCGAGCACGTATGCCGATACGAGACGCGCCCTCGCCGCCCCGAGCGTCTTGAGGACAACGGCGTCGTGGATGCGGTGGCGGTGGCTCGCCGCCAGAGCGCCTGCGAGCACGAGGATGCCGGCGACGAGCGTGAAGCCGGATGCCGCTCGGATCGCCCAGGCGAGGCGGCGCACGATGTCGTTGACGGAATCCAGCGCCTCCTTGACGCGGACGCTCGTCACGGTCGGAAAGGCGGCGGTCACGGCGCGCATGACGGCGAGCTCGGCCTCCTCGCCGGCATCGTCCGGCATGGTCAGCGTCGACAGGATCATGTGCGGCGCGCCGGCGAAGGTGTTGGGCGAGAACACCAGCACGAAGTTGATGGACAGCGACTGCCAGTCGACCGTGCGCAGATTGGCGATCTCGGCGGTGATCGGACGGCCGAGGACATTGACGTCCAGGCTGTCGCCGATCTCCAGCCCCAGCAATCCGGCAAGCTCGGCGTCGAAGGAAACCAGCGGCGGGCCGTCGTAGCCGGAGGGCCACCAGTCGCCGGATATGAGTGTCGAATTGGCCGGCAGGGTATCGGAGTAGGTGATGCCGCGATCGCCGCGCAGCACCCAGGCGGCGTCGGCCGGCGGCTCGATCTGTGATACCGGAACGCCGTCGAGCGATACGAGCCTGCCGCGCAGCATCGGCACGTCCTCTATCATCCCGTCCGGCGCCACCTCGGCCACCGTGGCGCGGAAGCGCTCGCCATCGTCGCGTGGAATATCGAGGAAGAAGAAGCTCGGCGCGCGGTCGGGCAGCGACATCGTGAGCTGGCGCGTCAGGTTGCCGTCGATCAGCGCGATGGAGACGAGGAGGGTGAGGCCCAGGCCGAGCGAGAGGACGACGCTCGGCGTCACCGCGCCGGGTCGGTGGATGGCGGCGACGGCGAGCCGGAGGGCGACCCAGCGCGAGCGGGGCGCGCGGCGGGCCAGCCACATGATGAGCAATGCGACGAGCCGCAGCACGATGAAGGCGGCGATCGTTCCGGACACGAAATAAAGTGCGAGGCGGCGGTCGAAGGCGAGCAGGATCGCAAGGGCGGCCAGCGTGCAAAGGACAACGGCCAGCGCCACGATGTAGCGTGGGCGAGGCCGGCCGCGGTTCGCCGCCACGTGTTCGCGGAACAGGGCGCTCGCGGGAACGTCTCGCGCCCGGCCGAGCGGCAGGAGCGCGAAGGCGAGCGCGGTCAGCGCGCCATAGGCGACGGCGCTGCAGCAATTCGGCGGGGTACAGGCCCGGCACGGCGTCGGCGACGGGCAGGAAGCTGGACAGCGCCGAGCCGACGAGCCAGGGCGCCAGCGCGCCGAGGGCGAGCCCCGCCGACATGGCGCCGGCCGCCAGCAGCAGCATCTCTGCGAGATAGGTGCGGAAGACGAGGCCTCCCCCGGCGCCGACGCTCTTTAGCGTGGCGATCGTCTCGCGGCGGGAATCGAGATAGGCGTTCACGGCGTTGGCCACGCCGACGCCGCCGACCACGAGGGCGGTGAGGCCCACCAGCGTCAGGAACATGGTGAAGCGCGAGATTCTGGTTCGACAGGCCCGGCGAGGCGTTGTCGCGGGACCGGACCTGCCAGCCGGACTCTTCCGCGCGCGATTCCACGGCAGCCATCGCCGCACCGACGTCCGCATCGGAGGCCGGGGCCGGCAGCGCCACGCGGTAGCGCCAGCGCACCAGGCTGCCGGGCTGCACCAGGCCGGTGTCGCGAAGCGCCTCGACCGACATCAGCGAGCGCGGACCCCAGCCGATGCCGCCCCCCGACAGCCGGTCCGGCTCGCTCTCGATGAAGCCCGTCACGACGAACCGCCCGCGGCCGATCTCGACGGCGTCGCCGACACCGACATCCAGCCGCGCGGCGAGCGACGGTTCGACCAGCAGGCCATGGCCGCCGTCCCGGGGGCCGAGCAGCTCCGCCGGATCGCCGCCCCCCGCGACCCGCAGCTCGCCGTAGAGCGGGTAGACGCCGTCGACCGCCTTGACCTCCGACAGCGTCTGCGCGTCGCCGCCCGGCACGCGGGCCATGGCGCGCATCTCCGCGACCTCGCCGACCCGGCCCAGGCTCTCCAGGAAGGCGAGCTCGTCGTCGCTCACCTGCCGGTGGATCAGGGAGACGGCGAGGTCGCCGCCGAGGATCGACTGGCCCTCTTCCGCCAGGCCCTCGTGCAGCGCCCGCGACACCGATCCGACCGCGGAGATGGCCGCGACGCCGAGCGCGATGCAGGCGATGAAGACGTAGAAGCCGCTTCAGTCCGCCGCGCAGTTCGCGCAGGGCGAAGCGCAGCGACAGAGGCAGCCGCGCGGCGACGGCGCCCGTGATCATTCGGCGGCGACCTTGCGCCGACGCGGGCGCGCGGACGTTCTCGCCCTCGACGTTGCCGTCGCGCAGCGTGATGGTGCGGCCGCAGCGGGCGGCGAGCTCGAGGTCGTGGGTGACGAGGACTAGGGTGGTGCCGCGCTCGGCATGGAGCTGGAACATCAGCTCAACGATCTGCGCGCCGGTCGTGGCGTCGAGGTTGCCGGTCGGCTCGTCGGCGAACAGGATCGCGGGCTCGACGACGAGGGCGCGGGCAAGCGCAACGCGCTGCTGCTCGCCGCCCGACATCTCGGCGGGATAGTGCGTCCTTCGGTGCCGAGTCCGACGCGCGCCAGTTCGGCCTCGGCGCGGTCGAAGGCGTCGTCCCGGCCGGCAAGCTCGAGCGGCACGGCCACATTCTCGAGCGCCGTCATGTTCTGGATCAGGTGGAACGACTGGAAAACGATGCCGACATTGCGCCCGCGAAAGCGCGCCAGGGCGTCCTCGTCGAGTGCCGTAAGGTCTTCGCCGGCAACGACGATACTGCCAGAATCGGGCCGTTCCAGCCCGGCCATCACCATCAGCAGCGTCGACTTGCCGGATCCAGACGGACCCACGATCCCGACGGTCTCGCCGGAGCCGATTTTGACGCTCAGTCCGCGCAGGACGTGGACTTTTGCCGCGCCGGAGCCCAGATCTCAGGTGAACATTTTCGACCAAGACGGCGTCATGCGGCACGAACAGAGACTCCAGGATCGGACATTTCAGGCGGGACGGACGAGCGAGATATGGCGCGGGGCTTTCCGCGATCAAAGCCGTTTTTTGCGGTGCGGTGGTAACGATTGCGTTTCTCCTGCCATGGCCCGTTGGCGCGTCGGCGGAGACGGTCGCGGCTCGTCGCGCTCGGCGACAGCCTCACGGCCGGCTACGAGCTGCCTCCAGCAGCGGCCTTTCCGGTGAAACTCGAGGCGGCGCTGAGGGAACGCGGGCATGACGTTGAGATCACGAACGCGGGCGTCTCCGGCGACACGGCGAGCGCCGGCGCGGAACGACTCGACTGGGCGGTGCCGGAGGACGCGGACGGCGTCATCGTCGAACTGGGCGCCAATGACGCGCTGCGGGGGATCGATCCGGCGACCACGGCCGAGGCGCTCGACCGGGTGCTGACGCGGCTTGCCGAGCGGGACATCGCCGTCCTCCTCGCCGGGATGCTGTCGCCTCCCAACATGGGCGAGGACTATGCCGCGCGCTTCGACGCGATCTATCCCGAACTCGCCGAGCGCCACGACGTTGTCGTTCTACCCGTTCTTCCTCGACGGTGTCGCTGCGGAAGCCACGCTCAATCTCGACGACGGCATGCACCCCAACGAGGCGGGGGTGGACCGGATCGTGGAGAACATCCTGCCGGCGGTCGAGGAACTGATCGCCCGCATCAACGGCGAGGGTTGACGGGTAACAGGGGGAGCGATGCCGCGGCTGTTCACAGGACTCGAGATACCCCGCGACGTGGCGGTGGAGCTTTCCGGCATGCGCGGCGGGCTGGCCGGCGCGCGCTGGATCGAACCGGAGAATTACCACGTCACGCTCCGCTTCATCGGCGATGTCGACAACCGGACCGCCAACGCGGTCGCCGACATGCTGTCCGACATCGTCCGGCCGGCGTTCGAGATTTCCTTCGACGGGCTGGGGGCCTTCGGCGGTCGCAAGCCGCATTCGCTTCACGCCGCGATCCAGCCGACCTTCCCGCTCGTCGCGCTTCAGGCGGAGCACGAACGGGCGATGCAGCGCATCGGGCTGGCGCCGGAGGGACGCAAGTTCACCCCTCACGTGACGCTCGCCCGACTGCGGGGCACGCCGTCGGAGGCGGTTGCGAGGTACATTGGTTCGCGTGGCGGACTCCTGGGAACCCGCTTTGGTGCGGAGCGCTTCGTCCTGTTCTCCGCGCGATCCGGGCAGGGGGGCGGACCCTATCTCGTCGAGGAGGCCTATACCCTCGACGGCTACAGCGAACCCGAATTCAGCGAGGAGACGGCATGGCGGAGAAGCTGACCGGCAAGGCGCGCGAGGACGCGCTGGCGGGCCTGGACGGCTGGACGGAGACGGACGGCAGGGACGCGATCGAGAAGACGTTCACCTTCAGGAACTTCAACGCGGCGTTCGGCTTCATGACGCGCGCGGCGATGCAGGCGGAGAAGCTCAACCATCATCCCGAGTGGTCCAACGTCTACAAGACCGTCGAGGTGACGCTGTCGACCCACGACGCGGGCGGGCTGACGGAGCTCGACGTGAAGCTCGCCAGGGCCATGGACGGGTTCGCGCGCGAGACCGATTGAAACCCGGCTTTCGGGGCGGAAATCTTGCGCATGACCGCGACGCCCCCATCTCTATGGCCGTGGCGACACGGGAGCGAACGGATATGGACAAGGCAAGCGAACAGGTGCTCGGAGCGGACGCGCAGCTCCCCGCGCGCGCAGCCGCCAACGAGGACCGCGTGCGGCGGGATTTCTGGGGCAAGCTGAAGCGCGTGGCCGCGCGTGTGCCGTTCGCGCACGATCTGGCGACGGCCTATTTCTGTGCAATCGATCCGGAGACGCCCTTCAAGGTGCGTGCGACGCTGTTCGCCGCGCTGGCCTATTTCGTGATGCCCTTCGACATGGTGCCGGACATGGTCGCCCTCGTCGGCTTCACCGACGACGCGGCGGTGATCCTGGCCGCGCTGTCGATGATCTCGGAGATACACGCGGCCGCACCACAAGGCACAGGCCGACGCCGCGCTCGACGAGATGCGGCGCGCCTAGCCCCTCCCGACGAGCACCTTGCCGCGTGCTTCCCGGCGGGCGAGGATGTCGAGGGCCGAGGGCGTCTCATCCAGCGGATAGCGCGCGTGTATCGGGAGCGTCAGCGACCCGTCGGCCGCCCATCCGAGGAGTTTCTCCATGTCCGCGCGATGAGCGTCCGGCTCCTCCTCCAGGAACCGGTCCCAGAACACGCCCAGGACATCAATTCCCTTCAGCAGCACGACATTGAGCGGGATTTTCGGGATCTCGCCGGTGGCGAAGCCAACCACGAGATAGCGCCCCTTCCAGCCTAGCGAGCGCAGGGCCGGCTCGGCATGTGCACCGCCGACAGCGTCGTAGACGACGTTGATCCCCTGCTTTCCCCCGATCTCCTTCAGCCGACCGCGCAAGTCCTCGCGGGAGTAGTCGATCGTCTCGTCGGCACCGCGTTCGCGGCAGAAGGCGAGCTTCTCCGCCGATGACGCGACGGCCACGACGCGCGCGCCCATCAGCCGGCCGATCTCGACCGCCGCGATGCCGACGCCGCCGGCCGCGCCCAGCACGGCGAGCGTCTCTCCTTCCGCGAGGCGGGCGCGGCCCGCCAGCGCGTGCAGCGTCGTGCCGTAGGTGACGGTGAGGCCCGCCGCGGCGTCGAGAGGCACCCCGTCTGGCACCTTCACGACGCGCGAGGCGGAGATGGCGATCTTCTCGCGTGCCGCGCCCCAGCCGGAATAGCCGAGCACCCTGTCACTGGGTCGCAAGCCGGCGACGCCTTCTCCAACGCCCAGAACGACGCCCGAGAACTCCGCTCCCGGCGAGAAGGGCAGGTCGGGCCTGTACTGGTAGCGGCCCTCGATGATCAGCGTGTCGAAGAAGTTGAGCGCGCACCAGGCGATGTCGACGACGACCTCGCCCGGACCTGCCTCGGGGTCGGGCAGGTCACGAACGACGAGCGACGACGGCGGACCGAGGGTTTCGCAGAGGACGGCCTTCATGGGAACTTGCCTCTTGTGGCGGTGCCCGCCGCCGGGGTCTATGGGCCAACGAAATCAGGATGGGCAAGGGATGCGCGGGTATTTCGGCGTCGGGGTTGAGGGCATATCGAAGCCGATGAACCTCGGCAACCTGATGCGATCGTCGCACGCCTTCGGCGCGAACTTCTTCTTTACCGTCGACGCGGAGCGCCGGGCGCTTGCGCCGGCCTCGGACACCTCGCGCGCGCTCGACCACATGCCGCTCTATGTCTGGAAGGGCACTGAAGAGATGGTGCTTCCGGCACGCTGCGAACTTGTGGGGATCGAACTCACCGACGACGCCATCGACCTGCCGAGCTTCCGCCATCCGACTTCGGGCCGCCTATGTGCTTGGGCGCGAGCGCGGCACGTTGTCGCCCGAAATGCTGGCGCTCTGCCGCCATGTGGTGCGCGTGCCCACGGCGTTCTGCATCAACGTCGCCACCGCGGGGGCGATCGTGCTCTACGACAGGGTACGCAGCATGGGGCGTTTCGCCCCGCGCCCGGTGCGTGCGGGAGGGCCGACGGAGGAGCTTCCCCCGCCGCCGCCGGCGGCCAGGCGCTACTCGCGCGGTCCCTCGCGGAGTTGAGGCGGCAAACCGGAATTGTTACGATTTGTCAAATTTATGCCGCCATTCTGGGTGAGGCGGATTTGTGACCTCGCGGCCCGCGTCGTGCCGTCCGCAAGGATCGCGTGCGGCACGAGGCCGTTGGCAGTAGCAAAGTCTGGTGGGGATTACATGCTCAAGCTGAGAACCGTTCTGGCCGCCTCGGTCATCGCAGCCGTTTCGGTACCCGTGGCCGCGCAGTCGGCGACGCCGCTCGGACAGTTCCGGGACTGGGGCGCATATGTGAACGAGGCGGACGGGGCCAAGACGTGCTTCGTGCTCTCGCAGCCCAAGGAGACGCAGCCCTCCAACGTGAACCGGGGCTCGATCTATTTCTTCGTCACCAGGCGGCCCGCGCAGGGTGTGAACGGGGAGGTCAGCGTCGTCGTCGGCTATCCCTACCGGGACGGCAGCCAGGCAACGGTCCAGATCGGCTCGGACAGCTTTACCCTGTTCACCCGCGACGACGGCGCGTGGATGGAGAATGCGGCGGAGGAGCAGCGGCTGGTGGCGGCCATGCGCGCCGGCGCGTCGATGACGGTGCGCGGCACGTCGCAGCGCGGAACCGACACCGTCGACAGCTATTCGCTGTCCGGCGTGACGGCGGCGCTGGACCGGATCAATTCCGAATGCAGCTAGCCTTCGCGCCCTGAGCGGACTGTTCGCCTTTTCGCCCCTGCGTGCTAGATGTGCGCGTAGCAGGAACATCGTCGCCCATGTCCGTCACCCTCGATATCGCGCGTTCAAACCCGAACGCGCCGGCCGTCGCGCCTTCGCCCGCCGGCGAGGCGCTGCCTTCGCTCGTTGGCCTGACGCGCGAGGAAATGGGTGCCGCGCTGGCTGAAGCCGGCGTTCCGCAGCACCAGGTGCGGATGCGGGTGACGCAGCTCTGGCGCTGGATCTACGGCCGCGGCGCGACCGACTTCACCGCCATGACCGACATCGCCAAGGAGCTGAGGGCGCAGCTTGCCACCAGCTTCTCGCTGGGGAGGCCCGGAATTGTCGCCGAACAGGTGTCGTCGGACGGGACGCGCAAATGGCTGCTGCGGTTTCCCGCGCGGGCGGGGGGCGAGACGCCGGTCGACGTCGAGGCCGTCTACATCCCCGAAGACGACCGCGGCACGCTCTGTGTCTCGAGCCAGGTGGGCTGCACGCTGACCTGCCGGTTCTGCCACACCGGCACGCAGAAGCTCGTGCGCAACCTCACGGCCGAAGAGATCGTCGCCCAGGTCCTGACGGCGCGAGACCGGCTCGGCGACTGGCCGGGCGCGGCGCGGCCGACGGACGGCCTGGTGCCCGATGCGCAACGCGCCATCACCAATGTCGTCCTGATGGGCATGGGCGAGCCGCTCTACAATTTCGACAACGTGAAGCAGGCCATGCTGATCGTCTCGGACGCCGAGGGAATTTCGCTGTCGAAGCGGCGTATCACGCTGTCGACGGCGGGCGTCGCGCCGATGATCGCGCGGGCCGGGGAGGAGATCGGCGTCATGCTGGCGATCTCGCTGCACGCCGTGCGCGACGACCTGCGCGACGAACTGGTGCCGCTGAACCGCAAGTATCCGCTTGCCGAACTCCTCGAGGCATGCCGCAGCTATCCGGGCCTGTCCAACGCGCGGCGCATCACCTTCGAGTACGTGATGCTGAAGGGCGTCAACGATTCACTGCATGAAGCCAAGGAACTGGTCCGGCTCCTGAAGGGCATCCCCGCCAAGATCAACCTGATCCCGTTCAATCCGTGGCCCGGCAGCCCCTACGAGTGCTCCGACTGGGAACAGATAGAGCGGTTCGCCGACGTGGTGAACCGGGCCGGTTACGCCAGCCCAGTCAGGACGCCGCGCGGGCGCGACATCATGGCCGCCTGCGGCCAGCTCAAGTCCGCGTCGGAACGCGTGCCGGCGTGGAAGCGGCGCGAGGCCGAGGGGAGCAGCGGCGCTTGAGCCTCGTCGGCCGCATCATCGGGCGCTTCTTCGCCGTCCTCGTCGGATACGTTGTGGCGAGTCTCGCAGCCGGCCTGACCGTGGTCGCCGCCATCATCGGCGTATCGATGATCGGCACCGACGCCGGCGCACCGGGCGCGTTCTCGCCGTTCCTGTACATCGGCGGCGTGTTCGCCGCGTTCATCGCCGTCCTAGCCCTCGCTCCGGCGGCGGTCGCGGTGCTCGTGGCGGAGGTGTTCGCCATCCGCCGCATGATCTACTACGTGCTCGCCGGCGGGCTCGCCGGTGCAGTCGGCTATGTGGGATTCACCGATTTCGGGCTCAGGCCCGAGGCCCGCCCGGGCACGGGCGACGAGCTCGCCATCATCGTCGCGGCCGGCCTCGTGGGCGGCCTCGCCTACTGGGTGATCACCGGCCGCACCGCCGGGATCTTCGAGGAACGCGCCGCCTAGTCCGCCCCGCGCGCCACCAGGAGCCGGACCGCGAATGCCGTCATCAGGCCGGCGAAGCACCAGTCGAAGGCCTTGAGGATCTTGGGCGAGCGCCTCAGCGAGGCGGCGACGCGGTCGGCGAAGACGATCAGGACGACGCAGATCGGCATGGCGACTGCGATGAAATAGGCGCCGAGGAAGAGGAGCTTCGAGGCCGCGTGCGGGTCGGCGGGGCTCACGAACTGCGGAAGGAACGTCACGAAGAAGAGGACGATCTTCGGATTGAGGAGATTGATGCCGAGGCCGGTCAGCCAGACCTGGCCCAGACGGCGCGGTCGCATAGATCCGTCGCCGACCGCGAAGGCCGATCCGTGGCGAACGGCGTCGACGGCGAGCCAGAGAAGATATACCGCGCCGGCCATCTTCACGATCGTGAAGGCCGTTTCGGACGCCGCCAGCAGCGCCGACAGCCCGAAGGCGGCGAACAGCGCGTGGATCACCAGACCCGTTGATGCTCCGAACATCGCGGCCAGTCCCGCCGCGCAGCCCTGGCCGAGCGTGCGGCCGATGAACAGCGTCATGTCGGGGCCGGGCGTGACCGCGATCAGCACGACCGCGGGCGTGAAGGCGGCGAGGACGGCGAGCGAGGGTAGCCAGTCGGCCATGGGAGCGATCCTCCGACGCGACGCTCTAGCGCAGCGCGCGACCGGCCGCCACCCGATTCCGCAACGCCGCCGTCGCGGGGTGCCGGGATGTTGCCCACGGTCCGGGCGCGTCCTATAAGCCCGCGCAAAGCGCTCACTCCCTCAAGTCCCGGGGCTTTCCAGATGTCCGACGTCAAGAAGGTCGTGCTCGCCTATTCCGGCGGCCTCGATACCTCGATCATCCTCAAGTGGCTGCAGACGACCTACGGCTGCGAGGTCGTCACCTTCACCGCCGACCTCGGCCAGGGCGAGGAGCTGGAGCCGGCGCGACGCAAGGCGCGAGATGCTGGGCATCCGCGAGATATACGTCGAGGACCTGCGCGAGGACTTCGTCGCGCAACTACGTGTTCCCGATGTTCCGGGCGAACGCGCGTCTACGAGGGCGTCTATCTGCTGGGCACTTCGATCGCGCGGCCGCTGATCGCGAAGCGCCAGATCGAGATCGCGCGGGAGACCGCGCCGATGCCGTCGCTCATGGCGCGACCGGCAAAGGCAACGACCAGGTCAGGTTCGAGCTGTCCTATTATGCGCTCGAGCCCGGCATCAAGGTGATCGCGCCTTGGCGCGACTGGGAGTTCAAGTCGCGCACCGAGCTCCTCGACTTCGCCGAGAAGCACCAGATTCCGGTCCCGAAGGACAAGCGCGGCGAGGCGCCGTTCTCGGTCGACGCCAACCTCCTGCACTCCTCGTCGGAGGGAAAGGTGCTGGAGGACCCGGCGATCGCGCCGCCCGACTACGTGTTCCAGCGCACCGTCTCACCGATGGAGGCGCCCGACGGTCCGACGGAGATCGAGATCGGGTTCGAGAAAGGCGACGCGGTCAGCCTCGAACGGCGAGGCGCTGTCTCCGGCGACGCTGCTGGCCCGCCTCAACGATCTAGGCCGCGACAACGGTATCGGCCGGCTCGACCTCGTCGAGAACCGCTTCGTCGGCATGAAGTCGCGCGGCATCTACGAGACCCCCGGCGGCACGATCCTGCTCGCCGCGCACCGCGCCATCGAATCGGTCACGCTCGACCGGGGCGCGGGCCATCTCAAGGACGAATTGATGCCGCGCTACGCCGAGCTGATCTACTACGGCTTCTGGTTCAGTCCCGAGCGCGAGATGCTGCAGGCGGCCATCGACAAGTCCCAGGAACACGTAGAGGGCACGGTGAAGCTGACGCTCTACAAGGGCAACGTCATCGTGACGGGGCGCGAGAGCCGATTCCTCGCTCTATGCCGAGAGCCTCGTGACCTTCGAGGACGACCAGGGCGCCTACGACCAGAAGGACGCCGAAGGCTTCATCAAGCTGAACGCGCTGCGCCTGAGGACGCTGGCGGCACGAAGGGCGCGGCGGGGCTAACTCATTATCGCCGTAACCCCGGGCGAACCTTCCCGCATGGGCCGACCGGGGGACGCGGGAACCGCAACGGCACGGTCCGCGTTCGATCCTTGACGGTGCGCGATCCCCGCGCGCCACCGAGGTCTGGGGAGACGGCCATGACATTCAAGTCAGCTTCCATCGCCGGGGCGCTCGTCGCGTCGGGACTAATGCTAGCCGGCTGCGGATACAACCCGGGCGACCGGGCGGTGTCGGGCGGCCTGATCGGCGCCGGTACCGGCGCGGGCGTCGCGGCGATCACCGGCGGCAGTGTCGGCGGCGGCGCGCTCATCGGCGGCGCGGCGGGCGCGGTCGCGGGCGCGGTGACGCGGCCCGACCAGATCAATCTCGGACGACCGCTCTGGCGCTGAGTTCGGCGCGGCTCGTCACCACCCGTGTCATGCCCGGGCTCGTCCCGGGCATTCACGTTTGCGCCGCGGTCGTAGATTGTCGGGACACGCCTGGCGATGACGTCGCAACTGTGAACGGGCCATTCCGCATTCCGACCGGATCGGCTATCCAGACGTGACATGACGGCGGCCGGGCCCGCCCTCGTGGCCGATCCGGGAACCGCGTCCGCCGATGACCACGCTCGTCGTCGCCGTCTTCGTCGCCGTCTATGCCGGCATGGCGCTTGGCCGCGTGCCGGGGCTCGCGCTCGACCGGACGGGCGTCGCGCTCCTCGGCCTCATCGTGCTGCTCGCCTCGGGCGCTCTGACGCTGGAGGAGGCAGGCGCGGCAGTGGACGTGCCGACGATCGCGCTCCTCTTCGCGTTGATGCTGTTGTCGGCGCAGCTTCAGGGCTCGGGCTTCTACACGCTGTGCGCCGCCGCCGTGACGCGCGCCGCCGCAAGCCCGGCGCGGCTGCTGGCTATCCTCGTTGCCGTCACAGGCGGCCTGTCGGCGGTCCTGACAAACGACGTCGTCGTCTTCGCGCTGGCGCCGCTACTGTGCCTCGGCCTCGCCGCGCGCGGCCTCGATCCCAGGCCCTACCTCGTCGCGCTCGCCGGCGCCGCCAATGCCGGCTCGGCGGCGACGCTGATCGGCAATCCGCAGAACATTCTCATCGGTCAGGTCGGCGGCCTCGACTTCTGGTCCTACGCCGCGCTTGCCGCCCCGCTCGCCGCAGCCGGATGCCTCTGCGTCTACCTGACGGTCCTCGCCACTTGGCGGCGGGCGCTGGCGAAACCGGCCGCCGAGCCGCCTCCCGCCGAGCCCGTCGTCGTCGACCGCCTGCAGATCTCCAAAGGCCTTGCCGCGACGCTGGCGCTGATCGCCGTCTTCTCGACCGACATCCCCCACGAGGTCGGGGCGCTCGCCATCGCAGGCCTGTTGCTCCTGTCACGGCGCATGGGCAGTCGCGAGATGATCGGCGCCGTTGACTGGCATCTCCTGCTGCTCTTCATCTGCCTGTTCGGCGTCACGGCCGCCTTCGCCCAGACGGGCGTCGCCGCCGAGGCGCTTCAATGGCTTGCCGCACAGGGGCTGCTGCCGGACCGTCTCGGAGTGCTTGCCCCGCTGACGCTTCTTTTGTCCAACACGATCGGCAACGTGCCCGCCGTGATCCTGATCCTGGCGCTCATTCCCGATCTTTCGGAAGGCGCGCTCGCCGCGCTCGCCGTCCTGTCGACCCTGGCGGGAAACCTGCTGCTCACGGGGTCGCTGGCCAACATCATCGTCGCGGAGCGCGCGGCATCGGTCGGCGTCCGGCTCGGCTTCGCGGACTTCGCACGCTCGGGCATCGTCATGACGGTCGCCTCGACGGCAGTGGCGGCTGCCGCTCTCGCGCTACTCGGCATCGTGGGCTGGTGACACTACATCTCCTGTCAGGGGGCGCGTCTGGCGCTCGGAGACGAACACGATGTTCTGGTCGATCAGGATCGGCGCAATCGCCGGGACGGAAGTCCGAATCCACGTCACCTTCCTGCTGCTCCTCGTGTGGATCTGGTTCATGCACTACCAGATCGGCGGGGCGCCTGCGGCCTGGCAGGGCGTCGTCTTCATCGTCGCCGTCTTTGCCTGCGTCGTCGCACACGAGTTCGGACATGTCTTCGCGGCCCGCATGTACGGCATCAGGACGCCGGACATAACGCTGTTGCCCATCGGCGGGGTCGCGCGGCTGGAGCGGATGCCGGAGGAGCCGTGGCAGGAGTTCGTGGTCGCGGTCGCAGGGCCGCTCGTCAACGTCGCGATCGCCGGGCTCCTGTTCCTGTATCTCGGCGGTGTGGCCGGCGTCGCCGACATCGAGCAGATCGAGGATCCGCGCGTCGGGTTTCTCGCCAGGCTGGCCGCGGTCAACATCTTCCTCGTCCTGTTCAACATGATCCCGGCCTTCCCCATGGATGGCGGACGGGTACTCCGCGCCTTCCTCGCCTCGCGCATGCCATGGCCGAAGGCGACGCAGATCGCGGCGAACATCGGACAGGGCTTCGCCTTCGCGCTCGGGTTCATCGGGCTGTTCTACAATCCGCTGCTCATCTTCATCGCGATCTTCGTCTATCTCGCCGCCGCGGCCGAAGCGCAGAGCGCGCAGATCCGCGACGTATCCACGAGCGTGCTAACGGGCGACGTCATGGTGACGGACTTCGCGCGCCTGCCCACGACGGCGACCGTAGACGAGGCGATCGAGGCGCTGCTGGCGACGACGCAGCGCGAGTTTCCGGTTGTCGATGCCGGCAGGCACTTCAAGGGGCTCGTCACGCGCGACGACATGATCCGCGCGCTGAAGGACAAAGGCCCGGATGCCGCCGTCCAGGACGTGATGCAATCCTCCATCCCGACCGTTCACCACCGCTGTCCGCTGGAGGATGCGTTCCGGAAGATGCAGGACAACGGGACGCCGGCCGTCGCCGTCGTCGATTCGGCCGGGCACCTCGTCGGACTGATCACGCACGAGACCATCGGGGAGATGATGATGGTGCGTTCGGCAGCACCGGAGGGATTTCGGTTCGGCCGGAGGCGGCCGCGGATAACGCCGGCGGCGTAGATGCCGAGCGCCGATCCCGGCGAATTGGCCCCGCCCGGGCGGGCGGGGCCGTGAGGGTCGGGCCGAACGGGCCTCCGGGAAGCTCGAATTCTCGTTCTTCGACATCCGGTCCTCGATATAGTCTGCCTGCCTGAGCGCCAGCGCGACGATGGTCAGCGTCGGGTTCTCCGCCGCGCCGGTGGTGAACTGGCTGCCGTCCGACACGAACAGGTTGTGGATGTCGTGGGCCTGGCCCCACTTGTTGACGACGCCGTCGGCGGGGTTCTCGCTCATCCGGTTGGTGCCGAGATTGTGGGTCGAGGGGTAGGGCGGCGTCGGGTAGGTGCGCGTCGCGCCGATGGCGGCATAGAGCCCCTGTCCGCGCTCCCAGGCGTGATTGCGCATGGCGACGTTGTTGTCGTGATCGTCGTAGTGAACGTCCGGGACCGGCATGCCGTACTGGTCCTTCAGATCCGGGTGAAGGGTGACGGCGTTTCCCTCCTGCGGCATGTCCTCGCCGACGATCCACATGCCGGCCATGTTCTCGTACATGTCCATGGCCGAGGTGAACTCCCGGCCCCAGGCGCCGGGGTTGAGGAACGCGGCCATGAAGGGCAGGCCGAGCGACAGGGTCTCCATCTCGTAGCCGCCGACGAAGCCGCGCGAGGGGTCGTGCCGGGCTTCGTCGGAGATGATGCCGGCCATGGTCGTGCCGCGGTGCATGCGCACCGGGCTGTCGAACGCCGCGTAGACCGAGGCCGTCAGGTGGCGCATGTAGTTGCGGCCCACCTGGCCGGACGAATTGGCGAGGCCGTCGGGGAACATGCTGGAGGCCGAGTTGAGCAGCAGCCGGGGACTCTCGATGGAGTTGCCGGCGACGGCGACGACGCGGGCGGCCTGGCGCTGCTCGGTGCCGGTCTCGTCGGCATAGACGACGCCGGTCACCTTGCCCGCCGCGTCGTGCTCTATCCTGAGCACATGGGCATTGGGACGGACCTCCAGGTTGCCTGTCGCCTCGCCCTTGGGAATCTCGGCATAGAGCGTCGACCACTTGGCGCCCGACTTGCAGCCCTGGAAGCAGAATCCGATCTGCTGGCAGGCGCCGCGGCCGTCCCGGGGTTGCGAGTTGATGGCCATGTTCCCGGTATGGCACTCGGTGTAACCAAGCGCCCTGGCGCCGGCTTCCAGCACCTTGAAGTTGTTGTTGCCGGGAAGGCCCGGGATACCGTGGGTATTCGTCACGCCCATGCGATCCTCGGCCTTGTCGTAATAGGGCTCGAGGTCGGCGAGCGTCAGCGGCCAGTCCAGAAGGTTGGCGCCGGCGACATCGCCGTAGACGGATTTCGTGCGGAACTCGTGCTCCTGGAACCTCAGGCTCGCGCCAGCCCAGTGGATGGTCGAGCCCCCGACGGCCTTCACGATCCAGGCCGGCAAATTCGGGAAGTCCTTCGCCACCCGCCAAGAGCCCGAGGTCGTGCGGTTGTCGAGCCAGGAAATCTTGACGAAATTGGACCACTCGTCGTTCTCGAAATCCTCAATCTCGACGCGCGGGCCGGCTTCGAGGATGACGGTCGAAATGCCCTTGAGGGCCAGTTCGGTGCCGAGCGTTCCGCCGCCGGCGCCGGAGCCTATGACGACGACGACCGTATCGTCGTCCAGGTCGAAAGGCGCAGCCATGTCAGTCTCCTCCCTTGGCGTCCGATCCGGGGACGGTCAGAGCCACTCGATGTCGTCGAAGCCGCGGGCGATGTAGCCGCCCTTGGAGGCGGATTCGCCCTCGTAGCCGAAGATCGGCCAGACCTCGGGATTGTTGTAGAGTCCCGTCACGAGGTCGCCGCGCACCTTCTGGAAGAACGGCCCGCCCTCGATGCCTCGCAGGAGCGCCACCCGGTCGGCCTCCCAGCCGACGGCGACGTAAGGCGAGCCGTGGCCGTCCTCGGCGCGCTTGTCGAGGCCGGCGACTCCGTCCTCCAGCATCGTCTTCAGCTCTTCGTCGCCGGCGGCCGCCTCGTCGTAGCCCTTCAGCGCCGCCGCGTAGAACCGGTCGGCCAGTCGGTCGTGCGGATAGATGTCGCGTGCCATCAGGATCATGGTTCGCATGGTCTCGGGCTTCAGCGTGCCGACCTCCATGCCCCAGGCCTCGACCGGATTGATGATGGCGCCGGCGGCGATCACGATGGCGGTCGCCCCGCCAACCTTGAGGAAGCCGCGCCGCGACAGGTCGGGGCCGCCCCTTGCGTCGTAGAGTGTCGTCATCTCATGTCTCCTCCTCTGGCTTCCTCCAGCCGATATTCCCGTTTCGATCATTGGGCCGCCCGGCGCCGGCCCGCCCTTCGGGGGCGGGTCAGCGATAGCGGCCGTGCTTCTGGAGAACCTCGATCTTGTAGCCGTCGGGGTCCTCGACGAAGAAGAACTTGGCGAGCAGCATCCCCTCGCGGTGAAATTCCTTGACGGGATTGGGGTCCAGGCCCTCGCGCGCGAAGCGGGCGTGCTCGGCCTCGATGTCGTCGACCGCGAAGGCGATGTGCCCGTAGCCGCTGCCGAGGTCGTAGGGCTCGGCGCGACCGTGATTGACGGTGAGCTCGACCTCGAAGTCGGCCTCAGCGTTCCTGAGATAGACGAGCGTGAAGCCGTCGAACTCGAAGCGGTCGGCGATCTTCAGGCCGAAGGCGGTCTCGTAGAAGGTCGTCGAACGGGCCTCGTCGAGGACCCGGATCATCATGTGGATGGCCTTGGCCATGTCGTCTGCCGCTCCTTCTCAGTTCGCTCCGGGGCTGACGGATTTCAGGTAGGCGATGATCGCCGCGCGTTTGCCGGGGTCGGTCTGGCGGTACATCATGATCGTGCCGGGGACGTTGCTTTGGGAGTTCTCGATCCAGGAATTGAGCCTCGTGTCGGACCAGACGATGCCGGCACCCTTCAAGGCGTCCGAATATTCGAAGCCCTCAAGGCTCGCCGCCGCGCGCCCGTAGACGCCGGCGAGCGGGGGACCTTGGCGCGGGCCGCCGGCCGGGTCGACAACGTGGCAGACGCCGCAGCTCGTCGCGAACTGGCGCTCTGCCGCGGCGAGGTCGACGTCCTGCGCCGACGCGGGGAAACCGTTGAAGAAGAACGCGACCGTCATCGCGGTTGTCAGTCGTCGCGTGCGGCGCACCGGTCCTCCCTCTCCGTGCCTGTCGTTGGAGAGAGTGTAGGTCCCCCGTCGCCCCCGCTGGTGGTAGCGCGCTACTACAGCGCGCCGCGGCTCATTCCGCCGCGATCTGCCGAAGCGGCACGTCGTCCGGCCTGTCGCGCAGGTCGCTGGCGTAGATCAGGCAGCAGCACCTGAGCAGCGAGGCGAAGTTGCGCGTCTCGCCGTGCAGGTCGAGCACCTCGTCGTGCAGCCGGGCCACGAACTTCGCCAGACTTCATGCCCTGATGCTCTGCGAGTTCCTCCAGCATCGTCCAGAAGGCGGTTTCGAGCCTCAGCGACGTTGAATGTCCGTTGATGCGGATCGAGCGCGTCTGGCTCTCGTAAGAAGCCGGCGACTGGCCGGCGAACATGCGGCACATGGGGGTCTCCTCCGGTTCTTGTTCTGTTTATGCTTCAGATTGCAGCCGGTTTCCCGGGGCTTGTAAAGCGGGACGGGATCGCGCTTTCGGCGCAGGGCAGTGATGAGGCGGCGCGGATTGGTCCGCCATGCGCATCACGTTATCGTCAAGCCCACTCCCGTTTCAGCGAAAGGACCGGGCGATGTGGCCGGACGGAAGGCTCCTCGGACTTCTCGAGATCGAGATCCCAGTCATACAGGCGCCCATGGCCGGTGCGGATTTGCCCGCGCTCCGGGCCGCCCGGTCGGACGAGACCGCCGTCACCAACGTGATGACCGGCCACCCCGCGCGCGGGGTGGCGACGCGCTTCATGCGCGAGACGGGGCCGATGGCTGAAGCGCCCGCTCACCGTCCGAGTTGCGTTTCCGCCGATTCCACCTATATTGCGCCGCAATAGAGCGGGCGCCGCGCGGACGGCGGCCCGCTTTTTTCGCTCACCGGAAACCGACGCCATGAAATTGCGCAACATCGCCATCATCGCCCATGTCGACCATGGCAAGACGACGCTGGTCGACCGGCTTCTCCAGCAGTCCGGCGCATTCCGCGACAATCAGCGGGTCGCCGAGCGGGTGATGGATTCCGAACGACCTGGAGCGCGAGCGTGGCATCACGATCCTCGCCAAGGCGACGTCGGTCGTCTGGAAGGACACGCGCATCAACATCGTCGATACGCCCGGCCATGCCGATTTCGGCGGCGAGGTCGAGCGCATCCTCAACATGGTGGACGGCGCCATCGTGCTGGTCGATGCCGCCGAGGGGCCGATGCCGCAGACCAAGTTCGTGGTCGGCAAGGCGCTCAAGATCGGCCTCAGGCCGATCGTCGGCATCAACAAGGTCGACAAGCCCGACGCCCGCGCCGCACGAGGTGGTCAACGAGGTGTTCGACCTGTTCGCCGCCCTCGACGCCACCGACGAGCAGCTCGACTTCCCGATCCTCTACGGCTCGGCCAAGCAGGGCTGGATGGCCGATGGCACCCGAAGGCCCGAAGGACAGGGATGGCGCCGCTCTTCGACCTCGTGCTCGCCCATGTGCGCCGAGCCGACGGTCGAGGACGGTCCGTTCCGCATGCTCGGCACGATCCTGGAGGCCAACCCGTATCTCGGCCGCATCATCACCGGCCGCATCTCGTCGGGCACGATGCAAGCTCAACCATGCCGGTCAAGGTACTCGCCCGCGACGGCCGCGTCGTCGAGCAGGGCCGGGTCTCCAAGATCCTCGCCTTCCGCGGCATCGAGCGCAGCGCCGATCGACGAGGCCGACGCCGGCGACATCGTCGCCATCGCCGGGCTGACCAAGGGCAAGGTCGCCGACACCTTCTGCGCCCTGGAGGTCGAGGCGGCGCTGTCCGGCCCAGCCGATCGACCCGCCGACGCGTTCGATGACCTTCCTCGTCAACGACTTGCCGCTCGCCGGCACCGAAGGCGACAAGGTCACGAGCCGCGTCATCCGCGACCGGCTGCTGAAGGAGGCCGAGGGCAACGTCGCGCTCAAGATTACGGAAGCCGAGAACAAGGACGCCTTCGATCGTCTCCGGCCGCGGCGAACTGCAGCTCGCCATCCTGATCGAGACCGATGCGCCGCGAGGGCTTCGAGCTCGGCGTCTCGCGCCCGCGCGTGGTCGTACGCAGCGACGACGAGACCGGCAGGCTCCTCGAGCCGATCGAGGAAGTCGTCATCGACGTCGACGAGGAGCATTCCGGCATCGTCGTCCAGAAGCTGTCCGAGCGCAGGGCCGACATGGTCGAGATGCGCCCCTCCGGCGGCGGACGCCTGCGGCTCGTCTTCCACGCGCCGACGCGCGGCCTCATCGGCTATCACGGCGAGCTTCTGACCGACACGCGCGGCACGGCGGTGATGAACCGGCTGTTCCACGCCTACGCGCCCTACAAGGGCGATATCCCCGGCCGCCGCAACGGCGTGCTGATCTCCAACGAGCCGGCGAGGCCGTCGCCTATGCGCTGTGGAATCTCGAGGATCGCGGCCCGATGATGATCGACCCGGGCGCCGAAGGTCTATGCCGGCATGATCGTCGGCGAGCACACGCCGCGACAACGACCTCGAGGTCAACGTGCTCAAGGGCAAGCAGCTCACCAACATCCGCGCCGCCGGCAAGGACGAGGCCGTGCGCCTCACCCCGCCGATCCGCATGACGCTCGAAAAGGCGCTCGCCTATATCGAGGACGACGAGCTGGTCGAGGTGACGCCGAAGTCGATCCGGCTCCGCAAGGCGATCCTCGATCCCCACGACCGCAAGCGCGCCGACAAGCGCCGCAAGGCCGAACCGGCCGCCTGACCGGTGATTTCGACAGCTTCACGACAGTGTTGCCGAAGGATGATTGCGGGGTGCCCCCGCCGGCGCTACGCTCGTTCTCATGAGCACGGTGCTGATCGACATCCGGCCCGCCCGCGCCAGCGATGCCAAGGGGTTGTCGCAGGTCCACGACGAATTGTGGGCTACCGCCTATCGCGGCATCCTTCCGGGGATCGTGCTCGACAAGATGCTCTCGCGCAGAGGCCCCGCCTACTGGCAGCGGATCGCCCGCCGCAATGGGGCCGGGACGCTGGTACTGGTCTTCGACGGCGAGATCGCGGGCTATGCGACGCTCGGTCCCAACCGCAGCCGCCGGCTCACCTATGCCGGCGAGATTCTACGAGCTTTATCTGCGACCCCAGCACCAGGGGGTCGGCCTCGGCCGGCGCCTGTTTCGGGAGGCACGCAGGGGTCTCTCGGCCGGCGGCCTGGAAGGCCTCGTTGTGTGGGCGCTCGAGGAAAACGCGGCCGCCTGCGGCTTCTACGCCGCGCTCGGCGGCGTGCCGGTGGCGCGCGGCATCGAGAGCTTCGGCGAGAAGCGTCTCGCCAAGAAGGCCTTCGCCTGGCGCTGACGCGCCGTTTCCCGTTTTGACGAAAGGACAGCGATGCGCCTCGACGCCGTGCCGATCGGCAACAACCCGCCCGAGGACATCAACGTCATCGTCGAGGTGCCCGTCGGCGGCGAGCCGATCAAGTACGAGATGGACAAGGCGTCGGGCACGCTGTTCGTCGACCGCTTCCTCTACACGCCGATGCGCTATCCGGGAAACTACGGCTTCGTGCCGCACACGCTGTCGGAGGATGGCGACCCGATCGACGTGCTCGTCGGCAACCAGCGCGCGATCGTGCCCGGCGCGGTCATCAACTGCCGGCCGGTCGGCGTGCTGGTGATGGAGGACGAAGCCGGCAGGACGAGAAGGTGATCGCGGTGCCGTCGACGCAAGCTGACGCGGCGCTACGAGCGCATCGCGCAGCTACACCGACCTCCGCCGATCACGCTCCAGCAGATCCAGCACTTCTTCGAGCACTACAAGGATCTCGAGCCCGGCAAGTGGGTGAAGATCGCGCCGCTGGGGCGACGCCGACGAGGCCAAGCGCCTGATCACGCGAGGCGATCGAGCGGGCGCGCCGCTGAGCGGGCGGCATCCTTCGAACTTGCACCGGCAAATTCACCTTCCGTAAGGACATGATCCGCAGTCTGACCGCTTCCGCGTCAGGAGGCGGCCCATGTCCACCATCCAGGATCACAGGCGGCGTGCCCCATACCGACCCCGGGCCGCGTCCCGCCGGCCGGCGAGCCGGCCATGGATCCCGACGCCCCTGGCGCTTCTGGTGCTGGCGGGCGGGGGATTGTGGCTGGCCGCCGAGTTCGAGCTGCGCGCGGGGGTGGACGTCCATGGCCAATTCGCCCTGTGCATGGGAACCGGGCAGGCGCGGTGCGTCGTCGACGGCGACACGATCCGCTACGGCGGCGAGCGCATCAGACTGGTCGGACTGGACGCGCCGGAAATCTTCTCGCCCGATTGCGCCACGGAGCGCGATCTCGGGTGGCGGGCCGCCAACCGGCTCGTCGACCTCCTCAACGAGGGACCGTTCCGGCTGGTCGAGGGCGAGCGCGACCGGGACGTTCTACGGACGCCAGCTCAGGACCGTCATGCGCGACGGCCGATCCCTCGGCGACATCATGATCGCCGAAGGCGTCGCGCGGCGCTGGAACGGGGCCAAGAGCAACTGGTGCGCCTGAGCGGCCGGCCTCAATCCTCGGCCACGGTCACCAGCATCACCCGGTTCGTCGCGCTCTGGTGGATGAGGAGATCTCCGTTCCGCGTCGGTCTCATGTGGCGGACGATGCCGGCGTAGATGCCGCCCGAGGGGATCGCCCAGCTCTGGAAGGCCTCGCTTTCGGGATCGAAGCGCACGAGGGCGTCGGGGCGCATGCCGGACTTGTTGTACCAGACGACATCGTCGATCACCGCGATGGCGTAGGGGTGGGAGGCCGGTCCGCTCGGCGAATCCCATTCGCGGGCCTCGCGGGTTTCGGGATCGTAGTGGCCGATGCGGCCGAGCGAGGAATTCACGAACCAGATCGTGTCGTCGCTGGCGAAGTCGAGTTGCCTGATGGTCGTTCCCTCCTCGGCGACCACATGTTCCTCGACCTCCATCGTCTCGGGGTCGATCCGGTAGAGCCGGTTGCTGCCGTTCGCCGCCACCCACGGCACGCCGTCGGAGGAGAGCTTGATGCCGTAGGGCCGCGAATCCGGCGTTGGCGCGTCGACGAGCGTGACCTCTCCCGTCGCGGGGTCGAGCCGGCCCATCATGTTGGCGCGCTGCAGAGTGAACCAGACGATGCCGTCGGCATCGACGATGGCCGAATGCGGATCGACGGCGTCGGGGTCCGGCATCGGGTATTCGGTGACCTCGCCCGTCGCCGGATCGAGCATTCCCATCGTCGCGTTGCCGTTGCCGGTGTACCAGATGTTGCCCTCGGCATCGGCCGTCACCGTGTGGGGCCGGGCGCCGGAAGGCAGCGGGAACTCGGTGATCTCGTCGGTCTCGGGGTTGACGCGGACGGCCAGATTCCAGCCAGTGGCCCGACCACCAGATGGAGCCGCCCGGCGCCTCGACCGGATCGCGCGAGCGCTGGCCGAGGGTCGGGGCGACCCATTCGCGGAAGGCGATCTCGACGTTGCCCTCGACGAGGGTAGGGTTGCGGTCGTCGCGCTCGGGGAAGTTGGCGCCGAGATAGGCGACCATGGTGTCGAGTTCGGGCGTCCCCTCGAGGTCGATCATAGTGCCGATCAGCTCGCGCCAGCCGTCCTCGGAATAGCCCATGCTTCGCGGGATGAAGCTCGTCGCGTGGCAGCCGGCGCAGACGCCCTCCACCAGCTCGGCCCCCTCGCCGGGCGGCAGAGCCTGGGATTGTGCCGCAGCCGGCGCGAGCAGAACGGCCGCGAGGGCATATGGAACCACGGAACGTGCGCGCATCATCTCCTCCCCATCGCTCCTCTAAACGACCGTTGCCGGAACTCGCGTCAGTCTAGCGCCGTGGCGGCGGCTTCTGCCCCTGACAATGCCGTGTTCGGCGGCCCCGGCGGCGGTGCTCAGGCGTTGGCGCCCCGGAGGGCGTCGATCACCGCCTCTGTCACCTGATCCGTGGTGGCGGTCCCGCCCAGGTCGGGCGGCATGACCTCGCCGCGCTCCGTCACCGTCTCTATCGCCCGCATCACCCGGGACGCGGCGTCCGCCTCGCCGAGGTGGTCGAGCATCATGGAGGCGGTCCAGAAGGCGCCGAGGGGATTGGCGATGCCCTTGCCGATCAGGTCGAAGGCCGAGCCGTGGATCGGCTCGAACATCGAGGGCACGTCGTCGTCGGGGTTGAGGTTGGCGGTCGCGCCGATGCCGAGGCTTCCGGCGACAGCCGAAGCGAGGTCGGAGAGCACGTCGGCATGCAGGTTGGTGGCCACCACCGTGTCGATGGAGCCGGGGTTAAGCACCATGCGCGTCGTCATGGCGTCGACCAGCATCCAGTCGACGTCGAGGCCGGGATAGTCCGCGACGACCTCCTTGGCAGACGTCGTCCCAGAACACCATCCCGTGGCGCTGGGCGTTCGACTTCGTCACGATGGTGAGCTTGCGCCGGGGCCGGGACATGGCGAGGTCGCAGGCGAAGCGGACGATGCGGTCGACGCCGGTGCGGGTGAAGACGGCAACGTCCATGCCGAGCTCGATGAGCAGGCCGCGATGTGCGCGGCCGCCGACGCCGGCATACTCGCCTTCCGAGTTCTCGCGGACGATCACCCAGTCGATGGCCTCGCCGAGTTCCGGCCGCAGGGGGCCGGTGACACCGGGCAGGAGTTCGCGTCGGCCTGACGTTGGCATACTGGTCGAGGCCCTGGCAGATGGCGAGCCTCAGGCCCCACAGCGTCACCGCGTCGGGGATCTCGCGGTCGCCGACGGCGCCGAAATAGATCGCGTCGAAGTCACGGATCGTCTCGACGCCGTCGTCGGGCATCATCTTGCCGGTGCGGCGGTAATGGTCCGAGCCCCAGTCGAACTCCGTGTACTCCATGGCGAAGCCGCCGTCGGTATCGGCGGCTGCGTCGATGATCCGGCAGCCGGCCGCGATCACCTCCGGACCGATGCCGTCGGCGCCGATGACCGCTATTCTATGCCGGCGCATGGGTGTCCTCCCGCTCGATCGCCGCGATCATGCCGCGCACCATGCCGTCGAGGCGGGCGGTCCCGTTGATGTCGGGCGTCCGCGTCGCAGGATCGGCGAGCGCCGCCTCGATGCCCGCCGACATGAGCCGCGACGCGGTGTCGGCGGCTGGGATGTGGCGCCGCCGGCCTAGCCATTCGATCAGCATCCGCGTCGATTCGATCATGGCGAACGGGTTGGCGATGCCCTGGCCGGCGATGTCGGGGGCCGACCCGTGGGTTGCCTGGGCCATGGCGATGTCGCCGCGCCCGATGCACAACCCCGGCGCCATGCCGAGCCCGCCGACGAGGCCGGCGGCGGCGTCGGTGAGGATGTCGCCGAACATGTTCGTCGTCACCACGGTGTCGAAGCGGTGGGGATCGCGCACGAGGTGCATTGCGAAGGTGTCGACGATGACCTCGTCGACCTCGACGTCCGGGTAGCCTTGCGCCGCCTTGCGGCACTCCTCGACGAACATGCCGCAGCCGAGCTTGAAGACGGTGTTCTTGTGGACGAGCGTCAGCTTCTTCCTGGACGGCTCCGCGCGATGTCGAGGGCCGCCTCGGCCACCTTGCGGCTGCCCTCGCGGGTGATGACGCGCACCGAGATCGTGACGTCCTCGGTCGGCCGGAACTCGCCGGAGCCCGCCACGACGTTGCGGTCGGGCTGGAAGCCCTCGTTGTTCTCGCGGACGATGACGAGGTCGATGCCGTCGTACAGGCAGCCGAGTCCGGGATAGGACCGGGTCGGGCGCACATTGGCGAAGAGATCGAAGTGCTTGCGCAGGATCGGGTGCGGATTGATGGCCGTCGGCGCCTTCGGATAGTCGCGGTGGCCGATCGGCCCGAGGATCCAGCCGTCGAGTGACGCGAGCGTCTCGAGCGTGCCGTCCGGCATGGTATGGCCGAGATCGTCGAAGGCCTTGCGGCCGATGGGCACCTGGCGCCAGTCGATGCTGAGCCCG
Source organism: uncultured Alphaproteobacteria bacterium (assembly GCA_963803485.1). GTDB lineage: Bacteria > Pseudomonadota > Alphaproteobacteria > Rhizobiales > Tepidamorphaceae > CAWDMT01. Next base: position 21,378 of record CAWDMT010000006.1, on the reverse strand, counting down.
GCCCGCTGCGCCGCCGCGCCGGCGACGGCGACCGAGGCGGGCACGATCTCATGGCCGATGTCGTCGCCGTCGAGGACGCCGAGGGTGAGGTCGTACGCGCTCATTCCGCGGCCTGCCGCTCGTCGCCGACGCTCATGGGAGCGAGGTCGCCGACGCTCGCCATGTCCTCGACCCGCCAGGAGGCCTCGATCAGCCTTTCGGTGGCCGCATCGCCGATGACCAGCGCGGACTGATGGCGGAACTTGCCCGTCACTTCCTCGTCGCTCAGCGGCCGCTCGCGGCTGCCGATGGCGCGCTCGATGCGCTTGTCGATCCTGCGGCCGCCGGCGAGCGTCACGGTCACGTCGACCGAGGCCTCGTGGCAGGCCGGGTCGGTGACGACGTGGACGCGGGACCGGAGGTCGACCAGTTCGGGCGCGTTGACGGCCTCGTCGGTGAAGGCGGTCGGCGAGCCGTCGCCGCGCAGGAGCGCGCAGGCGGCGGAATGGAACACCGAGAACTTGCCCTCGAGCCCGGTCCTAGGCGCGGTCTTGCCGGTGAGCTCGAGGACCAGCGGATGGGCGACGATGTCCACCCGCTCGACCGTCGCGATATCGGGGCCGACCTCGTTCCTGAGCTGGACGCAGGCGTCGATGGTCGGATGGATGACGATGCCGCAGGCGAAGGGCTTGTAGCTGTTCAGCGCCGATTCCCAGCTCTCGCCGAGCCCGTCGAGGATCTCCGAATAGTCCTGCTTGGTCGAGGTGACACTGGCGAAGCCGCGCGGCGCCTCTATGCCCTGTTCCGAGGAATCGTAGCCCGCCTGCGCCAGGAAGGCCGACATGGCGCCGTTCTGGGCGGCGCGACCGGGGTGGAAGCTCTTGGTCATGGTGCCGAACATCTCGCGCAGGCCCGAGGCCTGGGTGGCGGCGAGGCCGAAGGCCCAGGTCATGCGCCGCGCGTCGAGGCCGAGCAGCTTGCCGGTGGCCGCGGCGGCGCCGAACACGCCGGTGGTGCCGGTGATGTGCCAGCCGCGATCGTAGTGGTCGGGGTAGACGGCATTGCCGATACGGCATTCGACCTCGACGCCGAGGATCAGCGCGGTGAGGAAGTCGCGGCCCGAGACGGCCTGCGATTCGGCGAGCGCCAGGATCGCGGAGGCGACGGGACCGGCCGGGTGGATGATCGTCTTCAGGTGCGTGTCGTCGTAATCGAGGACGTGGGACGAGATGCCGTTGACGAGGGCGGCGTGCAGGAGGTCGAGGCGCTCGCCGCGGCCGATGACGGTGGCGGTGGCGGGGCCGGAGAACCGCGTCACCGCGTCGAGGGCCCGGTCCACCGTCTCATGGCGCGCGCCGCCGACGGCGCAGCCGAGCCAGTTGACGAAGGTGCGCACGCCCTCGCGGCGCACGGGCTCGGGCATGTCGCCGCCGGTCGCCACCACCCACTCGGCCAGGGCCCGTGTCACGTCGCTGCGCGTGGTCATGCGGTGTCTCTCCTTTTCGGCCGGCGTCCATGCCGTCGTCGTGCAGTCATGCGTTCACTCGCTCGCGAGCCGCGCCGTGAGCCGAGAGATGTCCTTCAGGTTGTCGAGGTCGCGCACCATGGCCACGATGTCCTGAGATCGTGCCTTGGGCCAGCGAGCGAAGTCGGCGCACTCGCGGAACTTGCCGGCGACCTCCTCGTAGCTCATCGGATCGGCGGGGCTGCCCTTGCCGAAGTCGGCGCGGCCCGAAATGCGGCGGCCGTCGGCGAGATCGATATCGATGATCGTCGTCATCTTGTGATAGCCGGCGGCCTCGGCCTCGTCGTCGACGACGAAGTCGATTTTCTCGATCATCTCCCGGACATCGGGCCGCAGCACCGTCTCGTCGGTAAACTCGGCAAGCCCGGCGCGGCCCTCGATCAAGAGGATCGACATGCAGAACTCCATCGAGAACTTCGCCTGGAGCTCGTTGCGCGGCCGGTGGTGGATGAGCGCATTCGGCATGTTGGAATTGGTGCCGACGCGCACGCGCCTCACGTCGCGGGCGCCGATACCGTGCTCGCGAATCAGCCGCAGCATCTCGGTCATGCCGGGGTGGCTCAGGGAGCCCGACGGGTGCGGCTTGATGGAGATGCCGGGCGTCTCGAAGGTCCAGGGGGCGCCCAGCCTGCCGAGGATGGCGGTCTCGTCGTAGCCGCCGCCGGCCGCGGAGAAGAAGCCGCGCGGCGCCTCCAGGATGTTGTCGGACGCGGTCCAGCCGGAGGCCGCAAGCTGGGCCGCCACGACGCCGCATTCCGCGGCGTGGCCGGCATGGAACGGCTTCGTCATGGTGCCGAAATTCTCGCGCAGGCCGGCCGACTGGCTGCCGGCGATGGACAGCGCACGGGCGGTCGTCTCCTCGTCGAGGCCCATGAGAGAGGCAGCGGCGGCGGCCGAGGCGAAGGTGCCGCAGGTGGCGGTCGAGTGGAAGCCGGTCTGGTAATGGCGGGGCGCGATCGCCTCGGCTATCTTGCATTCGAGCTCGACGCCGACGTGATAGGCGAGCATGACGTTGGAGCCGGAGCGGCCGAGCGCCTCGCCGATCGCGATCGCCGATGGCAGCGCCGGCGCGGTCGGATGGGTGAGGAGGCCGTAGACACGGTCGGGTGCGACGGCGAGCTGGGTGTCGTCGTAGTCGTCGGCGTGGATGCCGACGCCGTTGGCGAACGCGGCGAACCGCGGTGCCACCTTCATGGCCGATCCGACGACGGTGGCGGGACCCGACCCGAGCGAGAGGCTTTCGAGGTGCCCGCGGACGAGTTCCCCGCTCGCGGCCACCGATCCCGACAGCGCGAGGCCGAGGCCATCGAGGATGGACTTCCTGCCGGCCTCGACCACCATCTCGGGCAGGTCGGATCGCGCCGCTCCGGCAACGAAGCCGGCGGCGTATCGCGTCAAGGCGGCGGCCGGTGCCCTGGTGTTCATCGAGTCCTCCCCCGGAGTCCGGCCCGCTCTGCCGGGCCCCGGCCGGGGACCCGCGGCGCGCAGGGTTCGCTCACCGGAACCTGCCGGTGCGATATGTTGATTGTCAACAGTCTTTTGCAGACAGACAGGTCCGGCGCCGCGCGCCCAAGCGGTCTCAGCCGGCGCCGCCCTCGCCGGCGCCGGCGGGCGTCCGCTCGGCGTGGGCCTTGCGGACCCGGAAGTTGCGGACGAGCCCGTGGTGGACGTGGATGCGGAAGGCGTCGAACGCGGCCTGCGGATCGCGCGCGGCCAGCGCCTCGACCATCGCCTTGTGCTCGGCGTTGGAGACGCGCAGCTCCTCGCCGCCCTGCAGGCCGCGATACCGGTGGATATGCAGCTCGCGCACCATGTCGCGGTAGAGCTGGGCCAACCGCTCGTTGCCGCAGCTGCGGACCAGGAAGTCGTGGAACTCGAGGTTGATCGGATAGTAGATGTCGGCCTCGCCGATCTCGGCGGCCTTGTCCATCCGCCGGGTCAGCTCCTCCAGATGGGCGATCTCGTCATCGCTGATGCGCTGGGCGAGCAGGAGGCCGATATAGGCGAAGACCCCGGCGCGGGCCTCTCCCGAATCCTCGGCCTCCTCGTCGCTCAGGGTGCGCACGAAGAAGCCCCGGTTGGGCACCACCGCGATCAGGCCGCTCGCGCCGAGCGCGCTGCACGCCTCGCGGATCGGGCCCCGGCTCACGCCCAACTTTTGCGCGAGCGCGTTCTCGTTGACCCGCTCGCCGGGCTTCAGCTCGCCGTCGACGATCATCCTCTCGATTTCCGACTGCACGACGTTGGTCAGCGACCGCGTGCGCAGGAAGTCGATGGGGGACAGATGCGGGGGTTCGTCGGGACGGGACATGGCGGGGTCCGATGCTTTCGCGTGCCTCACGCAGGGTTCACGGGGCGCTCAGACATAGCCGTTTCGCGCGCCCTCGCACAGTCCGCAGACGGCGGAAAATCAGCCGGTCCGGGCATCAGTCTAGCGCGGCGACGGCCGCGATTGCACGTGCTATATTGACGACTGTTGACAGTCGACCGAGGTTCGCCCTAGCGTTCGTCTGCCGGGCGGCATCGCGCCCGATCCGGCAGGGGAATTCAAGAATGCCGGGCCGCACCGTGCCACGCGCGGTCCGAGACAGAGAAGACGTGACGTGGCACCAATCGGGAGGAAACCGCATGACCGGCCCAACACGTCGTTCCGTGCTCAAGTTCGCCGCCGCCGGCGGCGCCTTCGCCGCGACAGGCCTGGCCGCGCCCGCAATCCTGCGCGCCCAGTCCTATCCGAGCCAGCCGATCAACATGGTCGTGCCGTTCGCGACCGGCGGCTATAACGACCGTCTCGCCCGCGCCTTCTCGCCGTTCCTGCAGGAGACGCTCGGCCAGCCGGTGAACGTCGTGAACCGCCCCGGCGGCAACACGATCATCGGCCATCAGTATGTGCTGCAGCAGCCGATGGACGGCCACACGATCCTCTGCACGTCGGCGTCGCCGTACATCCCGCTGTCCATCATGCTGCACGAGGCGCCCTACGAGGTCGACGACTTCTGGATGATCAACCTGCCCTCGCGCGACCTGACGCTCGCGGCGGCACCTTCGACGAGCGGGCTCGAGAGCTTCGCGCAGGCCATGGACATGCTGAAGGACGACCCGGGCAGCCTGAGCCTCGGCGTCCAGCCGGCCTCGGCCGACTACGTCAACCTCATGCTGAGCCTCAGCGAGGCGGGGATCGATCCCGAGGCGGTGCGCATCGTCACCTATGACGGCGGCGGCCCGGCCCGCAACGCGGCGGCCGGCGGCCATGTCGACATCGCCTTCGTCGGCGCCGAGGGCTTCCTGCCGCTGATCGAGCAGATCAAGCCTCTGATGCTCTACGCCGACGATCCCGCGGACATCTTCCCGGATACTCCAGAACGTGGTCGCCTACGGCGCGGAGACGGGCGGCAGCGGCCAGTTCGTCGAGGGCTCGCAGCGCGGCTGGGTGATCCCGACGGCGTTGAAGGACGAGAACGCGGAGGTCTACGAGACGCTGGTGAACGCGCTCGAGACCACCTCGAAGGACGAGACGGTCATCCAGGCGCTGCAGGACCAGTAGCTCGCGACCACCTGGTTCGGCCCGGACGCCTCCAACCAGGCGTTCCGCGCGACCTACGACGTGCTGACCGACCACATCGACCTTCTGGAGGGCTGAGGCCGACCTTTCCCGTCGCCCGCCGAATGAGGCGGGCGACGGGGCTTGCACAGCGCGGGCGCCTTCCCCGCGCCTGCCGTCGCGCACGGGGACGCTTGCGATGAAGATCGGCAAACGCACCTACGAGGTTGACTGGGGGCACTTCGCGGTGCTGACCCTGATCGCGGCGTTCGTGATCGCCTATCTCATCGACACGCGCGCCACGTCGCTCAGGATGAACAATCTCCTGTTCGTCCAGCCGGCCTCGATCATCGCGCTGGTGCTGTACCTGCTCATCCTGCCGCAGACCCTCAGGAGGGTCAGCGAGGACACGCCGGACGGCGTTCGCGTCGTCCGCGACCGCGGCGAGAGCGCCGAGCCGGAGGGCGAGACCTGGTCCGACCTCTGCCGCGTCGCCGTCCTGGTGGCGCGCCTTCGGGGTCTTCGCCTTCGGGCTGGAGCGCGCGCGGATTCGACGTATGTCTCTGGCTCTTCATCACCGTCGGCCTCTATATCTGCGGCGAACGCAACTGGCTGACGCTCTTGGTGTTTCCGCCGAGCCGCGGCGGCGCTCCTCGTGATCGGCTTCCGGGCGCTGATGCCCTATCCCATCCCCACGATGATCCTGTGAGGGGCGCGGCATGATCGATTTCGGCGCCGCCGCAGGCGGTCATCGCCATCCTGTCGTCCTCGCCGGACGCCTGGATATGGCTGTGCCCGGCCTCGTGATCGGCCTGGTCTTCGGCGCCATGCCGGGCATCTCCATCACCATGGCGATGGCGCTGTTCCTGCCGATGACGCTCTACATGGACTTCCTGCCGGCGATCATCTTCCTGACCTCGATCTACACCGGCGCCGGCTTCGGCGGCTCGGTGCCGGCGGTGCTGATGAACATCCCGGGCACGTCGTCGGCGGTGGCGACCACCTTCGACGGCTATCCGATGGCGCGGCGCGGCGAGCACAACGAGGCGCTCGGCGATCGCGCTGTCGTCGTCGGTGTTCGGCGCGCTGACGAGCTATCTGATCCTGTGCATCGTCATCTCGCCGCTCGCCTATGTCGTGCTGAGGATGGGGCCGCTCGAACTGTTCGCGGTGGCGATCTGGGGCATCCTGCTGCTCGGCTCGCTGGCCGGGCGCTTCGCGACGCGCGGGCCTGCATCGCCGGCGTCTTCGGCCTGCTGCTCGGCACGGTGGGGATGAACACGGCGGGCTACATGCGCGGCACGATGGGCATCCCGTGGCTGCTCGACGGCATCCCGCACCATCCCGGCGATGATGGGGCTGCTGGCGGCGAGCCAGCTCTACACGCTGGTCAACGCGACGTTCCTCATCGACGACGAATCCAAGCGCACCATCAGCCTGGGCCGCATCGTGCGGCGGCTGGGGCATGGCCTTCGAGCTATCCGATGGTCATCATCCGGGGCTCGTCGATCGGCGCCTTCATCGGCGCGATCCCCGGCGTCGGCTCGTCGATCTCCAACCTGATCTCCTACGCCCAGACCAAGCGGGAGGACGCCGACAGCGAGAGCTTCGGCAAGGGCAACCCGAAGGGCGTGGTGGCGGCGGAGAGCGCGAACTCGTCGTCGGAGGGCGGGGCGATGGCGACCATGCTGGCGCTCGGCATCCCCGGCGGCGGGGCGACGGCGATCCTGCTGGCGGCCTTCGCCATGCACAACATCGTCGGCGGCCCGTCCTTCATCGGCAACAACAAGGACATCGTCTACGCCATCATCTTCTCGAACATGGCGCAGGCGGTGCTCCTGCTGTTCGTCGGGCTCGGCTTCGTCTACTTCGCCGGCTACGTGGTGCGGGTACCGCTCAGGTTCCTGATCCCGACGGTCCTGGTGCTCGCCTCGTTCGGCTCCTACGCCATCGACGGCACGATCGCCGGGCCGATCACGCTGTTCGTGTTCTCGATCGTCGGCTGGGCGCTGGCGCGCTACGAATACCCGGTGGCCGCCGTCGTCGTGGGGCTGATCCTGGGCAATCTTGTCGAGACGCAGTTCCTGCGGTCCTGGCAGGTCAGCGGCGGGGATATCTCCTACATCCTCCAGCGGCCAGGAGCGATGGCCATCGTCGCGGTCATGATCGGATCGATGGCGCTGACGGCATGGACGAAGCGGCGGCGGGCGAAGCGCCGCGCCGTCGAGGCGACCGGGCACTGATCACAGGGCGAGCGCGAATTCCGCACGTTCCTCGGCGTCGAGCTGGGCGACGAGGCCGGTCTCCCATTCGAGATAGCGGCGCGAGGCGTCCAGGTTGCCGTCGTGGCGGTCGTGGACGAAGCGCAGGAAGTCGATGGTGACCGCTTCCGGCAACGGCGCGTGACCGGCCTCCACCGGACCGCCCGCGGCGCGCCATGCCTCGATGCCGCCCTCGATGAGGGCGGTTCCCGTGATTCCCCCCTCGGCGAGGTCCTTCGCGGCGAGCGCGGCGAAGCCCGCGTCCCCGGCGAGGATCAGGACGGCTCCGGCGCGGCCGGCGAGATCGGCGGCAAGTCGCGGCCTGATCGACCAGAGCGATCCCGGCACGCGCATGGCGTCATGGTCCCGCGAGGGGCGAAGGTCGAGCAGCGTGGCTCCGGCAGCCACCTTCGAAACCGCGTCCCGGGGAGCGACCTCCGGCAGCGGTTCCGCCTCGAAGGCTGGCCGCACCGGCAGGGCGTTCTCCAACGCCTGGCGGACCTCCGGCCGGTCGACGCCCGGGACGACATGGGCCGCCTCGAAGCCCATCTGGCGCAGCCAGAAGGCGGTCAGGGCGGCCCTGAGCCCGGTATCGTCGAGGAGCGCGACGCGCGCCCGGCGCACGCCGATCCACTGGTCGGCCGCCTGTACGACCTGACCGGCCGGGGCGTGCACGGCGCCCGCGACGGTGGCGGCGGCGAATTCCGGCGCGCTGCGGATGTCGAGGAGAAAGAGGGTGCGATCCCGGTCGGCCGCAAGATGCGCCAGCCCGTCGGGATCGAGCCAGGGGATGCCGTGCCGCCGCGACAGCGCCTCGGCGCGCGCGCCGCTCGCCGCGCGCCGGTCCTCGTCGAGCCCGGGGAAGGGATCGGCCGTATTGCCGCGCTCCAGCGTCTCGCCGGCCAGCGCCCAGCCCTGCGTCCCGTTCTCCAGCGCATGGACCGGATTGCCGATGCCGGCGAGCGCGAGACCGGCGACGCCGATGAGGCCGCGCGTGCGGCCGGCGCAGGTGACGACGACCTGGGTCGTGCCGTCGCCGACGGCGGCGTCGAAGCGGTGTGCGAGCTCGCCGTTTGGCAGGCACACCGCGCCCGGCACCCGCATCTTTGCGTACTCGGCGGGCGGCCGGGCGTCGAACAGCCGGAAGCGCCGGCCCTCGGCGCGCCATGCGGCCAGCGTGCGGGCCGTGATCGTCGGGACGTGGACGGCTTCCTCGACGAGTTCGCCGAGGACCTTGCCCGGCACGTTGACGCCCTTGTAAAGGGTCAGCCCGGCGGTCGCCCAGCCGGGCGTCCCGCCGTCCACAATCGCGACATCCGTATAGCCGAGGCCCTCGAGCCGGGCCGCGGCCCGCCGCGCCACCCCGTCGCCGCCGTCGATCAGGATCACCGGGACGGTGGGCCGGGGAAAGAGGCGCGGCGCGTCGAGCTCGAGCCGGCTGTAGGGGCAGGGCACCGCGAAGAGGGGATGGCCCTCGCCGAATTCGCCGGCCTCGCGGACGTCGAGGAAGGCGACCTCGCCGCCGCCGTGCAGGAGCCGGCGGGCATCTTTGGCGGAGATCGTCCGCATCAGGCGGCCGCCGGCCGTTCGGCGCCGAAGAAGCGGTGGAACTCGGCATAGACGAGATCGGGCCGGTGCTCGGCCGGATAATGGCCGGTCGGTATGTCCTGGCCGGTCAGGTCGTCGGCCCATTCCGCCCAGGCCTCCATCGGGCGGAAATGCCGGCCGCAATGGCTGTTCGAACCCCACAGGATCAGGACGGGGCAGGCGATCTTTCGCCGGCCGTAATCGGCCTTGTCCATCTCGAAGTCGAGCGTCACGGTGGCGCGGTAATCCTCGCAGACGGCGTGGATCTGATCCGGCGTCGCGCAGCGGACATATTCGGCCATCGCCTCGGCGGTGAAGATCTCGAGGCCCACGCCCTTCTTGTTGAGCTTGTAGCGCATGTAATAGTCGAGGTCGGCGCAGATCAGCCGCTCGGGGAAGGGCGCCTTCTGGGCCATGAAGAACCAGTGGTAGCTCTCCAGCCCCCAGCCGAGCGACACGTTGGTCAGGACGTGATGGGTCGGCACGATGTCGAGCGCGGAGATGCGCGTCACGCGGTCGGGCCGGTCGAGCGCCATGCGGAAGGCGACCCGGCCGCCGCGGTCGTGGCCGGCGACGGCAAAGCGCTCGAAGCCCAGCGCATCCATCACGTCGAAGGCGTCCTCGCCCATGGCGCGGAAGGTGTAGCCGGCATGGTCCTCGCCGCCGTCGGGCCTGGAGCTGTCGCCGTAACCGCGCAGGTCCATCGCCACGACGGTGAAGTCGCGGGCGAGCGACGGGGCGATCTTGTGCCAGCTCACCAGCGTCAGCGGATTGCCGTGGATGAGCAGGAGCGGCGGACCGTCACCGGCGATCGCCACGCTGATCTCGGCGCCGCGCGTCGCGATGGAGCGGCGCTCGAAGCCTTCCATGAGCGTCGCGGCCGGGGGCAACAGGGTGGGTTCGCCCGTCATGGCATCGTGCTCCTCGTGCGGTTCCCCGGGACGGTAGGTTCCACCTGTCGATTGTCAACGATAATCTGTTGACGTATGGCTTGGGCCTCGCCCTCGACGCCTCACGGGAACCCATATCATGAAGATCAAGGACATCCGCGCCAGCCTGCACGGCTTTTCCATCGAAATCCCGCTGCTGTCGGGCCGGGTCGAGGGATATGGCCGCGAGGAGCAGACGCGGTTCGTGTTCTGCGAAGTGGAGACGGACGAGGGCATCGTCGGCTACGGGCTGACCGGCCATTTCCTGTCGCAGGCCGTCGTCGCGGCGCTGCACGAGCACGTCCTGCCGCTGGTGCGCGACATGGACCCGCGCGATATCGAGCTGATCCACCAGCGGGTGTGGAAGAAGCTCAACCCGCGCGCCATGACGGGAACCGTGTCGATGGCGCTGTCGTGCCTCGACATCGCCTGCTGGGACATCGCCGGCAAGGCGCAGGGGCGGACCGTCGCCGAGCTCCTCGGCAACGCGCGGCGCGAGGTGCAGTGCTACGTCACCTTCGGCTTCCCGCAATACGACCGGGACCTGCTCGCCGAGGCGGCGCGGCTGCACGTGTCGAACGGGTTCACGGCGCTCAAATCCGTCGTCGCCGTCGATCCAGGCGGCTGGCGCGAGGATGCAAGGCGCGTGGCGGCGATCCGCGAGGCGGTGGGGCCGGACATCGACCTGATGATCGACGCCAACTACCTGTTCACGCCCGTCGAGGCCAAGATGCTCTGCCGCGAGATCGAGGACCTGAACCTCACCTGGTTCGAGGAGCCTCTGCAGCAGAACGACGCCCGGGCGCTCGCCGACCTGCGGCGGTCCACCCGCATCCCGCTGGCCGCCGGGCAGATGGAGGGCCATCGATGGCGGCTGAGGGAACTGGTCGAGCACCAGGGCGTCGACATCCTGCAGCCCAACGTCACCTATTGCGGCGGCTATACCGAGGCGCGCAAGGCCGCCCACCTCGCCCAGACCTACAACCTGCCGATCGCCAACGGCGGCGGCTGGCCGCATTTCAACATGCACCTGATGGCCGGCATGATGAACGGCTGGCTGGTGGAATGGCATCTCGGCATGGTCGCGGTCGGCGAGACGCTGTTCCCCGATGCGCCGAAGCCGGTGAACGGCGTTCTGACGATCCCCGACCGCCCCGGCCTAGGCCTCACGCTCGACCGCGACGCCTGGCGCGAGACCCGGGTCGGCTGACGCCGGTTCCCGGCCGCGACTGACCGGCCCTCAGTCGGGGATGCCGTCGGGCCGCGAGAAGAACTCCTCCAGCAGCGCGGCGCGCGCCGCGCGTCCCGGGGATGCCTCCGGCCTCGTCGTGTCGCGCGTCAGCCGGGCGAAGACTACCCGCCGGTTGTCCCGTGTCGCCCAGCCCACGAACCAGCCCCAGGGCTGGCCCCAGAGCAGGTTGCCGGCGGAATCGCGCGACGGCGCCGCGCCGGTCTTGCCGTAGACATGCCAGCCGCCCGGCTGGAGCCCGTGATCGACGAGCGCCGCGGTCATCTCGTAGGCATGGTCGCCGACCTGCAGGTCGCGATGGACGATCCGGCGCAGGAAGGCGAGCTGTTCGCGCGGCGAGATCGCGAGCGACGAGCTCAGCCACGCGTTCGTCAGGCCGTCGTCCTTCCCGGCGCTGCCGGAGACGTCCTCGTTGCCGTAGTCGAACGAGGCGACGTAGTCCGCGAACCGGTCCATGCCGATCGCCTTCGTGGCTTCCTGGGAGTACCAGACGACGGATTCGCTCATCCATCGCGAGGGATCGGTGGTCTGGCGCCAGGCGGGGACCCAGTCGGCATAGCCTTCCCTGAAGGGCATGGCGGGCGAACGGGTGTCGTGCATGACGCCGGCGTCGAACGCCATCAGGGCGATCGGGATCTTGAAGGTCGAGGCGGGCGTGGCGCGCGTGTCGCACTCGCCCTCCTCGACCAGCATCGCGCCGGTATCGGCATCGGCGACCGCCGTGCAGACAACGATGGTCTCCGCGCGCGCGGCGGCCGCCGAAACGACGAGGAGGAGGGCGGCAAGGACCGGTCTGCAAAACGTCATTCGAGGCTCGCGCGGCTGGATCCGGACCGGACCCTGCCTAGGCCGATTTGGCGCATCCCGCCACCGCATGGGCGCCGGGCGTCGGCCGGCGCCCATCCGTCTCCCCGACCCTTGATCTGAGCAAGGCACCTCCCGCGTGCGCCGGCGAGGCTCCAGCCATCCGTTGCAGCCCGCCGCACCCGTGGCGAATGGCCGTCGTCTCGCCCGGGCACCGGAGAGCGGGCCGGCGCGCGGCCTTGGAGAACCAGTCATGACGACCGACACCCCCACTCCATCCCCGGCCGCCCTCACACGTCGGGAGGCGCTCCTGTCGGGTGCGGCGGCAACCGTGTCGGCATCCTCGGCGATGTCGGGCGCGCTGGCCTGGCTGGCAACCCCGGGATTCGCGTCGACCGCGGCCGCCAGGCCGAATATCCTCCTGATCGTCGCCGACGATCTGGGATGGGCGGATGCGGGGTTCCGCGGCTCCGACATCGACACGCCGAACCTGGACAGGCTCGCGCGGGAGGGCGCCAGGCTCGATCAGTTCTACGTGCAGCCGATGTGCACGCCGACACGGGCGGCACTGATGACGGGCCGCTATCCGCTGCGCTACGGGCTGCAGACGGGCGTCATCCCCGGCGCTGGCACCTACGGGCTGCCGCTGGACGAATATCTTCTGCCCCAGATGCTGAAGGACGCCGGCTACACGACTGCGATGGTGGGCAAGTGGCATCTCGGCCATGCGGAGCCGGAATACCGGCCGAACCAGCGCGGATTTGACCAGTTCTACGGCGCGCTGGTCGGCGAGATCGACCACTTCGAGCATGCCTCGCACGGGGTTCCGGACTGGTATCGCGACGACGAGCCGCTCGTGGAAGAGGGCTTCGACAACGTCCTGTTCGGCGAAGAGGCGGCCCGGGTGATCGAAGGCCATGACGGCGCGAGCCCGCTTTTCCTATACCTCGCCTTCACCGCCCCACATACGCCGTTCCAGGCGCCCGACGAGTATCTCGACCGCTTCGGGCACATCGAGGATCCCAACCGACGCGCCTACGCGGCGATGATCTCCGTCCTCGACGACGCCGTCGGCAAGGCGATCGCGACGCTCGAGGCGAAAGGCATGCGCGACGACACGCTCGTCATCTTTCACAGTGACAACGGCGGCGTGACGTCGACGCTGTTCTCGGGCGACACCGAGGTCTCCGGCCCGTTGCCCGCGGACAACGGACCCTACCGGGACGGCAAGGGCACGCTCTACGAGGGCGGTACCCTCGCCGCCGCGTTCGCCAACTGGCCCGGACGGATCGGGCCTGCCGAGGTGGACGGGCTCCTGCACGTCGTGGACGTTTATCCGACGCTCGCCGGCCTCGCCGGGGCCGAGCTTATCAGGAACAAGCCGCTCGACGGGATGGACGTCTGGGCGACCATCAGCGAGAACGGGCCGTCGCCACGAACCGAGGTCGTCTACAACGTCGATCCGATGGTGGGCGCCGTGCGGCGCGGGGACTGGAAGCTCGTCTGGAAGGCGGCTCTGCCGCAGAAGATCGAGCTCTTCAATCTCGCCGAGGACGAGGCGGAGACCACCGACCTCTCCGCCGATCACCCCAAGACGGTGGCCGAGCTCCAGGGGCGCATCAGCGAACTCGCCCGCGAGATGGCTCCGCCGCTGCTTTTGATGGAGGCGGTCCGGCTGACCTTCTACGCGCCACCGGTCACCGGCGATCCGTCGATCCTATTCGGGCAGGGAGCCTAGACAGGGACGGCGGCGCGCCCAAGTCGCGGGGCGTGTTCCCCGCCGCAGCATGTTCAGGACAGTCCACGTCGGCCATTTATGGCGGAGAGGGTGGGATTCGAACCCACGGTACGCTTGCGCGCACAACGGTTTTCGAGACCGCCCCGTTCGACCACTCCGGCACCTCTCCGCTGAAGTCGGGGCCGCGCCGCTCGACGGCGCGGGGGCTTCCTACACGAGACTTGCGCCGCCCGGCAAGGCCGCATTGGAGGATCGGCCCAGATATATGCATGCCGGGCGCGCGCGTCATCGACGCGGCATCGAGATTGACTTGCGCCGCGCGCTCCGTATATTCCGCGATCGGTCCGCGCGGGAGCAATCGTTTCCGCGCATATTGGCGCTGCCCGAGGCCAAGGGGGGTCTTTCCGAAGACCCGCCCGCAAAGTCCGCACCGGTCGGTAGACCGGACGCGGCGCCGAAGGGCGCGTGACGAAGAAACAGGGAAGACCCATGTTCGCGGTCATCAAGACGGGCGGCAAGCAGTACCGCGTCGCCCCGCAGGAAGTCATCAAGGTCGAGAAGCTGCCCGGCGAAGCCGGCGACAGCGTGCTGTTCGAGGAGGTTCTCCTCATCGGGGACGGCGACAACTCCTCGATCGGGAGCCCGCTCGTGGCGGGCGCGACGGTCGCCGGAGAGGTTGTCGAGCAGACGCGGGGCCGCAAGGTCCTCATCTTCAAGAAGAAGCGGCGCAAGCACTATCGCCGCACGCAGGGCCACCGCCAGCACCTGACCGAGATCCGGATCACCGAGATCCTGACCGACGGCGCCAAGCCGTCGGCCAAGAAGGCGCAGGCCAAGCCGGCTGCCGAGAAGAAGGCGGCCGAGGCCGAGGCAAAGCCCGCGGCCGAGCCGAAGGCCGCCGCCAAGGCCGAGGAGACCAAGGCGAAGGCGTCCGCGAAGCCGAAGGCCGAGGCCAAGACGGCCAAGGCCGAGACCACGGAAAAGACCGCGAAGCCGGCAGCCTCCAAAAAGGCCGCCGACGAGGCGAAGAAGGACTGAGGAGCTAGATCATGGCGCACAAGAAGGCAGGCGGTTCATCCCGCAACGGTCGCGACACGATCGGCCGCAGGCTCGGCGTGAAGAAGTTCGGCGGAGAACAGGTCATCCCCGGCAACATCATCATCCGCCAGCGCGGCACGAAGTGGCATCCCGGCGTCAATGTCGGCATGGGCAAGGATCACACGATCTTCGCGCTGACGACGGGCGTCGTCGAGTTCAAGACCTCGACCGGCGGCCGCCAGTACGTATCGGTTGTCGCGCCGTCGCCCGCCGAATAGTCGGCGGCGACTTCCGCCGGCGGCGTCCCTAGACCCCGGCGGCCAGACAGGATTTCGGCCAGGGGAGGCGGGACGACCGTCTCCCCTGGTTTCGTTTTCAGGTCCAGTTCAATGCGAGACCCGCAGCACAGCCCCGGCGCAGGCGAGGCGTCCGTCATCGAGACGGCGCGGCTCACCCTGCGCTGGCCTGAGCCGGACGACGTGCCGGCGATCACGGCGGGCATCGGCGAGTGGGACGTCGCGTGCATGCTGGCCCGCGTGCCGTTTCCCTATGGCCGGGGGGACGCGGCCTCCTTCGTCGCGCTCGCCCGCGAGCAGAACGCGGCCGGGGAGAACCTGCACCTCGTGATCGAGCGCGACGGCGAGGTCGTCGGGGGGATCGGCCTGCACGGCCTGCCGGTGGTCGCCGACTTCGGCTACTGGCTGGCTCGCCCGCACTGGGGCGCGGGTCTGGCGACCGAGGCGGCGCGCGCCGTGCTCGCCCATGCCTTCGAGGTCGTCGGCGCGGCCCGTGTGCCCTCGGGGGTGTTCTTCGACAACCCGGCCTCCCTGAAGGTGCAGGAGAAGCTCGGCTTCACGCGCACCGGGACGCGGCTGGTGCATTCGCTGGCGCGCGGCGAGGCGGTCGAGCACATCGACACGGTGCTCACCCGCGCCCGCTTCGAGGAGACCTCGCGATGAAGTTCCTGGACGAGGCCCGCGTACATCTCAAGGCCGGGGACGGCGGCAATGGCTGCGTCTCGTTCCGCCGCGAGAAGTTCATCGAGTTCGGCGGGCCGGACGGCGGTGACGGCGGCAAGGGCGGCGACGTCTGGGTCGAGTGCGTGGACGGGCTCAACACGCTGATCGACTATCGCTACCAGCAGCACTTCAAGGCCAAGCGCGGCGGCCACGGCATGGGCAAGAACCGTACCGGCGCGGGCGGGCCCGACGTGACGCTCAAGGTTCCGGTGGGCACGGTGGTCCTCGACGAGGACCGCGAGACGGTGATCGCCGACCTCACCGAGGTCGGGCAGCGGGTGCGGCTCCTCAAGGGCGGCAACGGCGGCTTCGGCAACGCGCGCTTCAAGTCGTCGGTCAACCAGGCGCCGCGGCGCGCCAATCCCGGCCACCCGGGCGAAGAGCGCAACGTTCTGGCTGCGGCTGAAGCTGATCGCCGACGCCGGCCTCGTCGGATTGCCGAATGCGGGCAAATCCACCTTCCTGGCCACCGTTTCGGCGGCAAAGCCGAAGATTGCCGACTATCCGTTCACCACGCTGCACCCCAATCTGGGCGTCGCGCGGCTCGACGACGCGGAGTTCGTGGTCGCCGACATCCCGGGCCTGATCGAGGGCGCCCACGAGGGCGTCGGGATCGGCGACCGGTTCCTCGCCCATATCGAGCGCTGCGGCGTGCTGCTGCATCTCGTCGACGCCACCAGCGAGGACGTGGGCGAGGCCTATGCGACGGTGCGCGGGGAACTGGAGGCCTATGGCCACGGGCTCGCCGACAAGCCCGAGATCGTCGCCCTGTCGAAATGCGACGCGGTGGCCCCGGAAGCGCTTGAGGAGAAGCGCAGGGCGCTGGCGAGCGCCGCCCCGGGCAACGTCATCATGCTGTCGGCGGCGACCAGTGCCGGCGTGCGCGAGGCCCTCTCGCGGGTGAAGCGCGCCATCGATGCCGCCCGCGCCGAGGAGGCGGCGGCCGCGGCGCCGGTGAAGGAGTGGCGGCCGTGACGAAGCGCCGTCCGCTCAGCGACCACAGCCGCATCGTGGTCAAGATCGGCTCTGCGCTCCTGATCGACCCTTCCGCCGGGCTCAGGGGCGACTGGCTCGCGATGCTCGCCAGCGACGTGGCGAGGCTGGCGGGCGGCGGCGCGGAGGTCCTGATCGTCTCGTCGGGCGCCATCGCGCTCGGCCGGACGGTGCTGGGCCTGCCGCGCGGCCCCCTGCGGCTCGAGGAGAGCCAGGCCGCCGCCGCGGTCGGCCAGATCGCGCTCGCACGGGCATGGTCGGAAGCGCTGCAGGTCCATGACCTCGCCGCCGGCCAGATCCTGCTCACCCTCGGCGACACCGAGGAGCGGCGGCGCTACCTGAATGCCCGCTCGACCATCCAGACGCTGTTGCGGCTGAAGGCCGTTCCCGTCATCAACGAGAACGACACCGTCGCGACGTTGGAGATCCGCTACGGCGACAACGACCGGCTGGCCGCCCGCGTCGCGACGATGACGAGCGCGGACCTGCTGGTGCTGCTGTCGGACATCGACGGGCTCTATACCGCGCCGCCGAACGGCGCGCAGAAGGCCGACTTCGTCCCCGAAGTGCCGCGCATCACGGCCGAGATCGCGGCGATGGCCGGCAGCGCCGGATCGGAGCTGTCGCGCGGCGGCATGGCGACCAAGATCGAGGCGGGGCGGATCGCGACCGCCGCCGGCACCGCGATGATCATCGCCTCGGGGCGCATCGACCATCCGCTGAAATCGATCGACGAGGGCGCGCGCTCGACCTGGTTCGCGCCGCTGGGCAATCCCGTGACCGCGCGCAAGCGCTGGATCGGGGGAACGCTCGAGCCGCGAGGGACCGTCGTCGTCGATGCCGGCGCGGCCACGGCCCTGCGCGACGGGCGCAGCCTGCTGCCGGCGGGCGTCGTGCGGCTCGAGGGCACCTTCGCGCGCGGCGACGCCGTCGTCATACTGGACGCCGGCGGCGCGGAGCTCGGACGCGGGCTCGCCGCCTATGACCGGGCCGACGCGGAATCGATCATCGGCCGCAAGAGCCGCGAAATCGAGGGCATTCTCGGCTATAAGGGCCGGGCCGAGATGATCCATCGCGACGACATGACCCTGAAGCAGGAGTAGGACATGGCCGCCTCGATACGCGAGCTCGACCGGACCGACGACGTGGCCGCCGTCATGGCGGATCTCGGACGCGCCGCCCGGGACGCGGCGCGCCGGCTCGCGACCGCGAGCACGGAAGACAAGGATCGC
The DNA here is from genome assembly GCA_963803485.1 of uncultured Alphaproteobacteria bacterium. Taxonomy (GTDB): domain Bacteria; phylum Pseudomonadota; class Alphaproteobacteria; order Rhizobiales; family Tepidamorphaceae; genus CAWDMT01. The sequence continues at coordinate 3,483 of CAWDMT010000006.1, read as the reverse complement.
GCGCTGGCGGCCGCGGCGGCCGCGATCCGCGCGGCGACCGCCGACATCCTCGCCGCCAACGCGCGCGACGTGGCTGCTGCCGAGGCCCGCGGCACGGCGCCCGCCTTCCTCGACCGCCTGCGCCTCGACGAGGCGCGCATCGAGGCGATGGCCAGGGGCGTCGAGGAGATCGCGGCGCTCGCCGATCCCGTCGGCCGGGTGCTGGCCGCCTGGGAGCGGCCGAACGGGCTGCAGATCGAGCGCGTCGCCACCCCGCTCGGCGTCATCGGCGTGATCTACGAGAGCCGGCCCAACGTGACTGCCGACGCCGGCGCCTTGTGCCTCAAGGCCGGCAACGCCGTGATCCTGCGCGGCGGGTCGGAGAGCTTCCATTCGAGCCGCGCGATCCATGCCTGCCTCGCCGGGGGGCTGACGGCGGCCGGGCTGCCCGCGCAGGCGGTGCAGATGGTGCCGACGACGGACCGCGCGGCCGTCGGCGAGATGCTGGCCGGGCTTTCCGGCAATATCGACGTCATCGTTCCGCGCGGCGGCAAGAGCCTGGTCGCGCGCGTTCAGGACGAGGCGCGGGTGCCGGTCTTCGCCCATCTCGAGGGTGTCTGCCACGTCTATGTCCACGGCCCGGCCGACCTCGACATGGCCCGCGACCTCGTCGTCAACGCCAAGATGCGGCGAACGGGCATCTGCGGCGCGGCGGAGACGCTGCTCGTCGACCGGAAACTCGCGGGCACCCACCTGAAGCCGCTCGTGGCGGCGCTGATCGAGGCCGGCTGCGAGGTGCGCGGCGACCGGGAGGCTCAAGGTGCCGACACCCGCGTGGTGGCGGCGACCGAGGACGACTGGCCGAAGGAATATCTCGACGCGATCATCGCGGTCGCGGTGGTGGACGGGCTCGACGCCGCAATCGGGCACATCTCGCGATACGGGTCGGAGCACACCGAGGCGATCGTCACGGACGACGCGGCGGCCGCCGAAGCCTTCATGGGACGCGTCGATTCCGCGATCGTGCTGCACAACGCCTCCACCCAGTTCGCCGACGGGGGCGAGTTCGGGATGGGCGCGGAGATCGGCATCGCCACCGGGCGGATGCATGCGCGCGGGCCCGTAGGCGTCGAGCAGCTCACGAGCTTCAAGTACCGCGTGCGCGGAACGGGCCAGACGCGGCCTTGAGCGGGGCCGCGGCACAATCGGCGCCCGCCCGTCTGCCCCCGCACGGGGCGGGCCAGGCGATAGGCCTCCTCGGCGGTTCGTTCAATCCCGCCCATGCCGCCCATCGCCAGATCTCGGAACAGGCGCTGAAACGGATCGGTCTGGACGCCGTATGGTGGCTTGTCTCGCCGGGCAACCCGTTGAAGGAGCACGGCGATCTGGCGCCGCTGGGCGAGCGCATGGAGGGTGCGCGGCGGGTGGGGCACCATCCGCGCATTCACGTCACCGACGTCGAGACGGTGCTGGGAACGTCGCGGACGGTCGACCTGCTGGCCTGGCTGAAGCGGACCTGCCCCACGGTGCGGTTCGTCTGGCTGATGGGCGCGGACAACCTCGCCTCGTTCCATCGCTGGCATCGCTGGCGGGAGATCGCGGCGCTCGCGCCGATCGCGGTGATCGACCGGCCGGGCTCGACCTTCGCCGCCGTTTCCGGACCCGCCGCCCGGGCGCTCGCGCGCTTTCGCATCGACGAATCCGACGCGCGGCGCCTGCCGTCGTGCGAGCCGCCCGCCTGGACCATCCTACACGGGCCCCGGTCGGACCTGTCGTCCACGGCGCTCCGGCGGGCGGCCGGTTCAGCGGACGTTACGTGAGATTTGATCGCCGCCGTTCACCGGCCTTGTTGAAATCGTCATGGGCGATGACCTATCTTAGGCGAGGAGCGCGTTCGTTCGGCTCCGGTATCTGATCCAATCTCGGATTGTATGACGAGAGGAACTTCCACTGACCCCAGCGAAGTCCATTGAGGGCACCGCCACCGGTGCGCCTCCGCTCGAGGCTGTCCGGCAGGGCGACCCGTCCGACAGTCAGCTCGACACGATCCTCGCGGCACTCGACGACGGCAAGGCCGAGGACATCGTCACCATCGACCTCGTAGGCAAGTCCACCATCGCCGACACCATGGTCGTGGCGTCGGGGCGGTCTGACCGTCACGTCGGCGCCGTCGCCGACCGTGTCGTGCGCGCGCTCAAGGACGCGGGCCACGGCAGGGCGGCGGTCGAGGGCACGGAGACCTGCGACTGGGTCCTCATCGACGCCGGCAACGTGATCGTCCACGTCTTCCGTCCCGAGGTGCGCGGCTTCTACAACCTCGAGAAGATGTGGTCGAGCGACATCCCGCGCGAGCGGGTGGTCGGCTGACCGTCCCGGCGGGAAACCGCCGGCGGGCGCGATGAAGGTCTCTGTCGTCTGCGTCGGGCGCCTGAAGACGGGCGCCGAGAGCGAGCTTGCGGCCAGGTACGCCGACCGCGCGCGGGCCGCGGGCCGGGCGATCGGGCTCACCGGTTTCGATACGGTCGAACTGCCCGAGGACCGCGCCCCGGACGCCGCGCGCCGGCGGGACGGCGAGGCCGCCGCGATCCTGTCGCGCCTCGCACCCGGCGCACGGCGCGTCGTTCTCGACGAGCGCGGCCGCAATCTCTCCAGTGAAGATCTGGCGAAGCTGGTGGGCGCCTGGCGCGACAGCGGCGACGCGGAGTGGCCTTTCTGATAGGCGGCCCCGACGGACATGGCGATGCCGCGCGCGAGGGCGCCGATCTCGTGCTTTCCTTCGGCGCGATGACCTGGCCGCACCAGATGGTGCGGGTCATGCTGGCCGAGCAGCTCTACCGGACCGTCACGATACTCTCGGGCCATCCCTATCATCGGGCATGATTTCGCCACCAAGTTCGTTACGGTTGACAGGGTGTTAACGCTCAGGCCGATAAATTCGGTGCCGATGACCGGGGTTGTCCGCCAATTCGTCCTGCTGGCCGCCGCGCTCGTGCTCGCGGTGTCGCCCGGCGTGCGCGCGTTCGCGCAGGAATCCTCAGTCGAGATGGATCGCGAAGGCAGCGCCCGTGCGCTGGAGGAGATCGACCGCGGGCTGGAGGAGAGCCGCGAGGCGGAGGAGGCTGTGGCCGCCGAGATCGCCGAGATCGCGGCCGACCGGGCCGCGCTCAACGAGGAACTCATCGATACCGCCGCGGCGATCAAGGACAGCGAGACATCCATCGCGGTGCTCGAGGGCCGCATCGCCACGCTCGCCGAGCGCGAGGAGACGGTCCGGCAGTCGCTGCGCGGCCGCTCCGGCGTGCTGACGGAACTTCTCGCCGCGCTGCAGCGCATGGGGCGGCAGCCGCCGCCGGCGGTGCTGGTGAGCCCGGAGGATGCGCTGAAGACGGTGCGCACGGCGATGCTGCTCGGCGCCATCATGCCCGGCGTGCGCATCGAGACCGAGGCGCTGGCGTCCGATCTCGAGGAACTGGTGCGGCTCAGGAACGACATCGGCACGGAGCG
>CAWDMT010000005.1:0-70277 GCA_963803485.1 uncultured Alphaproteobacteria bacterium | reverse complement strand
ATCCACAGATGGCGCACCTACTCGCTTGAGTGGCGCCAGGCATGGGCGCGCTTTGCGATCGACGGCACGCCAGTCCTTGAGACCGATCAGGTGCCCGACGGGCCGCTCGGATTTGTCGCCTGGATCGATACCCAGTATATGATCGCCACGCCGCAGGGCCGGCTTGGGTGGGGCCTGCTCGATGTGCCGGCGCCCCAGTATTTTGATATACGGTCGGTTGTGATTGACGGTCCATCGTCTATTGTCTATCGTCCACACAGCTATGCGCCCACACGAGATTAGCAGCTACATCCTGGGTCCGGAGCCACACCTGCTGTCATCGGCGCTTGCCGACTGGCTGGCGAGCCCGCGCTTTGCATCATTTGCGGAGCAGCACCGCGATAAAGATCTGGAAGAAAGTGCGGGGCGCGGCGATGATGAGTTGCTTGCCGATCTGCGGGCCGAGCTGGGGATCGCCGCGCTGCTCGCTGCGCGATAAGCGGATCCTGCTTGAGTATGAGCGCTACGCTGCCGAGAAGCAGCGCGGGCCTGATTTCTCCGCGTCGATCGGGGCAGGCCGCCGCTTTGATGTTGAGGTGAGCCGCCTGCGCGGCCAGGACGATGCGCCCCCTGCCTACCGGCTGGCCGGGACAATCTGTGATAAAGTGGGTCAGCTTCGGCCAGGACTGGTAAATATTGTGGCTGTCGCCAGCGACACGGCGTCGATCTTTCCGACGACTCCCGCTGAGGCTGTGCGCCAGCTGATGGAGCGGGCCGCAAACCGCGACGAGCGCTTTTTTGCACGCCATTACTACCGCGATCTTGCGACTTCCATCGCGACTACCTGCGCCTGAGCGCTGTCGTGCTCCGCGATATTGCTGCCGACGGGGGCGGCGCAACCGTCACGATCTGGGAGAACCCCCAGGCGCGCCAGCCGCTCCCGAGTGAGGTGGCGACCCTGTTGAGGTGAGGAGCAGGCACGTGGTGATACCCCTCTATGAAAAGGCCGGTAACCCAGCCCGCTTGAGCGGGCTTTGTAGAAGCTAGCCCGCCCCGCCCAAAGGGCACCCGCGGGCCGGGCGTGCGGGCTGGTACACGTCTTGTGATTTGCCACCAGCCACCGGCTACGGGCCATAAACTATGACATCCCCCAGCACAATTATCTTCACCGGCCCAACGATTGCCCATATGCCGATGCGGCGCGGGAGCTTGACGCGCTGTATCTGCCGCCTGCAGCGCAGGGCGATCTCTATCGTGCCACGCTCCGCAAGCCGGCAATGATTGGGATTATTGATGGCCTCTTCGATCTGGTGCCTGCCGTCTGGCATAAGGAAGTGCTCTGGGCGATGCACCAGGGCATCCATGTATTTGGCAGCGCCAGCATGGGCGCGCTGCGGGCGGCCGAGCTCCACGCCTTTGGGATGAGGGAGTTGGCGCTATCTTTGAGGACTATCGCACCTGGCGGCTGACGGCAGATGATGCGGTTGCAGTGATCCATGGTCTCGGCTGAGCATGGTTTCAGGCCGCTTCGTCGCGCTTGTGAATATCCAGGCGACGCTTGCGCGGGCCTCGCGGGAGCAGATACTTGATGCCAGCTGCGCCTCCGCGCTTGCGGTGCTGGCGCAGCGGCGCTTCTACGCCGAGCGATCATACCCGACACTGCTTGATGATGCGGCGCTGGCTGGCTTGCCTGAGGCGCAGCTCGCTGCGTTTCGCCGGTGGCTGCCTGAGGGTCAGGTCCACCAGAAGCGGATGGATGCCATTGCGATGCTCCAGACGATGCGGCGGACTACAGGCTGGAGCCGAAGAAGGTCTACTTCTCATTTGAGGATACCGAACTCATGGAGGCGGCTTGTGCGCTCGATCGAGAGGCCAGAACGGTGATACGGTCTATGCACTGGCAACCGCGCTCTGTTACCTATCATCGGCGCTCATCAGAAGGCCTCCAGAAAACCGCCGCCTTCAGGTGTGCGGTCGTTTACATGTCATTATAGAGTGTGCCCTTGGCGAATATCACTGTGAGAGAGTTTGATCCACCAGTTGCGCCATAATTTACCGACGCCGCTGACACCGCTGATTGGACGCACGGCTGAGCTTGATACAGTCAGGAACCGTCTGGCCGACCCGACATGCCGCTTAATCACGGTGACTGGTGTCGGCGGGGTTGGGAAGACACGTCTGGCGATCGAGGTTGCGCACCGGTTCTTGCAAGAACAGAGTGACCGGGAGACGCTGATCGACGGGGTCTTCATTGTCACGCTTGCGGCGCTGGCCGATCAGCCGACGGTCGCGGATGCGTTTGCATTAACGATTGGGAGCGCGCTCGACCTTGCGTTCTCCGGCCCAGACCCGACGCCGGTGCAGCTCCAGAACTATCTCAGCCAGCGCTTGTGTTGCTGGTGCTCGATAATATTGAGCACCTCCTTGCGGGCGTCTCGCTGATTGAGCGGCTGCTTGAGCGGGCGCCGCGTCTTCAGATTGTGACAACCTCGCGCGTGCAGCTTGGCCTGCGCGGAGAGTGGGTGATTGGACTTGAGGGCCTTGCGGCGCCGCCGGAGGGACAGGAGAGCCTGCTCGATCCGATCCGCTACCCAGCTGTTGAGCTATTCCTACGAACAGCCCAGGCCTATGCGCCAGATATTGGCCTTCAGAGCGACAATATTGCCGCTGTCGGGCGTATCTGTCGGATGGTCGAGGGGCTGCCGATGGGCATCGAGCTTGCGGCCAGCTGGTCGCGCTTTATGTCGGCGCGCGAGATTGCGGACGAGATAGCCCAGAGCTTTGAATTTTCCTCAGCGCCTCGGGCGGCGAGGCGGGCGAGCGCCACCAGAGCATGCGCGCTGTGTTTCTGTCATCGTGGAGCTCTTAACCGAGATGAACAGCAGGCGCTCAGGCGGCTGGCGATCTTCTCGGGAGCTTTACCCGCGCCGCCGCCATGGCGGTGACCGATACCAATCTGCCGCAGCTTGCGTCGCTTGTCGGCAAGTCACTGATCAGGCGCCTGGCGGAGAGTGCCGAGACACGCTATATTCTGCCGGAGACGCTGCGCCCCTATGTACGTCCTATGAGCTTGAGCGCTCGGGCGAGGCGCAGAATATTGCCGATCGCCACTCCGACTTCTATCTGCGATTGCTTGCTGAGCGCACAGGGGAGCTGGTTGGGCCGCACCAGCCGGTGGCGCTCGCCGGGCTCAGCGCTGAAATTGCGCATATTCGGGGTGGCGTGGCGACATGCCACGGTTCGCGGCGATATTGATGGCATCATGCGCGCGGCAAACGCCATGTTCTTCATATCTACTATATGCGCAGCTGGTTTGCCGAGGGCGCCGATGTATTGGGGCTTCGCGCGGGGGCTGCACTGGCACCGCTCGGCACTGGCTCGAATGCCTCAAGGCTGGCCTGGGCGCGCCTGGTGGTTCGCGAGGGCTGGTTTATCTTTCCGATGGGCCGCCAGCGCGGGGCGCGCTCAATGCTTGAGCAGAGCCTGGCTGAGCTGCGCCAAGGGGGTGAGCCTGCAGATATCATCTGGGCGCTCAACTATCTTGGCGCGGTCTGCTCCTACCTTGGCGATAACGCAATGACAGACCAGCTTGGCCGCGAGGCGCTTGCGCTTGCCGATGGCGCAGACGATATCTATGGGCGCGTTGTCGCCCTGAGCGTGCTCTGCCAGTCGGCCTATGAGGCAGGCGACTATGTCCAGGCTCGACTGTGGGGCGAGCAGAGCCTGGAGATTGAGCGACAGCTCAGCAGCCCATGGAGCATTGCCTTCTCGCTAACCAACCTTGGCAAGATCGCATGCGCCCAGCGCGATTATGCGCAGGCCCAGCCGCTCTTTGCACAGGCGCTTGATATTCGCACGGCGTTTGGAGACACGCGCGGCGCGGCGATCTGCCTGAGTCGGATGGGCGATGCCAGCCTTGGGATGGGCGACCGCCGGCTTGCCGCTGAGCGCTACCGGGAGAGCCTCAGGCTCTTTCAGGAGATCGGCAACCGCTGGGGCATTGCAGTGACGCTGACCGACCTTGCCCGGCTTGGAATCGATGCCCAGGCCGAGCAGGCTGCCGCGCGGCTGCTTGGTGAGGCGCTTGCCTGGCGATCGAGATTCGGGCGCAGCCGCAGATCGCAGCTGCGACCGAGGCAATCGCCCGCATCGCTGTCCACGCGCGGCGCGGGATGCGGAGCGCACACTCCCCGCCACTGAGCAGGAGAACCCCGCGCTCCTTGCCGCCTGGGCCGAGGCCTATGGCGCCACTTCGGCTTGAGGAGGCGCTTGAAGCATCCCCGCTGCCGTCCAGCGGCCAAGACGCTCGTCATAGCGAGCTTGCCGCGCGACTGGGCGAAGAGCGCCACGTTCGGCGCCCAGCCGCCGGCGACCGCGAGCAGGTCGCAGTCGATCTCATCGGTTGTCGCGCCAGCCTCGCCTCCGGCCGGTCGAGCGCGCGGATCGTCGGCGGCGTGGACGCGGCGGCGGCCGTCGGTCCCGACGATCGTGGCGTTGCCGTAGATGGCGATGCCGCGCCGCGCGGCCTCGGCGAGATGCCCTGCGCCAACTCTCGGCGGAGGTCGACGACTGCCGCCGACTCGCCGCCGGCGCGCGCGATGTCGAGCGCCGCGTCCCAGCCGGAATCGTTGTTGGTCGAAGACGAGCAGCTGCCGGCCGGGCAGCACGCCGTAGCGGTGCATGTAGGTGCGCACCGCGCCGGCCAGCATGATCCCCGGCCGGTCGTTCTCGTGGAAGACCAGCGGCCGCTCGAGCGAGCCGGCCGCGAGCACCACCTCCTTCGCCCGCACGCGCCAGAGCCGCTGGCGCGGCAGCGTTCGCGGCGGCGCTCGGACGCGCAGATGGTCGGTGACGCGCTCCCACAGCCCGACGAAGTTGTGCGAGTAGTAGCCGAAGGCGGTGGTGCGGGTGAGCACCGTCACCTCCGGCATGCCGCCAGCTCGTGCGCGACCGACGGCCACCCAGTCGGCCGGGGCCTTGCCGTCGACAGCCAGTGCTCCTCGGGATCGCGCGACAGCAGCGTGCCGCCAAGCGCGGCCGTTTCCTCGGCAAGGATGACCCGCGCGCCCGACGCGGCCGGCGGCGAGCGCCGCCATCAGTCCCGCCGGGCCGCCGCCGACGACCAGCACGTCGCAATGGCGGTTCGACCGCCTCGTAGCGTGTCCGGATCGGGCTGCGACGGCGCGCGGCCGAGACCCGCCGCGCGGCGGATCAGCGGCTCGAAGGCCATCCAGCCCCGGCCAGCCCTTGAAGGTCTTGTAGTAGAAGCCGGCGGGGAATGAACGGCGCGATCAGATCGTTCAGCGCGCCGACATCGAAGTTCGAGCGTCGGCCAGCAGTTCTGCGGGCGCGCCTTCAGGCCGTCGTAGAATCTCCTGCTCGGTCACGCGCGTGTTCGGATCGGTGCGCGCGCGGATCGCCGCCGATCTCGACCAGCGCCGCCGGATCCTCGCTGCCCGCGCCGAGGATGCCGCGCGGCCGGTGATACTTGAACGAGCGCGCGACCATGTGCTCGCCGTTCGCGAGCAGCGCCGAGGCAAGCGTGTCGCCCGGATGGCCGGAATGATCGCGCCCGTCGAAGCGGAAGCGGACGAGCCTGCGCGCGGTCGATCAGGCCGCCTTCGGCGAGGCGATAGGGCTGCTGGCTCATGCCTGCGCGCCGTCTCCCCCGGCCGCATGACTTTCGACCGCATCGTTGCCCGAGCCGATCGGCGCTTCGCCGCTCGGCGTGTCGGCAGGTTCCGCCGTCGTCACCTCCGGCCGCGGCTCGCCGACCTTGTAGACGGCGAGGATGTCGTCGGTCGCGGTGTTGCGCAGCATGTTGAACCAGCGGCGGCAGCCGGCCTGATGGTTCCAGCGCTCGGCGAACATGCCCTTCGGATTGGTGCGCAGGAACACGAAGCCCGCCCATTCCGCGTCGGTCAGCGCCTCGGCATCCTCCGGCCGCGCGATATGCGCCTCGCCGCCATAGCGCGAACTCCGAGATGTCGCGCTCGCCGCACTAGGGACAGCGGATCAGGAACATCGCCGACGTCCCGCTTCGCCTGTCGTCTGCCTTCCGGCGCGCTGCGCGCGCCGGCCCTACCCGCGACCCATCCGCACGAGGGGGAGGGGAGCCGCATGCCGCGCGCCTCTTGCGCCTCCGCCTCGTGGGCGAGGCTCCGGGAGGGGCGACCGAGGGCGGAACGTCGGCCGCTCGAACGGACCCGCATCATCACCTCCCCCCTCAATGCGCCACCGCCGCGGCGCCGTGCTCGGCGACGAGCGCGCCGGTGGTGAAGCGCTCCAGCGTGAACGGCGCGGCGATGGCGTTCGGCTCGTCGCGCGCGATGAGATCGGCGAAGGCGTGGCCGGAGCCGGGCGTCGCCTTCCAGCCGCCCGTCCCCCAGCCGCCGTTGATGTAGAAGCCCTTCACCGGCGTCTTCGAGATGATCGGGCTCGCGTCCGGGCAGACATCGACGATGCCGCCCCACTGCCGCATCATCCGGAGCCGCGAGACAACCGGGAAGAGCTCGATCAGCGCCGCCATCTGGTGCTCGATGATGTCGAGCGAGCCGCGCTGCGTGTAGCTGACGTAGGGCGTCGATGCCGGCGCCGATGACGAGCTCGCCCTTGTCGGACTGGCTGACATAGACGTGCACGGCGTTCGACATGACGACGCAGGGAAGGATCGGCTTGATCGGCTCGGAGACGAGCGCCTGCAGCGGGTGGCTCTCGATCGGCAGCTTGCAGCCCGACCATGTTCGCGATGACGCTGGTATGCCCGGCGGTCACGCAGGCGACCTTGCGGCGTCCGGATCGTGCCGCGCGTCGTCTCGACGCCCGTGACCGCGCCGCGTCGGTACGAGGATCTTCGTCACCTCGCATTGCTGGATGATGTCGACGCCCATCGCGTCGGCGGCGCGCGCATAGCCCCAGACGACCGCGTCGTGGCGGTTGATGCCGCCGGAGCGCTGCAGCGTCGCGCCGATCACCGGATAGCGCAGCGCCGGCGAGATGCTGATCGGCGGGCAGAACTCCTTGACCTCCTCCGGCTCGAGCCATTCGGCGTCGATGCCGTTCAGCCGGTTCGCCTCGACGCGCCGCCGGAGCTGGCGCGCCTCGCCCTCGTCGTGCGCGAGGTTCAGGACGCCGCGATGGCTCATCATGATGTTGTAGTCGAGCTCGCGGCCGAGCGTCTTCCAGAGGTCGAGCGCGTGCTGGTAGATCGCCGCGCTCTCGTCGTTCAGGTAGTTGGAGCGGATGACGGTGGTGTTGCGGCCGGAATTGCCGCCGCCGATCCAGCCCTTCTCGATGACCGCGATGTTCTTGAGGCCGTGCTCCTTGGCGAGATAGTAGGCGGTCGCCAGCCCGTGCCCGCCGCCGCCGATGATGACGGCGTCGTAGCTCGGCTTCGGCTCGGGAAAGCGCCAGGCGCGGCTGCCAGCCGGTATGGCCGCGAAGCCCCTCGCGGATCAGCGAGAAGATCGAATATCGCGCCATTCCCGGCGTCCCGTCGCCTCGTCCGGCCCGCCTGGCGGCGGCCGGGTCTTCCCTCACGTCGCCGTCCGACACCACGGCGTTGCCATGAAAGCGCATAACGCAGAGAAAACATATGCGTTAGAGCCCATCGCCGGACTTGCGCGACACCCTATTGTCATCTACGAGCGAGCATTGGTCTGAATGCGACATGCGGCCTTGGCGTTACGCCACGGCGCAGGTCCCGGAGAGGCCCGAATGGACGCAAGCGTGGCGCGTTCGCGGAAGATCACCTTCTTCCTTGTGCCGAGCTTCTCGATGATCGCCTTCGCGACGGCGATCGAGCCGCTTCGGCTCGCCAACCGGCATCTCGGCTATCCCTACTACAAGTGGCGGCTCGTCACGCTCGATGGCGGTCCAGGCCATGCCTCGAACGGGCTCGAGGTCCGTGTCGATGGATCGCTGGAAGAGGAAAAGCGCCGGATACAGGGCGAGGACAGGCCGGACATGGTGTTCGTCTGTTCCGGGGTTTTCGTCGAGCGATTCGATTCCCGGCCGATCCATTCGTGGCTCCGGCAGCTCCATCGCAGCGGCACCATCGTCGGGGCGCTGTGCACCGGCGCATGGGTGCTGGCGAAGGCCGGCCTCCTCGACGGCAAGCGCTGCGCGATCCACTGGGAGAACCTGCCGGGCTTCGCCGAGGCGTTCCCCGAGGCCGACGTTTATGCCGACCTGTTCGAGGTCGACCAGAACATCTACACGTGCGCCGGCGGCACGGCCTCGCTCGACATGATGTTCCAGATCATCAACGAGGATCACGGCGAGACGGTCGTCAACCGCGTCTGCGAGCAGTGCCTCACCGACCGCGTGCGCAACCCGCACGACCGCCAGCGGCTACCCTTGCGCGCCCGGCTCGGCATCCACAACACCAAGGTGCTCTTCATCATCGAACTGATGGAGGCCAACATCGCCGAGCCCCTGTCGCTCATCGAACTCGCCAACTACGCCGGCCTGTCGCGGCGCCAGATCGAACGGCTGTTCCGCCGCGCCATGGGGCGCTCGCCGGCGCGCTATTATCTCGAACTCCGCCTCGACCGCGCGCGGCACCTGCTGCTGCAGTCCGAGCCTGCCGGTCGTCGAGGTGGCGGTTGCCTGCGGCTTTGTCTCGGCCTCGCACTTCTCCAAGTGCTACCGCGAATTCTACGGCCGCTCGCCACTCATGGAGCGGCGCGAGCAGGAACCCGTCGGCTGAGGACCCGCACCCGGCCGATTGACGGCGCCTGTCCGGCTTGTCATGCTCGCATCCATTCCGAGGGGGGCCCCGCTAGGGGGCTGAGATACCGCCGGCGCTGACGCAACGCGGTGACCCTTTAGAACCTGATCCGGGTCATGCCGGCGGAGGGACTGGAAATCTTGCCTCGCGCAACAACCATATCCGCACCACGCCCGGATCTCCCCCGCAACGGAGGAGATCCCGATGAACGTCCACGCCAAGCCGTCCGATTCCCCTGAAACCGTGACGACCGGCCCCATCGCCGGCTCGCAAAAGGCATATTCAGGCCCGGCCTCGCATCCCGACATGCGCGTGCCCTTCCGCGAGATAGCGCTGTCGCCGGAGAGCGGCGAGCCGCCGTTCCGCACCTACGATACCTCCGGCCCCTACAGCGATCCCGAAGTCGGGATAGACCTCGCCGCAGGCGCGCCGGCGGTCAGGGCCGGCTGGATCGCCGCGCGCGGATACGCGAACGCCGAAGCCCGCCCGGTGCGCCCGGAGGACAACGGCAACGTTCCGGCCGACCGGCTCGTCCCGGAATTCTCGCGCCGCCGGCCGGTTCTGGCCGGGCGGGACGGAGCCCCGGTCACCCAGCTCGAGTTCGCCCGCGCCGGAATCGTCACCGAGGAGATGGTCTACATCGCGCACCGTGAGAACCTCGGGCGCGCGGAGATGACGGCCGACGCCGAGGCACGGCGGCGCGACGGCGAGGATTTCGGCGCCGCGCTGCCGGCGTTCGTCACGCCGGAATTCGTGCGCGAGGAGGTCGCCCGGGGACGCGCGATCATCCCCGCCAACATCAACCATCCAGAACTGGAGCCGATGATCATCGGCCGCAACTTCCTCACCAAGGTCAACGCCAACATCGGAAATTCCGCCGTGACGTCCTCGGCCGCCGAGGAGGTGGAGAAGATGGTGTGGGCGATCCGCTGGGGCGCGGACACGGTGATGGACCTGTCGACCGGGCGCAACATCCACAACATCCGCGAATGGATACTGCGCAACTCGCCGGTGCCCATCGGAACCGTGCCGATCTATCAGGCGCTCGAGAAGGTCGACGGCGACCCTGTCAGACTGGACTGGGAGGTGTTCAAGGACACGCTGATCGAGCAGGCCGAACAGGGCGTGGACTACTTCACCATCCATGCCGGCGTGCGCCTGCACCACGTCCCGCTGACCGCCGACCGGGTCACCGGCATCGTCAGCCGGGGCGGATCGATCATGGCCAAGTGGTGTCTCGCCCATCACAGGGAATCGTTCCTCTACGAACGGTTCGATGAAATCTGCGACATCATGCGCAGGTACGACGTGTCGTTCTCGCTGGGCGACGGACTGCGGCCGGGTTCCATAGCCGACGCCAACGACGCCGCGCAGTTCGCCGAACTCAAGACGCAGGGAGAACTCAACCGCATCGCGTGGGCAAAGGGATGCCAAGTGATGAACGAGGGGCCCGGCCATGTCCCCATGCACAAGATCAAGGAGAACATGGAGCGCCAGCTCGACTGGTGCGGCGAAGCGCCGTTCTACACGCTGGGACCGCTGACGACCGACATCGCGCCCGGCTACGATCACATCACCTCGGCCATCGGCGCCGCGATGATCGGCTGGTTCGGCACCGCCATGCTTTGCTACGTCACGCCCAAGGAGCATCTGGGACTGCCGAACCGGGACGACGTCAAGGACGGCGTGATCGCCTACAAGATCGCAGCCCACGCTGCCGACCTCGCCAAGGGCCACCCGGCCGCGCGCCTGCGCGACGACGCGCTCAGCCGGGCACGCTTCGAGTTCCGCTGGATGGACCAGTTCAACCTGTCGCTCGACCCCGACACGGCCCGCGCCTTCCACGACGAGACACTGCCCAAGGAAGCCCACAAGGTGGCGCATTTCTGCTCCATGTGCGGGCCGAAATTCTGCTCCATGCGCATAAGCCAGGATATCCGCGACGAGTTGCAGCGGATCGCCGGGCTCGCCCGCAAGAGCGAGGAATTCCTGGAGATCGGCGGGAAGATCTATGTGAGCGTCGACGAACGCCCGGGCGGCACCCAAGCGAGGGAATGACCCCGATCGGCGTCGCGGCGACGGAGCGGCGAGAGACGCATCAAAGAGCCAAAGGCTCACCGATATTGCGCCAGGATCTCCTTCGAGACCTTGCAGATGTAGGTGTATTTCGGGTTGACCATCTGCGTGCAGCGCGCCTCGGCGATCTGGCCGAGCAGCATGTAGGCCTCCGGCGCCGGGATGCCGTACTCGTCCTCCATCCAGTAGACCATCTCCTCGAACGCGATCCGCATGGCGTCCTCCAGCGGGCGGGCGCAGCCGACCGTGCAGATGTGCGTCGGCGTCTCGATGCGCGGCCAGGTCATGCGCGCGCGGCGCGGGCGAGAGGCTGACCCGCAACTGTCAGCGTCGGCCGCGATCTCGATGGCGCCCATGCCGTTCGCCTCGCCGTCGCCCTGGATGGCGTGGCAGTCGCCGAGGAAGAGATGCGCGCCGTCCTGGTGGACGCGGAACATGATCGTGTTGCCGGTGGTCACCTCCTGCACGTCGAGATTGCCGCCGTGCGTGCCGTTGTCGACGGTGAGCACCGCGCCGTGCACCGGCGCCACGCCCGATCACGCCGATCATCGGCCGGACCGGCAGCTTCAGCTTGTCGCTCCAGTGGACGATGCCGTCCTTCGACCTCGACGACGCGGGTCTGGATGCCGAACTCCTTGTGGCGCACCCAGTCCGGGAAGATGCCGATGCCCGGCCAGAGCGAGGTGAAGCCCAGCCCGTCGAGCTCCATGTCGAGCACCTCGACGGTCAGCATGTCGCCGGGCTTCGCGCCCGCGACCTCGATCGGGCCCGGTGGCGCCGTTGACGAAGGGCAGCGTCACGTCGGCTGGCGTGAGCTGCTGGCCGACATGGCGTGATCACGCCGTCGTTGATGTTGATCGCGCACTCGACCTTGAAGGTCTCGCCGGGTGATCACCTTGGCGATGAAGCTGTCGTCGCCCGACAGCGCGTATTTGATGTTGCCGTCCTTGGCGACCCGACTTGGTCATGCTGTACCTTCCTCTCGAGTTCCGAGGGAACTCAGGCCTGCCGCGCCACGGCATCAGCAGCCGCTCGAGCTTGCCGACGACGCCAGGTGAGGACGAGCGCCAGCGCGATCGTCACCACCAGCGCCGCGAACACCTTGGGGATGATGTAGAGCCAGCCGGCCTTGAAGATCGCGTGGCCCAGGCCCTCCGACGAAGACATGAACTCGCCGATGATCGCGCCGATCAGCGCGAAGCCGACCGTCAGCTTGCAGGCCGGCGAAGATGTCGGCCAGCGAGGCCGGCACGACCAGCTTGCGGAAGATCTGTGCGCTTGCTGGCGCCCAGCGTGCGCATCAGGTTGATCTGGTCCGGGTCGACGCTCATCGCGCCCTTGTAGGAGGTGACCAGCGCCACGACGACCACCGACAGCGTCGCCATCGCGATCTTCGAGGCGAGCCCGGTGCCGAACCAGATGATCACGATCGGCGCCAGCGCGATGATCGGGATCGAGCCGAGCGCCACGATGAAGGGCTGCACCACGCGCGACACGAAGCGCGAATACCAGAGCGACAGCCCGAGCACCGTGCCGAGACGTTGCCGACGAGGAAGCCCAGCATGGTCTCCAGCCCGGTGACCTAGGTGTCGCGGAACAGGCTGCCGTCGTTCCACATCTGAACGAGAAAGCCGAAGATGGCGCTGGGCGAGCCGAACAGGAACGCCGTCTGAGTGCTGCTGGCGGTCGCCTACTCCCAGGCGCCGAGAAGGACGGCCAGCAGAACGAGCTGGCAGAGCAGCACGAGCCCGGTCTGCCGGATCCGATCGAGGCGCATGGCGTGCGCGGCAGGCGTGGTGGCCGCCAGTCCGCCGCTCGATCAGGGCGGCCCGATCGCCGAGCGTTCAGTGCGCGCCGACCTCGAGGTCGCGCCAGATGCTGCGCACATAGTCGGTGAAGCTCGGCGCTGTCGCGCGCCGCCATCATGTCGCGTGCGGTCGCCGTCGATGTCGATTTCGTAGACCGACGGATGCGTGTCGGCCGGTGGCTCAGCACGATCACCCGGTCGGACAGCGAGACCGCCTCCTCGATGTCGTGGGTGATGCAGAGCATCGACCGGTGCTGGCTCGCGCACCAGCCGGGCCGTGTCGCTCTCGATCAGCAGCTTGGTCTGGAAGTCGAGTGCCGCGAACGGCTCGTCGAGCAGCAGCACCTCGGGATCGTTGACCAGCGTGCGCGCCAGCGCCACGCGCTGGCGCATGCCGCCCGACAGCGTCGCGGGATAGTCGTCGGCGAAGCCGTGCAGGCCAAGCTGGTCCAGCAGCACGCGGCGCGCTTGCGCGCCTCGGCCGCCGGAACGCCGCTGATCTCCAGCCCCAGCATCACGTTGGCCACCGCCGTGCGCCAGGGAAGCAGCAGATCCTTCTGCAGCATGTAGCCGACCTGCGGCGGCATGCCGAGCAGCCGGCTTGCCGTACCAGCGAACCTCGCCCGATGTCGGCGGGATGCAGGCCGCAGAGGACGTTGAGCAGCGTCGTCTTGCCGCAGCCCGACGGGCCGACGATGCTGACGATCTCGCCGGGCGTCAGCGTGAAGGTGAGTTCGGCGATGACCGGCACGCACCTGCGCCCGTCATCGTAGGTCTTGCGATACGCGGTCGGCGACCAGCGGCGGGGCAGCGTCCCGCCGCTCGCCGGCACGCGAGCTTCGCTTTCGACCGTCACTTCAGAATCTCAGCCGCCGAGCTGCTCGACCGCCTTCTCGGCGAAGGAGTTGTCGATGATCTCGTCGAACGGGATCGTCACCCTTCACGTTGCCGAGGTAGACCTGCATGTCCATCAGGTTCGTCCACTGGTCCTCCTGGACGACCACGGATCTCCGCCGGGATCTTGTACTCGAGCTCGGCGTCGATGGCCGCGTCGACGACCTCGCCCGGCAGATCGGGGAACTCCTTGCGCGCCACCTCCTTGGCGAAGTCGGGGTCTGCTGTAGGTCAGCCGGGAGGCTTCCTCGAACGCGGTCACCAGCGCCTGCACCATCTCCGGATTCGCGCTCGATCGTCGACGGCAGCACCATGATGCCGGTGTTGCAGAACGGGCCGACATAGTTGGAGAAGTCGAACACCACCTTGGCGCCCTGCGCGACGGCCGACGCGACGCTCGGCTGGTAGGCGATCGCCATGTCGGCCTGGCCCGCCAGCATGGCGGCGATCTCGGTGCCTGGATTGACCTGCAGGATGGTCGCGTCCTGCGCCGATCTTGAGGCCGGCTGTCTCCAGCATGCGCTTGGCGACGCGAGTAGTTGGTGTTCGGCTCCGGCGAGGTGACGATCGTCAGGCCCTTGAACTGGTCGGATCGGTGATCGGCTCGAGGTTCTTCGAAACGCCGAAATAATGCGCGCGCTGCACGACGGTGCCGACGACGACGCCCGGCCCGCCGGCCTCGCGCGACATCTGCACCATGGTGGCGTCGCCGATGGCGAAGTCGGCGGAGCCGCCGAGCACCGCCGCGAAGGTCTGCGTGTCGCCGCCGGCGGCGGTGACGTTCATCTTCGAGGCCGTGCTTCTCGAAGATGCCGGCATGCATGCCGACATAGAGGTTGATGTAGCCCAGGTTATGCACCGCCTCGCTGAAGCGGACAGTTTTGAGCTCTTGCGCCTGCGCCACACCTACTGAAGCGCCTGCAAAAATCAGCGACAGCGCAAGCGCCGACCGGTTCAACCAGCCTGACATCCTGAAGTTGCACCCCATGACAACCCTCTCTGTTTGGCAGAACGTTGATACAGCACTGCAATATCAAGCTAGCACCGGCCCCGAGAACGCACCACAGATAAATTGGCGCGAAATGCACCATGCATGAAATATGCGCACCCAGATCAATAAAGCAGCGGCCTCCACCGTCGCCCGAGGCTGCGGAGGCACAGGACGCATGGTCACAATGCGCCGACGAGCGACATCATAAATGCCGCCAAAGCGACGCAATCGGATGCGTTCAGCCGGCCCTCGCCACGCAGTCGATCGGCACCATGCGGCCGATTTCCCACATCGCCTCGTTGCCCTTGCCGCGCAGGCCGTAGCGGCCGTTGGTGTAGTAGAAGCCGGAGCCGGAGGCTGCGCCCGGCAGGGTCATGACCGAGCCGTCGGGCAGATCGACGACGGCCTCGTAGGGATCCTGCCTGAAGACGACGGTGAGCGTCGTGTCGTCGGCGCAGTCGTAGACGACATGGATCCCGTCCGCGTCGGCGATGGCTGCAGACGGCACAAGCCCGGCGAACAGGACGGCGATCGATAGCGCGCGCATCATGAAGCGGTCCTCCAATGCGCGAACTCTATCACGCGCGCAGACGCTCGTTGTCGGGATCGAAGGGGGATTCCTCCACGACCGTCGTGCGATGCTTCACTCCGAGGATCTCGATCTCGACTTCGGTGCCGATCTCACCGAGTTCGGGGCGCACCATCGCCAGCGCAAGCGACCTGGCCAGGCGCCAGCCATAGCCACCGGAGGTCGCGCGGCCGACGAGTTCGCCGTCCTTCCAGATCGCCTCGTTGCCGCGGGCGTCGGCGTCGGTCACGTCGTGGACATCGAGGGTGACGAAGCGGTTGGCGAAGCCCTTCTCGCGCCACGCGACGAGCGCGTCGCGGCCGACGAAGTCGCCCTTGTTCGGGTGGACGAAGCGGTCGAGACCTGACTCAAACGCCGAATACTCGATCGACAGTTCGCGGGGGATCAGGCGGTAGGACTTCTCGATCCGCATGGAATCCATCGCCCGGATGCCGAAGGGCTTCAGGTCGAACTCCTCGCCGGCCTCCATCAGGAGGTCGAAGATCGCGCTCTGCATCTCGATGGGGTGATGCAACTCCCAGCCGAGCTCGCCGACGAAGTTGACGCGCAGGGCCTCGGCGCTGGCCGGGCCCACGTTGATGCGCTTGCCGGTCAGCCAGGGAAATGCCGCGTTGGACAGATCGGCGTCGGTCAGCTTCCGCAACAGGTCGCGCGAGCGCGGGCCGGCGAGAACGAGTACGCCGTACCGGGTCGTGACCGGATACATCTTCACGCTGCCGTCGGCGGGCAGCGCCTTTTCCAGATGGTCGTGGTCGTGGCGCTCGAAGGCGCCGGCGGAGACGAGGTAGAAGCTCTCCGGGCCGGTTCGGTAGATGGTGAACTCCGAGCGCACGCCGCCGCCCGCCGAAAGCATGTGGCAGAGATTTACCCGGCCGACCTTCTTCGGGATGCGGTTCGCCATCAGGCCGTCGAGCCAGTTCTCCGCGCCCGGCCCGCTGACCACGCATTTGGCGAAGGCGGACATGTCGAGCAGCCCGACATTCTCGTGGACGTGGCGGCACTCGTTGCCGACATGCTCGAAATAGTTCGACCGGCGGAAGGACCAGCGCTCGCGGATGCGGCCGGTGTGATCGGCGGGGGGATGGTTGTGGTTGAGGAGCACATCGCCGGTGCCCAGTTCCCCGGCTGGCACCTCGTAGCCCTCGGGGGCGAACCAGTTGGGCCGCTCCCAGCCGTAAACCGAGCCGAACACGGCGCCCAGCGCGGCCATCCGGTCGTAGCAGGGCGTCTTCTTCAGGGGCCGCGCCGCGACGCGCTCCTCGTCGGGATAGTGCGGGGTGAAGACGTTGGCGTAGGCCTCCTCGTTCTTGGCCTTCAGATAGCCGCGCGTCGCGTAGGGTCCGAAGCGGCGCGGATCGACCCCCATCATGTCGATGGAGGGCTCGCCCTCGACAATCCACTCGGCAAGCTGCCAGCCGGCCCCGCCGGCCGCCGTCACGCCGAAGGAATGGCCCTCGTTCAACCAGAAGTTCCTCAGGCCCCAGGCCGGGCCGATGATCGGCGAGCCGTCGGGCGTGTAGGCGATGGCGCCGTTGTAGACCTTCTTCACGCCGACCTCGCCGAAGGCCGGCACGCGGGCGATGGCGGTCTCGATGTGCGGCATCAGCCGCTCGATGTCCTCCTGGAAGAGCTCGTACTCGGACGCATCGCCCGGCCCGTCGACGTAGCAGCAGGGCGCGCCCATCTCATATGGACCGAGGAGCAGGCCGCCGCCCTCCTCGCGCATGTACCAGGAGGAATCGGATTCGCGCAGGACGCCCATCTCGGGCAGGCCCCTGGCCTTGCGCTCCTGGATCGCGGGATGCGGCTCGGTCACGATGTATTGATGTTCGACCGGGATCACCGGCACGTCGAGGCCGACCATGGCGCCGGTCCTGCGGGCGAAATTGCCCGACGCGGACACGACGTGCTCGCAGGAGATGTCGCCCTTGTCGGTCTTCACCAGCCATTCGCCGGAGGCGGTGCGCTCGATGCCGATGACGGCGGTGTTGCGGTAGATCTCCGCGCCACGCGAGCGGGCGCCCCTGGCGAGAGCCTGGGTGAGGTCGGCGGGCTGGATGTAGCCGTCCTCGGGATGCTGGATCGCGCCGAGGATTCCGTCCGTCTCGCAGAGCGGCCAGACTTCCCTCACCTCGTCCGGCGTCAGCCAGTTCACCTCGACGCCAATGGTGCGTGCGACGCCCGCGTAGTAGCGGAACTCGTCCATCCTGTCGGGGGTGCGCGCGAGCCGGATGTTGGAGCATTTCGAGAAGCCGACATGCTGGCCGGTCTCGGCCTCAAGCTCCTGATAGAACCGCACCGAGTACTTGTGAATCTGGCCGACGGAATAGCTCATGTTGAAGAGTGGCAGGAGCCCCGCGGCATGCCAGGTCGAGCCGGATGTCAGTTCCTTGCGCTCGATCAGGACCACGTCCGACCAGCCCTTGCGGGCGAGGTGATAGAGCGTCGAGACGCCGACGACGCCGCCCCCGATGACCACCGCGCGCGCATGCGACTTCATGAGCCATTCCCCCAGACTGCGCCGGCCGGCGGCGCCGCGAGACATGATCCCGATTACCGCCCCGGGAGAGACGGCGCTGATCGCCCGACGACATCCTATGTCTTCCCACCGGCATGGTGCGGCGGAGCGACGATACGGCAATCGAACCGGCAAAGGTTGCGTCGGCGGCCCAAATCTGAAGAATGGGGAAACCGTGGCTGGAATTTCGACATGCGTCGCCGATAGGCAAATGCGCGTCGTCCAGCGGCGGCTGCCGGGGGAAGAACGCCATAAGGTCTAGAGGGTTGCGGACTTCGCGGGCGGGGTGTCGGCTGTAACGTCGGTTTCAGAACGAGCCGAAATCGCGTCTGAGGCAACTTCCGTGACGGCCTTCCGGGGACGTCGCGGCGACATGACGATCGGGGGATCGTCGTGACCAGAGGGGAACATATGGAGTCGCAGAGCCGAGCCGGCGAAGGCGCGGAATCGCGCGCCCACGTCCACTTCGATGGCGTGCAGAAGAGCTATGACGGCGAGACGCTCGTCGTCAAGAATCTCAACCTCGACATCGCCCGCGGCGAATTCCTGACGATGCTCGGGCCCGTCGGGGTCGGGCAAGACGACCTGCCTGATGATGCTGGCCGGCTTCGAGTCCGCCACCCACGGCGAGATCCACCTCAAGGGCCAGCGCATCGACAACGTGCCGCCGCACAAGCGCGGCATCGGCATGGTGTTCCAGAACTACGCGCTGTTTCCGCACATGACGGTGGCGGAGAACCTCGCCTTCCCGCTGAAGGTGCGCGAAGGTGAGCAAGGCGGAGATCGAGCAGCGCGTCAAGCGCGCGCTCGACATGGTCGAGCTGCCGCAGCTCGGCAGCGCGCATGCCGGCGCAGCTTTCGGGCGGCCAGCAGCAGCGCGTGGCGGTCGCGCGGGCGCTGGTCTTCGAGCCGATCGCTCGTGCTGATGGACGAGCCGCTCGGCGCGCTCGACAAGCAATTTGCGCGAGCAGATGCAGTACGAGATCAAGCACATCCACGAGAACCTCGGCGTGACGGTCGTCTACGTGACGCACGACCAGTCCGAGGCGCTGACGATGTCGAACCGCATCGCGGTGTTCGACGACGGCGTGATCCAGCAGCTCGCGACGCCGGCCGACCTCTACGAGCGGCCGGACAACGCCTTCGTCGCCCCCTTCATCGGCGAGAACAACAAGCTCTGCCGGCAAGGTCGAGGCGCTGAACGGCAAGAGCTGCTCGGTGCGGCTGACGGACGGGTCGCTGTGCAGGCGCTGCCGGTCAACGTCGCCGGCACGGGCGAGCAGACGACGCTGTCGCTGCGGCCCGAGCGCGTGCGCATCGCGCCCGCCAGAGCGGCGCTGGCCAACAGTCTTCGACGCGCGCGTCGAGGAACTGATCTATCTCGGCGACCACATCCGCACCCGCGTCAGCGTGTGCGGCAATCGACGATTTCATCGTCAAGGTTCCCAATGCCCACGCACAGGCGCGCGCTCGCGCAAGGCGAGACCGGTGCGCGTCGGCTGGGCGGTGGAAGATTGCCGCGCGCTCGACGCCTGAGGCGTCGTCGGCGTGGCGACAGGAATGGCCGTCCTCAGGAGCGGCCGGGCATGAGCACGAAGCCGATGCAGGCACCAGTCGGACGAGAACCAGAGGAGACAGCGATCATGAGAGCATCTCAACGTCTCAAGGTGTCGGCGCGGGCGCGGCGCGTCAGCCTGCTCGCGCTCGCCGCCTATGCTCAGGACCCGATTCGCCTCACCGTCGTCTCGTGGGGCGGCGCCTATACGGAGAGCCAGCATGCGCGCCTATCTCGACCCCTACATGGAAGAGAACCCGAACATCACGATCATCAACGATGACGGTTCGGCCAACGCGCTCGCCGGGCTGCGCGCCCAGTCGCAGGCCGGCAACGTGACCTGGGACCTCGTCGACATGCTGCCGTCCGACGCGCAGCTCGCCTGTGACGAAGGCATCATCATGCAGATCGACGCCGACGAATGGCTGGCCGCCGGCGCCCGGACGGCACGCCGGCCTCGGAAGACTTCCTGCCCGGCTCGCTGGGCGACTGCTTCATCCCGCAGATCGTCTATTCGACGGTGATCGGCTACAACACCGAGATGTTCCCGAAGGCGACGCAGCCGGCAGACGATCGCGGACTTCTTCAACGTCGAAGAACTTCCCCGGCAAGCCGCGCCATCCAGGACCGCCCCGCCGGCAATCTCGAATGGGCGCTCTACGCCGACGGCGTGCGCGATCGACGAGATCTACGACATGCTGGAGACGCCGGAAGGCGTGGAGCGCGCCTTCGCCAAGCTCGACACGATCAAGGAGCGACCTGATCTTCTGGACCGAGGGCGCGCAGGCGCCCGCAGCTCCTCGCCGACAAGGAAGTCGCCTTCGCGACGGGCTATAACGGCCGCTCTTCGCTGCCGCCGAGACGTCGAGGACCAGCCCTTCGAGATCATCTGGGACGGCCAGATCGTCGAATGGGACGGCTGGGTCGTGCCGGCCGACGGCCCGAATGTGGAAGCCGTGAAGGAGTACCTCTACTGGGCGACCGACACGCAGCGCCTTGCCGACCAGGCCAAGTACATCTCGTACGGCCCGGCCCGCGCCTCCTCGGCGCCGCTCGTCGGCCAGCATGAGGATCTCGGCATCGACATGACGCCGCACATGCCGACCAACCCGGACAACTACACGGCGCCGATCGTCCTCAACAACGACTTCTGGACCGACTACGGCGACGAGCTGCGCGAGCGCTTCGGCAGCTGGATGCTCCAGTAAGCACCCGACCATCGCGGCGCGGGCGGCAAGCGGCTCCCGCGCCGCATCCTTCCGACGAGACAGAGGACGCGGCGATGGCACAGGCAGACATCGACGGCACACGCAGCGCCGACCGGCCGCTCTTCCACGACCCGGCGCGGCACATGGTGACGGCCGACGGCGTGCCGCTCAAGGTCAGCCTGCAAGCGCGCCGAACGGCGCAGCGAAGATCACCGCCTTCCTGCTCGTCGCGCCGCTGCTCGCCTTCATCCTCATCACCTTCATCATCCCGATCGGCCACATGCTGTGGCGCAGCGTCGACAATCCGCGCGATCTCACCGTGCTCTGCCGCAGACGGTGGAAGCGCTGTCCGATTGGGACGGCAACGACCTGCCTCCGGAGGAAGTCTATGCCGCGATGGTGGAGGATCTGCGCGAGGGCACAGGAGAACCGCTCGATCGGCCACGTCGGCATCCGCCTGAACTACGAAATCAGCGGCGCGCGCAGCCTGTTCAACTCCTCCGGCGCGGCAGGCCGACGACCTCGAAGCGCCATACAAGGAAGCGCTGATCGACGACCACCGGCGCTGGGGCGAGACGCATATCTGGCACATCATCAAGCGCGAGGGCCGGCCCCTAACGGCCGCGCTACTACGTCTCCAGCCTCGACATGCGCTACGACGCCGACGGCGAACATCGTACAGGCAGCCGCCGCACCAGCGCATCTATCTCGACGCTGTTCTGGCGCACGCTCGTCCTGTCGGTCGCCATCACGTGGCATGACGCTGCTGCTCGGCTTCCCGATCGCCTACCTGCTGGCGACGCTGCCGCTGCGCTACTTCCAACCTGCTGATGATCCTCGTGCTGCTGCCGTTCTGGACGTCGCTCCTGGTGCGCACGACGGCCTGGATCGTGCTCCTGCAGCAGCAGGGCGTCGTCAACGACATCGCTGGTCTGCGTTCGGGATCATTTCGCAACGGCGGCCGGCTGCCGATGATCCACAACTGCCGTCGGCACCATCATCGCGATGACGCACATGCTGCTGCCGTTCATGGTGCTGCCGCTCTATTCGGTGATGAAGACGATCTCGCCGAGCTACATGCGCGCGGCGCGCTCGCTGGGCGCGAACCCTTGGACGGCCTTCTGGAAGGTCTACTGTCCCGCAGACGCTGCCCGGCATCGGCGCGGGCGCCGTCCTCGTCTTCATCATCTCCATCGGCTACTACATCACGCCGGCGCTGGTGGGCGGCCAGTCGGGCCAGATGATCTCCAACCTCATCGCCTACCACATGCAGAATTCGCTGAACTGGGGCCTGGCCGCCGCGCTCGGCATCGATCCTGCTCGCCGGCGTGCTGATCCTCTACTGGCTCTACAACCGCATCGTCGGCATCGACAACGTGAAGCTCGGCTGAGGAGGCGAGAAGACCGATGGCAGTTCCCACCTACGCCGGTCCCGCTGGAGCGCACCTGGTACTACGCGTTCCGGCATCTTCTGCGCGGCTGATCTTCTTCTTCCTGATCGCGCCGATCCTGGTGATCATCCCGCTGTCCTTCAACGCGCAGCCCTACTTCACCTACACGCGCGAGATGCTGACGTTCGACCCGGCGGGCTATTCGCTGCGCTGGTACGCGGACTTCTTCGGCAGCCGCCAGCCTGGATGACGTCGATCCGCAACTCGCTGATCATCGGCGTGTTCGCGACGCTGATCGCGACCGTCGCTCGGCACGCTCGCCGCGCTCGGCCTGTCGCGCCGGCGACATGCCGTTCCGGGGCCTGATCATGGGCCTTCTGATCTCGCCGATGATCGTGCCGCTGATCATCTCGGCGGCGGGCATGTTCTTCTTCTACTCCTCCATCGGTCTCGCCCAGACGTTCCCGGGCGTGATCCTCGCCCATGCGGCGCTCGGCACGCCGTTCGTCGTCATCACCGTGACGGCGACGCTGGTCGGCTTCGACCATTCGCTGACCCGTGCGGCGGCCAGTCTCGGCGCCTCGCCCACGACGACGTTCCTCAGGATCACCCTGCCGCTGATCCTGCCGGGCGTCATCTCCGGCGCGCTGTTCGCCTTCATCACCTCGTTCGACGAGATCGTCATCGTGCTGTTCCTCGCCGGCGTCGAGCAGCGCACCATCCCGCGCGAGATGTGGTCCGGCATCCGCGAGCAGATCAGCCCCACGATCCTGGCGGTCGCCACGGTGCTGGTCCTGTTCTCGATCGCCCTGCTGACGACGATCGAGCTTCTGCGGCGGCGGACGGAGCGAATGCGCGGAATTCGGGCCAACTGACGGCATTTTGCGCCGGCGAAGCGCTTGACGCTGCGCCGCCTCGGGAATTTGATCGTTGCCGGCGCTCTCACCGGGCCTGCCGGCCCGGGCGGAGACGGAGGACGATCCGCCCACCGGGATTTGCGCAGTTCCCGGGAGCGCCGAGCGTCAGTGGTGGGATGGGAGGTTGCACCAAATGAACAGGATCATCACGCTGGCCGCCGCGACTGCAGCGGCCATCGCGCTTTCGACGGACGCACAGGCGCGCGACCTTACGGTCGTGTCCTGGGGCGGCGCCTACCAGGAAGCGCAGGACGAGGTCTATTTCGAGCCGTTCAAGGCCGAGACCGGCATCGCGCTGCTCGAGGAATCGTGGGATGGCGGCATCGGCGTCCTGCGCGCCCAGGTCGAGGGCGGTAACGCCACCTGGGACGTGGTGCAGGTGGAATCGGAAGAACTCGCGCTGGGCTGCGACGAGGGCGTGCTGGAGGAGATCGACTGGGAGCGGGTGGGCGGCCAGGACCGCTACCTGCCGCAGGCCGTTCACCCCTGCGGCGTCGGCGCGATCATGTGGAGCTTCGTGCTCGGCTACGACAAGGACGTGCTGAGCGAAGTTCCGCAGGGCTGGGCCGACTTCTTCGACACCGACGCGTTCCCGGGCAAGCGCGGACTGCGCCAGGGTCCGAAGTCGACCCTGGAGATCGCGCTGATCGCCGACGGCGTGCCGGTCGACGAGGTCTACGAAGTGCTGGGCACCGACGAGGGCGTGGAGCGCGCCTTCGCCAAGCTCGACACCATCAAGAACGACATCGTCTGGTGGACGTCGGGCGCGCAGCCGCCGCAGCTTCTCGCCTCCGGCGAAGTCGTCATGACCTCGGTCTATAACGGGCGCATCGACGCGGCGAACAAGTCGGACGGCCGCAACTTCGGCATCGTCTGGCCGGGCAGCCTTTTCACCCTCGACTGTGGGTGATCCTGCGAGAACTCGCCGAACATGGACGCCGCCTACGAACTCATCGAGTTCATGGGCCGCGCCGAGCATCAGGCGAAGCTGCCGATCGCCATCGCCTACGGCGTGACAAACCCCGAGGCCAACGCCTCGATTCCCGCCGACAGGCTCGCCGAGCTGCCGAGCGCGGAGGAGAACCTCGACGGTGCGCTGCAGATTTCGGACGATTTCTGGCTGGAAAACGTCGACCGCCTGACCGAGCGCTTCAACGCCTGGGCCGGGTGACGGCGCACGGGACATGGTCGGGGCGGGCGCTTCGGTGCCCGCCTCCATCCGCCTCGCGATGAGCGCCGCCGCTACCTTTGACGACACACGCCTGCTCAAGGCCCGCCTCAGGCGCGCCGAAAGGCGCAAGCGGCTGTTCGCCTTCCTGCTCGTCGCGCCGCTCTTCGCCTACACGCTCCTCATCTTCGTCGCACCCATCGCCGACATGCTCCGGCGCAGCGTGATCGACAACGAGATGGGCCGCGCCTTCCCGCAGGTCGCCCGGGCGCTCGCCTCGTGGGACGACCAGACCGGCACGGGCGTGCCCGGCGAGGACGTCTTCGCCGCACTCGCCTCCGACATGAAGACGTCGTGGGCCGCCCGGGAGACGGCGTCGGCAGCGAGGCGGCTCAACTACGACCTCATCAACGGGCGTTCGCTCGTCATGAACACCGCGCGCTCGGTCGCCGGCCTCGACGCCGATCCAGCGTCGTGGCGCGACGCCATCGTGGAGCTCGACGAGCGCTGGGGCGAGCCCGACACCTGGCGCGCCATGGAGCGGGCGCGCGGACCGGTCTCGGACTTCTTCCTGCTCGCCTCCGTCGACCGGAAGCGCGATGCCGATGGCGGCGTCGTGCTCGTTCCGCCGCAGGAGCGGCTCTACGTCGACGTCTATATCCGCACCTTCACGATCGCGTTCACGGTCACCTTCTTCTGCCTCGTGCTCGGCTTTCCGGCGGCCTATCTCCTCGCCACCCTGCCGCCGCGCGTCGGCAACCTGATGCTGATTCTGGTGCTCCTGCCGTTCTGGACGCCGCTCCTGGTGCGGACCGGGGCCTGGGTGGTGGTGCTGCAGGAGAACGGCTTCGTCAACCAGACCATCATGTGGCTCGGCCTGTCGGACGGGCCAGTGCGTCTCATCTACAACCGCGTCGGCGTCATCATCGCGATGACGCACGTGCTGCTGCCGTTCATGATCCTGCCGGCCTATTCGGTGATGAAGACCATACCGCCGGACTACATGCGCGCGGCCCGCTCGCTCGGCGCGCCGCCGACGACCGCCTTCTTCCGGGTCTATATGCCCCAGGCGCTGCCGGGGCTCGCCGCTGGAGCGCTCCTCGTCTTCATTATCGCGCTCGGCTACTACATCACGCCAGCGCTGGTCGGCGGGGCCGGCGACCGGATGGTGTCGTCGTTCATCGCGCTCTACACGACAGGCACGGTGAACTGGGGCCTCGCCGCGGCGCTCGGAACCGGGCTGCTCGTCGCAACGCTGATCCTGTACGCAGTCTACGCCCGCCTCGTCGGCGGCGCGCGCATGGGGGCGGTGTGATGACCTCCGCCCCCCTCACCTTCGCCGAGCGCTTCTGGCGGATCGCGCTGTGGGTCGGCGCCGGCATCACCTTCTTCTTCCTGATGGCGCCGATCATCGCGATCCTGCCGCTCTCGGTGAACGACGGGCAGTATCTCACCTATCCCTTACGCGGCTTCACGACGCGCTGGTACGAGGAATTCTTCACCTCGCCGCGCTGGGCGCTGTCGATCCGCAATTCCTTCTTCATCGGCATCGTCGCCGCGCTCATCTCTACCGCGCTGGGGACGATGGCGGCGCTGGGGCTGTCGCGGGTCGACTTCACGGGCAAGCGCGCGATCA
This sequence comes from uncultured Alphaproteobacteria bacterium, assembly GCA_963803485.1. Taxonomy (GTDB): domain Bacteria; phylum Pseudomonadota; class Alphaproteobacteria; order Rhizobiales; family Tepidamorphaceae; genus CAWDMT01. The sequence continues at coordinate 44,817 of CAWDMT010000005.1, read as the reverse complement.
TGGGCGTGCTGCTGTCGCCGCTCATCGTGCCGGTCATCATCTACGCGGTCGGGCTCTATTTCTTCTTCGCGCCGTGGGGACTGACGGCGTCCTACACCGGCCTGATACTGGCGCACGCCGCGCTCGGCGCGCCCTTCGTCGTCGTCACGGTGATGGCGGCGCTGTCGGGCTTCGACTGGACATTGGCTCGGGCGGGCGCGAGCCTCGGGGCGGGGCCGCTTACCGTCGCCTTCAAGATCATCTTCCCGCTCATCCTGCCGGGCATGATCTCTGGCGCGCTGTTCGCCTTCGCGGTGTCCTTCGAGGAGGTCGTCGTCATCCTGTTCATCGCGGGACCCGAGCAGCGGACCATCCCGCGCGAGATGTTCTCCGGCCTGCGCGAGAATATCAGCCCGACCATCGCGGCGGCCGCCGCCGTCCTCGTCGTCCTGTCGGTCGCCCTCCTGATGACCGCGGAATGGCTGAGGCGGCGCTCCGAGCGGCTGCGCGGGATCTCGCGATAGCCCGCGCGGGCGCCCGGCACTGGCGAAGTGCGCCCGCACGCTATAAATCTGCGTCGAGCATTCCCGATACTTCCCCGCAACGGAGACCCAATGTCGAGTGATGGTGCGCCGCGCGTGCGGCTCGAGGACTACAAACCGCCGGCGTTCCTCGTCGACCGGGTGGACCTCGACATCCGCCTCGATCCCGAGAGCACGCAGGTCCGCTCGCGGCTGAGAATCCGCCAGAACCCGCTGCGCCCCCACGTCGACACGCTGGTCCTCGACGGCGAGGATCTGAAGCTCGCGCTGATCACGCTCGACGGCGTGCCCCTGCCCCGCTCCGACTACGTCGTCACCGACCGGTCGCTGACCATCGCCGACGCGCCCGACGTGCCGTTCGAGCTCGAGATCGTCACCATCGTCGATCCGAGCGCCAACACCCGGCTCATGGGGCTTTATCGCTCGAACGGCATCTACTGCACACAGTGCGAGGCCGAGGGCTTCCGCCGCATCACCTATTTCCCGGACCGGCCCGACGTGCTGTCAGTCTTCACCACGCGGATCGAGGCGCGCAAGTCCGACGCGCCGGTCCTGCTCGGCAACGGCAATCCCGCGGCCGCCGGCGACGTGCCCGGCTCCGATCGCCACTTTGCGATCTGGCACGACCCGCACCCCAAGCCGTCCTATCTCTTCGCTCTGGTGGGCGGGGACCTCGGCCTCGTGGCGGACGAGTTCACCACGATGTCCGGCCGGCGCGTTCGGCTCGGCGTCTATGTCGAGCGCGGCAAGGAAGACCGGGCGGACTTCGCCATGGAAGCACTGAAGCGATCCATGCGCTGGGACGAGGAAGCCTTTGGCCGGGAATACGATCTCGACGTGTTCAACATCGTCGCCGTGTCCGACTTCAACATGGGCGCGATGGAGAACAAGGGCCTCAACATCTTCAACGACAAGTACGTGCTGGCCTCTCCCGACACCGCGACAGACATCGACTATGTGAACATCGAGGCGGTGATCGCCCACGAATACTTCCACAACTGGACCGGCAACCGCATCACCTGCCGCGACTGGTTCCAGCTCTGCCTGAAGGAAGGCCTCACGGTCTTCCGCGACCAGGAGTTCACCTCGGACGTTCGCTCGCGACCAGTCAAGCGCATCTCCGACGTGCGGCTGCTGCGCACGCACCAGTTCGTCGAGGACGCCGGCCCCCTCGCCCATCCCGTGCGCCCGGAGAGCTATCGCGAGATAAACAACTTCTACACGGCGACCGTCTACGAGAAGGGCGCCGAGGTGATCCGGATGCTGAAGCGCCTGATCGGCGACGAGGCGTTCGCGAAGGGCATGGATCTCTACTTCCGGCGTTGCGACGGGACCGCGGCCACGGTCGAGGATTTCCTCGCCTGTTTCGAGACGACGAGCGGACGTGACCTGTCGCAGTTCAAGCTCTGGTATTCGCAGGCCGGCACGCCCGAGGTCACGGCAAGCGGCGTATACGACGAGGCGGCGCGAACCTATTCCCTGACCCTCGAGCAGACCGTTCCGCCGACGCCAGGACAGCCGGTGAAGAAGCCGATGCCGGTCCCCGTCGTCTTCGGCCTCGTCGGCCCCGACGGCGGCGACATCGTAGCCGTCGCCGACAATGCGACATCCGTGCGAGACGGCGTGATCGAGCTGAGCGGCCCGCGCGAAACGATCGTCTTCAAGGGGGTATCGGCGCGGCCCGTTCCGTCCCTGCTGCGCGGCGCCTCCGCGCCGGTCAAGCTGTCGCTAAACCTGTCCAACGACAACCTGCTGTTCCTCGCTGGCGCCGACGACGATCCGTTCAACCGGTGGCAGGCCGCCCAGACGGTCGCCACCCGGCTCCTCGTGGACGCGCAGCGGGCGATCGCGACGGGCGCCAGGCCTGTGTTCGCCGAGGCCCTCGCGGACTCGCTGGAGCGATCAGCACTCGACGGCAACCTCGACCCGGCCTTCCGCGCCCAGTTGCTCACGCCGCCGTCGGAGACCGACATCGCCCGCGAGATCGGGCGGGACGTCGATCCGGACGCCATCCATTCAGCCAACGTCTGGCTGCGCGGCGAACTGTCGAGCCGGCTCGCGCACGCACTGGCCGAGATCCATGCAGGGCATGGCTCGAATGCGCCCTACTCGCCCGACGCGGCGTCCACCGCCCGCCGCTCGCTCCGCAACGCCGCACTGGCGCTGATCGCGGCCGGAGGCGGCGCGGACGGGCTGGCGCAGGCCATGCGGCACTACCGCGAGGCCGACAACATGACCGACCGCATGGCCGCGCTCGTGGCGTTGTCGCGCGCGGGAGGCGACGAGGCCGAGGAGGCACTCGCCGACTTCTACGTTCGTTACCGCACCGACGCGCTCGTGCTCGACAAGTGGTTCTCCGTCCAGGCGACCATGCCGCACGCCGACACGCTGGACCGCGTGCGCCGCCTGATGGAGCATCCGGCCTACTCGATGACCAACCCCAACCGGCTGCGCGCGCTCGTGGGATCCTTCGCTTCCGCCAACCCGACGCAGTTCAACCGCGCGGACGGGGCCGGCTACCGGCTCGTGGCCGATATCGTGATGGAACTCGACGCGGCCAATCCACAGGTCGCCGCCAGGCTGCTCTCGGCGTTCCGGAGCTGGCGTGTTCTCGAGCCCGCGCGAAAGCGAAAAGCCGAGTCGGAACTTAGACGTATCGCCGGACGTGATCGTCTGTCACGAGATGTTTCCGACATCCTCCAGCGCAGTCTGGAGCCAGCCTGACAAAGACTCTCCCGCGGAAATACTTGGCCGTTACGTCTTCAAGCGCTGGACAAATCACCCGGCGTTTGATTCGAATAGGACGAGTCGGAAATACGCGGCTGCCGGAGCACTTCGCCGAGGCATTCCGAGGGGGAAGTGGATGGAGCGGGCAGCGTCCGCCAGGCGCCTGGTGCGCATCGGGGAAAGTGTAGCTACAGTACAGGGTATCGCTCAACTTATCGCCAGGCCGACCTACGCCGGACTTGTCCGGGCGGAACCTTACATTAGGCGGCTTATCTTACCCCTCATCATTGTACTTTTCATCGTGATCGGCGTGGCGGCCGTCGTCGTGAACATCCGCGCGTGGGAGGATGCGGAGGCGGAGATCCGCCGGGATCTTTCCCTCACCGCCGATCTGGCGGCAGCGAGGCTCGAACTCGCGCTGGCCAATGCCGGGTCGCAGGATATTTCCGCCACCGTGCAGTCTTCGCTGGAGGCCGATGTCGACGACAGCCGTCGCGACGGGGCCCGCATCCTCGTCACCGGCCCCACCGACCGCGTCATCGCTTCGTTGCCGGCTAATCCGAGCGAGGTCGGCAACGACCTGCTGGCCGTACTCGGTCCGGCGCAGCCGCTGACGACGTTCGGCGCACGCGCCGGAGTCTTCCGCATCACGCTTGCCGACGGGATCGACGCGCTCGCCACCGTGCGCCACGTCGAGATGCCGCTGACGAGCATCGCCGCGATCATCCCCGTCGAGCAGGTCGGTCCGCTGTGGCGGGCCAACGCGGCGCTGGCGACAACGATCTTCGTGACCACCGACCTCGTGCTCCTGCTGATCGGTCTGGGGTTCCATTGGCAGACCCAGCGCCTGCGCGAGGCCGGCCGGGTCTTCGACACCGCACGCCACCGCCTCGACACCGCGCTCAACCGCGGCCGCTGCGGCCTGTGGGACTGGGACCTGGCGCGCGGCCGCATGTTCTGGTCGGGCTCGATGCTGGACATCCTTGGCAAGCCGGCCGAGGACACGGTGCTGTCGGTCGGCGAGGTCTCCCGCCTGCTTCACCCCGACGAGGGCGACTTCTACGAATTCGCCAACTCGCTCATCGGCCGGGACTCGGGCCAGATCGACCGCACCTTCCGCATGCGCCACGCAGACGGATCATGGATCTGGCTGCGAGCCCGCGCCGAGATCGTCAGCGACCAGCAGGACGGGTCCAGCCACCTCGTCGGCATTGCCGTCGACATCACCGAGCAGAAGCGGCTCGCCGAGCGCAGCGCGACGGCCGACCTGCGCCTGCGCGACGCCATCGAGGCCACCTCGGAGGCCTTCGTCCTCTGGGACGCCGACAATCGGATGGTCCTCTGCAACTCGCGCTACCAGGAGCTCCACCAGCTTCCCGACCCGGTGGTGCGCACCGGCACGCCATACGAGACGGTCATGGAAATGAGCCGGCAAGCTATCGTGCGGGTGGAGGAAAAGACGACACCGGCGATGGGCGAAGGCGGGCGCGGCTACGAGGCCCAGCTCGAGGACGGGCGCTGGTACCAGATCAGCGAGCGGCGCACCAAGGACGGGGGCTTCGTCTCCGTCGGCACGGACATCACCGCGCTCAAGCAGCACGAGGAGCGGCTGATGGAGAGCGAGCGCGCCCTGCTCGCCACCGTCGCCGACCTCCGCCGCTCGCGCCAGACGCTGGAGGCGCAGGCGCAACAGCTCGTGGAGCTCGCCGAGCGCTACGCGGAAGAAAAGACCCGCGCCGAGTTCGCCAACAAGGCCAAGTCTGAATTCCTCGCCAACATGAGCCACGAACTACGCACGCCGCTCAACGCCATCATCGGCTTCTCCGAGATCATGGAGACCGGCACGTTCGGCCCCCTGGGCAACGACAAGTATGTCGAGTACGCGCAGGACATCGGCATGAGCGGGAAGTTCCTGCTCGACGTCATCAACGACATCCTCGACATGTCGCGCATCGAGGCCGGCCGCTACCAGCTCGATATCGAGCCGGTGGACCTCGCCGAGATCGTCGACGAGTGCATGCGCATCACCGCGCTTCGGGCGGACGAGAAGAGGATCACCACGGAGGTCGACATCGGCGCCGACCTGAACCTGCACGGCGACCGTCGCGCGCTGAAGCAGATCCTGCTCAACCTCATGGCCAACGCGGTCAAGTTCAACGAGGCGGAAGGCCACGTGAAGGTGCGCGCCCGTTCCGTCGGTTCTGCGATCACCATTTCGATCGAGGACAACGGCATCGGCATCCCGAAGGGCGCGACGGCAAAGCTCGGCCGCCCCTTCGAGCAGGTCGAGAACCAGTTCACGAAGAGCCACAAGGGCTCCGGCCTGGGGCTCGCCATCTCCCGTTCGCTGGCTGAACTGCATGGCGGTGCGCTCAGGATCCGCTCCGTCGAGGGCAAGGGCACCATCGTGACCGTGCGCCTGCCCCGAGACATCGAGATCGTGGACGACGCGCCGGCCATCGCCGAGCACGAGGCCTGATTCCCACGCGCGACACCCGACCGTCGCCGTACCGTCGTCTCTCCGTCATCGCCGGTCGCTATGCCGAACCCGCCACGCCCCGCCGACATCGGCCGGGCATCAGACACGGGGAGCGACGATGAACAGGACCATCGCATCATTCATTCTGGCCGCGGGCATCGCCACGGGCGGCGCCGCCACCGCGGAATACGTGAACCCCTTCCACTACCCACAGCCGGAGGATCCGGCCGAGTTCTTCACGGTCATCGAGATTCCGGCCGGCAGCTTCACCAAGTACGAGATCGACGCGGAGAACGGCCACATCTTCGTCGACCGCTACCAGTCGATGCCGGTCGTCTATCCGGCCAACTACGGTTCCATCCCGAGCTCGCTCGGCGGCGACGGCGACCCGCTCGACGCGCTCGTCTTCACGCGCGAGCCGGTCGTTCCCGGCGCCATGATCAAGGTTCGCGCCATCGGCGTTCTGAAGATGATCGACGGCGGCGAGGAGGACGACAAGATCATCGCCGTGCCGACCACCGACATCGACCCGACCTATGACGCCATCCGGACGATCGCGGACCTGCCCGAGATCGAGCGCCAGCGGATGGAGTCCTTCTTCCGCGTCTACAAGCAGCTCCCCGAGGGCCGCAAGGAAGTCGTCCTAAACGGCTTCGAGGACGCCGAGCCGGCGATCGAGCTGGTTTCCACCGCGATCCGCAACTATCGCGGCGCCAACCACTAGGCTCCGTCGATCGGCGGCTCGCCGACCACGCGCGCGAAGACCTCGCGGACCTTGTTCTGTGTGTCCGCGAGGTCGGATTCCAGCCTGGCCATGTCCGGCGCGTCGGCGGCCCTGGCGAGCTGGGTGGCGAGGCCGCGCGGACAGGCCGCCGGGTCGAACGGGCCCGACAGGCACAGACGCAGCACCTGCGTCACCGCCTCGTAGAGCGCGAAGGCACGCTCCAGTGCCTCGCCGTCGTCCGTCGCAACCAGCCCCTCGCGCCGTGCGGCGGCGAGCACGGCGGCCGTACTCTGGTGCAGGATCGCCGGATGGTCCCGCCCGTGGGCGAGCTGCAGGTACTGGGCAAGGAATTCGACATCGATCAGCCCGCCCCTCACCGTCTTGATCTCCCAGACGTTCTTCGAGCCCTTCTCCCGGTGGATGCGGGCGCGCATGTCGAGGATGTCGGCGACGAGCTTCTCGCGGTCGCGCGGCGCGGTGATCGCCTCGCGGATGATCTTGTCGATGCGCTTGCGCAGCTTGTCGGGGCCCGAGATCACCGAGGCGCGCGTCAGCGCCATGTGCTCCCAGGTCCAGGCCTGTGTGGCCTGATAATCGGCGAAGCCGTCGATGTTGGTCGCCAGCGGCCCCGCGTTTCCCGAGGGCCTGAGCCGCATGTCGACCTCGTAGAGCGCGCCCTCCGCCGTCTGTGCCGACAGGGCGGCGACGAGGCGCTGGGTCAGGCGCATGTAGTACTGCGACGGCGACAGGGGGCGGTCGCCGTCCGACTGCGCGTCGTCCTTGGCCGTCGCGTAGAGCAGCAGCAGGTCGAGATCGGAGGCCGAGGTCATCTCGCCGCCGCCGAGCTTGCCCATGGCGACAACTGCGGACTCGCCGCCGGGAACATTTCCGTGCGCGCGCACGAGCTCGCGTTCAGCGAGTTCGTGCATGCGCGCGACCAGGATACGCGCGAGCCGCGTGAAGGCCGCGCCTGCATCTCCCGCCGACACCGTGCCCGAGAGCACGCGCACGCCGATCAGGAACCCCTGCTCCTGCCCGAAGATGCGCGCACGGTCGAGCGCGTCCTCGTAGCCGTCCGCTTCTCCCAGCGTCTCGTCGAGATGCTCCGACAGCGCCTCGTCGTCCGGCAGCTGGTCGAAGAAGTCCGGCTCCAGCACCGCGGCGAAGACGCGCGGTCGCCGGCCCAGGAGCTCCGCCATGCGCGGTGCGGTGCCGAGGATTTCGGCGAGCAGCCCGAGGATGTGGGGGTTGGCCCTGAGCAGCGTGAAGACCTGCACGCCCGCCGGCAGCCGGCCGACGAAGTTGTCGAAGGCTATGAAGGCCGCGTCCGGATTTGCCGTGCCGCCCAGCGCCTCCAGCAGCGCCGGCGTGATCTCGGTCAGCACCTCGCGCGCCCGCGCGCTGCGCGTCGCCGCGATCCGGCCGAAGTGCCAGGCGCGCACCGCCGCCGTTACCGCCTTGGGCTGGGTGAAGCCCATGCGCGTCAGCGTCTCCAGCGTCTCGGGATCGTCGTCGTCACCGGTAAAGACGAGGCTGCCGGCCTGCGAGCTCAATTCGGGGGATTCCTCGAAGAGCTGCGCGTAGTGCCGCTGCACCGTCCGCATGTGCCCCTCGATATCCGCGGAAAACGCCTCGGCGTTCTCATATCCCGCGAACCGGGCAAACGCGGCGAATCCCTCCTCGTCGTCGGGCAGCGTGTGCGTCTGCTCGTCGGCAACCATCTGCAACCGATGCTCGATGCGGCGCAGGAAGCGGTAGGCGGCGCCAAGATCGTCGCGCACCTCGTCCTCGATCCATCCGCCCTCGGCCAGCCGGTCCAGCGCCTCCAGCGTCCTGCGCACGCGAAGCTCCGGGTGCCGGCCGCCGACGACGAGCTGCTGCGTCTGGACGAAGAACTCGATCTCGCGGATGCCGCCGCGCCCTAGCTTGATGTTGTGGCCGCGCACCGCGATCGAGGCATGTCCCTTGTGGGCGTGAATCTGCCGCTTCATCGCGTGGACGTTGGCGAGCGCGGCGAAGTCCATGTATTTGCGCCAGATGAAGGGCGCGATCTCGTCGAGGAAGATTTCGCCCGCCTCGATGTCGCCGGCGACGGGCCGCGCCTTCAGCAGCGCCGCGCGCTCCCAGTTCTGGCCCAGGCTCTCGTAGTATTCGAGCGCCGCGTCCATCGAGATCGCGACCGATGTCGCGCCGGGATCGGGCCTCAGCCGCAGGTCGATACGGAACACGTAGCCGTCACCGGTGTGCTCGTTGAGGAGCTTCACCAGGTCGCGCGTCATGCGGATGAAGAGCTTTGCCGCCTCGTCCGGGTCCTTCAGCTTCGCGCGCGGGGCGTCGTAGAAGACGATCAGGTCGACGTTGCTGGAGAAGTTCAGCTCCCCCGCACCATGCTTGCCCATGGCGAGCAGGACCCAGCCGCTCCCGTTGCCCGGCGCCTTTGTGTCCCCGATCTCGATATCGCCGCGCCCGGCGGCCTCGCGCAGAAGAAAGTCGACGGCGCAACCGACCGACGTGTCGGCGATGCGCGTCATGGCGGCGATGACCGTCTCGACGTCCCAGACGGCGGAAACGTCGGCGAGCGTCACCAGCGCGGCTGCCTCGGCCTTGAACCTGCGCAGCGCCGACATCGCCGTCGCGCGATCCTCCGCCTGCGCGCACGCCTTCGCCACGTCGCCGCACAGAGCGTCCAGATGCGCGTCGGGATCGGCGAAGACGACACGCGTCGCGACGCCGGGATCTGCCATCAGCACGCCGCGCAGCCAGGGCGACCCGTCGAGCGCCCCCTCGAGCAGGCTCTTCAGTGCCTTGTTCTTCTTCACCGCCTGGAGGGTCTTGCCGCCGGCCTCCTTCTCGGCGGCGACGAGGTTGTCGAGGAAGGACGCCGCGCGCTTCGCGTCCACCGGAAGCGGGGCCCCGGCGATCCGCTCGGCCAGCGTCGCCCCCTTCGCCTTCGTTCGGCTCACGAGGCCGACCCTGCGTTCCACCCGGCTGCCATCGTCATTACTCCCCTTCCCCGCTCTCCGGCAGGTCCAGCACGGCCTTGAGGCCCGGCTCGTTGTCCTCGAAGCGGAGCGTGCCGCCATGCAGACGCGCCACCGCCGCGACGAGGCTGAGGCCGAGGCCCGAACCGGGGCGCGAGCGACTCTCCTCGAGCCGCGTGAAGCGTTCCACGACGCGCGCCCTCGCCTCCGCCGGGATGCCCGGCCCCCGGTCGCCCACGACGACCTCGACCTTGCCCTCGGCGCGCTTCACGCTCACGGTAATGGCCGCGCCCTCATCCGGCGAGCCGCCCTCTCCGGCCGTACCGTATTTCAGCGCGTTGTCCACCAGATTCGCGATCGCCTGGCCGATGAGCTCGCGGTTGCCCGCGATCGTGATCGGCTCGGACACGTCGACCGCGAGAGCCATCCCCGCCTCCTCTGCGACCGGCTCGTAGAGCTCTGCGACGTCGCGGGCGACCTCGCCGAGCTCGACGGGGGCGAAGCTGACGCCCGCATGTCCGGCCTCGGCGCGGGCGATCATCAGGAGCGCGTTGAAGGTCGCGATCAGCCGGTCGGATTCCTCGATGGTCGTCTCCAGCGCATCCCGGTAGACATCGACGGAAGGTTCGGCCCGCAGCGCCGCCTCGACGCGGCCCCTGAGTCGCGTCAGCGGCGTCTTCAGGTCGTGGGCGATGTTATCGGAGACCTCCTTCAGCCCGTGCATGAGCTGCTCGATGCGCTCCAGCATGGCGTTGAGGCTCTCGGCGAGGCGGTCGAACTCGTCGCCGGAGCCCGACAGCCTGACCCGCTCGGACAAGTCGCCGGTCATGATCGTGCGGCTGGTGTCGCTGATCGCGTCGATGCGGGCGAGGATGCGACGGCTGACGTAGTATCCGCCGCCGACGCCAAGCACGATCATCAGGAGAATGCCCCACAGCGAGGCGCGCTGGACGATGTCCTGCAGCCGGCGGCGCTCCTCGATGTCGCGGCCGACCAGCAGGCGGAAGCCGCCCGTCAGCGCGAAGACGCGCACGAGCGCGTCATGCCTGCGGCCTTGTGCGTCCTCGTAGGGCTCGTAGGCGATCTCCACGAGGCCGGTGCTTTGCAGGACATCCTCGGGGACGTTCGCGACGTTACCGGCCAGGGTGCGGCCCTGGAAGTCGGTGACCAGATACAGCGAGTTGGTGGGGCTACGGGTGCGGCTGTCGACGACGCTGACGAGACGCGCCACCCCACCGATCCGGTATTGCTCGGCGAGTCCCTGCACCTCCGCCTCGATCGTGTCGATGAGCTGGCGGGAGTAGATGACCTGGGTGTTCCAGGAGATGTAGGCGATGAGGAAGGCGGCGAAGACCGCGAAGACCAGCAGGTAGACGAGCGACAGCCGGAAGGCCGTCGAGCGCAGGAGCTTACTGATCGCCGTCACGGATCATGTATCCCGCGCCGCGCACGGTATGCAGCAGCGGGCGGTCGAAGCCCTTGTCGATCTTTGAGCGCAGCCGTGACACATGGACGTCGATGACGTTGGTCTGGGGGTCGAAGTGATAGTCCCAGACATTCTCCAACAGCATCGTCCGCGTGACCACCTGTCCCGCGTGCTTCATGAGATATTCGAGAAGCCGGAACTCGCGCGGCTGGACGGGGACCGGCGCTCCGCCGCGCGTGACGCGATGGGCGAGCCGGTCGAGCTCGAGGTCGCCGACCTTTAGCACCGTCTCGCCCTCGGCCGGGCTGCGGCGGCGGCCGAGCGCCTCGATGCGCGCGAGAAGCTCCGAGAAGGCATAGGGCTTGGCGAGATAGTCGTCGCCACCCGAGCGCAGTCCCTTCACGCGATCGTCCACCTCGCCGAGCGCGGAGAGAATGAGCACGGGCGTCTCCACGCTCAGGTCGCGCAGTTCGCGGACAACCGAGAGCCCGTCGCGGCGCGGCAGCATGCGGTCGACCACGAGCACATCGTAGCCGCCGTCGCGCGACATGACGAAGCCTTCCTCGCCATCGCCGGCATGGTCGACGACGTGGCCGGCCTCGCGAAGGCCCTTCACGAGATAGGTCGCCGCCTCGCGGTTGTCCTCGATGACGAGAATCTTCATGGCCCCGGAGTTTAGGGCATCGGAAGGAGGAGCGGCAGGCCGGACTTGCCGGCCTGCCGCATGGGACGGAGTTACGGTGGGGGCGTAAGGAGGCTTCTCCGTCCCGAAGCTGTTCATAGCGACCCGCCTCAGGCCTGCGACAGGCTCAGCGCGACGAAACGCTGCGTCTCGTCCTGGCCCTGCACCCGCAGCAGCACGGCACGCCGGCCCTGCTCCTCGGCGGCCACGACCGCGTCGCGGATGTCGGAGGGAGCGGTCACCTCGCGGCCGCCGGCCTCGAGGATGATGTCACCGACCTGCAGCCCCTTGCGGGCACCCTCGCCGTCGGGATCGACCTCGACGATGGCGACGCCGGCCTCGGCGCCGACCGTGCTTGCCGGGGCGAGAGAGAGGCCGAGCTGGCTGGTCGTCTCCTCCTCCTGCTGAGGCTGGGAGGGCTGGGCCGACGCCATCTGGTCCTGCGCCGGCTGGCGGGCCAGCGTCAGATCGATGGTCTGCACGTCGCCGTCGCGCCACAGCTCGATCGAGATTTCCTCGTCGGGGTTCAGACCACCGATGCGCCGGGCGAGATCGCGGGAGTCGTTCACCGACTGGCCGTTGACCGACAGGATCACGTCGCCACGCTCGATGCCCGCATCGCCGGCCGGACCGGTGTCGAGAAGGTCCGCGACAATGGCGCCCTGGGTGCGGTCGAGGCCGAGGCTTTCGGCGATCTCGTCGGTCACCGGCTGGATCTGCACGCCGAGCCAACCGCGGCTGACGGTGCCGTGCTCCCTGAGCTGCTGGATCACCGGAACGGCGACGGAGGCGGGGATCGCGAAGGCGATGCCGACATTCCCGCCCGACGGCGAGAAGATCGCCGTGTTCACACCGACGACCTCACCCTTGAGGTTGAAGGTGGGACCGCCCGAGTTGCCGCGGTTCACCGGAGCGTCGATCTGAATGAAGTCGTCGTAGGGTCCGGCGCCGATCTCGCGGCCCGAGGCCGAGATGATACCGGCCGTGACCGTCCCGCCGAGGCCGAACGGGTTGCCGACCGCGACCACCCACTCCCCGACGCGGAACTCGTTTTCGGAGAAGCTGACGAAGGGCAGGTCCTCGTCGGTCTCGATCTTGAGAAGCGCCAGGTCGGTCTGCGGATCGGAGCCGATCACCTCGGCGGTGTGCTCGTCGCCGTTGTCCATGACCACACGGATGACGTCACCCTGCGAAACGACGTGGTTGTTGGTCACGAGGTAGCCGTCCTCGGAGATGATGAAGCCCGAGCCCTGCGACATGGAGGGCATGCCGCGCGGCCCCTGCCGCTGTTCAGGCTGGCCGCGTTCGCCGCGTTCGCCGCCGAAGGGCATGCCGTACTCGCGGAAGAACCGACGCATCGGGTGGTCCTCGGGCATGTTCTCGAAGAACTCCTCGAGGCCGCTGCCACCCTGGCCGCCGCCACCCTGGCCGCCGCTCATCGTGGTCTGGGCAGAACGGCCCTCGACCTGCACGCTGACCACGGCGGCGCGAACCTGCTCGACCACGTCGGCGAAGTCGAACGGGGCGACAGTGCCGGTCTGGCGGCTCTCCGACAGGGCCTGCGACTGCGGCTGCGTCTGCGCCGAGCCGTGGGAGGGAAGGAATACGTTGGAAACGGCCGCGCCGCCGATCAGGGCGACGGCCGTGGTGCCCGCGAGGAGCGCCATGCGAATGCGGCGCGTCGGGGACTTGGACTGTTCGGACATCTCAGGTGCTCTCCTCGTATGCACGCGTGGCGCATGCCCCGCTGTTGGAGAGCAATATGGGTAGGCTCGGCTTACGGCGCCCTGTCGGGCGGATTAAAAGTTGGTAATCTGCGCCGCTGGCTGCCCCGGTCCTCACCTCAGGAGGAACGTCTCCCCCACTTTCAGCGTCCGCGTCGTTACGCCGTCGCCGCCGGCGGCCAGGAAGCGCTCATGCGGCTCCAGAAATGGCTCCGGGCTGAGAGCGTAGGTTCCCCAGTGCATCCCGATCGCATCGGACGCACCGAGATCGCGTGCGATCTGGGCGGCTTCTTCCGGGTTGGCGTGGAGATCGACCGTGGCGGGGCGCGGCACGTAGGCGGATATCCCGAGGAGAGCGAGTTCGTGCCGGCCGTAGCGCCTGCGTATGTCCGCGAAGGCGGGTCCGTAGGCCGTGTCGCCGCCGAAGAACACCCGATTGCCCCCCGCCGAGATCGAGAAGCTCGCCCATTCGCGGCGGAACGGATTGCCGGGCTCACGGCGATTGTCGTGATAGGCCGGAAGCGCCCGCACCGTCGCCTCTCCGATCCTCGTCTCGCCGTGGATCGGCAGCTCGCGCACGTTGGTGAAGCCGGCGCGCATCACGAGGTCGGCGTTGCGCAGCGGCGTGACGACGACAGCCTGCGGAAATCGCTCGGCGAGCCGCGTCAGGCTCGGCATGTCCAGATGGTCGTAGTCGGCGTGGCTGATGAGGATCGCATCGACATGGGGAAGGTCTTCGACGTTGATGGGCATCGGGGCGCGGCGTCGCGGGCCGACGATGTCGGAAAACAGGCGGCCGGCGAAGACCGGATCGGTCAAAAGCACCGTCCGGCCCGTGCGGATGACGAAGGTCGCATGCCCCAGCCACGTCACGGCGGGCCTGGGGTTCGCGGCGCGCGCCAGCCCCGCAAGCGCCTCGTCGCGCGTCAGGGACATCTCGTCCGGCAGCCGCTGGCCGAGCGCGTGGATGTCGAGACCGGACCGGACGACCACGCCAAGCTCGATCAGTTCGCGAATGAGCTTCGGAGCGGGCCGGTCAACCACTGGCCCCGGCCGGTCGATCACCGGACGACTGGGATCGTCGGAGGCGGCCGCGGGCGCGGCCACCAGCGTCGCGGCAAGCGCGAGCGCGCTCAGCCCCGCCCGTCGAGGACCTCGGCGATGCGGCGCTTCTCGTCCTCGCTCAGCGTCTCGGGGGCGCCCTCCGGACGGCGGCGGCGCATCGTCGTGAAGGCCAGCGCACCGCCCACCGCCAGCAGCACGACGGGCGCCGCCCAGAGCAGGATCGTGTGCGCGCCCATCCTCGGGCGCATCAGCACGAACTCGCCATAGCGCTCCACCATGAAGTCCATCACTTCGGCGTCCGTGTCGCCCGCCTCGAGGCGTTCGCGGACCAGCACCCGCAGGTCGCGGGCGAGAGGTGCATCGGAATCGTCGATCGACTGGTTCTGGCAAACGAGGCACCTCAACTCCAACGATATCGAACGGGCCCGATCCTCCAGGACCGGGTTGTCGAGCACCTCGTCTGGCTGTACGGCGAGAGCCGGCGCGAGCCCGAGCGCCAGCACGAAGAACAAGGCGGCGATGATGGGACAACGTCTTTGCATTGTCACTATTCCGCGGCCTGAGGCGCGGCGCGCGGACTTGCCCGCTTCGGCGCGCCGACGCGAAGCCGCCGGTCGGCGAGCGATATCATGCCGCCGGCGAACATGACCAGCGTTCCCAGCCAGATCAGCGTGATCAGCGGCTTGTGGTATCCGCGCACCGCGATGGCGCCCTCGGCCAGCGGATCGCCCAGCGCCAGGTAGATCTGGCTGAAGCCGAAGGTGGCGATGCCCGTCTCGGTCGTCGGCTGGCCGGACGCGACGTAGATGCGCCGCGACGGCTCCAGCGTCCTGACTACGCGCCCGCCGCGCCGGATGTCGAACATTCCGACCTGGTCGCGGTAGTTCGGCCCCTGCCGGGGCACCAGTCCCTGGAAAACGATGTCGTAACCCGAGATCGACATCGTATCGCCGGGCTGCATCGCCTCGATGCGCTCCGTCTCCCAGGCCGTCACGGCGACGATGCCGATGACCGTGATGCCGACACCCGCATGCGCCAGCATGGTGCCCCAGGCGGAGCCGGGCAGCCCCTTTGCGCGGTGCCAGGTATCGCTGGCGCTGACGCGGAACAGCTTCGTCCGGTCGGTGATCTCGACGATGGCGCCGACCACCACCCAGACGCCGAGGCCGATGCCCAGCGGGGCCAGCACCGGACCGCCGAAGCGAATCGCGTAGACGCCGATCACGACGGCGACCGAGAGGATCATGGCCGCGAACAGCCGCTGCGCCGCGCCGTACAGGTCGCCGCGCTTCCAGGCCAGCATCGGCCCGAAGGGCACGGCCAGCAGCAGCGGTATCATCAGCGGACCGAAGGTCGCGTCGAAGAAGGGCGGGCCGACCGATATCTTCTGGTCCGTCACCGCCTCGAGCGCGAGCGGATAGAGCGTGCCGATGAGCACCACCCCGCAGGCCGTCGTCAGGATCAGGTTGTTGAAGACGAGCGCACCCTCGCGGCTGATGGGCGCGAACAGTCCGCCGGCCTGCAACGAGCGCGCGCGCCAGGCAAACAGCGCCAGCGCGCCGCCGATTGCGAAGATCAGGATGCCGAGGATCACCACGCCGCGCGTCGGGTCGGTGGCGAAGGTGTGGACCGAGGTCAGGACGCCGGAGCGCACGAGGAACGTGCCGAGGAGGCTCAGCGAGAAGGTCAGGATCGCCAGCAGCACCGTCCAGATCTTCAGCGCACTTCGCTTCTCCATGACAATGGCAGAATGCAGCATCGCCGTTCCCGACAGCCACGGCAGGAACGAGGCGTTCTCGACCGGGTCCCAGAACCACCAGCCGCCCCAGCCCAGCTCGTAATAGGCCCAGTAGGAGCCGACCGAGATACCGATGGTCAGGAAGCACCAGGCGGCCAGCGTCCACGGCCGCACCCAGCGCGCCCAGGCGGCGTCCATCCGCCCCTCGATGAGTGCGGCGACGGCGAAGGCGAAGGTGATCGAGAACCCGACATAGCCCGCATAGAGCAGCGGCGGGTGGATCGCCAGCCCGATGTCCTGGAGGATCGGGTTAAGGCCGGTCCCGTCTGCGGGCGCCGGATCGATGCGCTCGAATGGGTTCGAGGTGATCAGGACGAACAGCAGGAATACCGCCGTGATCCATGCCTGCACCGACAGGACCGTGGCCTTCAGCGTGTCGGGCAGGTTCCGGCCGAACACGGCCACCAGCGCGCCGAAGGCAACGAGGATGAGGATCCACAGGACCATCGAGCCCTCGTGGTTTCCCCAGACGCCGGAGATCTTGTAGACGAGCGGCTTGGCGGAATGGGAGTTCTGCCAGACGTTCATCACCGAGAAGTCTGACTGGACGTAGGCCGTCGTCAGCGCGGCGAAGGCGAGCGTCACCATGACGAGCTGGCCGATCGCGGTCGACGGTCCCGTCGCCATCAGCCGCCCGTCGCCCCGCCGCGCGCCCCAGATCGGCAGCACCGACTGGACCAGCGCCAGCGTCAGCGCGAGCACGAGCGCGAAGTGGCCGAGTTCGGGGATCATCAGTACCCGCCCTCGCTGGCCGAAGCCGCGCCGCCGCCGTAGCTGGCGCCCTCCTCCTCGTCGCCCATCCAGTGGCCCTGCCGCTTCAGCGCGTCGGCCACCTCACGGGGCATGTAGGTCTCGTCGTGCTTGGCGAGCACGGTGTCGGCGAGGAACACGCCGTTCCCGTCGAGGCTTCCCTCAGCGACGATCCCCTGCCCCTCGCGGAACAGGTCCGGCAGGAGCCCTGAATAGGCCACCGTGATCTCGTTTGCCGTGTCGGTGACGACGAAGCGCACGTCGGTGCCCTGCCCGCGCTCGACGCTGCCGTCGGCGACCAGCCCGCCGAGCCGGATGCGCTTGCCCGGCTCCAGCCGCTGCTCCACCACATCGCTAGGGCTGTTGAAGAAGACGATGGAATCCTGGAAGGCGACCAGCATCAGCCCGACCGCCGCCGTCAGGACGACACCCGCGGCCGCTATCATCGTCAGCCGGCGCTGCTTGCGCGTCATCGCCATGAAAGCCTCACGATCCAAGTCCCAGTTGCTGCGCGGTGGCGTCAATCGTCACGTTCGCCGCCGCGTCGTCGCGGAAGTTCGCCCGCGCGGACGCCAGGGCATCCTGCGCCTTGTCCCGGTCGCCCAGCACGATATAGGCGCGGGCGAGCCGCAGCCATCCCTGGAGGTCGTCGCCGTCGGCGGCGAGCCGCTGGGCGAGGCCGTCGACCATGCCCTCGATCATCGCCTGCCGTTCCTCTTCCGTCATCGCCGCCGCGGCGGCCATGTCGTCGGCGGTCGGTCCGGCGCCCGGAGCTTCCTCGCCCTGAAGCGCGGCTAGGCGCTGCTGGGCCGCCTGGCGCCACGGCGCATCCTCCGGCGCGTCTTCTATCAGGTCCCGCCACTGCCGCGACGCCCCCTCCGCGTCGCCGTCCTGTTCGGCCGCCACCGCAAGATAGAAACGCGGCTTCACGGCCTGCGGATCGCCGGCGACGGCGGCTTCGAACGCGGCCCGGGCGTCGTCGGTGACGATGCCGTCCTCCATGGCGACCAGCGCCTCGCCGAGCTCGGCCTGCCGCTGCGCGGTCTCGCCCTCGAGTCGGATCACGTTGCGCCAAGCGTGCGCGGCGTCGGCGTAGCGGCCGAGCTGCAGGTAGACCGGCGCCAGCACCTCCCAGCCGCGCCCGTCCTGCGGATCCTCGGCGAGATGGCCCTCGACCCGCGCGATCAGCGTGTCGACGTCCTGCGCCTCCGTCGGCGCGGTGCTGCGCATCGCCAGCGGCTGGCCCGGCAGGTCCGGCGAACCCAGCGCCAGATAGACCGCGAGCGTCACGAGCGGCATGCCGACGATGACGCCCAGCGTCGCCATCCTGGCCCCGGAGACCGGTGCGGCGGCCTCTTCCCCATCCTTGCCGGCGACCGCAAGCAGCCGGCGTCCGACTTCGGTGCGCGCGGCCTCCGCCTCGTCCGCGCTGAGGACGCCCCGCTCGACATCGCTGTCGATCTCGCGAAGCTGGTCGCGGTAGACGGCGGTGTCCGAGAACGTCGCGGACGTTCGTCCTGCCGTCGGTGCGCGACAGCGGTGCCAGCACGGCCAGCACGGCCACGCCGGTCAGCAACGCGAACAGGATCCACAACAGCATGAGGCTCGCTCCGCCTGCGTAGATACAGGTGGGGGCATGATCGCGAAACGGGCAAACGGTCGCAACCGGTCGGGCAGACTAAGCCGCGGGGGCCTCCGTCTGGCCGTTCTCCTTGTCGAGGCGGGCACCGCGGCGGATGACCGTCGCGTAATCCTCGCCGAAAATCACGGAATTCAACGCGATCGCGGCTTCGAACATCGCGCGGGCGGTCGCTTTGTGCTCCGGTGCCGCGGTGCGCACGTCCTTCACAATTCCGGCATTGGCGGCCTCGACGAAGGTCTCGACCTGACGGATCACCCCGCCGAGGATCTCGTTGACCGCAAGTTCGGAGCGGTAAGGCCTCAGCGCGCTCATCAGCCGCGCCGCCCTCAGCGCGTCGGCGACGTCCTCGCCGTCGGGCGCGACGATGCGGCCGGCTTCGGCCTGTCGCGGCTTCAGCGCACGCCGGATGGCGCCGGGAATGCGTGCCACCTCGGACGAGATCACGCCCGACGCGCGCTTGCGCTGCTCGGCGAGCCGCGTCCGCCACTCGACCGAGCCTTCCACGTCGATCGCGACGCTGAGCCCGCTCGCCAGCGAATAGAAGTGCTTGATGGAGGCGATCACGGCATCGAAGTCGCCGCCCGGCGCGACGTGCCGGACCATGCTCTGCAGCGCCATGTCGAGATCGGCGAGCACGATGTCCACCGTCACGGCGAGCGGATGGCGGGCGAGCTTGCCGCCATCGTCGGTGCCGCCCGCGGTGACGAGCAGCCTGAGAATGTGCGGCGGAACGGCGAGGCGGCGGTAGAGGACCATCAGGAGATAGACCGCGTCTGCGCCATCGCCCTTGAGCGCGACGATGAGCTTCCTCGCCATTTCAGGCGACAGGTTCTCGATGGACGGCGGCAGCGAGGCGGCGAACTCGATGAGCCGCGTCTCGAGGTGCAACAGGGCGCCGATGTCCTGGAGATCCTCGACCGCCCGGTTGCCGCCGAGCTGGGCCGCCATCTGCATCCGCCCGCGCCCGTCTCCGGCGATCTCGACGGCGCCGGCGACGAGCGGCGTCGCCAGCCGGCGCATCTCCGCGCCAAGGGCCAACGCCCGGTCGTGGTCGCCCGCAAGAAGCGCCGCCTGCGCCTCCCTGGCCTTGCCCGCGACTTCCTCGTGCCCGGGCTGGTCCGTTACCCAGCGCCACACCGCGTCGAGCGAGCCCCGGGCGATCCAGCCGCGGTGCTTGCGGTCGCCGGCGTCGTCGGCGACGAACGGTTCGAACGGCAGGGCGAACATGCGCGGCGCGGCGCCCGCCCGCTCTCCGGCCGCCAGCACGTCCCGCATCAGGTTCCTGATCAGCGCGTGGGCCGGCTCGGCGCGGCCGGCCTCTGCCGCCCGGTCGATCTCGCGCACCAGCCGGCACTGCGTGGCGAGCGGCAGCGTGGACAGATAGGCCTTGAGCCTCGAGGACAGGTCGCTCGCGTCGGTCATGGCAGGATTCGTCGCCGTCTGCGGACGCTCGCCTGATGGCGCCCGGCGTAGCACCACCGAGATGCTCCCGGAACGTGCTTAAGAAAGCGTAAGCCGCAGTACCCCGCGGGACGGAAAACGGCGCCCGGAAGCGCCGCATCCGTCGTCGCGGAGCTTCAGCCCGTGTCAGGCCGGCGTCCAGGTGCCGTCGGGATTGCGGCACGCCGTGCCACGGGCCACCTGTGGCTGGCCGTCGATGTAGATCGTGTGCGTGTAGTCGCGGCAATCGTAGCGGCCACGCTGGAAAGCCTGGCCCGGCACCACCTCGCCATAGACGTTGCGGTCGGGATCGCGCCAGACGACCGGTGCGTTCGGCGGGCCGTACTGCAGCGCGCGGTATTCGGCTTCCATGGCGCGGCGACGGTTCTGCTCGTCCAGCGAGCGGCCGATCTGGTTGCCGATCAGGCCGCCGGCGACGATGCCCGCGGCGGTTGCCAGCGCGCGACCCGAACCGCTGCCTATGGTCGATCCGACGAGACCGCCGGCCGTGGCGCCGACGAGCGTCCCCATGGTCTGGTTCTCGGTCCCGGGCTGGCATGCCGCGACCGCGAGACCCGCGGCGACGACGACACCAAGTTTCAATGACTTCATGTGATCAGAGTCCTCCTCGATTCCGCCCCCGGCACCTGTCGATGCCAGATTTGCACCTGCGTCAGCATACCCGAAACGCAGCAATGGCCCAATTAGGGCGTAAGAATGACGTGACTTACGTCGAGGGCAGGATAATCCGTGCCCTCAGCCCCCCGCCCGGCGCGGCATCCAGCTCGAAGTCCCCCTCGTAGAGATCGGCCAGTTCGCCGACGATGGAGAGCCCCAGGCCCGATCCCGGCTTGCTCTCGTCGAGGCGCTGCCCCCGCCGCATTGCGACGGCGTGCTCTTCCTCTTCGAGGCCCGGGCCGTCGTCGTCGACGACGATCTCCAGGCGCGCCGGCTCGCCCGGCAGCCTGCGGCAGGCGATGGCGACCCGCGACCGCGCCCATTTGAAAGCGTTGTCGATGAGGTTGCCGAGCATCTCCTCGAGATCCTGCCGCTCGCCCTGGAACTTCAGGCCCGCCGGCACGGCGTTGACCACGTCGATGCCGCGATCGGAATGGATGCGCGCCATGGCCCGCTCCAACGCGTCGGCGACCGGCTTCACTTCGGTCACGACACCGACGACGCTCACCCGCGCGGCCATCCGCGCGCGGTCGAGATGCCAGTCGACCTGGTCGCGCATGATCGCGGCCTGCTCGGTCACCTTCTCCGCCAGCGGCCCTTTTGCGCCGCGCGCCTCGTTGGTGATGACCGACAGTGGCGTCTTGAGCGCGTGCGCTAGGTTTCCGACATGCATGCGCGCACGCTCGACGATCTTGGCGTTGGAGCCGATCAGCGCGTTGATCTCGCGCGTCAGCGGCGCGACCTCTTCGGGATAGTCCCCTTCCAGCCGCTCCGCCCTGCCCTCGCGGATCGCCGCAAGGTTGCGGCCGACGTTGCGCAGCGGCCGCAACCCGATGCGCACCTGTATGACGGTGATCGCGACGAGCCCGATGCCGAGGATGGCGAAGACCGAAAGCAGCTGCGTGGCGAACCGGGCCGTCAGCTCGCGCGGCAGCGAGAGGTCGGCGGCGGCGACGAAGGAGTAGGCGTCGCCATCGGTTCCCAGCACGACGACGCGCTCGATCGCCCTCAGCGTGGCGCCGTTCGGGCCATCGATCAGCATCGAGCGGCGGAAGTCGTCGTCATAGGGGGATTCCAGCGACGGCGGCAGCGTCAGCGGCGTTCCGCCGAGCGACGGCGACAGGAGCGCGTCGGCGGGATCGCCGAGGTTGACGACCTGCCAGTACCAACCCGAATAGAGGCTCAGGAAGCGCGGGTCGGCGAGGTCCGGGGAGCCGGTCAGGTTGCCCTGCTCGTCCTGCGCGATCGACGCGATGACGTTCATCAGGTGGACGTTGATGAACGCCGCGTGACCGCGCTCGGCGCCGCGCCGGTAGTTGTCGAGGAGATAGACGGCCGCCGCCGCCAGCGCGACGAGGCTCCACACCGTCGCCAGCACGAACAGCCGGAACGACAGCGACCTGCGGCCGGGCAGGGTCACCGCCATGTCACGCCTCGTCGGCGGGCGCCGAGATCCGGTAGCCGAGCCCGCGGATGGTCTCGATGGCGTCGACCGCCAGCTTCTTCCTCAGCCGGCCGATGAACACCTCGACGGTGTTGGAATCGCGGTCGAAGTCCTGGTCGTACATGTGCTCGATCAGCTCCGTTCGCGACACCACGCGACCCTGGTGGTGCATCAGGTAGGACAGGAGCCGGTATTCGTGGGAGGTGAGCTTGATCGGATTGCCGTCGACGGTGACGCGCGAGGCGCGCGTGTCGAGGCGGATCGGCCCGCATTCGATCTCGCTCGAGGCGTGGCCTGCCGCCCGCCGCAGGAGCGCGCGCACCCGCGCCAGCACCTCCTCCATGTGGAATGGCTTGGCGACGTAGTCGTCGGCGCCGGCGTCGATGCCGGCGACCTTGTCGCTCCAGCGGTCGCGCGCGGTGAGGATCAGGACCGGCATCGCCTTGCCGTCGGCGCGCCAGGTCTCCAGCACGCGCAGGCCGTCCATCTGCGGCAGCCCGATGTCCAGCACCACCGCGTCATAGGGCTCCGTGTCGCCGAGGAAATGCCCCTCCTCGCCGTCGAACGCCGCGTCGACGGCATAGCCGGCGTCGGTCAGCGCGGTCACGAGCTGCCTGTTGAGATCGCGGTTGTCCTCCACCACGAGAAGCCGCATGACGTTGCTCCTGCCCCCTGTCGCCGAAGCGCGCCCGTCAGCGCGCCGGCACCGTAACCTGGATGCGCTGGGGCGGCGTGCCGGGAGGTCCGGGAACCAGCAGCGTCACGACGCAGCCGCCGCGCCCGTCCGGCCGGGGCGCGCCCACGACCTGTCCGCCGTGCTGCTGTGCCGCCGCCTGCGCCGCGCCGCCGCAATTGCCCTGCGCGAGATGAATCGCCGGATTGTCGCCGAGCGTCGGGGACGAGGCAAGCGGCCCGGCGACGGGCGACGCCGCCGCGAGCGCGGTCGCACCGGCCAGAATGCCGAGGGCCAGTATCGTCTGGGCGCAGGTTCTCATGGCGCACAACCTATGTGACGGCTGCTGAATATGGCATGAACGCCCCATTCATTCCCCATGCGGCCGCCCGAAACCCCGGAATTTGGTGAATTCGTCCACCTCCGCCCGCTCGGTGCGCCACAGGTTCGCCGGATGCGCCTCGTCCATGTAGCCGAGCGCCATGCCGCAGAACACCATGCGATCTTCGGGAAGCGAAAGCGTCTGGCGCAATGTCCGGTGCCAGTAGGTCCAGGCTTCCTGGGCGCATGTGTGCAGCCCCCGCTCGCGCGCCAGCAGCATGACCGTCTGGATGAACATGCCGAGGTCCGACCATTGCGGCGGGCCCATCTGCTTCCCGATCGGAGAAGAACAGCCCGACCGGCGCGCCGAAGACGGTGAAGTTGCGCGCGTAGTTCGCGATCCGTCCGGCCCGGTCGCCCCGCTCGATCCCGAGCGCCTCGTACAGCGCGCGTCCGCAGGCGAAGCGGCGTCCCGCATAGGGTTCGGCGAGGTCCGCGGGATAGACGCGGTACTCCCCGCCCTCTCCGTATGGCAGCAGGTCGTCACGCGCGGCGACGGCCTCGACCAGCGCCTTCAGCGGCTCCCCCGCCAGCACGTCGACATGCCACGGCTGCAGGTTGCCGCCCGACGGCGCCCGGCGTGCGGTCTCGAGAATGTCCCTGACGGTCGCCTCCGGCACCGGCCGGTCGAGAAAGGCGCGGCAGCTCATGCGCGTCAGGACGGCATCGGTCACGTGCAAGGGAAAGCTCCGGCGGGAGGTTCAGGCGGGCCGCCACGATAACGGCGGGCAGGTGCCGGGCCAAGCCGGGCAGGAACCTGTCGCCCCGACGCCCTCCTCACCCCTTCCCGCGCCACACCTTCTCAACGCTGCGCCCGCCGATATAGCCGCCCATGCCGACCACCAGCAGCGTCCATAGTCCGTCCGGCACGTGATCGAGCCCGATCACCTCGCCGATCGGTACGCCCAGCGCGGCGGCCAGCACTGGCACGCCGACTGCGTGCCAGATCAGCAGCCCCATGCACAGCCACATGAAGATCGGCCGCCAGCTCCGCTGCAGCCAGTTGCCGGCCGCTTCCGCCCGCACGACGGAGGCCTGCGCGCCGGCCAACCGAGCGTCCGCATCCGAGGCCGCCTTGAGAATCTCCCCCTCGATGCGCGCTCGCTCGTCCCGGTCCGACACGACGCGGCGCACGATGTCGATCAGCGGCCCGACGAAGGGCGCGAAGGCTGCAAGGCTCATGGTCTACCTCCGGTAAGAACCGCGCGCAGGAAGGCGAGGATGCAGTCGAGGAGCGTGGCGCGGCCGCGCTCCCTCCCCCCTTGTGGGGGAGGGTCGGGGTGGGGGCCGCCCGGAGGGCGGACAACCGCCCCGCCGCCGGCCACCACCGCCGCGTGAAACGCCTGCCCATAGCCGGCGATCGTCGCCGCCCGGTCCGTGCCGTTGACGATGCGCCGCGCGCCGGCCCAGTCCTCGACCGCGTCGCCGAAATAGTGATGCAGCGCCCGCCCCGTGAAGAGCCCGCGCGTCATGCCTGCGAACATCACCTCGGCCGCGATGCCGGGCTCCAGCGCGAGGTCCGGATCGCCGACGAGATCGCGCCCCGTCAGGTCCGACATGCGCGCGTAGTTCGCCCGCCCCGTGAGCTGCACGTATCCCCGCCCGCAGAACCGCGCCCCGTCGCCGACGAGCGTATTGCCGAGGTCGCGGGCGACGTGTGGCCGGTCGCCGGTCATGTCGTACATGCGCATGAAGTAGGCGTGCGACCCGTATTCCCGGATCGGCCGCATCGTCCGCGCCGTCTCGTGGAAGGCCGTCGCCAGCATGTAGGCGAGCCACCGCGCATCCGAAAACCCGCGCCCCGCCCAGCCGTCGAGAACGGCCTCCATGCCCGCCACCTGGCCGGCCGTCAGCCTGCCGCCGAACGGCCGCGCCCGAACGGCGTCGAAGAAGACGCTGCGGTTCATGATGATGTCCTGTGTGGGAAGGAAGCGTCTATCGCGCGAGCCGCCGGGCGTGCCGCGCTGGAGGGCTCAGAAAGGCAGGTCCTCGCGCAGCCGCCCGACGAAGTACTTGGAGCCTGCAATGCTCAGATGGTGATGGTCCCGGAAAAGCAGTGTGTCGCCGTCAAAGAACCGGCAACTGCCACGTGGACATTGCAGATCGTTGATCGGAATGACACGCTCAATCAGTTCCGCGAGACTTTCATTGTAGGCCAGTTCATCGTCGGCAATCGCAGCATCACCGCTGCACCGCTCCGACAGATTCAGAGTTGGAACGAGCCAGCGTGGCGTCGCTACGCAATCGGCCAACGGTATCCCGGGGCGGATGAAGTCGGCGATCACGACGGCGGTATGGCCGGCCGCGTCGAGGCGTTCTAATATCTCGGCAGTCGCGACCGCCATCGTCTCGGGTGAGCTGCGCTTGGCGCCGGATATCACGACGTTGGTGGGCGGAGCAGCTTCGAGCCACTCCATCATCCGCTCGTTACGCTCCACGCATTGGCGCGTTTCCGGCGAGTTGAAGTCACGTACATAGCCGGCAAACCCGCTTTGAGCCACGCATGCGGATTGGTGCGGCAGATAGATGTTGTGGTCGGGGAACCACTTCGAGAATCCGGCCACCAGGTGAAGCGCGTGGCTATCGCCCCAGATGACGATGTCCGCATTCTTGCCGCGATGGTTCTGGCAAGTGAATAGGGTTTCGTCCTTCTCGGGGGCGAGGCTGCTGCAATAGGTCCGCCATTGGGCCAGTCGAATTTCCCGGTTTGTTTCGCTGATCCGCTCTGTGGGAATGCGCTCGGGCACGCCGTTGTCGCTCGCCGCCCATGCCGCCGGAACCAGGACCAGCGCCGCAGCGACCGTCGAGCCGCCCGCAAATCGCCTCGCCGACCAGCTATCCTCTCGGACGTATCGGTAACGCTCCTCGACTTGGCGCCATTGCAGCCATCCGAGCGCGATGGACGCGACAACCAGCCCCCAGCTCTCGGCCAAGCTCGGCTCAGCGTAGGTATAGACGCCGTACAGGACCATGAGCGGCCAATGCACGAGATAGATGGAATAGCTGATCCGGCCGATCCCAACCATTATCGACGCCCGCAGAACCGCACCGGCATAGCGGGCGCGACCGCCCAGTATTACGAGGGCGGCACCCAGGCACGGCACCAGGGATGCCAACCCGGGGAATCGCGTGTCGTCGTTGAAGGTCAGGATCGCAAATACGATCAGCGCCAACCCGGTAACCAGCATGAATTCCAGCATAGCGGGTGGGGGGGGGCGAGACGTATGCGGCATCAGCCAAACCAGCAACGCACCGATCGCCAGCTCTCCAGCCCGTGCTGGAAGAAGATAGAATGCCGCGGCCGGATCCACGGACAGCCAGAACTCTGCGATGACCGTCGAGATGATCACGATCGATACGAGGAGCGACATGCAAAGGCGCGCGCCCCTCGCAAGGGCGATTACCAGAAGCAGCGGCCAGACGAGATAGAACTGCTCCTCGACACTCAAGGTCCAGGTGTGAAGCAGCGGCTTGCTCTCGGCCAGGGCATCGAAATAATCGGCCTGTAGCCAGAAGTGGACGTTTGACAGGCTGAAGACTGCGGCAACCGCCGACTGGCCGAAGGCTTCCAACTGCGCTGGCGACAAGAGGAGAAACGAGCCCACCGACGCAAAGCCGATCGTGCATAAAATCGCTGGAAGAAGCCGCCGAGCCCGTCGCAGATAGAAGTTGCCGAATTGGAATCGGCCAGTGTCGGCTACCTCACCGACGATCAGTCGCGTAATCAGAAATCCGCTGATCACAAAGAAAACGTCGACGCCGACATAACCTCCGGGGAGCGGAAAGCCGGCGTGATAGAACAGCACTGCCAGAACGGCAACGGCCCTCAGGCCGTCCACTTCAAGGATTTTCGAACTGGCACGCATTCAACCCGTTAGTGCTTTCATGCGCGGTCTCTAGCAAGCCGTGATTGCCGCACCTGCCGGGTTAGCCTGACGAACTCAGAAAAGCCGCCCACATACAATCATATAGATTAAAAATATCGTCTTGGACCCGCGGCATAATTCCGCAGCCTGGTTGCATAGCCGTTCTTCACGGACCAATCTGTATCGTCACGGCGACTCACATCGGAGTTGGAATATTGAAACTGCTGCGATCGCTGGCCCGCAGGCTGCCGCGAATTCCAGGTGGGCGGCGGCCACGGCTAATACTTCATGCCGGCACCCATAAGACCGGCACGACCAGCATTCAGAACGCCTTGATGAGCCATCGCGATATTCTCAGGCAACAAGGCATCTGTTATCCTGACGGACTCAAGGTATTCAAAAACAACAAGGTCAGTCACCACAGGTTCAGCCACAGCCTCAACGGCGCCCGTCCCGGCGGCCAGGAGGCGGCGCGAACATATGTGTCGCGGCTTCGCCAGTCGATGAATTGCGGCGACAGGGCGCTGATCAGCGCCGAGCCGCTTTATCGTCATGTCTACGGGCACGACCGGATTGAGGACTATCGTCCCATCGACTACTGGACCCTGCGGGAGCGTTATCTTCGTAACGTCGCGGAGGCGTTGTCGGAATTCGACGTTGAGGTGATCCTGTTCTTCCGTCAGACCGAGAGCTTTGCCCGCTCGCTTCTGTACGGCACCGAAGCCAAGGACCATTGGGCGAACGACATCGAGGAGTTCAAGCTCGCCTATGCCCCATGGTTCGAATACCAGCGTCAGACGGAGCTGTTCCGCACGATCTTCGGGACGGTGCGCACCTTCAGCTACGAAGAGGCGAGCTCATCCGGTCTCATTTCTACGTTCTGCTCCGCGATCGGGTGCTCCCTGCCGGAGGAGGCGCTGGATACGCGCATCCGCAAGACGGAGTATCCCGAGGAGACGGCCTCTGCGTGACGACGAATGCCGACTCGGCGCGGCTCAATGCCCGTCAGTCTGGACGTAGGACTTCGGCTGAATTGACATGCAGCGAGCCAGTATACCAACGTTCAATGCAAGCTTGCTATAGTATCTCTTTAGGCGCGGTCTGTCTTTCTTGTTTCCCCGCTTATGCAGATAGACCATCTTCGGCGCCTTCACTGCGAGGATCGCCGTTTCCCGGATCGCCGGCATGCCCTCCTTGCGCAATGCCGTCTTCCATCCTTTATCGCGTATCGCTCGCTGCATCCTGGCCCAGCCATGCCGGCGCCGGCGATGAAAGAACCATCCGAGTGTCAGCCGCTCCGCCGGCACATGTTCCACGACCTCCGGCAACCGGCTCCATATGATGCGCCCGCCGTTCTGGACGACCCTGTCGAAGAGGTCCCGGTCGGAGCCGCCCGTGAAACGAAACCATTCGTTGAAGCGCAAGGACTTTGGCCCCGTGAAGACGCGGGAATTGATCGCCACGTTGCAGGTGGATCCCGACTCTGCAGCTTGCGCCTTCCGGGTGGGTGACCTTGTAGCCCTCGGCAAGCCAGTCTGACTTCCGTCCGCCGAAGTCGAGGCGCGCCGGGCCGGTAATGACTTCGACGTTGTAGCGCTCGATCGCGGCGATCATGTTCGGCAGCCAATGACGGGTCAGGGTTTCGTCGTCGTCAACACAGGCGATCCAGTTCGCGCCCAGGTCGAGGGCGGCTTCGACGCCCCGATTTCGAGCCATCGGTATTCCGATCTCCGGCTCGTGTACGTATGAAATGCGATGCGGGCTGTTTTCCGCGATGGCGGCGACGACGGGACGGACATGCTCCGTCACGTCGTTCTCGACGACGACCACTTCGAAGTCCCAGCCGTCCACCGGCTCCTGTCGCGCTATCGATTGAAGACAGGCGGCCAGCATCACCGGACGCTGGCGGGTGCACACGGTCAGGACTAGCCGGCGCCGTGCTCGATGCGCGGAGTTGTGGCGCACCGACCATTCGCCCAGGGCGGCATCCAGATCGCCTTCCGCCCCCACCCATTCCCAGAAGCGTCTAAAATCCTCGGGCGCGTTTTCCAGCGCGAATTCCATCCGATGCGGCTTGTCCTTGAGGAAGGCACGGATGTTCGCGTCGACCGTGGAAACCATGTCTCGGATTGCCGGGACGGGATCTTCTGCGGCGCCGATGAGGATGCCGCGCCAGTAGGCGCGTGCCAGCGAAGACTTCAGATCGAGGCGCTTCAAATAACTCTTCACGACCTCTTCGGGTTCGCGCGTCAGATGAACGTAGTAGGCGTCGCCGCCATAGGTCTCGTCGAGCCTGCCGAGCAGCCATGAAAGACGATTGTCTACCTCGATATGATTTGCAGGATAGTCGAGGCGCGCATCGCCCACCAAATCTCGATTGGATTCGTGCGATGAAGAGAAATTGGTCATATGCCCGCAGGCCGCAGCAAAGGTCATCGACCCGCAGCGGCCCGTGCAAAGGACGAATACCCGCACGTCTTCTCCTTTGTCACACCATCAATTCAGGCGCGGGCAATCCATATCCCTCGACAGAGTGACTCGGCAAGCCGTCAAAACGTGATGCGGTACGCCCTTACCCCACCGCCCCCACCTCCGCCAGATACCCTTCCACCATGATCTCGTAGAAGGTCTCGTGCTCGCCCTCGGTCAGTCCCGCGCCGATGGCGGCGAGTGCGATGCGGCCGTCCATCTGCGCGCCGGCGCCGGGGGCGCCGCGGTTGAGCAGGCCGATGGGTTCGGAGGCGACGACGCCCGTCGAGGCGACGCCGTAGGCCGCGACGAGGCCGCCGCCGTGGTGCAGGCGATACTGGTCGCCCGCCGTCCGGCTCACCGCGAAGTAGCCGGTCGCTCCTGGCGAGGCGGTGTTCGAGATCGTGTCGGCGTTGCAGGTCGTGTAGATGTTGCCGTTGGCCAGTTCCGGCCGGATGATGACGCTCGGCTCGACCGCGCCGCCGAAATTCCCGAGAAGCTGGGCGTTTGTGCCCGCGCTCGCGTTGGTGGCCAGATAGGCGCCGGCATAGACCGAGTCGCGGTTCGTTCGCCCGTCACCGACGAAGAACCCCGTCGCCAGGCACGACACCGGCTGGCCCGGGTTCTTGGCATAGCCCCCGTCCACCGTGAAGATCGGGTCGTTGACCGGCGACAGGTCGTTCGCCCCAGGCCCCTTCCAGTTGAGCCGGGCCGCCTGCGCGTCGTGCGCGGCGATCGCCCACAGGCAGTCGAGCCTGGCCCAGACCCCCGCGTCGATGAGATCGCTGATCGCCCGGTCGATCAGCGAGATGCGGGCATGGGCCGGCGGAACGTCCATCCGCATGACGAGATCGCCGGTGAAGGGCAGCCATTGCGAGCGCACCAGCATCACGCCACCTGCCTGACCGGCGTCATGAGGACATCGCCGCCGGGCAGCACCAGGTAGCCGAACACCGTCCTGTCGCCGACCGCCGGTGCCTGCCCGAACTCGAACACGAATTCGCCGGAGCCGGAGCCGAAGGCCAACTCGTGCCCGCTGGCGTCCACCACCAGCGCCCCCGTCCTGCCCTCGGCCGGGTTCGCGGGGAATCCCAGCGTCCGGTCGCCACCGAGCGTCACCGCGAAGTTGGTGCCGGCCGACATGTCCCAGGCGATCGTCGCGGCGTCGTCGAGCGCGACAAAGGCCGTCGGCGGCGGCCCGACCGATGCGCCCGCGGGAAAGCTCACGAGGCCCGTCTCGGGGTCGATCCGGATCGCTTCCGTCCAGTTCTCGCCGTCGTCGGTCACCTTGAACACGAGGTCGTCGTCGCCGATCAGCCCGAATTCCGCCCGCGCCTCGAAATCGGACTGGAAGAGCAGCGACAGCACATGCGCCGGCCCTTCCTTGGAGAAGGTGTAGCGCAGGTCGCCGTCGCCCTCGTCGGCCACCCGTCTCGCCGCCCACAAGGCCTTGTTGAGATAGGCCGAGAACGGGTTCTCCCCGTCGGCCTCGGCCGCGAGGCCGAACAGCTCGATCTCCTGAAGCTTGGTGATCGGTCCCGGCCCCGGCCCCGGATCGCCGCCGCCGCCCTCGCCCGAGCCGACGCCGACCCAGTTCGTCCCGTCATGGGCGACCAGCGCCGCCTCGTCGGCGATGAAGGCGGTCAGCCCCGCCACCGGCGCGACAAAGCGCCAGCCGCCGTCGAGCCGGAACGCGATCTCGCCGTCGCGCCCCGCCCAGTCGCCGCCGCCCCCGGCCGCGACGATCCACGCCGCTCCCTCGTTGGGGTCTTCAGGTGGCGCGGCCAGGTGCCGGTCGGCCACATGGAGCGCCAGCAGCGCGTCCAGCACCGTCAGCGCCTCGTTCACCGGCACATGCTTCTGCGCCTGCCCTGCCGCCACCAAGGGCAGCCCGAGCCTGTGTGTTTCGGACATCTATCTGTTCCTCGTTGCTGGCGGTTCGCTCGTCCGCCCTTCGGGCGCCCCCACCCCCGACCCCTCCCCACGAAGGGGAGGGGAGCCACACGCCGCAGCGCCGGGACTCCCTCCCCCTCGTGGGGGAGGGCTGGGGAGGGGGCCGGCGCGCGATTCGCGCGCCGGTCTGCGGCCCCGACCGCTACACCACGCCCTCGCCCACCTGCCCCCGCCCCAGCATCCCCATCTGCCAGACCCGCACCGTCAGCGGCCCGTCCGGCGCGTCGTCGACCGTCCAGGCCGGCTCCGTCACGCTCGCCGCGGCCACCACCGCCTCGCCGTCGTGAAGCTCGACCTCGTAGCGTTCCTCCGCCTCGCCCAGCGGCGGCTCGATCGTCCACGAGTCGGCCGCCGGGTCGCGGCTGCGCCGGGTCCACGTCACCTCGATAGTCCCCCCGGCCCGCGCCGCGCGCACATGCACCGGCGACCATGGCCGCCAGGCGATCCCTTGCGGCGTGATCGTCACCGCCACCGTCGCATCGTCGGCGAGCCCCGCGCCCGCCGGCACGAATCGGTAGGTCCGCTCCGCCCCCAGCCCCGCCACGCCCAGCGGCACCGGCATCAGCGTGTCGTCGAGCACGACGAAGGTCGCGCCCGCCCCGGCCCCGGCGAAGGCCGCCGGCTCCGTTCCCGCCTGCCCGCGCAACAGGTCCGTCAGCCGGTAGCGCCCCGGTGCGACCAGTTCCGCTCCGGCGAACTGGACGATCTCCCATTCCCCGTTCGCAGAAAGCACCGCCGCCGCGTTGACGCCTTCCAGCACGTCGGCCTCCGGCGCGGCGACGAGCGCCCCACCGCCGATTTCCACCTCGACGGCGCTGCCCCGGTCCCAGCGCCATACCGGCCCCGGTGCGAGCGGCCCGGCCAGCGCCCCCATCGCCGTCGGCGCGCCGATGACGCCCACCGGCTCGTGTGTCCCGCTCGGACGCTCGACGAACACTTCCACCGCGCCCGGCCAAGGATCGGCGAAAGCCGCGAAGTGCAGCGCGGGCCCTACGCCCGGCAGCGCCGGCGCCTCGATGACCGCGACCAGCGGCGCACCCGTCGCCGGCGTAGCCCGCACCACGCCCTCGCGCGCCGGGCCGCGTCCCGCGCGGTAGTCGCGCCGGTCGACCGCGCGGGCCTCGACGCGACGCTCCAGTCCCGCTGCGATCTCGGTGAGAAGCATTGCCCGCGCGCCGCCGCCGCCGTCGAGCAGAACCGTGTCGCCCGGCTCCAGCGCCATCCGGCTCGGCGGCAGCGCGAAGGCAGCCGTCTCGCGCCCCGTCCAGGCGTCCTGCAGAACGACCTCGGCCGCCTTCTGAGCGATGCCCCGGTCGACGGCCGCCGGAAGGTCCAGCACCATGTCGCCGCCCGCGACCGCCCCGGTGCGCCGCGCGCCGACTGCCGCCGGGCGATGATCCGTGGCCGTGTCGAGATAGCGCACCGCCACCCGCGCCGGCAGTTCTCCCTCCTGCGTCCGCCGCCGCTCCAGCGGCTCCTCGCTTCCGGTGATCGTCAGGTCGTCCGGACCAATCGCCGCCACCGCCGCCCCGCCGCGATGTGTCAGCCGCAATGCGCCGCCGCTCTCGACCGCGTCGAAGGCGAAGGCCCGCATCAGCGGCTCCAGCGCGTCACGCGCCGACATCGGCCGGTCGAGCACGTAGCCGCCGACGATGCCCTCCAGCGCCGAGGCGTCGAGGAACCCGATCCCGTAGTCATCGGCGATGGTCGCCGCCAGCCGGTCGAGCGTCGCCACGCCCATTCGCCCGTTGAGCCAGTGGCCGAACTCCCAGTTCGGCCCGTCCGACCAGATCTCGGTGGCGTATGGAAACAGCGGATAGGGCCGGGCGTCCCAGGTCCACACCGTCAGGAGATCGTGCTCCACCGCCCGCCCGCCATAGGCCGGCGACACCGGGTTCGCGCCCTCGACGTGAAACTCCGAGGCCGGATCCCACCAGTCGTGCAGCGCCTCGAGATAGCGCCGCTGCATCGAGGTCGTCGCGCACGCCCGTTCGAGAAATACGGCCTCGCGCTCTCCGACGACTTCGGGTCGAGGAAGACGTTCGGCTGGTTGGCGCCCTTGTCGACCGCCGGGCAGCCGACCTCGGTCAGCCAGATCGGCTTCGATCGCGGCACCCAGTCCGTCGGCGTCGCCGCTCTCGACGCCGCCCGGCCGGTCGAAGTGCTGCGTTCGCCCACCAGCCGATCGAGGTCCTTGAAGCGGAACACCCACGGCTTGCCGTAGGCGCCGTCGGTGATCGGCGTCCGCGCCTGCGCCCCGCCGGTCCTCCGCGCTCGCATAGTACCAGTCGAAGCCCTCGCCGCCGGCGACGTTGGCCCTCAGATAGGCCGCGTCGTACGGCCGAGCGCCAGGCGCCGCGTCGAGATGCGTCGTCCGCCGTCGCGCCAGTCGGCGAGCGGCATGTAGTTGTCGATGCCGACGAAGTCGATGTCGTCGTCCGCCCACAGCGGGTCGAGGTGGAAGGAGACGTCGCCCGAGCCGTCGTGCCGGCTGGTGCGCCGAAATATTCCGTCCAGTCGGCCGCATAGGAGATCTTCGCGTCCGCGCCCCGACGACTGCGCGCACGTCGGCGGCGAGCGTCTTCAGCGCGCGTCACGAACGGGATAGATGCCCGTCGCCGAGCGCAGCGTCGTCAGCGCCGCGCAGCTCCGAGCCGATCAGGAACGCGTCGACGCCGCCCGCCGCCGCGCAGAGC
This sequence comes from uncultured Alphaproteobacteria bacterium, assembly GCA_963803485.1. GTDB lineage: Bacteria > Pseudomonadota > Alphaproteobacteria > Rhizobiales > Tepidamorphaceae > CAWDMT01. The sequence goes on along the minus strand of CAWDMT010000005.1, from coordinate 10,698 downwards.
TTGGCATAGTGCAGCACCATGCGCCGATAGCTCCACTCGGCCGGCCCGGATAGACGACGCGTCGCCGACGATGAAGTCGCCCGGCTCGCCGTGCCGACGAACGCCGCCTCGTGGCCGCGTCGCCGTCTTGTCGGGCGAGCCCGGCTCGCCCGGCGCCGGGATCGCACGTGATCGCGCCCGCGCCAGGGATAGGCCGGCTGCTCGTCGCCGCCGTAGGGATCGGGCAACCCGTTGCCGGCCGGCATGTCCATCATCACGAACGGGATAGAGCATCACCTTCAGCCCGCGCGTCCTTCAGATCGCGGATCGCGCGCACCACCGATCGCGTCGGACGGCGTGCCGCCATAGGCCGGCCGCCCGTCGACTGCGGCTCACCACTGCGCGCTGCCCGCGCGTCAGGCCCGCGACCGCCATGCGCTCGCGCGGTCGTCGTCTTGTCCGGCGCCTCGACGCGCGGGCGCGATCGTGCAGTCGCCGGCGCGGAGGTCGTCGCCGAACCAGGCGACGACCAGCGCCACGCATTCGAGGTTCGGGCAGAGCGCCTGCAGCTCGTCGATCGCGACGCGTCCAGTCGGTCGCCGTCGCGCGCCGATGTGGCGGTTCTCCGGCTCGCGTCACGCCCGGCCCGCGACGCGCCTGACGACCTCGGCGGTGTCGTAGCCGAACTCGGTCGCGCCGGGGATCACGCGACACCGCGCGGACATGCGTCCTCGAGCCCGCCGACCGGCCGGATCACCTCGAAGGAGAAGCTGCGGCATGCGGTTGCCGAATCCTCCGAGCGGCATCCGCTCGAACACGACATAGGCCAGTGCCGCGATAGGCCGGCGCGTTGCCGCCCCTGCCTTGGCCACGATCAGGCTGTCGGGCTCCTGCGCCTCGTCGCCGCGATGGACGCCGGTAGTCGAGCGTCGGCGAGGTCGAACGGCTTGCCGTCGGCCCAGACCCGCCCGATGCGGGCGATCGGCCCCTCGCAGAGCGCCGACCGCGAAATTGGCGAAGTAGCTGATAGGTCGTCGACTCGTGGTCGTCGCGCCGCCGACCCGCCCTTGCCGCCGCCTCGCGTCGTCCGTCGTCGCACCACCTCCTCGAACTCGCGTCGCCCAGATCATCTGGCCGGCCAGCCGCACCCGCCCATAGACGCGCGGGATCGGCGCGCCCTCGTCGAGCCTGCACCGCGAGGTCGGCGAGCCGCGGCCCCCGGACCTCCCGCGTCGCGTTCCCGGGCCGAACAGCGCCTGGTCGACCGCGTAGCCGGCCACCGCCCCGACGGCCCGCCCGACCATGGCGCCGACCGGCCCGAACACCGACCCGACCGCGGCGCCGGCGGCCTGAAGACGAGGGTTGCCATGAGTGTCATCCCGTCCCTCTGAAATTCCGCCGCCGATCCGGCGCTGACGCGCCGGCCCCACCCCCGCCCGCTCCCCACGAGGGGGAGGGGATGCCGCGCCGCCGCAGCGCCTCGTTCACCCTCCCCCCTTGTGGGGGAGGGTCGGGAGGAGGCCGCGGCGGCAAAGCGACGCGGAACTGCAGCCGATGCCGGCTTTCGCTGCCCTACCCGCCCCGCAGCCCGGAACGCATACGCCAGCCGTCGGCGCCACCAGCGCGCCGAGCGACACTTCGCCGACCGGCCCCGTTCTGCGCGTGAACCATCCGCGCCTCCGATACCGACGAATCGCCACGTGCCGCGCCGGCAGGTCAGCCGCCAGCGGAACAGGAGGATGTCGCCCCTCCGAACTCCCCGTCCCGATCTCGTCGAGGATGCCGCCGCGCCGCCGTCGCCAGCGTCTCCTCGCCGCTCGCGTCGGCCAGCCGGCCATAGGCCGCGACCTCCTCCGGCTCGCGCCCCGAACACCCCGCGCCACACCCCGCGCACCAGCCCGAGGCAGTCGCAGCCCGACCCCTTCAGCGCCGCTCCGTGCCGATAGGGCGTGCCGATCCAGCTCCGCGCCTCGGCGACGATGGCCTCGCGCGCGCTCATCGGTTCAGGCTCCGCCCCCGGTTCCGCCCGTCCTGCCGCCCCGGATAGGACAGCACGAAGTCGTTGCCCGGCATGTGCGGGAAGCCGCGAAAGTTCTCGTTGTTCATGAATCGGTTGCGGCAGGTCGCGAAGGTCTTGTCGCAACCGGCCGTCACCGTGAACCCGTCGCCCTCCTGAGCCGGCTCACCGACTGCTATCGCGCAGTTCCAGCCGCGCCGTTTCGCCCTCGATCCCGTGCGACTTCACGGCCACCGACAGCCCTGCATTCGCTCCGCTCGTCCATGCGAGACGCCCGCCCCGGAACCACCCCTCGGCGAAATCCGCCAGCCCAGACGCCTCGACCGTCCGGTCGTCGGCGACCGCCGTCACGACGCCCTCGCCCGCGAACGCCGGCACATCGAGATCGACCCCGCAGCGCCCGTCCCCCAGCTCCGCGTCACACAGATGCGGGTAGATGCGCCCGCGCACCTGCCCCAACTGCTGCGCCAGCCCCCGAAGCTCCGCCAGGAACGCCGCCCCGCGCCGCGTCAGCTCGCCGACCCGGCCGGTGAACATCAGTATCCGCTGTTCCGGCGCCGCCCAGTTGACGACGAACACCTCGACGCGCGCGTCGTCGTAGCGCCCGGCCAGGATGTCGGCCTCGGCGATCCGTTCGGAGTCGAGCGCGCCGGCCACGTCGAGGTTGTCCACCCCGAGCCCCAGCGACGACACCGCCTCACTCGCGGCCAGCCCCGACACCGCCTCGTAAGCCACCCCGTCGAACTCAACCGCCCGGTCGTGGTCGGTGAACCCCATCACCGCCCCGTCGCCCCGCGTCAGCCGCCAGCAATGGCACAACGTCGTCGCCCCCGACGCCAGATGCGCCGCGAGCGGCTCGGACAGGTTTTTCATGGTGTTGCTCCTGACAGAACGGCCCGTCCTTCGTCATCCCGGCCAAAGAGCCGGGATCGGGCAGGAACAGAGCCGCTGCGGCCCCGGGCGATGCCCGGATCGGCTTTGCCGTCCGGGATGACGCTGGCGAGGTGCCCCTTCGGCACACCCGTTCTCCGCTCGTCCCCGCGAAAGCGGGGACCCAGCCCTCCACTCGTGCCGCGCCTGCCGACAGCTGGATTCCGGCGTCCGCGGGAATGAACGGAGGGTCGAACTACCCCCTGACCTCCACCAGCGGCACCGCCGGGATCTCCCCGCCGGCGAACCCCGCCAGATTCACGTCCAGAAAATCCGTGTCGAAGCGCACGGGGACGTCGAACTCGTAGCCCGCCGTCACTTCCGCCCTCGTCCCCGGCACATGCCCGGCGAGGAACGTCACCATCCCCGTCGCCGCGTCCACCTCGAAGCCCGCGCCCTCGTCCTGCTCCACGCCGTCGACGGCGATCCGCACGGTGCCGGCGACAGGTTTCGCGATCACCGCGCGTCCACGGCGCGTGCGCCGCGCCGTAGGTCTTCACGAGCCGGAATTCCGCCGTGCCGCCGTCGCCCGTGCCGATCATCTGGTCCGTCGGAGACGGCGTCCCCAGCGGCCCGCAGGACTTCCAGTCGGCCCGGTCCCTGAACCGGAAGCCGTGGAACCGCCCGCGCCGCTCCTCGAAGAAGGCGATCACCGCGTGCAGGTCGTCGAGCGAGCGGATTCCGTTAGCCGGCGTTGTAGCGCCGCCGCGAATCCGCCCAGCGCGCGTTGCGCTCCTCGTGGCCCGAGGCGAGCGTCACCACCTCCGTCCGCCGCTCCGGCCCGCCCGAGGCCCCGAGCGAGACGTCGAGCGGGAAGCGTATTTCGTGGAAAGACATCGGACTGTCTCCTCGTTCGCACCGTCCGCCCTCCGGGCGGCCCCCACCCCGACCCTCCCCCACAAGGGGGGAGGGAGCCCCGAGCCGCAGCGTCTGCGCTCCCCTCCCCCTCGTGGGGAGGGGGCGGGGGTGGGGCCGGCGCGCATCGCGCGCCGGACTACAGCCTCTCGGTTCGTTTGGTATCTGCCGCTTCACCCCACCCCGGTGCTACGCACCCCGACCCTCCCCCTCCAGGCGAGGGTGCCACGTCACAAATTCCGCCGCCCCCTTGCCGCCGCGCGGGCCAGCATCGCGTGGACCTGGCTCTCCGACGCCAGGAACGAGCGCGCGTCCGGCGTCGACACGTTGAAGGTGATCGACACGCCGCCGCCGCCCTCGCCCGCCGCGACGCCGAGCCGCCCGTCGGCCCCGCGCCTCAGCGGCAGGATCGCCTCCGGCCCCGCCTCGCCGGCGAGCCCCAGCCCGCGCCCCATGGGAAACACGGCCGGCCCGCCGAGCACGCCGCCCTTGGCGAACGGCGTCAGTCCTGCGACCGCCCCGGAGATCGCGTCGCCGATTCCCTGCTCCAGCGGCCTCAGCCCCGCGCGAAGCGCGATGTCCGACATCCTGAGCGCCAGCCCGCGCAGCACATCGGAGAAGTCGTTGCCCTTCAGCACCGCCCCCTCGAACGCCCGCGTGAACGCGCGTCCCATCCCGTCGGCCATCCTCGTGGCCGCGTCCACCTCGCGGCGGAATTCCGAGAAATCGGCGCGAAAGCGGATCGTCTCATTAGTTTCCATGCCGTCCATCGCCATCCCTCCCGTCCGGAAACGCCGCCATCAGGCGCTCCAGCTCCCCGCGACCCGGCGCGCGGGCCGGCGCCAGTGCCCCGGCCAGCATCGCCAGCTCCCTCGGCGTCAGCGCCCAGGCCTCGCGCGGGCCAAGCCCAAGCGCGAGAACCGCGAAGACGAAGCCCTCGCGTGCCGGATAGCTCACGCCCGCACTCCGAACGTCGCCTCCAGCAGGTCGGCCACCAGCCGCACATAGCCGCCGGCCCCGCCGTCGATCCGCATCGCCGCCACCTCGTCGTGGGTCACCGCCTCGCCCGCCCCCCTCAGTCCCGCCGCGATCACGCAGACCGCCTCGCGCGCCGTCAGGCGGCCGCCCTCGAAGCGGCCCGCCAGCGCCGCCAGCCCGTCCGCGCCGAGCGCGGCTTCCAGCTCCGCCAGCGCCCCGAGCGTCAGGCACAACACCCGCTCCCGCCCGCCGATCACGGCGGCGATCTCTCCGCGCAACGGATTCGGCATGTCTCTCGCTCCTCCAAGATCCGGCGCGTTCCGCGCCTGCACTCCCCTCCCCCTCGTGGGGAGGGGTCGGGGGTGGGGCCGCGGCGGCGAAGCCGACGCGGACGTCCGCATCAACCGCTCGCCTACAACGCCTCGAAGCCCATCTCGCCGGCCGACTCGATCGCCAGCTCGAACGTCACCTCCCCGTCGAAGCGCCCGGCGAACTCCAGCGCCGTCACCTGGAACGGCCCGGTCACCACCCCGAAGTCGGGGATCGTCACCTGCCAGTCCCGTATCGCGCCGTCGAAGAACACCTGGCGCACCAGCGCGTCCGAGGCCGCGTCCTTGAATATCCCCGAGCCCGAGATTCCGGCCCGCTTCACGCCCCCGCCGGCCAGCAATTCGCGCCAGTGCCCGGCCGATTCCGCGTTGGTCACGTCCACGGTGCCGGCGTTGAACGCCAGCGTCCGCGACCGCAGGCCCGCCACCGTCGCGAACCCGCCGTCCCCGTCGTCGATCTTGAGCAGGAGGTCCCTGCCCTTCTGCGCCGTCATGATGGTTGTCTCCTTGCTTGATCACTCCGCGCACGCTTGAGCGGATGGATGGAGGTTGCGCCACCCACCCACCTCCCCCTGGAGGGGGGAGGTCGGCCCGCAGGGCCGGGAGGGGGTGACCCCTCCAGGCGAGGGTGGACCCCACTCACCAATCACCCACTTCACCCCGGCTCCGTCACCGCCCTGAGCCGAACCCGTCCGCGCCAGGTCCGCCCGTCGCTCTCGCGCCGCGCGTCCGTGCCTTCGACGCGCATGTTCACCAGCCGGTGCCCGCCGAGGTCGAGGTCCGCCTCGTCCAGCACCGCGACGATCGCGCCCTGGATCTCGAGCACCTCGCGCCGCCCGCCGGCCCGCGACCAGACGAGCAGCGTCGCGAAGTGCTCCGCCCCCTCCTCGCTCGCGGTGTCCCAGTCCAGCGAGGATGTGTCGCCGAGCGCCACATGCGGAAACCCCGCCCCCTGCGGCGCGCCGTCGTGGATGCGCCCGCCGGTCAGCGCGTCGAGCGAGGGGTCGCCCTTCAGCGCCGACATCATCGCCCCTGCAGGACGAGGCTCGCGCTCATCGCCGCCCCTCCGGCCGGTCGCCCGGCGCCGGCCAGGGCCGCGTCCCGTCGCGCGACGGCGGACGCGCCGGCCCGCCCTCCCGCCGGTCGTCGGCCGCCCGCCTCAGCGAACTCTCGGCCCGCGTCCGCAGGGTGCCCCCGCGCCCGGTCTCGATGCTCATCCTCATGTCCCGATCTCCTCGCACAGGCACTCCAGGAACCGCCCCCGTTCGCCGTCCTCGACGACGCCGCGGATCGCGAACACCCGGTTGCCGATTGAAAAGCGCATGCCCCCGGCCACGCCCTCGCGGCGTCGGATCGTCACGCGATGCGTCGCCGCCTCCTCCGGCCGCCCGGCCCGCACGCGCTCGTCGGCCCTGAGCGGCTCGAGCCGCGCCCACAGCGTCGCCACCGTCGCCCAGGCGAGGTCCACGCCGCCGGCGCCGTCCGCCGTCTCCACGGCCTCCTCGAGCCGCAGCCGATGGCGCAGCTTGCCGATAGGTCTCATTGGTTTCTCCTGATTGGCGCCTGTCCGCCCTCCGGGCGGCCCCACCCCCGACCCCTCCCCACGAGGGGGAGGGGAGCCACCCGCCGCAGCGCCGAGGTTCCCTCCCCCCTCGTGGGGGAGGGTCAGGGAGGGGGCCGCCCGAAGGGCGGAAAGCGGGAAGGGTCAGGCGGCCGAAGGCCCGCGCTGATCTTTCCGCCAGCCCCTCAAATCCCCCGCACCCGCCAGGGCGCCAGCAGCGCCTCCAGCCCGTGCGGCACCGTCTGCGTCGCGCCTCCAAACGACACCGGCTCGCGCAGCTCGTACCAGTGCGCGACCAGCATCATCACCGCCTGCCGCAACGGCGCCGGCACGTCGTCGGCCTCCGCCCCGAAGCCCGCGGTGAAGTCGATCTCGATCCCGTTGAACGCCGCCCCCACCGGCACCGTCCCGCGCACCAGTATCCGCGCCGGCGTGGACGTCACGTCGGCGACATAGGCCGTCTCCGGCAGCACCGCCGGCTCGCCGTCCGCGTCGTAGACCGTGATCGCGTCGATGCTGATGACCGGCGACAGCGGCACCTCGACCGTCCGCCGCGCCGGCCATCCGTCGAGCACCAGCCGCCACTCCTGCCGCACCAGCACCCGCCGGACGGCCGCCTCGACATGAAGCCTCGCCGCCGCGATCAGCGTGCCGATCAGCGTGTCCTCGTCCTCGTGGTCCACCTTCAGGAACGCCTTCGCGTCCCCCAGCACCACAGGCTCCGCCACCGGCGGAGCGACCAGAATGAGAGTCATGAAAACCCCGCAAGTGACTGGAGATGAATTGGAAGCGCTACGTGCCGCTGTCCGGCGCTTGCGCGCCGGCCCCACCCCCGACCCCTCCCCACGAGGGGGAGGGGAGCCACACGCCGCAGCGCCGCGGTTCCCTCCCCCCTCGTGGGGGAGGGTCAGGGAGGGGGCCGCGACGGCCGAAGGCCGACGCGGACAGCAACGGTTGCCTTACGGAGAAAACCCCTCAGCTCTCGCCGAACTTCATCAGCTTGATCGCGTCGAAGTCCTGCACGCCGCCGCCGACGCGCTTGGTCGTGTAGAACAGGACGTAGGGCTTGGCCGAGTACGGATCGCGCAGCACGCGGACGCCGAGCCGGTCGACGATCAGATAGCCGCGCCGGAAGTCGCCGAAGGCGATCGGCGTAGCGTGTCCGCGCCGATGTCCGGCATGTCCTCGGCCTCGGCGACGGGGAAGTTCATCAGCGTCGCCCGGCCGCCCGCCTGCGCCGCCGGCGGCCAGATGTAGTTGCCGTCGCCGTCCTTCAGCTTGCGCACCGCCGCCTTGCGTCTTGCCGGTTCATCACGAAGCTGCGCGTTCTGCCGGTAGCCGGCCTTCAGCGCGTAGACGAGGTCGATCAGCTTGTCGGACCGGGTCAGCCGCCGCGAAGCCGCCGGCGACGCCGGTCGCGATGTAGCCGATCTTGCCCCACGCCCAGGCGCGCCTCGGCGACCTTGGTGTAGTCGAGGAAGCCGCGTCGGCTTGTTGGCGCCGTCGCCGGTCACGAAGGCCGTGCCCTCCTGCTCGGCGAAGGCGACGCTCGACCTCCTCGGCGATCCACTCGTCGATGTTGACCGCCGCGTCGTCGAGCAGCGTCTGGCGTCGCCGCCGGCATGGCGTAGAGCTCCATCGCCGGGAAGCTGAGCTCGGCCAGCGTCGGCGGTCGTCGGTCTGCGGCCGCGCTCGCCGTCTCGCCGACCCAGCCGGTCGCCGGCCCCGTGATCGCGAAGGGCTTCTTGTAGACGTCGCCGAGGACATCTGCCGCACGCCGGCGATCGCGCGGATCGGCGACACCGTCGGCAAGCCGCCGGCCGATCTCGCGCTCCGTCTCGTCGCGGCACCAGGTAGCCGCCGTCGGCGTCGGAGCCGACCGACAGCGCCTTCTGCTTCGAGCGTCGAGAGCCCGCCTCGTCGCCGCCGCCGCACATAGGCCTCGAACGCCGCCTTGTGCTCGGCCGCCGCGGCGCTCGTCCGCCGGTCGCCCGAAGCCCCGGCCGGCGCCCCTTGAGCATCAGCGCGTCCATCGCGCTTCTGCTGCCGTCGAGCGCGCGCGTTGATGCGGTCGACCTTCTCGACCGTGACGACGTCGGCCGCCATGCTGCCGCTCGATCTGCGCCAGCCGCTCGTCGTTGGCCTCCCGAAAGCTCTCGAAGCTCCGCATGAACTCCTCGAAGGCCCCAGCCACGTCGTCCTGCCCGCCTTGACCTCGGGCGCCCGGATACCGGTCTCCGTCATTCCTCGTTCTCCTCGTGGTGGAATTGAATTCTGAAAGCCCGCGCCGGCGCTTGTGCGCCGGCCCCCTCCCCGACCCTCCCCACAAGGGGGGAGGGAGACCCGCGCCGCAGCGCCTGCACTCCCCTCCCCCTTGTGGGGAGGGGTCGGGGTGGGCCCGCCCGTAGGGCGGATAGCTGGCCTCCCCGGCCCTATCGTCCGATCCCCCGCGCCGCCCGTCTTATCGCCGCGGTCAGCCGCGCGTCGGCCGCCGTCTTGATCGCGCCGACGCGCGCCTCGGGCAGCATCGGGAAGGTCACGACCGAGATTTCCCAAAGGTCGATCTCGACGAGCCGGCGAACGCCCGCCTTCGGCTCGGTCCGCGCCTTCACCGTGCGGAAGCCGATCGACAGCCCGTCGAGCGCGCCGGCGCGCATCAGGCTGGCACCTCGCGGGCCCGCGCCACGCCCGGCATCAGCCGACCCCTGACGAACAGCCCCCGGCCGTCCTCGCGGAGGTCCAGCCACACGCCTATGGGCTCGGCGGGGTCGTGCTGGAACAGCATCCGCACCCCGCCGCGCCCCGCCGCTTCAGGCTCCTCGCGAACGCCCCGCGCACCACCATGTCGCGCGCCGAGATCGGCCTTGCCGAACATGCGACGCATAGCCGGCAAAGGTTCCGTCCGCGCCGACCGACTTCAGGTCGACGGGCGGAATTTCGTCTCGACGCTCAATGCCTTCATAGGCGGTCTTCACGATCCGATTCTCCTCGTTCCGGTCCCCCGCGCCCTGCGCGACACGAGGCGCGCCAGCGCCTTCGCGAACTCCGCGAAGACCCGGCGATGATCGTCCTCGGCACCCCGGCCATCGGCGCCGTCCCGAACCATTGCGGCAATGGCAGCATGCGAGGTCTCCTTTGTCGGGGAGCTAAGGGTGAGTCGCGAGTGGCGATGACGTTCGCAGCCGCAACCCACCCTCCCCTGGAGGGGGAGGCGTCGGGCCCTCGGCCCGGGGTGGGGTGAAGCGGCACGGCACGAGGATGCGGAGAGGCTGTCACCCCCTCCCGGAGCTTTGCTCCGACCTCCCCCTCCGGGGGAGGTGGGACGCCGCACGACCACTCGCCCCCTATTCCCTCCCCCTCGTGGGGGAGGGTCAGGGAGGGGGCCGCCCGAAGGGCGGACAGCAGCGCTTCCGAATTCCCCCCTATCCCTCCCAGCATCCGGCTGACCCGCGCGATCTCGGACACGAAGTCGTTGAACCGCCGGTTCGAGGCGGCGAGCTCCTTCAGCGCCCAGACCAGCAGGCCGCTCGCTCCCGATGCCCAGAGAAAGAGCGCGAGATGGGCGAGGTCGCCCCGATCGATCACGCTGTCGAGCGCCTCGGTCATCCCGTCCCCTCCCGGACGCCGTAGCCCACGGCCTCGCGCTTTTCGTCGTCGGTCAGGAACTCCGCCGCCGAGACCCGCCGCCACAGCGCCTCCCGATCGGGGGCCAGCGCATGCACCGCGTCGGCATCGAAGGACAGCCGCAGCCCCGGCTCGTAGGCTGGCGCGAGCCACTGCCCCACCGCCGACGCCGTGCGGCCGACCAGCGGCAGGATCGTCTGCCGCCACAGCGCCCGGTTGGCCTCGGCGTAGTTGGCATAGGTGTTGTCGCCCGGTATCCCGAGCAGCATCGGCGGCACGCCGAAGGCGAGCGCGATCTCGCGCGCGGCCATGTTGCGCACCTCGATGAAGTCCATGTCGCGCGGCGCGAAGCCCATCTGCTTCCACACCGCGGGAGGCCAGCAAGTTCGGCCAGCCGGCGGCGTTGCGATGGGTGCGCTCCGACC
>CAWDMT010000004.1:0-76604 GCA_963803485.1 uncultured Alphaproteobacteria bacterium | reverse complement strand
CGGGGACGTTCGTGCTCGGCGTCGACCGCGGTAGCCCACCGTCGCGATCCGCGGTAGCGTCGCTCCGACCCTCCGAAGGAGTACCGCATGCCCCTGAACGACTTCCAGCGCGAGCTCTGCACCACGAGCCCGTTCGACTTCACCGACCTGCGCGCACTCTTCGTCAACTGCACGCTGAAGCCGTCGCCCCCGCGTCTCGCACACCCAGGGGCTGATGGACGTCTCCGTCGCGATCATGGAGGCGAACGGCGTCACGGTCGACCACGTCCGCGCCGTCGACCTCGACCTCGCGCCGGGCGTCTATCCCGACATGCGCGAGCACGGCGCCGCCAGCGACGACTGGCCGGCGCTCTACGAGCGCGTCCGGCCGCCGACATCCTCGTCCTTGGGACACCGATCTGGCTCGGCGAGAAGTCGTCCGTCTGCACGCGCGTGATCGAGCGGCTCTACGGCAACTCGGCGCAGTTGAACGAGCACGGCCAGTACGCCTACTACGGCAAGGTCGGCGGCTGCCTCGTGACGGGCAACGAGGACGGGATCAAGCACTGGCGATGAACGTCCTCTACTCCCTCCAGCACCTCGGCTACACGATCCCGCCGCAGGCCGACGCCGGCTGGATCGGCGAGGCCGGGCCGGGACCGTCGTACCTCGACCCGGGCTCGGGCGGTCCGAGAACGACTTCACGCAGCGGAACACGACCTTCATGACGTGGAACCTGCTCCATCTCGCGCGCCTGCTGAAGGACGCCGGCGGCGTGCCCGCTTACGGCAACCAGCGGTCGGCGTGGGACGCCGGCTGGCGCTTCGACTATCCGAACCCCGAATACCGCTGAGCGAACCGGGCCGGCGGCCGCGGGTCACGCGTCGTCCGGCCGTTCGTCCTCGTCCGGCTGGTCCGGAGCATGCCGGGTCGGCCGCCGGATCGTCCAGCGGATGCTCCTGGCCCTCGTGCTCCTTCTCTTGCTGGACTCCGCCGTAGCCGCTCGCCCGGGTCCTGTTGGCGCTCAGGCGTGGACATGGGACCTCCGCTCGTCAGTGCTCGCCCCCGGCTCCGATGCGCAGAGCCGTCCGCAGCGACGTGACCGGTTCGACTGGTCGGCAAACCTCGAGGCTTGACATGAGACCAGTGCGCGGTCGTGGCTGCCGCCTCAGGCGCGGAGCCACCCTGGCTTCGCCGGAGACGGCCCCACGGAGCGCGCCGCCCATCTCACATAAAGCCTCTAGTGCCCGCCGCCCAGGTTTCGCTCGTGCTCCTGGAGCAGGACGGAACGAAGGTCCGCGAGCTCCTCGGGGCCGTCGGCGAGCACGCTGAGCAGGGCCTGGCGGTCGTCTGTCTCGAGAGCCACCTGCTTCGCTTCCTGGCTCCAGGCGTGCTCGAGCTTGTCGGCGGTGTCGACGAACTGGCCGTCGCGCAATCGGCGGGCCAGCTCGAGCACGATGCCGTCTCTGACCTGGACTCCGGCGAGGAACACGCGTCTACCGTAGACAACCGGGTGGCCGTCCGACCTTCGTCGTCGTCTCGTCGTTTCGTCGACCTCTACGGCCCCACGCTTGCTTCGAGCAGCCTCCACCGACCGTTGAGGCTTGCGCGTACGGCGGTGACGAACACCCCGAGGCGATCGTCGACGGCGCGGTGCCCCGGGAGGGTGTAGGCGATCACGAGCTTCTGGTGTCGGCGGGGGTCGCGAAGGTCGTCGACCGAAAGACGCCAGCGCCTGGTTGCGACGAGGAACTCCGCCGGGATGCACGGTTCGCACCCACCACGCCGCGACCCCTCGCAGGTCCCCGAACGTCGGCCTCGACTGCGTGCCGCGTGCGAACACCCGCAAGAGCCATTCATTCGGAAGAGATGACACGCCCGCCTTCTCGAACCCGCAGCTCGAGTGCATAGACGCCGCGACGGACGGGGAGCGGTAACGCCCCACGCCAGGCAGCCGTCGCTGAAGCGCAACGGCTTCCACCGCAGCGGCTTTCCGAGCACCGACGTCCCCCCAGCCACGTTCACCTCCAAGGACGCCACGTCGAGCCCGGTCACCCTGATCATCACCGCCTGGCCGCGCACCGCGACGGCGGGATACAAACGCAGCCGAGGGAGCACCGGCTCGTCACGTCGCTGTGGCTGGGGCTCACGGCCTCGGCCGAATCGCCCACAAGTGCAAGCGCCGCCAACACGAGCGCGCAACCACTGAGAGTGCGCCGCACGACGATACTCCTTCCCACCCCCGAGGGCGAGCGTACGCCTGCTCGACCTCCGTTACAAGGCCGCCCTCTCACGCATGCCGGCGTCCGGCCCTGGCGCAGGGGCGAGCACTCCGCGAGGGCGAACCGAGACGCCGCCGACGGAAAATGTTCCGGCGCCAAGAGTCGGCCACAACCGATGGGGAGAGAGCGGCTGGAAGCCGCAACCCCGCACGAACACTGAAGCGGGCGACGAGGCTCGAACTCCGTGACCATCAGCTTGGGCAGCTAGTCCGAGCACCGACGCTCGCCGACGATCGACGAGAACGCCCGTATCCATGCGGCCTTCCGGGGATTGGCGGCTCCGGGAGGCCGCACTGCTACGTGACCTGATTTCGGATCGTTGGCCACCAGTGGGCAACCGCCACCGGCCCTAGCCACTGGCGGCAGCGGGAACGGCTCTGGTTGACCTGTTCGTGTCAATGACAGGGCATCTGGCCTGCCGTATCGTCGTCAAGGAGGACGACTGACAACGTCAAATCCGTTGATACGCGCGTTAGCGACGTCGCGTCTCGGTCGGACGTTGTGCGGTCTCAGGAGACGAAGGGAAGACGAATGTCGCACAAGGCCATCACGGTTGACGCGCCCGATTGGGGCACCAATGTGGCTCGCGGTCGGCTCGAGTTAGCGGGCTTCAATCTCGAACTGCTCGCCTGCTTGGCGGCTTGCGTCGCTTTCTGGGATTGGTCGCCCTGACCGTCTACTGGTTGATCTAGCGACGTTCTTGCTCGAGGAGTGTCCCGACGAGCTGCTGGAGCTGCGGGCGACGCTGCTGCAGGAACACGTGTGGCCGCAGCGTGAGGATCTGTAGCGGACCGCGTCGAGACCCGCCGGGACGGGCCTTCCTCAGCGTCTTCGTCGGAAGTGACTCGCTGGTCCTACGGCTTTGGCTTGTTGCCGTGTGATGGCGGGCCTGGGAGGGTCGGCGGGAGGGTGCGGGTTGGGGCTGTTGGACACGGATGCCCCGCACCACCCTTGTTTCCGCCGCTGGGGTTGTCGGTGTGACCTGGTGGCCCGGAATGCGGTGGTTGGTGTCTCCATATCCGTTGCCCGGATAGCAGGAGTCGAGGAGACCTGGGGGCCCGACATGCGGATGCTTCGTGTCTCCGCGACCCAGCCGGGGAAGCACACGGATGACCCGGTCACGGTCACGGTCACGGTCACCGAAAAACTCCCCGAGTTGTCCCAGAAGGTGGAGAGTCATCGTTCACCGAGAACACCAGCGCTCCCGTTCCGGACAGGGTTGTCGGCCCGGTCCCGACCTGCACCCATGGGCCGTTCCCTACGCGACCGACGAGCCCACATGCGGGGGCGCCAGGGAGCACGAACCCACCGAACAGGCTGCTGGTCGTACCATACGAGACGTCGCCGCTCGGGCCGGTACAGAAATTGTTCAAGGAGGCACAGACCACTCCGGTGGCTGTGGCGGTAACCGACATCCCGTCGGTGAGTACTAGACCTGTGTTGAATCCCGAGACCTTGCCGTCGACGGTGTACACACTGGTGTCCGTGGTCTGTCCCGCCGCAGCACTGAGCGCAGGCAAGACCAAGACCATCACCACGACAACTAGCGTCGCGACCTTCGACTTCGTCATGCCGCGCCCCCTCTGTTCTACGCCGCCGCGCGCCGCGTCACGCCGTCCGCGACCGGATCGTCGGAGCGTCACGCGCGTGCGGCCATCCCCCGATCGGCCATCACTCGATTGCGGGAGGGGACTACGCCCTCCCGCTTCGTCGTTCCTTCGCGAGCAGCGCGCCCGGCTCGAGCAGAAGCGCGCCGCCCGCGCCGCACGACTGCGTGCCTGGTGGAACGCACGCGTTCGGGCGGGCGGCGTGATCTGCGCTCGCTGCGGCCGGCCGATCGAGCCTCACGACGCATTACCCGAAGAAGCCGAACGCGACGAGGACCCTCGTCTGCGCACTCACAGGGCCTGGGCCGACGACCTCATCGAGTGCCTGCGATCCGCCGGTTGCCGACGGATCGAAAGGCGCGAAGTCGGGCAGTCCTATACGGGCCTCGCCAATGGCGCCTACACGTTCAGAGTCTCGCTCACCCTGACGGACGGGGGCGGCGTCTTACGGCGAGCGGACACTTCACCGTCGAGGCTGTGTCACCGAACCAAGCGCCGGTCGCCGATCCCCAGTCCGTGTCGACCACCGAGGACACCGCGGCTCCGATTACGTTGACCGGGTCCGATCCTGACGGCAACCCGCTCGCCTACGACGTCGCCAGCTCACCCGCGCACGGCACCCTCTCAGGCCAGCCTCTCAGGCACAGCCCCGAACCTGACCTACACGCCTGCCCCGGACTACTTCGGGACTGACTCGTTGACCTTCACCGTCAGCGACGGGCTAGCCACTCGACTCGGCGACGGTGTCGATCACGGTCGCCCCGGTGAACGACCCGCCCGTGGCGGGGGCCGACCGGTGACGGCGAGCGAGGACCACGCTCACGATCGACGCGGCGAGTCTGCTCGCGAACGACTTCCCCGGGCCGCCCTCGGAGTCGAGGCAGACCCTGACCGTGGTGTCGGTCACAGCGGGACCGACACGCACGGGACGGTGACACTCGAGGCCGCGAAAGTCACGTACACGCCGGACGCGGGCTTTGTCGGCACCGCTTTGTTCGACTACAGCGTTAGCGACGACGGGGTGACCGACGACCCGGCGGACCCTCGCGGGGCACTGGGACGGTGACGGTCACGGTGGCGGCGGCGAACAATGCGCCGGTGCCAGTGAACGACTCGTACATGACGAACGAGGATGGGGTGCTGACGATCACAGCGCCGGGCGTACTCGGTAACGACAGCGACCCGGATGGCGACCTCGTGATCGTGGTGGGTTACACACAACCCGCGCATGGGACGGTGGTGGTGAATCAGGACGGGATCGGCGACCTACACCCCGGCGGCGGGCTACGTCGGCCCCGATTCGTTCACGTACACCGCGTCCGACGGCGGCCTCGAGAGCGTGGCGACGGTGTCGATCACGGTGGGCGCCGACGGCGGTGGCGGGGGAACTCCGCACGTGTGAGCCCTCGAAGGAGCTCGGTCAATCATGGGAGAAGGCCCGCTTGTCGGCCTTCTCCCGTTCTGGCGCTCGGCTAGACGATACCGTCCCGGATGGCGAGGAGATCGACCGCGACGCCAAGGAGGTCATGCTGGGCGACGGCACCCGCGTTCCCTACGACCGGCTGGTCGTCTCGCCGGGCATCGATCTGAAGTGGGACAGCGTGCCGGGTTACTCCGAGGCGGCCGCCGAGGTCGCTCCGCACGCCTGGAAGGCCGGCGCGCAGACACAGCTCCTGCACGACCAGGTGACGTTGATGCCCGAGGGCGGCCTCTTCGCCATGATCACGCCGCCCAATCCCTACCGTTGTCCGCCCGGCCCCTACGAGCGCATCTCGATGGTCGCGCACCAGCTGAAGCAGAACAACCCGACGGCCCGCATCCTCGTCGTCGAGGCCAAGGAGACCTTCTCCAAGGAAGGCCTCTTCATGGAAGGCTGGGAGAGGCACTATCCCGGCATGATCGAGGTCCAGAAGCCGGACATCCATGGCGGCGTCCAGAATTTCGACCCGGATACGCTGACCATCGAGACCGACTTCGAGACCATCGAGGCCGATGTCGTGAACGTCATCCCGGCCCAGCAGGCCGGCGCGATCGTGCGCACATCGGGCCTGACCGGCGACGGCGACTGGGTCGCCATCGATCCGGCCTCGATGCGCTCGAAGGAGGACGAGAACATCTTCGTGGTCGGCGACGCCTCGATCGCCGGCGACATGCCGAAGTCCGCCTTCTCCGCCAACAGCCAGGCCAAGGTGGCGGCCATGACGGTCCGCGCCGACCTGACGAATTCCCAGGCCTTCCCGGCGCGCTATTCGAATACGTGCTGGAGCCTGATCGCCACCGACGACGACGTGAAGGTCGGCGGCAGCTACGAGCCGACCGAGGAAAAGATCGCCGCGGTGGACACCTTCGTCAGCCAGACCGGCGAGGACGCCGCCCTGCGCGCCGAGAACTACCAGGAGTTGATCGCCTGGTACGACGGCATCATCGAGGACATGTTCGGCTGAAGAAAAGACCTGACGGTCCTGAAGGGACTCAGGTTTTTTCCGGTGACGGCGCCTGGGCGCCGTTGCCGTCCTTGCTTCGGGACCGGCTCCTTGCGGGGCGGACTTCCTCCACCTCGGCCGACATGGCCGGGGTGGGCGTGTCTTCCGCGGACGTTCCCTGAGCGGCCGCGACCGGCGTCGAGCTGGCGCCGTCGCCGGCTACGGCGGTCGCCGCTTCGGGCGCGCCCGATTTTCCGTCCGCCTTGCTTTCCCTCCGCTCGCGAAAGCGCTTCCTGATCGTCGACCGTATCTCCGCGAGGTTCTGGAACAGCGGCAGCCGCCGCCGCCCGGTTTCCTGCGGCGCAAGGCTGAGGCCTACCGTCACGACCTTTCCGTCGTCGTTCACGTCTCGGACGATCAGTTCGACCTTGCCGAGCGTCATCCGGTCGCCGCGGTGGATGTCCGATCCGATGTCGGCGGCGAGGATGTCCGCGATCGTCTTTTCGCGACGCTCCTCGTCGATCTCGATGTCGTACTGCTGCGCCAGGTCGCCGAGCTTGGATCCCGCGGGAAACGAGAAGTCACCGAAGAACTCGGTATCGGACTCGGTCAGTTCGACGGGGCTCGCGAACAGGCGGTCGAGCAGTGGCGTGAAGCGTGGCGCGGCGAAGATGTAGACGTAGTCGCCGGGCCTGAGCTTTCCGGCCTCGTGCAACCGCATGGAGCGCCCGCCCCGCAGGATGAGCGACGGGCGCGCCCACCGCGGAATGCGTTCTCCCGCCGCCACCGGACTGTCCTCGACGATGCGGTAGACCACCAGTTCATGATGGGCGTTGCCCGGCAGTTCGAGCTCGAGCTTCTCGACGGGGCCGATGGCGGGCGGCACCACCAGCCCGAGCCAGCGCGCCATGGGGCTGATGGTCCAGCCCTGCACGAGCAGGGAGGTCAGCACGATGATGAAGGCGATGTTGAAGAACGCCTGCCCGACCGGGATCTGCGCCATCATCGGAACGATGGCCAGCAGGATCGAAACCGCCCCGCGCAGGCCGACCCATGAGATGAAGGCCGTTTCCTCTCGGGTGAAGCCGAACGGCAGGAGGCATAGCCAGACGGCAACCGGACGCGCGATGAAGATGAGGAACAGCGCGACGAAGATCGCCTGCACCACGATCTGCCCGAATGCCGAGGGACTGGCCAGCAGCCCCAGCATCAGGAACATCGCGATCTGGCACATCCAGGTCAGACCGTCCTGGAAGCGGCGCAGGAGCGGCATCGCCCTGCGGCCCATGTTCCCCGCGAGGATCCCCGCGATATAGACCGCCAGGAAGCCCGACCCGCCGATCAGGCTGGTGAGAGCGAACAGGAAGAGCGCGAGGCCCAGCATCATGACGGGATAGAGGCCCGGCTCCAGGGTGAGCCGGTTGACGATCTTGGTGATGGCCCAGCCGCCCGCGAAACCGGCGACGGCGCCGATGCCGATCTGGCTGACGAAGGCCAGCGCCAGCTCGATCACCGCCGCCTCGCGGTTGGCGCCGGCGACGATCAGTTCGACCAGGGCGATCGTCAGAAACACGGCCATCGGGTCGTTCGACCCGGATTCCACCTCGAGCGTGGCCCGCACGCGCTCGCGTATTTTCAGGCCCCCGACGCGCAGCAGGAAGAAGACCGCCGCCGCGTCGGTCGAACTGACGATGGCACCGAGCAGCAGCGAGGCGAGCCACGACAGGCCCGACAGGTAATGCGTCGCGGCGCCGACAAGCGCCGTCGTCAGCAGGACGCCGACGGTGGAAAGTACGAGTGCCGGCCCCCACGACCGCGAGATCGTTTCGAAGCGCGTGTTGAATCCGGAATCGAACAGGATGACCGCGAGCGCGATGGAGCCGATGAAGTAGGCCACCCGGGCGTCGTCGAACTGGATTCCCAGGCCGTCTTCACCGACGGCCAGACCGAGTGCAAGGAAGAGCAGCAGCAACGGGGCGCCGATCCGGAACGCGATGACGCTCGTCAAGACCGAAAGGATGACGAGGCCCGACGCGATCAGGATGACGAGCGGCAGAATTTCGAACATGCCGTCCGTTATGACCCCCAAAAAGTTGATTTTGCACTGAGACGGCCGGAATCCGCCCCCTAGAGGGCATATAGGCTGCCATTATGCATGCGCTAGGCTAAACCGGGAAAGTTCTTGGGGCGCGCATCGTCGCACTCCACCGTCCTCGTCAGGCCTGCGTGGCGCTTCCCGGCGGCTTCGGCGCGAACAGGAGGCGCCATGCCAGCGGCATCACCAGGACGCACAGGACGATGCGGGCGATATGGTGCGTCGTGACGAACGCCACACCGATCTCCATCGCGAGCGCGATGAGGCTCATCTCCGCAACGCCTCCAGGCGCATAGGCGAGGATGAGCGAGGCGAGGGGCTCGTCCACGAACTGCATCATGCAGACAGCCACCAGCACCGTGACGCAGGCCAGCACGACCGATCCCGCCGCGGCGGCTCGAAGGCCGTGCCCCAGCTCGCGCGGGGACAGGGTCGCAAAGCCGGACCCGAGCGCCGCGCCGACCACGATCTGCGCGAAGGTAACGAGCCATTCAGGCGGGCTGGCCGACGTCAGCCCGACCCCGTGCGCGATGGCGCTGGCGATGACGGGCCCGGCGATCACCGCCCCGGGAAAGCGCAGCGCGCGGGCCCCGAAATAGCCGCCGACCGCACAGGCGGCGAGAATGGCGACGTCCGCCGCTCCGAGTGCGCCGTGGCCCCCGTTGTCGAGGACGATGTCGTTCATCGGCCCATGAATGATGCGCAGGATGAACGGGATCGTGATGACCGCGATGATGATGCGGCAGAAGTGGATCAGCGTGATGCGTGCGGAGTTGCCACCGAGCTGCTCGCCGATGATCGCCATGTCGATGAGCCCGCCCGGCACGGCGGAGAAATAGGAGGTCGTGGGATCGAATCCGAAAGCGCGGCGGTAGAGGTGGTAGACCGCTGCCGTTCCCAAGAAGATGAAGACGAGCAGCGCCAGCATCGTCGGCACCCACTCGACCATCCGCGACACGATCGCCGGCGAGAAGCTCGCTCCGAGCATCACGCCGATGATCGGGATCATGAAATTCCGCGCGAGCTTCGGGATATGGACGCCGCGACCGGCTATCTGAATCCGCCCCACGGCGAAGATCGTCGTCACGATCAGGGGGCCGAGCATCCAGGGCAGAGGGAGGCCGAGTTGCCTTGCCACCCACCCGCCGGCCGCGCCGATCACGAGCGTCGCCAGGATCTGCAACAGCGCCGCCGGTTGGAAGGCGGCTCTCATGGCCGGGAGGGCAGGACGGTCGAGTTGGTGAGCATGGCGATGGCATATTCTACCCGCGGCGGGGTCGCAATGCCGCGTGCCGCAACCCGCCCATGCAAAGGGCGGCGCACCCCCTGCGGACATGGTATTTGATTTCCAAAGGACGGGGCTGCATTGTCGCGGCCACGATAAGGGAGGAGAGCCGTAAAGTGCCGAAGCGAGAACTCAGAAGCCGCCTGTGGTTCGACAACCCCGACAACCCGGGGATGACCGCGCTCTATCTCGAGCGCTACCTGAACTACGGTCTGACACGCGAGGAACTCCAGTCGGGCAAGCCGATCATCGGCATCGCCCAGACGGGCTCGGACCTCAGCCCGTGCAACCGGCATCACCTGGAGCTCGCCCACCGCGTCCGCGAGGGAATACGCGCCGCTGGCGGCATCGCCTTCGAGTTCCCCGTCCACCCGATCCAGGAGACAGGAAAGCGGCCGACCGCCTCGCTCGACCGCAACCTCGCCTATCTCGGCCTCGTCGAGGTCCTCTACGGCTATCCGCTCGACGGCGTCGTGCTGACCACCGGCTGCGACAAGACCACACCTGCCTGCCTGATGGCAGCCGCCACGGTCGACATTCCCGCAATCGTCCTGTCCGGCGGACCGATGCTGAACGGCTGGTGGAAGGGCGAGCGCACCGGCTCGGGCACCGTCGTCTGGAAGGCGCGCGCCGACCATGCAGCGGGCAAGATCGACTATGACGAGTTCATGGACATCGTCGCCTCCTCGGCCCCCTCGGTCGGCCACTGCAACACGATGGGCACGGCCTCGACGATGAACTCGCTGGCCGAGGCGCTCGGCATGAGCCTGCCGGGTTGCGCGGCGATCCCGGGCCCCTACCGCGAGCGCGCCCAGATCGCCTACGAGACCGGCTTGCGCGTCGTCGAGATGGTGTGGGAGGACCTGAAGCCCTCCGACATCCTGACGCGCGAGGCTTTCGAGAACTGCATCGTCGTCAACTCGGCGATCGGGGGCTCGACCAACGCGCCGATCCACATCAATGCCATCGCCCGCCATGTCGGTGTCGAACTGTCGAACGACGACTGGGAGAAGATCGGCTACGAGGTGCCGCTGCTGGTGAACCTCCAGCCGGCCGGCAAATATCTGGGCGAGGAGTTCCACCGCGCCGGCGGTGTTCCCGCAGTGGTCAACGAACTGATGAAGCACGGTTTGGTCCGCGAGAGCGCGCTGACCGTCAATGGCCGGTCGATCGGCGAGAACTGCCGCGGCCGCGAGGCCGGCGACCGCGACGTTATCCGCGATTTCGATTCCGCACTCGTGCGTAACGCCGGTTTCCTGAATCTGCGCGGCAACCTGTTCGATTCCGCGATCATGAAGACGAGCGTGATCTCCGAGGAGTTCCGCAATCGCTTCCTGGCCGATCCGGCCGATCCCGACGCCTTCGAGGGCAGGGCGGTTGTCTTCGAGGGGCCGGAGGACTATCATCACAACATCAACGATCCCGGCCTGGAGATCGACGACAGGACGCTGCTCTTCGTTCGTGGCACCGGTCCGATCGGTTATCCGGGCGGCGCCGAGGTCGTGAACATGCAGCCGCCGGACGAGCTCATCAAACGCGGCATCACCGCGCTGCCCTGCATTGGCGACGGCCGGCAATCGGGCACGTCGGGCTCACCGTCGATCCTGAATGCCAGCCCCGAAGCGGCGGCCAATGGCGGGCTCGCACTGCTGCGCACCGGCGACCGCGTGCGCATCGACCTGAGGAAGCGGACTGCCGATATCCTGATCTCCGACGAGGAGCTGGCGGAGCGCCGCCGCACTCTGGAAGCCGGCGGCGGCTTCAAGTTTCCCGAGAGCCAGACACCCTGGCAGGAGATTCAGCGCAGCATGGTCGCGCAGTTCGACGAAGGTATGGTGCTGAAGCCCGCGGTGAAGTATCAGCGGGTGGCCGAGAAGTCGGTGCCGCGGGACAACCATTGAGCCAAGAACCGGTTTATTCGCCAGCCGACCTGTCGGGCTGGACTCCGCGCCAGCGCCCTCCGCGCACCGCGATGGAAGGGCGATACGTGCGCCTGGAGCCGTTCGACGTGGGCGCTCACGGCCACCATCTCCACACCGCGTTCGCCGCTGACGAGACGGGTCGAATCTGGGATTTCCTCGGCTACGGTCCGTTTCCGGACCTCCTGTCGTACGTATCCCATGCGCGCCGGACGATGGCGGGCGCCGATCCGTTCTTCCTTGCCATCGTCCCGAAGGACACCGGCAAGGCGTCGGGTGTCGCGAGCTACCTCAGGATCACGCCCGAGCACGGCGTGATCGAGGTCGGCCACATCTGCTACGCGCCTCCGCTCCAGCGGTCCCGGGCGGCGACGGAGGCGATGTACCTGATGGCATGCCGCGTCTTCGACGAACTCGGCTACCGCCGCTACGAATGGAAGTGCGACAACGCCAACGATCGCTCCAAGCAGGCTGCGCTTCGGCTCGGCTTCCGGTTCGAGGGCGTGTTCCACAACCACATGGTCGTCAAGGGGCGCAACCGCGACACCGCCTGGTTCGCCATCACCGACGACGAGTGGCCGCGTTTGAAAGCCCATCTCGAACGCTGGCTGGATCCCGCGAATTTCGACTCCGAGGGTCGGCAGCTCTTTTCGCTCGGCGCGCTCAACGCGCGCTAGCATTCAATATCGGAGAAGGACATGACGGGACGCCTTCAGGGCAAGACGGCCATCGTGACGGCCGCGGCGGCGGGAATCGGACGGGAGTCGGCGATCGCCTTCGCGCGCGAGGGCGCGCGCGTGATCGCCACCGACATCGCCGAGGACAAGCTTGCCGAGCTTGGGGACGAGGGGGTCGCCGAGGTGGTCCGGCTCGACGTGCGTGACACGGCCGCCGTCGAGGCTCTCGCGGGCCGTCTCGGCGCCGTGGACGTCCTGTTCAATTGCGCCGGCTTCGTGCATCACGGCTCCGTGCTGGAATGCTCGGAGGACGACTGGGACTTCTCCTTCGACATCAACGTCAAGTCCATGCACCGCATGATCCGCGCCTTTCTGCCGGCGATGCTCGAGAACGGGGGCGGCTCCATCGTCAACATCGCCTCGGGCGCCTCGTCGGTGCGCGGCATCCCGAACCGTTACGTCTACGGCACGACGAAGGCCGCCGTCATCGGGCTCACCAAGGCCGTCGCGGCCGACTTCATCCGCCGGGGCGTCCGCTGCAACGCGATCTGCCCCGGCACGATCCAGTCTCCCTCGCTGGACGGCCGCATCGCGACGCAGGCACGCGAGACCGGGCAGACTTCGGAGGCCGTCCGCCAGGCCTTCATCGACCGCCAGCCGATGGGCCGGCTCGGCACGGTGGAGGAGGTGGCCGCGCTCGCCGTCTACCTCGCCTCCGACGAATCCTCCTATACGACCGGCGCGATCCATATGATCGACGGCGGCTTCTCGCTCTAGGGAGTTCGGAACGATGCACGTCCTGGTCATCGGCGCGGCCGGCATGGTCGGCCGCAAGCTCGTCGAACGGCTCGTCGCCGACGGCGGCATCAACGGCAAGGCGATCACGCGGCTGACGCTCCACGACGTGGTCGAGCCCGCGGTGCCGGACGTCGCGTGGCCGGTGGAGACACTGGCCAGCGACGTTTCCGAAGAGGGCGAGGCCGAGAAGCTGGTCGCCGGCAGGCCCGACGTGATCTTCCATCTCGCGGCCATCGTTTCCGGCGAGGCGGAGCTCGAGTTCGACAAGGGCTACCGGATCAACATGACCGGCACCTGGCGGCTGCTGGAGGCGATCCGCGCGCTTCAGTACGTGCCGCGCGTCGTCTTCACCTCCTCGATCGCCGTCTTCGGCGCACCGTTCCCGGAGATCATACCCGACGATTTCCATCACACGCCTCTGACGTCCTACGGCGTGCAGAAGGCGTGCGGCGAACTGCTGCTGATGGACTACACGCGCAAAGGCATGGTCGACGGCATCGGCATCCGCCTGCCGACCATCTGCGTGCGGCCGGGCAAGCCGAACAAGGCGGCCTCGGGTTTCTTCTCCGGGATCATCCGCGAGCCGCTGGCCGGCGTCGAGGCGGTCTGCCCCTCGATCCGGGCGTGCGCCACTGGTTCGCGAGCCCCCGCGCCGCGGTCGGCTTCCTGCTCCATGCGGCCGGCATCGACGGCGATACGGTGGGGCCGCGCCGCAACATGACGATGCCGGGCGTCGGCGAGACGGTGGGCGGCATGGTCGAGGCGCTCCGCCGGGTCGCCGGGGAAAACGTCGTCTCCCGCATCCGCTGGGAGCCCGACGACTTCATCGAGGGCATCGTCGCCGGCTGGCCGACCGAATTCGAGGCGAAGCGCGCCCGCGAGCTCGGCTTCGTGGCGGAGACGTCATTCGACGAGATGATCCGCATCCACATCGACGACGAGCTCGGCGGGACTTTCGCGGAGTAGGGGCCTCACTCCGAGGTGTCATGCCCGGACGTGTTCCGGGCATCACCCCAAGGTGAGGCGGAAGCCTCAGAGCTTCGCCGTCTCCGCGACCGGCGTCAGCGGCTTGCCGGTCGAGAAGTAGCTCTTCAGGTTGTCCACCACGAGTTGGCCCATGGCGTTGCGCGTATGCACCGAGGCCGACCCGACATGGGGCAGCAGCACGATATGCTCCATCGCCATCAGTTCGGCGGGAACGTGCGGCTCGTCCTCGAAGACGTCGAGGCCCGCCGATAGAATGCGGCCTTCCTTCAGCGCGGGGATGAGCGCTGCCTCGTCGACCACCGACCCGCGGCCGACATTGATCAGGATACCGGTCGGCCCCAGCGCGTTGAGGACGTCGGTCGAGATCAGGTGCTCGGTGTCGGCCCCGCCCGGTGCGACCGCCAGCAGGATGTCGACCTCCCGCGCCATGTCCACGAGGTTGTCGTAGAACTTGTAGGCGACGTTGCCCTGCTTGCGCCGGCCGTGATAGGCGATCGGCACGCCGAAGGCCTCGAGCCGCTTCGCGATCGCCTTGCCGATGCGGCCGAGCCCGAGGATGCCGACGGTGCGGTCACGCAGCGTCGCCTGGGTGAGCGGGAACGGCCCCTGCTTCTCCCAAAGTCCGGCCCGCAGATGTCGCTCGGTCTGCGAGAGCTGGCGCACCGTCATGAGCAGCAGTCCGAGCGCGGTATCGGCCACTTCCTCGGTCAGCACGTCGGGCGTGTTGGTCACGTAGATGCCGTGCTCGGCCGCCCACCTGGCGTCGACGTTGTCGTAGCCGACCCCGAAATTCGCGACGATCTTCAGGTTGGGAAAGCGCGACATCATGGGGCCGTCGATCATCAGGCCGCCGGAGGTGGCGATACCCTCGATCCGTGCCGCGTCCTCCGCGCCGAGGTCGTTACCCTCCCACAGCCGGTGAAGGTTGAACCCTTCGTCCACCTGGTCGACGACCAGCTTCATCATGTGGACCGGCATCGCGATATGCGGCTTGCTCATTATCTCGTCGCTCCCCGTCGGTGATCTCAGTGCGTAGCAAGCCAGCTATCACGTGACGCGCCGATAAGGTAGCCCCCGGCCGGGTTGAAGATTGTATGCCACGATGAAACCCGGTTTAGTCGACACAAGAAGTTCGAGAACGGGAGGACTGAATGACGGACAAGCGGATCGGTTTCATCGGCGTCGGCTTCATGGGCCACGGCATTGCGAAGAACCTCGTCGAAAAAGGGTGGTCGCTGACGGTCATGGCCCACCGCAACCGCGAGCCCGTAGACGACCTGGTCAAGCGGGGTGCGAAAGAGGCGGCCTCGCCAAAGGAGATCGCGGAGGCAAGCGACATCGTCTTCCTGTGCATCACCGCGAGCCCGCAGATCGAGGCCGTGATCCGCGGCCCCGGCGGCATCGTTGAGGGCGCGCACGAAGGACTGATCGTCGTCGATACCTCGACCGCCGATCCCAATTCCACGCTGGCGCTCGCCGCCGAACTGGAAAAGCACGGCGTCCGCCTCGCCGACGCGCCGCTCGGCGGAACGCCCGTCCAGGCCGAGGCGGGCGAGCTGTCCGCCATGGTCGGCGCGGCCGACGATACCTTCGCCGAGATCAAGGCGCCCATCGAGGCGTGGGCGGCGCGCGTCGTCCATCTCGGGCCCGTGGGCACCGGCCACAAGATGAAGCTCCTCAACAACTTCGTCTCGCTGGGATACGCCGCGATCTACGCCGAGGCGCTTGCGACCGCGAGCAAGGTCGGCATCAGCCCGCAGACCTTCGACAGCGTTCTGCGCGGCAGCCGGATGGACTGCGGCTTCTACCAGACCTTCATGAAATACGTCCTCGAGCGCGACCGCGACGCACACAAGTTCACCCTGTCGAATGCCCACAAGGACATGCGCTACATGGCGGCGATGGGCAACGAGGCGGGTGTGGCCAATTACGTCGCGAGCGCCGTGAAGGGCGCCTTCGCGACTGCGGACGGCATCGGCCGGGGCGACGACTTCGTCCCCATGATCTCCGACATTCTGGCCGAGCTGAACGGCACGAAGATAGCGGAGTAGGGCGGGGCTAGCGGTCGTCGCCTTTCAACTGCCGCTCGCGCAGCAGGAGGTAAAGTCCCGACACCACCACGATGGCCGCACCGGCCAGCGTCCACCCGCTCGGCACGTCGCCAAAGGCGAGGTAGCCGAGCGTCACCATCCAGATGAGCTGGACATAGACGAACGGCGACAGAACGGCCGCCGGCGCGTAGCGGTGGGCGGTGATCAGGAAGCCGTGGCCGAGAAAGCCGAAGGTGCCGGTCGCGACCATGGCGACGATCGACAACCAGTCTGTGGGCCAAGTCCAGACGAACGGCAGGAACGGCAGAAAGACCAGCGTGCCCAGGGCGGAGGCATAGAATTGCTGAGCTGCATTGCCATCGCTGGTGGCCAGCATGCGGGTTGTCAGCGCGTAGCAGGCGTAGCAGCACGCCGCGCCCATCGACAGGAACGCCGCCCAGTGCATCCCGCCGAGGCCGGGGCGAGTGACGACGATGACCCCCGCGAAGCCGAAAAGTACCGCGGCCCAACGCCTTGGACCGATCCATTCCCCCAGCACCGGCCCGGCGAGGACCGCGACGATGAACGGCGTCGCGAAGAAGATCGACATCGTTTCGGCGAGCTGCAGATACTGCAATGCGAAGAAGTTGAGCGCCGTCGAGCCGACGAGGAACGCCCCGCGCAAAAGCAGCAGTCCCGGCCGCCCGGTGCGCCAAAGCGTATGGAGACCGTACGGCGCGGCGACTGCCATCGTCAGGACGAGGTGGCCCAGATAGCGGATGAAGATGATCTGAAGCGCTGCATAGGTCGCGACGAGATACTTCGCCGACACGTCCAGGCAGCTGAAGCACAGCCCCGTGACGATCATCAGGCCGATGCCGCGCAGGCGGCCGGCGCGCTCCTCGGCGCTGCGCGCGGCGATCGACACAGGTTGACCTGCCGTCAGTAGGTGGCGCGGCCGCCCGATACGTCGAACACCGCACCGGTGGTGAAGCTGCAGTCCGGCGATGCCGCGAAGCAGATGATCGACGCCACCTCATCGACCGTGACGAACCGACCGCGCGGGATTTTCGACAGCATGTAGTTGATATGCTCCTCGGTCATCTGGTCGAAAATCGCCGTCTTGGCGGCCGCCGGCGTCACGCAGTTGACCGAGATGTCGTAGTTCGCGAGTTCCTTGCCCAGCGACTTCGTCAGCGCGATGACCCCGGCCTTCGAGACCGAATAGGCGGATGCGTTGGGGTTGCCGTCCTTGCCGGCGATCGAGGCGACGTTGACGATGCGCCCCCAGTTCTGCCCGACCATCAGCGGGGCGACCGACCTGCAGCAGTTGAACTGGCCGGTGAGGTTGATCTTCAGCACCCGGTCCCATTCGGCGGGCGAATAGTCGATGACGGTCGCGTTCTGCCCGGCGACGCCCGCGTTGTTGACGAGGATGTCGATCTTGCCGAGCCGCTCGACCGTCTCGTCCCGCGCCGCCTCCACCGCATCGAGATCGGTGACGTTGACGGCGACGGGTATCGCGGCCTCGCCGATCTCCGACGCGGCCTGCCCGGCGAGTCCGACGTCCTGATCCCAGATCGCGACGCGCGCACCGCCCTGGACCAGCCGCTCCACCGTCGCGCGCCCGATACCCTGCGCGCCGCCGGTCACCACCGCCGCGCGGCCACCGAAATCATACCTGTTGGCCATCGGCCCGTCTCTCCTGTCGCTACCCGAAGCGTCGCCTGAGCTCCGATACCTGCTCCGCGTCGAGCAGCCTCACATTCTCGCCCCGGAGGAGAAGGAACAGCCGCGCCGTCTCCTCCAGTTCCTCCGCCGCCGAAACCGCCGCCTGCAGGCTCGTGCCGGCCACCACCGGTCCGTGATTGGCGAGCAGCACGGCGTGATGGTCACGGGCGAGCAGGGCCACCGCGTCGGCGAGCGAGGTATCGCCCGGCGGATGGTATGCCACAAGGGGCAGTCGCCCGATACGCATCACAAAGTAGGCCGTGAGGGGAGGCAGGGCGTCGGCCGGATCGATGCCGGCGAGACAGCTCACCGCGACGGAATAGGTCGAATGCAGGTGAACGATGGCCCGTGCGTCGGGCCGTTCGCCATACATCGCGAGATGAAGGAACGCTTCCTTCGTCGGAGGGTCGCCGGCGACATGGTCGCCCTCCGGCGACAGCAACGACAGCCGTTCGGGCGACAGGTCGCCGAGGCTCGCATTCGTGGGGGTGACGATAAATCGCCCGTCGTCCAGCTTCTGGCTTAGATTTCCCGTCGTACCGGGGCTCAGGCCTCGCGCGGCCAGCGTCGCGCCGGCCTTGCAGAGCGCGCCCCGGACGGCGGCCTCCTCACTCATCGAAGCAGGCTCCAGGCCTTCAGAAAGAAGTCCTGCGAGCCGAAATTGCCCGATTTCAGCGCCAGCGCGAGCTGGCGCCCGTCGATGGATCGCGTCCACGGAACGCCGGGATCGATCTCCGGCCCGATCTCCAGCGCCGCGAGGTCTAGCGCCGCGACGACCGCGCCGGAGGTCTCGCCGCCGGCCACCACCAGGCGCGTCACGCCGTCGTCCACCAGACCCCGGGCGACGTCGGCAAGGGTCTCCTCGATCAGCGAGCCGGCGCGATCCCGTCCGAGCGCGTCCTGGGTGGCCCGCACGGCCTCGGGGTCGGCGCTCGAATAGATGACGATGGGCCCGTCCTCACGGTGGCCCTGAGCCCATTCCAGGATGTCATCGGCGGTCAGTCGTCCTTCCGCCAGCGCGGAGGGCTCGATCTGGAAGCTGGGCAGTCCCGCCGCCGCGGCGGCGGTCACCTGGCCGCGCGTCGCCGCAGAGCAACTGCCCGCCAGTACGGCGGCCCGGCCCGCGGGCGCGGCCATCGACGATGTCGGAAGCGCGGGCTGCAACAGTCCCTCGCGCACGAAGTTCGCCGGCAGCCCGATCGCGATGCCCGAGCCGCCGGTGACCAGCGGCATCCCGGCGACGGCCTCGCCTATCGTCCTGAGGTGCCGCTCGCATATGGCGTCGACCACGACGACGCGGTGTCCCGCCTGCCGGGCGTCGTCGAAGGCGCGCATCACGGCGGCGGGGCCGGCATTGACGTGGTCGAAGGACACGAGACCCACGCTGAGGGATGTCTGCCGTGCCATCAGGCGTATCAGGCTCGAATCCCGCATCGGCGTCAGCGGATGGTCCTTCATCGGGCTTTCGTCAAGCGGCAGGTCGCCGACGAAGAGATGACCGCGATAGACCGTGCGCCCGGTCGCGGGGAAGGCCGGGCAGACGATGGTCAGGTCGGTTCCGAGATGCACCATCAGCGCGTCCGTCACCGGCCCGATATTGCCTTCGGCCGTCGAATTGAAGGTGGAGCAGTACTTGAAGAATATCTGCCGCGCTCCGGCCCCGAGGAGCACCTCGGCGGCGGCGACCGATTGCGCGACGGCGCGTTCGGCGGGAATGGTGCGAGACTTGAGGGCAACGACCACCGCGTCATATCCTGAAAGCGCGGCGGCGTCCTGGGGCACTCCGATGACCTGCAGCGTCCGCATTCCTTCGCGCACGAGCATCAGCGCGAGATCTGTGGCGCCGGTCAGGTTGTCGGCGACGGCTCCGATGAGCAAGGGTTCGATCCTTCCCGAAAAAGGTGACGGCAATGGAGTGTCGCTTGATCTTTCCTAATGCATACATTGCCTTGGCTATGCAAGATGCCGCGTCTTTCGTATGGGGTTCCGTCGGTTTCGCGACCCTGGAGCCGCAGGCGGGAATGGAACGATGAGAACGGAGCAGCGAGCGCGGAACGGCAGGCGGGCGAGATCGCGTGCCGTCGCGGTGTCGGACAGGTCGCAGCGCGAGCACGCCTATGCCGAAATCAAGCGCCGCATCCTCGACGGCGAGCTGTGCCCCGGCGCGCAGATGCTGGAGACGGAGGTCGCCGATCTCCTGGGCATGAGCCGCACGCCGGTTCGCGAGGCGCTGATACGCCTCTCCGAGGACCGGCTCGTCGAGGTGCGACCCCGCCACGGCATGACGGTCCGCTCGGTCTCGCCGCACGACATGCGCGAGATATACGAGGTGCTGACGAGCCTGGAGACGACGGCCGCGGGACTAGCTGCGGCGCGCGGTCTTCCCGAGGAGGAACTCGCCGCGCTCGAGAACGCGGTGGCGGAGATGGAGGCGGCGCTCGAACGGGACGATCTGCGCGGGTGGGCCGCCGCCGACGAGAAGTTCCACGATCTGCTCGTCGAGGGCTCGGGAAACGCCCGCCTCAACCAGATTGTCGACACGCTGAAGGGCCAATCGCATCGCGTGCGGATGATGACGCTCCACCTTCGGCCCAAGCCGGTCGCCTCGAACGAGGATCACCGGGCCGTGGTCGAGGCCATCCGCCGGCGCGATCCCGAGGCGGCCGCGCGCCTGCACGACGCACACCGCCGCAGCAGCGGCGCCATGCTGGTCGATCTGCTGAAGACCTTCACCGCGGATTGAACGCCGGTCGCCCTAGGGCCTCGGCCGCTCGTTGCCAATGAAGCGGTTCCACTGGCGTTCGCCGACATCGCACGCGGTCAGCGGCAGTCGGTCGGACGCGCGGATGACCGGCGAGACCAGCCCCGCGATCTCGAGCACGAGCTTGGTGCGGATGGCTTCGGCGAACTCGTCGACCGAGTAGATGGGCAGCGAGAACGAGCCCGGTCCGCCGATCACGCAGTCCGCGTAGTAGAGGTCGAGGTCGGCGGTGTCGAACAGCGACAGCCGGCCGCCGGGCGCCTCGACGAAGGGCAGGCCGTTGATGACGATTTCCTTGGCCACCGCCTCGTCGCGTGCCTCGGTGACGAAGCGGCCCTGGTTGTTCGGACCGTCGCCGGAGACGTTCGATGACCTGGCGGATGCCCTGGTAGCCGTTGTCGTCGAACATGTCGGATGCGAAGTCGATGGCGCCCGAGATCGAGGTTCGCCGCGCCCTGGAGATCGGCGCTTCGGCCAGGATCGACGACAGCTCGGCGGCCGCCTCCGCCCCGTCGATCAGCATCCAGTCCACCGTGATCTGCTGGCTGACCGCGCCGGCCCACTCCATGTAGGCGATGGCGATCTGTCCGTGAACACCCTGCTCGATGGCGTCGGTGACGATCGGATGGAGGAAGGCCTTGACGTAGCCCTCGCGCTGCACGCGCTGCTCCTCGTGGTCCATGCTCATCGAGACATCGACGGCCAGGACAAGCTCCACGTCGACGTGGACGATATCGTCAGCGGCGTGGGAAGGCCACGTAAGCGCCCCACCGAGCATGCAGCTTGCGACCGTGACGGCCGCAGTCGACCGAGTCCATTTCCGCATCGCACCTGAAAGCATAGGTCGAATTGGGCATCACCCCGGATCACGTTAGCGAGAGCGCCGGTCTTGCCGAACGCGCCGGGCCGCGTGACACTGTCCGACGGATCGGAGGCATGCCCGGGAATGCGCGAGGCGCTGTTCGCCCGTATCGACGACAGGCGCGAGGAAATCGTCGCGCTGACCCGCGACCTGATCGCGGTTCCGACGGTCAATCCGCCCGGCGACGCCTACGCCGATTGCGCGCGCCTCATCGGCGACCGGCTGGCCGCGCGCGGCTTCGAGACCGTCTACGAGCGCGGCGAGGGGACGCCGGGCGACAGCGACCGTAATCCCCGCCTGAACGTGGTCGCCCGTCGCGACGGCCGCTCCCCCGGCCCCTGCGTCCATTTCAACGGGCATATCGACGTGGTGGAGGTCGGCCACGGCTGGACGGTCGAACCCTTCGCCGGCGAGGTCCGGGACGGCCGAGTCTACGGGCGCGGCGCCTGCGACATGAAGGGCGGCATCGCGGCGGCCATCGTGGCCGTCGAGTTGCTGGTCGAACTCCGCCCAGACCTGCCGGGAGCCATCGAGATTTCGGGAACGGTGGACGAGGAGACGGGCGGATATGGCGGCGTCGCCCATCTCGCCGGCCGGGGCTACTTCTCGCGCCCCCGGGTCGATCACGTCATCATCCCGGAGCCGCTGAACGTCGACCGGGTGTGCCTCGGCCATCGCGGCGTCTGGTGGGCCGAGCTGGAGACCTTCGGGCGCATCGCCCACGGGTCGATGCCGTTCCTCGGCGACAGCGCCATCCGGCACATGGCGGCCGTGATCGAGCGCTTCGAGCGCGATCTCTGGCCCCGCTTGCGCGAGCGGCGGACCTGCATGCCCGTCGTGCCGGAGGATGCGCGCCGGTCGACCCTCAACGTGAATTCGATCCATGGCGGCCTCGGCGAGGACTTCGACGGCCTTCCCGCGCCGCTCGTCGCCGATTCCTGCCGGATGGTCATCGACCGCCGCTACCTGATCGAGGAAACCCTCGATGACGTGAAGGACGAGGTCGTGAAACTGCTCGACGCGCTTGGCGGAGAGCGGCCGGGCTTCCGCTACGATCTGCGCGACATCTTCACCGTCGAGCCGACCATGACCGACCGCGATGCGGCGGTCGTGCGCGCGGTAGCCTCGGAGATCTCGACGGTTCTCGGCCGACCGGCGGAATTCGTCATTTCGCCCGGCACCTACGACCAGAAGCATGTCGTGCGCATCGGCGAGCTCGGCGAGTGCATCGCCTATGGACCGGGCATCCTCGATCTCGCCCACCAGCCCGACGAATATGTCGAGATCGACGACCTGGTGGCGTCGGCGAAGGTGATGGCCGCCTCCGCGCTGGCGCTGCTGACCGGCGAGGTCGCCTGACTACTGCGAGGGGCTGTCGAGGCGCTGTCGAACATCCTCGGCGAGCGCCTGGAACTCCGGGTCGCCGGTATCGGCCTGGATGGCGTCGAGGGTCGACTGGGCCTCCTCGAGATTCTCCCGGGCATCGAGGCCGAAATCCGCGCCCGTGGCGAGGGCCCGTGCGAGTTCCGCGGCGGCCTGCCGGCTCGCGGGCTGTGCTGCACGCACCTCGCGGAAGATGGCAATCGCCTCGCCGACCCGGCCGCGCGCGGCGTCGTCGATGCTTTCCGCCCGGTCGACCTCCGCCAGCGCGATCAGCGCGCCGGCGAAGGCCCGCTGGTTGTCGACCGTGCCGTTGCCCTCGTCGGCGAGCCGGCGGCGGATGTCGAGCGATCCCATGAGCAGGGCGCGCGCCGCAGGCAGGTCGTGGCGCGCCAGATGGCCCGCGCCCTTCCACTCCATGACCTCGGCGAGCCGCGCCCGCCAGAGCCGGTTAGCCGGCTCGGCCTCGACGAGCTCCTGATAGGCGTCGCCGGCCCGCGCCAGCGCCTCGATGCCCGCCGAATGGCTGTCGGCGGCGAGATGCGCCCGGCCCGAGCGCGCCAGAGACGTCGCTCGGCGGTCCTGCCACGCCCGGTTCGTGCCGTCGGCGGCGACGAGGCGGTCGTAGGTCTCGATGGCCTGGTCGTAGCGCCCGGTGGCCTGGGCCTGACGGCCGCGATGGGCCTCGATGTCGGCCAGGCTGGAATAGGCGGCCGCCAGCGCTTCCAGCGCCTGCGGGTTGTCGCCGCCGGTGGCCAGATCCTCGCGGATGGCAATGGCCTGCGACAGCCGCCGCTCGGCGTCATCGAGCGAGCCGGCGGCGGCCATCGCCTGGCCCTCGCGCTCGTAGACGATCGACAGGCGGCGGCGAAGGTCGCGGTCCTCGGGCGCGGCGGCGAGCAGGCCCTCGCGGAGCTGCGTCGCCCTGGCGTAGGCGGCGGCCGCGCCTGGCGCGTCGCCAAGCTCGGAGCGGGCGTCGCCCTCCGAGATCAGCGCCACGGCGAGCTCCTCGGCCTGTCCGGGCTCGACCGCCTCGCCGCCGACCCTCTCCAGAAGCGCCGAAGCCGCCGTCGCGGTCTCGAGTGCCCGCTGCGGGTCTCCGAGCGACAGGTACGCGGTGCTGAAGCCGTTTAGTAGCTCGGCATGGCGCAGCATATGGGCCGGGTCGCCGGACTCGATGGCGGCGAGAAAGTCCTCGAAGCTGTCCTCGGCCCTGGCCAGGACCTCGACCATCCTGTCCTCCGAGGCGTCCGAGAGCGCCCCCAGGTCCGTCGCGATGCGACCGACGAGCCCGTCGACCATCTCCATCGCCCGGTCGAGATCCTGCTGCGCCGTCATGTCCTGCTCGACGACGACCCGGGAGGAATTCGAAGGCGTACCAGGTCCCCGCCAGCCCGCCGGCCGCCAGCAGCGCGAACATCATTGCCATCGCGGCATAGCGGCGCTCGCGCCGGCGCGCCTGCTCCGTGATCCGGTTGATCAGGGCGACGACATCGTCCGAGAGGTCTTCGTTCGAACGTCTCAACGGCTCGCTCTTCCGATCCGCATGTCAATCCACCCGCGGCCCATATAGGCGCCGGCTCGGCCGCGGCGACCGGTCGACCTTCGCCGACGGACTATTCTGCCGCGATTCGCTGGCCCATGAGGTGATGCTCGACATTGCGCAGGTGCCGGAACATCGCCCGCTCCGCCGCGCTCAGGTCGCGCTCCGCGATGGCGGCTACGAGCTCGTCATGTTCGGCGAAACTGTGGTGATCATCGGGCGGACGCAGCGGATTGGACCTCAGCCGTCCCCACACCACGGCGCGCCGCACCGCGTTCAGGGCGTCGAACAGCGCGAGAAGCAAACGGTTCTGCGAGGCCTCCGCGATCAGCCGGTGGAGCTGGTTGTCGAAGGTCTCGTACTGCCGCCAGGTTTCGGCCGACCTCGTGCTGCGTATGCAGCGGCGCATCGCCTCGACATCGGCGGGCGTCGCATGCAACGCCGCCTCGCGGGCGATGACCGGCTCGATCAGGAGGCGCGTGCGCATGACCTCCGACGGATTGGTGCGCTGTCCGACCTCGCTCAGGCTCAGAAGATCCTCGATCGGCCGGATGCCGATGAACGTCCCCTTGCCGACGTGCCGCCAGAGCTGCCCTTCCGACTCCAGCACCGCCAGAGCCTTGCGCAGCTCGCCGCGCGAGACGCCCAGCAGATCGCTGAGCTCGCGCTCCGGCGGCAGCCTGCTGTTCGCTGCGAGGTCGTGCTGGCCGATGTAGGCACGAAGCTGCACGAGGGCGGCGTTGTCAGGCCGATCATCAATGGTCATGCGATTCAACCAATGGAAAAATTGGTCGCAGACCCTGCGCTTACATCTCGGGATTGTCAACAACCGGTTGTTGACCAATGCGCCTATAATCGCTAACCAATCATCGATTGATATGCCGAGGGCAGGGCTTGGCCACTCCTCCGGTGTCCGCCGCATTACGTCGCCCAGATGATGAATGCGATTTTGGACAAGCCGGAACACAGATCGATCGCTGCGTCGCGCGCGTCGTGAAATCTGGCAAACCCAATCCCTCGCAGATACATATGCGCGCCGCCGCGAGCGGCGGAGAATTGGCATCTGCCATGCGAGGAGTGAAGCAGACATGACGACACATACCCCGAACCGTACCGACGAGAGTGCCGGTGTAGCGGGCTTCGTAATCGCCCCGCCGCCGGTCGCGACCCTCCCGGTGCGTGGATCGGACCTCCTTTTCCCGGTGCACCGCATCTACTGCGTCGGCCGCAACTACGCCGCCCACGCCGTCGAGATGGGCCACGACCCGGACAAGGAGCCGCCGTTTTTCTTCCAGAAGAACCCGGACAACCTCGTCGTCGGCGAGGAGAGCGACTTCCCGTACCCATCCGAGACGTCCGACGTCCACTTCGAGATCGAGATGGTCGTGGCGCTGTCCAAGGGCGGCACGGACATTCCCGTCGAGAAGGCCATGGACACGGTTTACGGCTACGCCGTGGGCCTCGACATGACCCGCCGCGACCTTCAGGGCGAGGCCAAGAAGCTCGGCCGTCCGTGGGAAGTCGGCAAGGCCTTCGAGAAGTCCGCGCCCTGCGGCCCGATCGTCCCGGCCTCCGAGATCGGCCATCCCGACAAGGGCGCCGTATGGCTCGACGTAAACGGTGAGCGCCGCCAGGCGGGCGACCTCGACCAGCTCATCTGGAAGGTGCCGGAGATGATCTCCTACCTTTCCCGCCTGTTCGAGCTGCAGCCCGGCGACCTCATCATGTCCGGCACCCCCGCCGGCGTCGGCGCGATCGTCAAGGGCGACCTGATGCACGGCCACGTCGACGGCGTGGGCGACCTCAAGGTCAAGGTCTGTCTGATCGCCTCGCTCAGGACCAATCTCGGAGAACACATCTAGCGGAGCTCGGCCGTTGTCCCGATTGTCGATAAGATCGCCGGAGAATTTGCTGTCCGGCTTCATGTTCGTGGGCATCGGTCTGGGGACGGTCTATGTGGCCGCCGACTACCCGATGGGTACCCTTCGCCGCATGGGGCCTGGGATGCTTCCGATCATCCTTGGCCTCATGCTCTGCGCGACCGGCATAGCGCTTGCTGTCCAGAGCGTTCTGGCAGGCGAGCACGACCCGGACATCGAGGCGCCGAACTGGGCCGCCATCCGCGCGGCCTTCTTCGTGTTGCTGTCGATGCTGGCCTTCGCGCTACTGATGCGCCCGGCCGGGATGTTTATCGCCACTATGGTCCTAGTCCTCACCGCGTCCCGCGCCGAGCGCGGCTATCCGCTCCTCACCGCCATCATACTGTCGGTCGTGCTTGCTGGCGTCGCCGTGGGCATTTTCGTCTACGGCCTCGGACTGCCGTTCAGGGTGTGGCCGTAATGGAATTCATCTCCAATATGGCCCTCGGCTTCGACGTCGCATTGTCCGCGTCGGCGCTGTTCTATTGTCTTCTGGGTGTCACGCTCGGCACGTTCATCGGCGTCCTTCCGGGAATCGGGCCTCTGGCTACCATCGGAGTCCTGCTGCCGATCACATTTCATCTGCCGCCCGTCGAGGCGATCATCATGCTCGCCGGCATCTACTACGGCTCGATGTATGGCGGGTCCACCGTCGCGATACTCCTGAACCTTCCTGGCACCGCCGCCTCGGCGATCGTCGCATTGGACGGCCATCCAATGGCCAAGCAGGGCAGGGCAGGGCCGGCGCTGGTTATTACTACGCTGTCGTCCTTCTTCGGGGCCTGCGTTTCCATAGTCATCGTGTCGGCGTTCGCTCCGCCGTTGGCTACCTTCGCGCTGCGCTTCGGGTCGCCGGAGTATTTCTCGCTGATGGTGATGGGACTGCTGGCCGCCGCCATCCTCGTGCAGGGGCCATTCCTCAAGGGCATCGGTATGGTGCTGCTCGGTCTCATCCTGGGCATGGTCGGCCAGGACGTGGTGTCGGGCACACCTCGATTCACCTTCCGAACCCTCGAGCTATATGACGGCCTGAGTTTCGTCGTCGTCGTCATTGGCCTGTTCGGGCTCGCCGAGGTGATCCATAACCTGTCGCTTGGCGACAAGCGCGAGTCCTTCGCCAAGAAGGTCCCCTGGCGCGAACTCATCCCGAGTTGGACCGATATTCGGCACTCTTTCATGCCCACGGTGCGTGGGACGGGGCTGGGTGCCTTGCTCGGTGTCCTGCCCGGTGCCGGACCGGCCATTTCCTCCTTCGCGGCCTACGCCGTCGAAAAGCGCGTCGCGAAGGATCCCGACCGGTTCGGCAAGGGCGCGATCGAGGGCGTTGCCGCGCCGGAGGGTGCCAACAACGCCGCCGCCCAGACCTCATTCATTCCGACACTCACCCTGGGTGTGCCCGGCGACGCCATCATGGCCCTGATGCTAGGTGCGCTGATGATCCACGGCCTCGTGCCCGGTCCGCAGATCATCCAGAACAACCCGGAGTTCTTCTGGGGCCTCATCGCCAGTTTCTGGATTGGCAATCTCCTGCTGCTGATCCTGAACCTGCCGCTGGTCGGAATCTGGATCAAGCTTCTCTCGATTCCCTATCGGATCCTGTTCCCAGCGATCCTCGTCTTCGTGGCCATCGGCATATACAGCCTGCACCGTGAGCCATTCGATATTTTCCTCGTGATGGGTTTCGGCCTGGCCGGCTACATATTCATCAAGCTGAAATGCGAGGCCGCGCCGTTGTTGCTTGGCCTCATCCTCGGTCCACTCGTCGAGGACAACTTGCGGCGCTCGATGCTTCTGTCGCGCGGCGATCCAGCGATCTTCATTTCGCGTCCGATCAGTGCTTTCTTCATCGGTGTTACGGTGGCGATACTGGTCCTGGTCGTCGTCTCGACAGTGAGGCGAAGCCGCGCGAAGCGAAGTACGGCGGCGGCCAAATAAGCCTCCGTCGCACCACCGGCACCCGCACCCAAAAAGCAGCAAGAGCGGGTGGCGCAATCAACCTTCCAACTTGGAGGAAACCAGAGATGAAATTCACCAACGCATTGGCGTCATCCGCCGTCGTTCTGGCTATCGCCCTCGGGGGAGCAGGCATGGCGGCCGCAGACTATCCGGAGCGCGAGATCACGTTGATCGTGCCGTTTCCCGCAGGCGGATCCACCGACATAGTTGGCCGCATCGCCGGTCAGGGCATTTCCGAACGTCTCGGTGTTCCAGTCATCATCGACAACCGAGGTGGCGCCGGTGGCACCGTAGGCACCCAGGCGGCATCCCAGATGGAGGCGGATGGCTACTCCCTGACCGTCGCCACCACGAGCAGCCATGTCGTCGGCCCCCTCAGCGTCGACACCGTCGAGTACGACCCGGTCAACGACTTTGCCCACATAGGCATGATCGGCGAGACGCCCTACGTCATGGTTGTCAGCCCGAGCATGGACGTGGAGACGGTCCAGGACGTCATCGACTATGCCTTGGAGAATCCCGGCGAACTCAATTTCGGGTCGGCCGGACAGGGCTCGACGACGCACCTGGCTGGCGAGATGTTCCTGTCAGCGACCGGAGTGGAGATGGAGCACATCCCGTATCCGGGCAACGCGGAAGCTACCACGGCGGTCATGGGCGACGAGGTTCAGGTTCTGTTCGGCTCGATGCCGGCGGTGCTGTCTCAAATCCAGGCCGGCAGCATCAAGGCGCTCGCGGTCGGCACCACCGAGCGTTCGCCTCAGCTTCCCGACGTCCCCACCATGCAGGAGGCGGGTGTTGAGGGCTATCGTGCCTCGCTGTGGCTCGGCCTGGCCGCGCCCGCAGGGACGCCCGACGAGATCATCGAACGTCTAGCCGAAGTCCTGGCCGACGCCGTCAACGATCCACAGATCGGCGAGCAGCTTGCCAACAACGGAGCGGAGCCTGCGGTCATGTCACCGGCCGAATTCCGTGAGTTGATCGAAGCGGAACTGGAGGTCTACGGCGCCATAGTCGCGGACATCGAAAGCTAGCGGTAGCGTCGCCGTGGGGCGCGTGTCCGCCCCGCGGGTTGCGACGACCCCGCCGCCGGCACCATAGTGCCGGCCATGGCGGACGACAGCGATACCGACGGACACCTCGCCCCGGACCAGGGCGAGGTGTTCGCGTTTCTGGGGCGCGCCGGAACGCACGGCCTTGGCGAGCCTCCCGAGCGGATCGACACGCACGCGGCCGTCGTCTTCCTGGCCGGCGGCGACGCGTACAAGACCAAGCGCGCCGTCCGGTTTCCCTTCCTCGACTTCTCGACGCTCGACCGACGCGAGGCCGCCTGCCGGGCCGAGATCGAGGTCAATCGCCGCAACGCACCGGACATCTATCTCGGCGTCGTGCCGGTGACGCGCGATGGCGACACGCTCGCGATCGGCGGGACGGGCGAGGTCGTCGAATGGCTCGTCCACATGCGCCGCTTCGACCCCGGCATGACGCTGGACCGGGTGGCGGAGCGCGATGGGCTGGACGACGGCCTGCTGGCCGCCCTGGTCGAGACGGTCGCGGTCTCGCATGAGAACGCGCCGCGCGGGGAGGGGGCGGGCGCCACCGACCGCATCCTCCGATACATCCGCGAGAACACCGTCGAGCTTCTGGGGGCCGGGCTGTTCCCCGAGGACCGCGTCCGGTCGTTCGGCGAGCGGGGCGAAGCGGCGTTCGGGGCGGTGCGCGACCTGCTGCTGGCGCGCGGCGAGGCCGGCTTCGTGCGCCGCTGCCACGGCGACCTCCATTTGCGCAATATCGCGCTGATCGAGGGTTGTCCGGTGCTGTTCGACGCGCTGGAATTCGACGAGGCCATGGCGACATCGGACGTGCTCTACGATCTCGCCTTCCTGCTCATGGACCTGTGGGACCGTGGGCTCGCGCGCGAGGCGAACACGGTGTGGAACCGCTATCTCTGGCGCGCCGGCGAGCCGTCGCACATCGAGGCGGCCGCCGCCCTCCGGCTCTTCATGAGCGTCCGCGCCGCGATCCGCGCCAAGGTGACGGCGGCCAACGTCGCCAACCTGGAGGGCGGCGAGAGCGTCGCGGCGGAGGATGCCGCACGGCATTATTTCACTACGGCCGAGGCGTGTCTCG
Source organism: uncultured Alphaproteobacteria bacterium (assembly GCA_963803485.1). Taxonomy (GTDB): domain Bacteria; phylum Pseudomonadota; class Alphaproteobacteria; order Rhizobiales; family Tepidamorphaceae; genus CAWDMT01. The sequence goes on along the minus strand of CAWDMT010000004.1, from coordinate 46,240 downwards.
ACGCGCCCGCTCCGTGCCTCGTCGCCGTGGGCGGACTGTCCGGCACCGGCAAGACGACGGTCGCGGCGGCCATCGCGCCGGTCCTGGGGCCGCCGCCGGGCGCGGTCCACCTGCGCAGCGACATCGAGCGCAAGCGGATGTTCGGAGCCGGCGACGCCGACCGGCTCGGCGAGGACGCCTATGCCCGCGAGGCGACGGACGAGGTCTATGCCCGGCTTCGCCGCAAGGCCGGCATGGCGCTCGGCGCGGGGCAGGCGGTCGTGGTCGACGCCGTTCACGAGCGCGACGACGAGCGCGCGGCCATCGAGGCGGTCGCCGCGGCCGCCGGCGTGCCGTTCACCGGGGTGTGGCTCGAGGTTTCCGACGACGAGATGCTCCGCCGGGTCGCCGCTCGTCGGGGCGACGCCTCCGACGCCGACGAGGCGGTTGTGCGCACCCAACTCGCGCGCCGTGCGCGGGGCGGTTCATGGGCGCGGCTGGGGGCCGGGGGCGACCGCAATGCAGTGGCGGAGGCGGCGCTGGGCCTCGTGAGGCGGATGAGTCCCGCTATCTCTCGACGGTGAAGGTGATCTTGGAGGTCACCCGGTAGCTGGAGATTCTGGCCGTCCTCGACGGTGGCGCTGATGTCCTTGATCCAGATGGACTGGATGCCCTTCACCGTCTGCGCGGACTCCGACACCGCCTTTTTGGCCGCGTCCTCCCACGAGCTATCGGACTCGGTCATGATCTCGATGACCTTGAGAATGGTCATGTCGGTTCTCCCGGGTTTGCCGACGAGCCGCCCCAGCCCTGGTTGAACCTCGACGATAGTGCACGCCTGAGACCGCAGCTTTGCGGCAGCGCAAGTCTCAGGCGCCGTCGTTGAGATGGCAGGCCGAGCGGCGGCCGGGCGCGATCTCCCTGAGCGCCGGCTGCTCCAGGCGGCAGCGCTCGAAGGCGTGCGGGCAACGGGTGTGGAAATGGCAGCCCGGCGGCGGATTGAGCGGGGAGGGGATCTCGCCCCTGATCGGATGGAAGCTGCGCCGCTCGAGCGAGATGCGCGGCACTTCGTCGAGCAGCGCCTGCGTGTAGGGGTGGCCCGGCCTCGCGGAACAGATCCTCGGTGGGCGCCTCCTCGACGACGCGGCCGAGATACATGATCACCACGCGGTCCGAGATGTGCTCGACCACGCCGAGGTCGTGGCTGATGAACAGATAGGTGAGGCCGAGTTCGTGCCGCAGCTCGCATGAACAGGTTGAGCACCTGCGCCTGGATCGACACGTCGAGCGCGGCGACGGACTCGTCGCAGACGAGGAATTCGCGGCTTCACCGCGAGCGCCCGCGCGATGCCGATGCGCTGGCGCTGGCCGCCGGAGAACTGGTGCGGGTAGCGGTCGCTTGACCGACGGGTCGAGGCCCACGCGCATCATCGTCTCCTCGACGTACGATGCCAGCTCCGTCTTCGGCACGATCCCGTGCACCGCCGGCGCCTCGCCGACGATCTCGGCGCACGCGCATGCCGCGGGATTGAGCGAGCGACATCGGGTCCTGGAAGACCATCTGGATCGCGAGCGCGGCCTTCGCGCCGTCGGCGCCCCTCAAGCGTTGCGATGTCCCTGCCCCGATACAGGATGCGCCCCTCCGACGTTGGCAGCATGCCGGCGATCGATCCGCCCGAGTGTCGACTTGCCGCAGCCGGACTCGCCGACCAGCCCGACGACCTCGCCCGCGGCGATCGTCGAGGCCCACCTCGTCGACCGCATGCACGGTCGGCGCGCCTGATGTCGCGCCGAGCCTCGACCGCGATCCTCTCGGCGAAGTCGAGTTCCTTCGTGAAGCGCTTGGCTGACGCCTTCGAGGGTCGACGACGGCGCGCTCATGTGACGGCCTCGACCGGCCCGGTGTGCGGGTTGCAGCAGCGCGCCTGCTGGCCGGGGCGCCATGTCGCGCATCGGCTGCGGCGCGCGGCACGCCTCCAGCGCGCGTGGACAGCGCGGGCGGAACGCGCAGCCCTCCGGCAGGTCCAGCAGCGACGGCGCCATGCCGGGGATCTGCGCCAGCGGCTGGCCGCGCCGGTTGCGGGTCGGCACCGAGCCGATCAGCCCGCGCGTGTAGGGGTGAATCGGGCCGCGCGATCACGTCGCGACGCCGGCCCGTCCTCGACGATGCGGCCCGCATACATCACCGCGATCCGGTCGGCGAGGCCGGCGACGACGGCGAGATCGTGGCGTGATCCAGATCAGCGCCGTGCCCGTCTCGGGCGCGAGCTTCTGCACCTCGCGCGAGGATCTGCGCCTGGATGGTGACGTCGAGCGCCGTCGTAGGCTCGTCGGCGATGATGCAGGTCGGGCGAGTGCAGGAGCGCGATGGCGATGGCGACGCGCTGGCGCATGCCGCCGGAGAACTGGTGCGGATAGGCGTCGAGCCGCTCGTCGGGCGAGGGGATGCCGACGCGTCCCAGCGCGTCGCGCGCCCGCGCCCGCGCTTCCGCCTTGCGACACGTCCTCGTGCGCCCGCATCGCCTCGATCATCTGCGTCGTCGATCCTGAGGACCGGATTGAGCGTCATCATCGGGTCCTGGAAGATCATCGCGATGCGCCGTCCCGCGCAGATCGCCCGCTGCGCCTTCGCGTCGAGATCGATCAGGTCTGCGGCCCTTGAACAGGATCGTCCGCCGACGATCCGCCCAGGCGCGTCGACGAGGCCGATGATCGAGAAGCCCGTCACCGACTTGCCGGAGCCGGACTCCCCCACCAGCCCCATCACCTCGCCCCGGCCGACCGAGAGGCTCACGCCGTCGACCGCAGGCAGGACGCCCGCGCGCGTGAAGAAGTGCGTCTTCAGATCGCGGACTTCGAGGACCGGCGCTGCCATGCCGTCAGCGTCGCAGGCGCGGGTTGAGGATGTCGCGGAGCTGGTCGCCCACCAGATTGATCGCGACGATGGTGACGACGAGCGCGATGCCGGGGAACATGCTGATCCAGTAGCGCCCCGACAGCATGTAGCTGTAGCCGTTCGAGATCAGCAGCCCGAGCGACGGCTCGGTGATCGGCACGCCGACGCCGAGGAACGACAGCGTGGCCTCCAGCGCGATGGCATAGGCGATCTGCACGGTCGCGACGACGATCAGCGGCGGCATGCAGTTGGGCAGGAGATGCCGGAACATGATCCGGCCGTCGTCGAGCGCCAGGCACCGCGCCGCCGAGATGTAGTCCTTGCTCCGCTCCACCAGCGCCGCGCCCCGAACGGTGCGCGCGTAGTAGGCCCACTGCACCACGACCAGCGCGATGACGACCTTGTCGACACCCTTGCCCAGCACGGCGAGCAGGATCAGCGCGACGAGGATGGCCGGGAACGAAAGCTGGAGATCGACCAGCCGCATGATCAGCGTGTCGGTACGACCGCCGAAATAGGCCGCCGCGATCCCCATCGCGAGCCCGATGCCGAGCGCGATGATCGTCGCCGAGCCGGCGACCACGAGGCTCATCCTCAGCCCGTAGACGATCGCCGACAGCATGTCCCGGCCCTGCACGTCGGTGCCGAGCCAGTAGGTGCCGATCGTGAAGCTCTCCGAGCCGGGCGGCAGCGTGCCGTCCATGATGTCGAGCTGGGCGAGGTCGTAGGGATTCTGCGGCGTGATCCACGGTGCGAAGGTCGCCGCGAAGGCGATCAGCGCGAAGACGACGAGCCCGAGCGTCGCGGTCCGGCTCTCGAAGAACTCCGAGGCGAGCCGCCTGAGGGGATGTTCGCCTGCCGCCGGCGCCTTGCGGGGGAGGGTCGCCTCGCTCATTTGCCCGTCTCCCCGAGCCGCACGCGCGGGTCGAGCGCGGTGTAGAGCATGTCGACCACGAAGTTGATCAGGATGAAGATGAAGACGGTGAGCATCAGGTAGGCGACGATCACGGGCCGGTCGAGCAGGTTGATGGAATCGATCAGCAGCTTGCCCATCCCCGGCCATGCGAACACGGTCTCCGTGACGATGGCGAAGGCGATCATCGATCCAAGCTCGAGGCCGAGCACCGTGACGACGGGGATCATGATGTTCTTGAGCACATGCACCGTCACCACGCGGCGCTCGCTGACCCCCTTGGCACGGGCGAACTTCACGTAGTCCTGAAGGACCACCTCCCGGGTGCTGGCGCGCGCCAGCCGGATCACTAGCGCCATCTTGAACAGCGCGAGATTCACCGCAGGCAGGATCAGGTGCCTCAGCCCGTCCCAGGTCAGGAAGCTCACCTGTATCCCGAAGAGGTCCGTCGTCGGCCCGCGCCCGCCGGTCGGCAGCCAGCCGAGCATCACGGAGAACAGGAGGATCAGCATCAGCCCCTGCCAGAAGTTCGGCAGGCTGAAACCGAGGATCGATCCGGCCATGATCGTCTTGCCGGTGATCCCGTCGGGCCTCAGCCCCGCGATGACGCCGAGCGGGATGCCGAATGCGATGGCGATCATCAGCGCGACGAAGGCGAGCTCCAGCGTCGCGGGCAGGCGCTGCAGGATGATGCCCATCGCCGACGACCCGTAGACGAAGGACCGGCCCATGTCGCCTTGGAGCAGGTTGCCGAAATAGATGAAGAACTGCTCCCACAGCGGCCGGTCGAGGCCGAGCCGCTGCATCGCGGCGTCGATCTCCCGCTGCGGCGCCTCGGGGTTGATGAGGATGTCGACCGGATTGCCGATCGCGTAGACGCCGATGAATACCAGGACCGCCATCACGAGGATCGCGATGACGCTCTGGCCGAGCCGGCGGATGAAATAGACGAGCATCGTGGCCCCGGATGCGCCGGGGGCGCGACCCCTTCAGGACCGCGCCCCCGTTGTTGTCCAGTGGTGTCAGCTCGACGGTTCGACCTGATAGCCGAGCGTGTACTGGTCCGCTCGCGCCTCGTAGTCGAGGTCGCCGCGCGTCGCCCATGTGGTCAGCTCGTAGTGGATCGGGATGATGCCGTAGCTGTCCATCACGGCCGCGCTCGCCTGCCTGAGCAGGTCCTCGCGGGCTTCGTCGTCCACGGTCCTCAGCGCCTCGACCAGCAGTTCGTCCATTTCCGGGTTGGAATGCCGGGCGAAGTTGGTGCCGCCGAGGCTGCGCGCCTCGTCGCGGGTGGCGACCAGCGCACCCAGCGGCGACGACATCTCGCCGGTCCCGGCGCCCCAGCCGGCCAGGAAGGCACTGAAGGCCTGCGCGTTGCGGTCGGAGATGAAGGCCGAGAACGTCTTGGCGTCGACGCTGGTCCTCACGCCGATCCGGCTCCACATCTGCGCCACTGCCTGGGCGATCTGGTGGTCGTTGATGTAGCGGTCGTTCGGTGAGCCCAGGGTGATCTCGAAGCCGTCGGGATATCCCGCCTCGGCGAGGAGAGCTCGCGCGGCTTCCTCGTCATAGGGGATCGCCTCGCGGTCGGGGTTCGTGCCGAACATCGGCGGCGGCAGGAGTTCGCCCGCAGGCTCGGCGAAACCGAGCATGATGCGCTCCTTGATCGCCTCGCGGTTGATCGCCTTGGCGAGCGCCTCGCGTACGCGCGCGTCCTGAAGCGGGTTCTCCTCCGTGCCGGAGATGCCCGGAGTGGGGGCGTCCCCCTGGTCGAGCGCGATGTAGATGACGCGGTTCGACAGGCCCGAGACGACGTTGAAGCCATCGCTCTCGATCCGCTCTATGTCCTGCGTCGGCGGGTTCTCGATCATGTCGACGTTGCCGGCCAGCAGCGCGGCAACCCGGGCGCCCTGGTTGGTCAGGGGCCGGAGCACGATTTCGTCCCACGCCGGCTCGTCGCCCCAGTAGTCGTCGCGCTTGGCGAGCACGATCCGGTCTCCGCGCGTGAACGTGGAGAGCGTGTAGGGACCGGTGCCGACCGCCACGTCCGGCGAGTTGAACGCCTCCGAGCCCGGCGTCTCGCCGGCGCCCTGGCAGCCGTCCTTGCTGAAGGTTACCTCGTCCTCCGCGCCGTTCACGTCGGCGGAAATGATGACAAAGGTCGACAGCATCGTCGGCAGGAGCGGCGCGGGGCCGTCGGTCGTGATGACCACCGTATGGTCGTCCGGCGTCTCGATGCCGGCGATGGCGCTCGTGTAGAGCGTGAAGGGCGACGGCGCGTTTGGCACGGTCGGGATGCGGCAGACCGTGTACACGACGTCGCGGGCGGTCAACGGCTCGCCGTTGGAGAAGGTCACGCCTTCGCGCAGCCTGAATTCCCAGGTCGTCTCGTCGACGGCCTCCCAGGACTCCGCCAGACCGGGCTGGAGCCGCTGCTGGCCGTCCTGCTCGACGAGCGATGAGAAGATGTACTTGGCCAGCGCGTTGTTGGGACCGAGGTTGTGGTAGTGCGGATCGGCCGAGGTGGGCTCCGCCGAAAGTCCGATGGTGAGGGTCTCCGCCTGCGCGGCGGCGGTTGCGGCAAGAAGGCCTGCGGCCATGACGATGGGCAGGCGGATGCTGCGAGCGGTCATGAAGGCTTCCCCTGTTGCGTAGCGTTTCGACGCACTTATTTCAGAGCGCGACCGAACGCCTCGCGACGCCGCTGCGCTCTTTGCTTGAAGCCTATTATGCGATATCTGGATTGTGAAGAACAAATGCAATAATCAAAATGCATAGACGTATCGCATGATGTCGAAGGGCCAGTCCTCTTTCGGTCGCGCGGGAGTGACGCTCCGCGAGCTCGAGGTGCTGCGCGCCCTCGTCGCCGTCGGCAAGACCACAGCCGCCGCCGACCGCCTCGGCATCTCGCAGCCGGCGGTGAGCCGCACCCTGAGCCAGCTCGAGCGCCGGCTGGGCCGCCAGCTCTTCCGCCGCGACGGCGGCCGGCTGTTCCCGACCGCCGAGGCGATCTCCATCGACCACCAGCTCGAGCCGGTCTTCGCCGCCATCGGGCGCATCGGCGAGGGGACGGAAGCAGACACGGCCGGCGAGCTTGTGCTGCGCGTCGCAGCACCGCCGACCATCGCCCACCGGTTCCTCACCCGGCATATCGCAGCCTTCGCCACCGCACACCCACGAGCCCGGGTGAGCATGGACGTCTTCTCGAGCGACGTGCTCGTCACCACCGTGGCGGAATCCCGTGTCGACCTGGCGATCACCGACAGCGAGCCGAAGCACCTGGGCGTCCATGTCGAGCCGTTCTTCGAGGCCGAGGCGGTGTGCCTCATCCCCAGGTCGCACCCTCTGGCGGCGCGCGACACCATCACGGCAAAGGACATCGACGGCGAACCCTTCATCGCGCTGACGCGCCGGCACTCCGCGCGCGCCGCGATCGATCGAGCCCTCGCCGCCTCGGGCGTGGAATGCCGGTCGGTCATCGAGACCTCGACGGCCGTCACCGCCGCCGACTTCGTCGCCGAGGGGCTGGGACTGACGCTCCTGAACCCGTTCCCCGTCACCTCCCGCCTGTCGCCGGAGGTTGTCGTCCGGCCCTTCCGGCCGGTGATACGCTGCTGCGTCTCGTTCCTGCTCCCCTCCGGCGCGCGCCCCACGCCCGGCGCGCTGGCATTCATGGCGCAGCTGCGCGCCGACACGTCCGTCACCGTCCCCGCGCGGCCATGCCAGGCGGAGAGTCGCGTATGAGAAATTCGGTCCGGAGAGTGTGTAAATGCCGTCGCCGCTGACGATCGAGGTCCTGTCGCGGCTGGTCGCCTTCGACACGACGAGCCGCAATTCCAACCTGCCACTCATCGACTACGCCGAGGAGCTTCTCCGACGCCATGGGGCCCGCACCGAGCGGGTCCACGACGAGACGGGCGCCAAGACCAATCTCTGGGCGACCGTCGGGCCCGAGGACGTGCCGGGGATCGTTCTGTCCGGCCACACAGATTGCGTGCCGGTCGACGGTCAGGACTGGACGACCGATCCGTTCCGCCTCGACGAGCGGGAGGGGCGCTACTACGGCCGCGGCACCTGCGACATGAAGGGCTTCCTCGCCGCCTGTCTCGGCGCGCTGCCGGCCATCACGTCGCGGCCGCTTCACAGGCCGATCCATTTCGCGCTGTCCTATGACGAGGAGGTCGGATGCCTCGGGGTTCGCCGGCTGTTCCCGCTGCTGGCCACGCGCCCGGTGCTACCGGAGGCGTGCATCGTCGGCGAGCCGAGCGACATGGAGGTCGTCATCGGCCACAAGGCGAAGCGCAGCCTGCGCGCCCGCGTGCGCGGCACCGCCGGCCACTCCTCGCTCGCGCCCCAGTTCGTGAACGCCGTCGAGCACTGCGCCCGGCTGGTCGAGAAGGTGAGGGGCATCGGGCTCAGGATGAAGGCCGAAGGGCGTCGGGACGACCTCTACGATCTGCCGTACACGACGGCTCATGTCGGCACCTTCCACGGCGGCACGGCGCTCAACATCGTGCCCGACGAGGCGGTGATCGAGTTCGAGTTCCGCGTGCTTCCCGAGGAGGATGCAGACGCGCTGGTGGAGGAGGTGGCGGCCTATATCCGGGACGTGATCGAGCCGGAGATGAAGGCGGTCGACGCCGCGTCCGGCATCGACCTGGAAATGCGCGCGTCGTTTCCCGGCCTCGCCACGGCGCCCGACGCGCCGGTCGCGGTCCTCGCCCGACAGCTCGCCGGCCGCAACGCGCACTCCAAGGTGGCGTATGGGACGGAGGCCGGGCTGTTCGCGGAGATGGGGGGTGTCCCGGCCATCATCTGCGGGCCGGGCTCCATCGCCCAGGCGCACAAGCCGGACGAATACGTTTCGGCCATTCAGCTCGACAGGTGCGAGGCCTTCCTGGATCGGCTGCTGGACTATTGCGCCGCGCCGTGATCCGGCCGCCGGAAGCGCGCGGACTTTCTATCCGATATCTTCAGGGCGGTTAGGCGGAAGTCCCGATATGTCGCGTGCAGAGGGCAGTAAAACCCTTTGAGTTTTAATGATGTTCCGCGATTGCCATGTACATTACGTAGCGTTAGGATTGCCGTTGTGCGATACACCGTTCCTGGAGGCCACATCGTGTTCCGAGTTGGAGGGTGTGATGAGTGCAGAGCATGTGACGACCGAACCGCTCGATGACGGCGAGGACGCCGCGCCGGACGCGTCCCCGATCAAGCGCCTGCTGAAGAACCTGGATACGACGGCGCCGGAGGACGAGGGGAATTCCGAACGGCCGGCCGGCCGGCCGTCGCTCGTCCGCGATGCCAAGGTCTATCAGAATTCCGTGAGCGCTATCCGCGAGGTTCTCGATCAGGGCATCCGCGAGACCACCGCCGCCGTCCAGCTCGTCGAATGGAGCCAGCACCACCTTCGCAGTGCCGAGGCCCGCCGCGACGACGCTTACAGGGCCTTCGCCGACGTGGTCCCGCTGGTCGAGAGGACCGGCCGCGATCTCAAGGCCGCCATGGAGGGCTCGAAGGACGGCAAGTCGCCCGAGAATATCGAGGCCCAGTTTGAAAAGAGCGCGGCCGCGCTCGAACAGCTCGCCAAGGCGACCGAGAGCCTGAATTCCCAGCTCGTATGGTGCCGGGCGTCCTGGAAGCAGTTCAACGACAGCGTCGCCGCCGCGCGTCGCATGCGGGCGAAGTTTTCGTCGAACGGCAACGGCAACGGCAACGGCTCCTGAGCCTGCCCCGTCCGGTGCGGCGGATTCGCCACGCGGTTCTATAGGCGACGCGAACCGCGTGGCGCAGACATGTCCTGCGCCGTCCAGTCTTCCTCATGCGCAGAGTATGTGCCAATAGGGGCTTCGGCCGCTCGCCATCCGGGCGCGCGGTTTCGCTCTCTGTTGCGAAAGCCTGCGCATGAAGGTTCTCGTCACCGGCGTCGCCGGTTTCATCGGCTATCACGTCGCCGAGGCGCTCATGGCCCGCGGGGACGTCGTGGTCGGCGTCGACAACGTGAACGACTATTACGAGGTCTCGCTCAAGCAGGCGCGGCTCGCCGCCCTTGCCGGCCGGGGAGACCTGTCCGTCGAGCGCATAGACATCGCCGATCCCGAGTTCGATGACGGCGCTCGCCGCCGCCCACCCCGACATCGAGGGCATCATCCATCTCGCCGCCCAGCCCGGCGTGCGGTATTCGCTGACGAATCCTTTCGCCTACACACGGTCCAACCTGGAAGGACACGTCGTCCTGCTGGAGGTTGCCCGCCGGCTCCCGGCGCTGCGCCACATGGTCTACGCGTCCTCCTCGTCGGTCTATGGCGCCAACCGGAAGATGCCCTTCGCCGTGGACGACAGGACGGACAGTCCCGTGTCGCTCTACGGGGCGACCAAGAAGGCGGGCGAGGCCATGAGCCACGCCTACAGCCACGTGTTCCGCATTCCCCAGACGGGCCTGCGCTTCTTCACCGTCTACGGCCCTTGGGGCCGGCCCGACATGGCGCCCTTCATCTTCACGCGCAAGATCCTCGCCGGCGAGCCGATCGCGGTCTTCAACCGCGGCGACATGCGCCGCGACTTCACCTATGTCGACGACATCGTCGCCGGCGTCGTCGCCTGCCTCGACCGCCCGCCCGCGGACGGCGGGGTAGAGGCGCCGCCCTATGCGATCTACAACCTCGGCAACCACAGGGCCGAGCCGCTGATGCGCTTCATCGGGGTCCTCGAGGAGGCGCTGGGCCGCAAGGCGATCATCGACCTGCAGCCGATGCAGGACGGCGACGTCAAGGAGACGTTTGCCGACATTTCCGCGTCCGTCGCGGACTTCGGCTTCGACCCGTCGGTGCCGATCGACGAGGGCGTGCCGCGGTTTGTGTCGTGGTTCCGCGACTATTACGACGTCTAGAATTCGGATGGACCCGGGCGCCACGAGATCGCCGGGACGAGGGGGAGTACGCCGCAGATGTTCATGAACCAGGTCCTGCGCGTTCAGGGTCAGCGCAGCATGTGGCTGGTCGGTTTCGGCCATGGCACGACCCACTGGATCATGGCGACGTTCCTCATCGTGCTGCCGTTCGTCGCGCAGGATCTGGGGCTGAGCTATACGCAGGCCGGCCTGCTCGTCGCCTCCTTCTACATCGCCTCGTTCCTGGCGAACTTCGTCAGCGGCGCCATCGTCGATCTCACCGGCCGGCGCGTCCTCTTCCAGATCGTGTCGCTGCTCCTCGGCTCGGTGGCCATCGTCGGCTTCGCGCTGTCGAGCCAGTTCATCGTGCTTTGCGCGATGATCGCCGTCGTCGGCGCCTCCAACAATCTCTGGCATCCGCCCGCCATCTCGTTCCTCTCCAACGAGTTTCCGACAAACCGCGGCTACGCGCTCTCGGTCCACGGCATGTTCGCGAGCATCGCCGACGCGCTGGCCCCCATGGCGGCCGGCGTCCTGCTCGTCGTCATCGCCTGGCAGGGCACCAGCGCGCTTAGCGCCATCCCCTCGCTGATCGCCGCGGCGCTGCTTTTCACGCTCATTTCGCACGACACGCCCGACGGCTCCGTCGCCGGCCAGAAGATGGACGGCAAAACCTATCGCGAGGGGCTGGTCCAGCTCCTGCGCGACCGCGCGGCCGTCGGTCTGGCGCTGACCGCGGGCTTCCGCAGCATGGCGCAGGCGGGGCTGCTCATGTTCCTCCCGCTCTATCTGGCCATCGAGCTCCAGGTCAGCCCCATCCTCATGGGGCTCACGCTGATGGTGATGCAGATCGGCGGGCTGATCGCCGGACCCATCGCCGGCATCCTGTCGGACAGGATCGGCCGGCGGCCGGTCGTCATGGCGGGCCTGTCTGTCACGACCGTCATCATCGTCGCCATCACCTTCATCGGCGATACCACGATCTTCATCGCCGGCATCTCCGTGCTGGGGTTCGCGCTCTTCGCCGTCCGGCCGGTGATCCACAGCTGGATGATGGACATCGTGCCCCCCCGCTTCGCGGCCTCCGGCACCAGCCTCCTGTTCGGCAGCCAGTCGATCCTGGCCATGCTGTCGCCGCTCATCGGCGGCTTCATCGCCGACGCCTACGGCCTGGCGAACGTCTTCTATTTCCTCGCCGCGACGATGCTGGTCGCCAATCTGGGCGTGATACTGCTGCCGAAGGACGGCGGCGGCAGAGAAAAGGATTGACCTGCCCCTCTGCCCTTGCGTTATTTCGCGGGCCGTGAGGAAGGGAAGCAATGGGCCTGCGTACAGCGTTGGGATTGAAGAAGCCGCTGTCGCTTTGGGCTTCCAGGCCTGCTCTCGACGAGTTCAGGCGGTTCTGCCAGGCGCTGGAAGGGCAGGATTGCGTGGTGTTCGGCTCCGCGCCCGATCCGTCCTTCGGCGAGGAGGGATACCGCGGCGAGAAGATCGTCTGCTGCAACGGTTCCGCGGCGACGCTGGACGCGGAGTTCGGACTTCGGCCCGATTTCACCTTCCTCCACAGCCACGTGCTTGCACGCGAGAACGAGGCTGACCAGGACGTGAGGGATGCGCTGGCGAAGGTGGATTCGCTCGGCGACGTCGTCCTGTTCCACAAGCCGGAGTTCGACTACTCCGAGGCGCTGCTGAACGGCAGGGCCGGCAGGGTTCACAGTTTCCTGTGGAAGAACCGGTACGACCTGATCCACCGCCTCGTCGACGCCTCGCCGGAGTATCTGCGGCCGTCCACGGGCGCGATGGCGGCGTCCTGCGCCCTGTTCGCCGGCGCCCGCTCCGTCCGCCTCGTCGGCTGCTCCTTCGTACGCAAGGGGCACAGCTACAACACAAAGAACCTCTACAGGAACCACGTCGCGAGCGACGCCGCGCTATATGCGATGCTGACGCTCAACGGATACCGGCTCTCGACCCCGGAGCCGTCGGTATCGATGGTGCTGGCGGAGATGCTGGATTAGCACCTTTCCCGGCCTGGTTCTGGAAATCACAGGAATCGTCGCCTTATGCTGGGCACCTCATTCTTCCGAAAGAAGCCCCCGCTGGAACCTGACGGTCGCCTTTTCGTCGTGTCCGGCGCCAGTGCCACCGGCAAGTCCACCTTCATCCGCGAACTTCTCGACGACCACAAGCTACGGCGCAGGTTCGCCGTGCCCGATGGACCGGTGGATGAGCTTCGAGCCAATCGCGTAGACGTTGAAACGATCTCATGGTCCGGCCCGGCAATTCTGCATTTTGACATTTTGAGAAGCTGGCGCGATCCCGATTATCGCTATGCCAAGGATCCGGTTTTTGGGTTGCTTGGCAGCGCCACCAAGGTCACCGTGATCGTTCTGGCCAACACGCCCGAGGTGCTCCGCGCCCGCATGGAGGCGCGCGGCAAGCACGACAAATACGCCGATACCACCTTTCTCACGGCCAAGTACCGCGACTGGCTGGATGCTACAGCGCCCTACGTCGGCGACGAGACCGGTCACCGTTTCGTGCTTACCGAGCCGGGATACCCCGAAATCCCGGATCGTGCGGCCCTCTTCGATATCGTCGCGGGTCGGACGTTGTGATCCGGCGGACCGAGGGGTGGCGCCATCGATCCGCGGAAGATATATCGACAGCCTTGTTCCTCGGAGTGATCAGATGGGCCTCAAGACGATACTGGGTCTGAAACGCAAGCCGACGGCTCAGTCCGGCGTGAAGCTGCGCGACGCGGCGCGTGACCTGATCCTGAACGGTCGACCCTACCAGCCGATCCTCGACATCAAGCCTGCATCGCGTGGTCGTGTCCACGACGCCTTCGAGGAGCGCTGGAAGCTGATCTCGGCCGTGATCGAGCGTACCGGGGCCCGCAGCTACTGCGACATCGGATGCGCCGAAGGCTATTATCTGAGCCGCGCAGCTAAGGAGCACGGCCTGTTCGCCATCGGCGTCGACCGCAAGGAAGCCCGCCTGCAATACACGACCGCCGCCGCCTTGCTGCAAGGGTTGTCTTTCGGCATTCTCAAGCTGGAAATCACGCCCGACTCCGTGGAGGCACTTCCCGCCGTCGACCTGATCTCGTGCATGTCGGTCATGCATCACATCGTCAACCTGCAGGGGATCGACGCCGCCAGGTCGATTTTGGGTACCATCTCCCGGAAGGCCGCCAAGGGCTTCATCTTCGACATCGGCCGATGCGACGCCGTCCACGTCGGAAGCGACCCGGACGCCGATACGATCGAGTTCCTCAAGTCGGGCGGCTTTACGAGCGTGGAACTGCTTGGCCGGGCTTCCACAGAGGTTGATGTGAAGGATCGGCCGCTGTTTTTGGCGAGCTGTGTATAATGAATTTTCTTGAGTAATCGCCCAAATATTTTCATTAATATTGGCCGCTAGGGCCGGCGAATGATAGCTTCCTATAGTCGTAATTTTATTTTTATAAAGACTCGTAAGACTGCGGGCACAAGCGCTGAGATTATATTCAGCTCATGGTGTTCCGGCAGCGACATATGCACCACCGTGACTGGAGAGGATGAACTGAAGCGACGTGAGTATGGCGGAATGGCTATGAACTTTTCGGAGGATCCGGAAGTTGTCGCCGAATTCGACCGATTGGTCGAAGCCGGAGACGCCGAGGCCATCCAGTCGTTTCGAAAGCAGGGCAAGCCCACTTACTACAACCACATGTCAGGTTCGGAGGTGCGGGAACTGTTGCCGGATCTCTGGTCTCGTGCATACAAATTCACAGTAGAAAGGCATCCGTACGAGAGAGCTGTTTCTGCGGCATGGTGGGGTGCCAAGAGGCGAGAGGCGAGAGGCGAAAAGGTTGTCAGTATAAATAGCTACATAGACCGGGTAATTCAGTCGGAGCATTTCAGAAATTACCCATTATATATTGAAAATGGAAAGCTCGTAGTCGACGAGGTGATTTTGTATCCCGGTATGTGGGAGAGAATTGCCGACCTCGGGCGCACCTTTGGGGCGCCGCCGATCGGCTCAATGCCTGATGCCAAGGCGAGCTACCGGCGTGATCGGAGGCCGGCGGTCGATATTCTCTCGGAAGATCAAAAGCGCAAGATAGTTAAAGCTTGCTCGATTGAGTTTGAGATGTGTGAATTTGAATATTAGATAGAGTGTATAAATGACTGTGGTTTGTAAAAGTAAAAATTTTATCTTATTGAGAACAAGGAAGACAGCCGGGTCATCTGTATTGATATGGCTGGCTGAGCATTTGGATCCAGCCACCGACATAATAGCCGCCGGAAGCGATATTCAGGATCACAGGCCGGATTGGCCGCAAATCTGTCGCGGGACATCGGCGGCTTTCGGCGAAAAATCAACCGGAAGCTTGGTCGGCGGGTGCGGCTGGCTCAGCATATGCCGGCCGACGAGTTGCGCCGCACGGTGGGCAGCTGGACATGGCATCGCTACAGGAAAATCACCATCGTCCGAAACCCATGGGACAGAATGCTGTCGCTATGGAGCTGGCGCCAGCATCGCGATCAGATCAGCGTGACGTTCGATGACTTTCTGTCGGCTATCGAGGACGGGTCGCAGGATCGTCTGTTGGCCGCCGGTGCACAGTATTGGTCCAACTGGCCCATCTATACCATCGACGACAAGATCGTCGCAGACGACATAATCCGCTTCGAGAACCTGCAAGACGATCTCAAGAGAGTTTTCGGTCCGTTGGGCGCCCCGGTTCCCGATGCTTTACCGAGGATAAAGTCGGGCCACCGACGCGCGCCTGACGAGGGCGTACTGCTCACGCCGAGCCGCGTCGAGCGAATTGCACTGTTATGTCGGGACGAGATCGAGGCGTTCGGCTATCTGCCACCTCGGATGACCGGCTGAGCACGCCAAAGCTTTGGCGGCTATTGCCGCCAGCCAGCGTCAAGACGTGTGCTTGCCCGCTACTCGCCCCAGCCCCCGCTTTAGCCAACTCGAGAAGGACGGCTTCCCGGCATTCCGTGCCTGGTGCTTGGCGATCCGCTGCTTGGCTCTCTGCTTGATCGCGGCGCCATCCTCGCGAAGCGTTGCAAGCGTCGATTCGATAGCCCCGTTCATCCGTGAATCCAGTGTCGGCGAAACGACGGCCAGGGTCTTGAGAGTTTCGGACAACGTATGGACGATTTCGTCGCTGCGGCTCGGGTCGACGTAGTGAAAGATGCGGATGTCGTCCGGACAGTCTTCGAACAAGACTTCCTGCTCTCTCCGCTTGTTCATTGCATTCCAGACGCCGTTGATCGGCATCGGGACGATGGTTTCGGAATGATAGATCGTTCTGAGGAGGCTGGGCTGATCACGATCCAGTCCCATCGATCGGAACTCGCGTGACCAGTGCTCCATGAAATTCAGGGCAGACGCGTGGGATGTGTCGAAACCGATGACGCCACTGTTCCATTCGCTCAGTTTCAGCCGCTGGGCATCCGACGCACCAATGGGGATGTCCAGTTTCGACCGATCCGCGTTATGCCGTGCAAACAGCGGCCAGAACGTTCCAGAATTTCTCGTATAGCGGCGAGATGTCGCCCCGGATCTCCGTGTCGCAGTCGAGATAGATTGTCTGGTCGAACGGTGTCCATGTGTGGGCCGAGGTCTTCCAGATGCGGTTCTCGCTGTCGGGAGCCTCGACGTGGCGAATGCCGGTGAACAGGGACCGGTCGCGCCAGCTGGCGCTGTCGATCGGGAGGTTGGTCAGGAGGTAGCGCCCGATGTCGGGCGTGTGCTCGGCCAGGGTGCGGGCCGAATGGCAGGCCATCATGAAGAACGGCTCGCCGAACGCGAGCCAGACGACGCCCCTGGTCTTCTCTTCGGTCACGGTCGCTTCCCTCTGTCGTGGGGTCCGGCGGGCGGACCGGGCCGGAAGCTATCCCGCTTTGCCTGGCGGGCCAAGCCGGGAGGCCTTGAATTGACAGCCGCCGCGGGCCGTTGGCGGCAGCCTCGAATGCCGATAGTTTGCCGCCATGCGACTGATCCTCCACGCCGGCACCCACAAGACCGGCACGACCTCCATCCAGCATGTATTGGCCGACAATCGCGACTGGTTGCGCGAGCGCGGCTGCACCTTTGCGCAGCTCGCCGATTGCGGCGCCAGCCACAATCATTTCGCCCACAAGCTGGCGTTGGCCGATGAAGGCGGCGTCGAGGCGCTGCGCGCGGAACTGCTCGGACTGGGCGACCCCGACCGCACGCTGGTTGTCAGCGCCGAGGAATTCTCGGCCCGCATCCTCGGGACCAGGCACTGGGACGGCTTTGACCGGGACGATTACCGCGATAGGAAGCGGGCCTATCTCGCTCGGCTGAAGGCGGTGTCGCGGGATTTCGACGAGGTCACCGTCCTGCTGTGCTTCCGCCGCCATGACGAGTTCGCCGCATCGCTCTACGCCACGAACATCCTGAGCGACCGTTTCCGCTGGTCGTTCGACGAGTTTCGCGCCCGTTGCGCGCCGATCTTCGACTATGCGGGCCAGACCGCCCTAATGCGCGAGGCCTTCGCCGACGTCCGGCTCGCCGCCTTCGATGCGTTGAAGGGCGATCTCCTCCCGGCCTTTTGCGATTGGGCCGGGATCCCCACGCCGCCGGGCGAAGGGCGTCACGACAAGATCACGCCCGACATGCGCCTGGTCTGGTGGCTGGCGCTGCGCGGCAGGGACGCCAACGAGAAACACCGGCGGCATATCACGACCTTCATCCGATCCGCGCAGGCCGGCAGGGTGTTCCGGGGCAGGGAGAAGGCCACGCTCTGGACGTTGAAGGAGCAGCGGGCCGACTTCCTGGCCAACGCCTGCACCGACCCGGCGGCGGGTTTCTTCCCGCCGGCGCCGCGGCCTGCTTTCGGGGTGCCCGCCGAACTTTCACCCGGAGACCTGCAGGCCGTTGACGATGCGTTCGAAGACTGGCTCCGCGCGACGCGCGGTCCTTCGCCGGTCCGGTCGCTGCTGCGCTCCGTGCGCCGGTTGGTGGCCGGCCCCCCGCCCACGCGCTGATCGGGCGTACGCCGGAACCCGCGCTACAGGCTGCGTTCGTACCCGAAACGCTCGAAGTCTCTTTCGTAGATGCGGTCGATGATGGCTTTTTCCTCGGGGCCGATAAGGCGCTGGGCCATGTTGCCGCCGCCCGTCCGGCGCCGCGAGGTGACGGCGGCTTCCGCGTTACAGCCGATCCGCTGGCGCAGCGCCGCGAAGTCGCTGTCGAAGGTCTCGAGATGGCCGACGAAGTCCAATGTGACGTCAGGCACCTGGATTGACTGGGGCCGCCAGTGACGGTTCATTTCCGGGGGCGGCATGAACTCGATCGCCCTGAGAAACTGCAGCAGCGTTACCTCGTCGCCGCGCGGCAACCCGACCTCGTCGCGGTAGCGATCCTTCCCTGCGCGCTGGAACTTGTCGAAAAAGACCGAGGCAATCCTGTTGTATGGATGCCGGACGAACGTGAAGCGGACGACGTTGGGATCGTGGACCGCCGCATGGAATGCACGCAGGTTGCCGGTGATCTCGCGAGCCGCCGCCAGCTTCAGGTCGCGTCCCTTGTTCGACGGCCCGCCGAGGCCCGATTCCAGGACGAGCGTGGTAACGATGGTGGTGTTCGCGACCTTCGGAACGCGGAAATAGATGGCCTTCAGCGAGGGCAGATAGACGGCCTGATGCTCGATCTCGTGCGGCGCGCAGCCGAGCGTCCGGGCAATTCGACGGCGATTGTATCGCTGCAGGAGCCGGGTGAGCTTCATGCCAGTCTTGCGCTCGTCTGGGCCCCGGTCGGGGAGCGCAACGGATGCGGGCGCTCAGGCCGATACGAATAATTGGCTGGGGGACCTGGATTCGAACCAGGACTAGCGGAGTCAGAGTTCGCGGTTCTACCGTTAAACTATCCCCC
This sequence comes from uncultured Alphaproteobacteria bacterium, assembly GCA_963803485.1. Classification (GTDB taxonomy): domain Bacteria; phylum Pseudomonadota; class Alphaproteobacteria; order Rhizobiales; family Tepidamorphaceae; genus CAWDMT01. The sequence continues at coordinate 27,661 of CAWDMT010000004.1, read as the reverse complement.
AGCGGGGAGTGGCTTCAGATAGCCCAGGCGCGGGGGTTTCTCAACCCCCCAGCGGCAATGTTCGCCGACCATTCCCCAAATGCGCCGCTTTCCGCGCGGGACTTCAGTTGATAACGTGTCGGCAACGAGGACTTGTGTCGCCAGCGCGTCACGGGATGCAGCGGCGGCGCAACGGGACAGAGACAGTGGACGAACCAGGCGACGGTGCCCGCGGCACCGGGCCGCGTCATAGCGGCCGCGGCGTCCAGGCGGGCAGGCCATCCGGCGACCGGCACGGTCGGCGCCGGCCCGACTTCGGCAATGGCGAGCGGTCGGAACCGTCGACGCTCTATGCCGCGCTCGATCTCGGCACCAACAACTGCCGGCTGCTCGTCGCCGAACCGACGCGCCGGGCATTCCGCGTGGTGGACTCGTTCTCGCGCATCGTGAGGCTGGGCGAGGGGGTCAGCCGCAACGGGCGTCTCGGCGACGAGGGCATGCGCCGCGCCATCGAGGCGCTCGGCGTCTGCCGCGACAAGATGGCCGCCCGCGGCGTGACGCGCCGGCGGCTGATCGCGACCGAGGCCTGCCGGATAGCCGAGAACGGCGGCGACTTCATCGCCCGCGTCGAGGAGCGGACCGGCCTCGAGCTGGAGATCGTCAACCGCGAGACGGAGGCACGGCTCGCCGTGGCCGGCTGCGCCTCGCTGGTCGACCCCGTCGCGCGAGGGGTGATCATCTTCGACATCGGCGGCGGCTCGACGGAACTCGTGTGGGTCGACCTTGCCGTCGACCCGGCCGACGACGGCGAGCATCGCGGGACGCCGGCCGTGCAGGACCGGATTTCCGCCTGGACCTCCTTGCCCTTCGGCGTCGTCACCATCGCCGAGCGGTTCGGCGGCATCGACGTTGACCAGGCGCGCTTCGAGGAGATGGTCGCCCATGTGCGGGAGGCGCTGCAGGGCTTCCCCGGCCGGGACGCCGTCAGTGCGGCGCTCGGCGACGGTGGAGTGCACCTGCTCGGAACCTCCGGCACGGTCACGACGATCTGCGGCGTCCACCTCGATCTCGACCGCTACGACCGCCGCCGCGTAGACGGCACCTGGATGCAGAACGACGACGTGGTCGCCGTGACGGACCGTCTGATCGCAATGAGCTACGAGGAGCGCGTGCGCAACCCGTGCATCGGCTCGGACCGGGCGGATTTCGTGCTGGCGGGCTGTGCGATCTTCGAGGGCATCCGCCGGGAATGGCCCTGCGAGCGCGTGCGGGTCGCCGACCGGGGCCTGCGCGAGGGGATGCTGCTCACGCTGATGTCCGAGGACGGCGTGTGGCGCCGCCGCCATCGCGGCTGGCGCCGGCGAGGCGGCAACGGAGGCGGGCGCGAATGAAGCGCGAGGGCGGCAGCCGCAACCTCAAGCAGCGCGTGCGCACCGCGCGGGGCCGCACGACCTCCTCGACGCGCTGGCTCCAGCGCCAGCTCAACGATCCGTACGTCGCGCGCGCCAGGTCGGAAGGCTACCGCTCCCGCGCCGCCTTCAAGCTCGTCGAGATCGACGACGCGCATCATCTTCTCAACCCCGGCGCCCGCGTTCTCGATCTCGGCGCGGCGCCCGGCGGCTGGTCGCAGGTCGCGGCGAGCCGCGTCGGGACGGGGCAGGGCGGCGGTCGTGTCGTGGGAATCGATCTGCAGGAGATGGAGGCGATCCCCGGCGTCGAGCTGGTGCAGCTCGACTTCATGGAGCCCGACGCGCCCGAGCGCATTCGAGAACTGCTGGGCGGTGACGTGGACGTGGTTCTCTCCGACATGGCCCCGTCCTCGACGGGGCATCGCCAGACCGATCACCTGCGCATCATGGCGCTGGCCGAGGCCGCGATCGATTTCGCTCGGCAGGTCCTGGCACCGGGCGGGACGTTCCTGGCGAAGGTCCTGCAGGGTGGTACCGAGACCACCCTCCTCGCCGACATGAAGCGTGATTTCACCAAGGTCCGGCACGTCAAGCCGAAGGCGAGCCGCGCCGGTTCCTCCGAGCTGTACGTGCTGGCCACGGGCTTTCGCGGGCGCTGAAGCCACTCGTCTGGAGCCCGGCGCGGGCGTATCATGTGGCGGCGGGACGGGGATCGCGATGGAGGATCCCGTGACCCGGACTGCACCTATTGTCAGCGTCGAGACGTTGCGCCGCGCCATCGAGGGCTCGGATGCGGCTGAACTTTCGTCCCTCTACGCGCCCGATGCCGTGTTGAAGGTTGTCGACCGGCTCCATCCCCCAAGCCGTCCCCAGGAGTTCCGCGGTCGCGAGGCGATCGCCGACTATTACGAGGACGTTTGCGGCAGGGCGATGACCCATCGGGTGGAATTGGGCATCGGCCAGGGCGACAGGCTCGCCTTCACCGAGGCATGCGAGTATCCCGACGGCGTGAAGGTCTACTGCGCCGCCATGATCGAGCTCGACGGCGGACGCATCTCGCGTCAGGTCAACGTCCAGGCCTGGGACGAGTAGGGCCGGGCTCGAGGGGAGCCCGGCCCATCCGCGATGCAACCCTGCGGGGGGTCGATTACATCGCGGGGATGATTGCGATGTCGCGGACGTCGCCGTCGACGCCCACCGCGCCGACTTCGCTCGCGGCACCGGTCTCCAGATCGACCTCGTAAAGCGTGCCACCGGCCATCATCCAGGCCGAGTTGCCGCCCTGGCCATCGGACAGGATGTCGAAGGCCGCCCAGTCGGCGCTGACGCCAAGCTCGCCGACAGGGTTGAGCACGCCGTCGTTCGGCGGATCCTGCAGGACGAGCCAGCCGTTCGCCGTGTCCACGTTGTAGAGCTGGGTCGCCTCGGTGCCGGCGTAGGAATTGGTGTAGGCGCCGGCCACCACGCCGAGTTCGGCTTCCTCGGCATAGGCGAGTTCGCCGTCGACCACGACCTCGCCGGTGTCGACGTTGACGCGGAAGTTGGTGCCGTCCGTCGACATCAGGCGGAGGCGGTCGGCGGCCGGGTTGAAGTCGACGACGGCGTTCTCCGCGCCCTCGAGCATCTGCGACAGCGTCGAAACTTCCGTCGCCTCGCCGGACGAGGTGTCGATGGTCACGATCGTGCCGTCGGTGCCGACGCCGTAAAGCATGCCGTCGGCCGGGCGTACGTCGATGCCCACGAGGCGGCCGTCATAGCCGGTCACGTCCATCGTGCCGGTGACTTCCCAGGTCGTGGCGTCGATGGCTGAGAGCGTGTTGTCGCCGGTCAGCGCGATGACGGTGTTGGCCTGCGCGGCGGCCGTCATCGTCACGAGAGCGGTGCTGGCTGCGAGAGCGAGTTTCAGCATGGTTGGGGGGCTCCGTTTTGCGGTTATGGTTCATGTGCCTTTGGAAGGCGGTCACATGGCCTCTACCCGCCGACTGCCGGTGCGGATGCAGCGGAGCGAAAATTTTTCTTCGGATGCATCCGGACGCCGCCGGGCGGTGTCTTAAGCCTGTGGAAACCGCTCGCCTCTCAACATTCGTACCCCCGCCGCCGCAACTTCTGTATGGTGTCCGGCGTGGTGGCGTATACGAGGAGCGTAGAGTGAACGAAGGCCCGGCGACGACCCGTGGCGCACTGGATCAAGCTGCCGACGCGTTCGATTATCGCGGCGCGATGGCCGCCTGCGCGCGCGGCGAGCGCGCCGGTCTGAAAGCTATCTACGAGCGCGATTGGCGCGGATGCTGGGCATCGCCATGCGTATCCTGCGACGGCGCGAACTGGCGGAGGAGGCGGTACAGGACGCCTTCGTGCAGGTCTGGCGACGGGCCGCGACATTCGATGCCACGAAGGGCAGCCCGCGCGGCTGGCTGAGCGCCGTCGTGCGCAACCGGGCGTTGAACATCCTGCGCGATGGCCGGCGCGAGGAACTGGCCGAGGATCCGAGCACGCTCGACCGGGCCGACGACGCGCCGGATCCCGAGGCGATCGTGGAAGGCATGTCGGAAGCGAGCCGGCTTCGGCAGTGCCTCGAGAACTCTCGAGCCGAAACGAAGGGCAGGGATCGTGCTGGCCTACACCCACGGCCTGACCCACGGTGAGATCGCATCCAGGCTGGGCGTGCCGCTCGGCACCGCGAAGTCGTGGATAAGGCGCGCGCTGACCGCGCTCAAGGAGTGCATGGAATGACGCCCGGCGACGACGCCCCGGCGACGGCTCCCGCCTCGCGTGACGAACGCGCGGCGCTCTATGTGCTCGGCCTGATGGAAGAGCCCGAGGCCGCCGCATTCGCGCGGGAGGCCGAGGGCGACCCTCGTCTCGCCGGACTTGTTCAGGACTGGCGCGAACGGCTGTCGGACTTCGACACGACCGCGCCCGAGATCGCCGCCGGCGAAGACCTCTGGCGGCGCATCGATGCCCGGATCGGCGCGGCGACTCCGTACCGGCCGCCCGCCCGCGAGAGCGCTTGGAGCCGCTTCTGGAACTCGCTGCCCGTGTGGCGCGGCGTCGGGCTCGCGGGCGCAGCCGCCGCGCTCGTCCTGGCGATCGGCCTCACCCGCGTTCTCACGCTTCCCCCGCCCGATCCGGTGATGATCGCGGTGCTCGTCGCCGAGGACGGCTCGACGCCCGGCGCGGTGGTCGAGGTGAAGGCCGACGGCAGCATCGTGCTTCTGCCGCTGGCCGATATCCCGGTTCCCGCCGGCCGCGTGCTGCAGGTCTGGACGAAATGGAGCGAGGAGCGGGGACCGGTCTCGGTCGGCCTCATCGAACAGGCGCGCTCGATCCGGCTCGATACGAGGGAGCTGCCGCCGACGTTCGAGGATCAGCTCTTCGAGATCACGCTGGAACCGGAGGGCGGATCGCCCACGGGGCTGCCCACCGGTCCCATCCTCATGCTAGGCCGGGCCGCCCAGGCGCTCTGAGGCGGCCTGGGCGGCCCCGGTCGGCTACAGTCCGAACAGGTTGTTGAACCGCCAGTTCAGGCCGGCCCGGACGATATGGGCGTCGAAATCGACGTCCTGGGTTGCCGATGCGCCGCCGCGGAAGTTGAACTGGTAGGTCTCGCTGCCGAGATCGACGTAGAGATACTCCGCCTTGAACGTCAGGTTGTCGGTGATCGCGGCCTCCACGCCGGCGCCGAGCGTCCAGCCGATATGGCCCTGATTGTCGCTGGCGCTGACGGTTCCCAGGGTGTCGTTGCCGTCGATCCCCGCGATGGAGATCGTGGTTTCGCCGCGTCCGTAGGCGAGGCCGCCGGTGCCGTAGATCAGCCAGCGGTCCATTGCGTACCCGATCCGGCCGCGCACGGTGCCGAACCATTCCAGCTCGGCGCTGGTGGACACGTCGAACTCGTCGAAGTCGGGCGCATCGAGGTTGGGGAAGTCGGCCACGTCGCCGGTCCAGATCGTGGTCCCGGTGTCCATTCCGGTCCACTGAAAGTCGGCCTCCAGGCCGAGGACGATCTGATTCACCTGCCAGTTGCCGCCGATCTGCAGGCCGCCCAGCCAGCCGTTGGCGTCGGCACTGAAGTTGGGCAGGCCGAACCGGCCTTCGAAAGCTTCTCCACCGAACTCGAAACCGATCGGAAAATCCGCAGATCCACTGCCGAATCCGAAATCACCCCAGCCGTAGCCGGCATTCACGCCGATATAGACACCCGTCCAGTCGTAGACGACCGGCAGCGCTACAGGTGGCGTGTATTCGATGGGTATGTCGGCCGCATGGGCCGTCGTCATGAACGCCGTCGCCGCCGCGGCAGCGACCGTTCCAGCGTGCAGAGATCGCATGATCACCCCCACTGAGATCGTAGAAGTGACAGCAGTCTAACACCGAAACTGGCGGACGAATACTATAAGTTACGCTGCGTCAAATTTTGTCTTGAGCCTGTAATGGCCGCATCGCTCGAGGTGTGCATCTAGCCCCGCTCTCGCATCGCCGTCACCGGGTCCGGCCGTGGCCGGCCGTGGCCGGACATCTCGCTTCCCGCGTCGGGCTTCAGCCTGGAGAAGAACACCACCGACAGCGCCGAGACCGCCGCGATGATCAGGAAAGCCGGCGCGAAGTCCGCGGCGGTGAAGTCCTCCGGGGCCTTTCCGTGCGTGGACAGCTCCAGCGCGATCGCGCCGAGCGAGATGCCGACCGACAGCGACAGCTGCTGCGCGACGCTGGTCAGGCTCGTCGCGCGGCTCATCCGGTCCTGGTCGATGTCGGCATAGGCGAGCGCGTTGATCGCGGTGAACTGCAGCGAGCGGAAGAAGCCGCCGACGAGCAGGAGGATCGATCATCAGCGACGAGCGGCGTCGTCGGCGGTGAAGACGGCCGGCAGCGCCGACGAAGCCGGCGGCGATGAGCGGCGTTGACCACCAGCACCGTGCGGAAGCCGAACCGGCGCAGGATCGGCGGCGCGACGAACTTCATCGCGATCGCGCCGACCGCGGCGGCGAAGGTGATGCAGCCCGGACTGGAACGGCGTCATGCCGAAGCCGAGCTGCAGCAGCAGCGGCAGCAGGAACGGGCGTCGCGCCGATGCCGATGCGGAACAGCGAGCCGCCGATGAGCGCTGGCGCGGAAGGTCGGGATGCGGAGCAGCGTCAGGTCGAGGATCGGCGCTGCGGTGCGCGCTGGCATGCACCGACATAGCGCCGAGCAGATCAGTGCCGCGCCGCCGAGGAAGCGCGAGCGACCACCGGCAGCGGCAGCAGGCCGAGGCCCGAGCGTCGTCGAGCCGGTCATGAGCGCGGCGAGCCCGACCGCCGACAGGACGAAGCCCAGCGTGTCGAACGGCGTCGCGCTCCTCGCCGCGGATGTCCGGGATGTAGAGCGTCGCCAGCACGACGCCGAGGATGCCGATCGGCACGTTGATCCAGAAGATCCAGCGCCAGTGCGAAATAGGTGGTGATGAAGCCGCCGAGCGGCGGCCCGATGACCGGGCCGATCAGCGCCGGGACGGTCAGCCAGGCGAGCGAGCCGACGAGCTCGCGCTTCGGCACGGTGCGCAGGATCACCAGCCGGCCGACCGGCACCATCATCGCGCCGCCGATGCCCTGCACGATGCGGGCGACGACCAGCGCGCCGATCGACTCCGACAGGCCGCACAGGATCGAGCCGATGGTGAAGACGACGATCGCCAGCCGGAAGACCAGCCGCGCGCCGAACCGGTCGGCCAGCCAGCCGCGACGCCGGGATGAACACGGCGAGGCTGAGGAGATAGGAGGTCAGCGCCAGCTTCAGGTGGATCGGGTCTTCGCCGAAGTCCGCGGCGATGGCCGGCAGCGAGGTGGAGAGCACCGTCGAATCGAGGTTCTCCATGAACAGCGCGCAGGCGACGATGAGCGGCACGAGGATGCGGTTGGGCATGGGATCGGGCGACGATCGAGCTATGCCGGACGCGTGCGGTAGATGCCGCCCGTCACGAAGCCGCGGACGCTGGGCCAGTGCGCTCCGGCGGGCAGCGATCGCGGCGCTGCTCTTTCGCGGTCCGCGACGGACGCGTCATGGCCGCGCATCTGATCCGCTCGTTCCGCACTGCGCGCGGCACGATGTTAATGACCCGCGCCAACCCAGAGCCGGATTCGCGCCGTTTCGCCGGCGCCCGGCGCCGCGGAGTTGGTTCATGGCACATGGCGACCTGGCCGCATCGTCGACCTGCTGTCCGGCGCGCGAAGCGCTCACCTTCGACGACGTTCTGCTGAAGCCCGGCCATTCCGACCGTCCTGCCGGGCGAAGTCGACATCGTCGACGCGGCTGACGCGCACGATCCGCCTCAACCTGCCGATCATCTCCGCGGCGATGGACACGGTCACCGAGGCGCGCCTCGCCATCGCCATGGCGCAGGCCGGCGGCATCGGCGTCATCCACCGCAACCTCGACGCCCGACGCAGCAGGCCGAGGAGGTGCGGCAGGTCGAAGAAGTTCGAGTCCGGCATGGTGGTGAACCCGGTCACCATCACGCCGGACGCGACGCTCGCCGACGCGCTCGCGCTGATGCAGCGACCACGGCATCTCCGGCATTCCCGGTGGTCGAGCGCGGCGCGAACGGCAACCCGGCCGGCTCGTCGGCATCCTCACCAACCGCGACGTCCGCTTCGCCTCCGATCCCGACGCAGCCGGTCTCGGAGCTGATGACGAAGGAGAACCTCATCACCGTGCGCGAGACGGTCGACCAGGACGGAGGCCAAGCGCCTCCTCCACCAGCACCGCATCGAGAAGCTGCTGGTCGTCGACGACGACTATCGCTGCGTCGGCCTGATCACCGTCAAGGACATCGAGAAGGCCGGCTCAATCCCGACGCCGCCAAGGACGAGCAGGGCCGGCTGCGCGTCGCCGCGGCCACGACCGTCGGCGACGACGGCTTCGAGCGCACGCGAGCGGCTGATCGACGCCGGCGTCGACGTCATCGTCGTCGATACCGCGCACGGCCATTCCGAGCGCGTGCTGGAGGCGGTCGCCGCGGTGAAGCGGCTGTCCAACGAGGTGCAGGTCATCGCCGGCAACGTCGCGACCGCGGACGGCGCGAAGGCGCTGATCGACGCCGGCGCGGACGCCATCAAGGTCGGCATCGGCCCGGGCTCGATCTGCACGACGCGCATCGTCGCCGGCGTCGGCGTGCCGCAGCTCACCGCGCATCATGGACGCGGTCGAGGCGGCGCGAAGCGCCGGCGTCCCGGTGATCGCCGACGGCGGCATCAAGTATTCCGGCGACCTCGCCAAGGCGCTCGCCGCCGGCGCCGACTGCGCGATGATCGGCTCGCTGCTTCGCCGGCACCGAGGAAAGCCCCGGCGAGGTCTATCCTCTACCAGGGCCGCAGCTACAAAGCCTATCGCGGCATGGGCTCGGTCGGCGCGATGGCGCGCGGCTCGGCCGACCGCTACTTCCAGGCAGGAGATCCAAGCGACGCGCTGAAGCTCGTGCCGGAAGGCATCGAGGGGCAGGTGCCCTACAAGGGGCCGGTCGGCAGCGTGCTGCACCAGCTCGCCGGCGGCCTGCGCGCCGCCATGGGCTATGTCGGCGCGGCCGACCCTCGACGAGTTCCGCGACGAAGGCCGAGTTCGTGCGCATCTCGCGCCGCGGCCTGCGCGAGAGCCACGCCCACGACGTGACGATCACGCGCGAGAGCCCGAACTATCCCGGAGCGATGTGACGAAGCGCGGCGCTACTGCGCCGCATCTTCCAGCGCGTCGTCCTGCTGGAACTCCGCCGAGTTGTACAGATCGGCATAGATGCCGTTCTGGGCCAGAAGCTCGGGATGATTGCCGGATTCCGCAACCCGCCCGCCCTGGATGACGTAGATCCGATTGGCCTTGAGGATCGTCGACAGCCGGTGCGCGATGACGATCGTCGTCCGGCCGGCCATCAGCGTTTCCAGCGCGGCCTGGACCTTGCGTTCGGACTGCGTGTCGAGAGCGGAGGTCGCCTCGTCGAGCAGCAGGATCGGCGCGCCCTTCAGGATCGCCCGTGCGATCGCGATGCGCTGGCGCTGCCCGCCGGAGAGCTGCCCGCCGTTCTCGCCGATATGAGTGTCCAGCCCTTCGGGCAGCCGCTCGATGAAGTCCCAGGCCTGCGCGGCCTTCGCGGCTTCGACCACATCCTCTTCGGTCGCGTCGATCCGGCCGACCACGATGTTGTCCCGGATCGATCCGGTGAACAGGAACGTGTCCTGGCTGACGAAGGAAATATGCTTGCGCAGCGAGGCGAGGGTGACGTTCTGGATATCGTGGCCATCGACAAGGATGTTCCCGGACCAGGGCGTATAGAACCGCTCGACGAGGTTCATGATCGTCGTCTTGCCGCCGCCGGACTGGCCGACGAGCGCGATCACCTGGCCCTTCTTCGCCTCGAGTGAAACCCCACGCAACACCGGTTCGTCCAGAAGATAGCCGAACTCCACGTCGCGCAGCTCGACGTTGCCCTCCACGGATGCGAGCTCGACGGCGTCGGGAACGTCGACCTCCTCGCTCGGCGTGTCGATCAGCTCGTACATCATGCTGACGCCGACCATGGTGCGCTCGAGCTGGACCCTCAACTTCGCCAGCCGTTTCGCCGGTTCGTAGGCAAGAAGGAACGCCACGAGGAACGACATGAACTCGCCGGGAGACTTGCCGACCTCTATCGTCTGCCAGCCGGCATAGAGAATCACCAGGCCGATGGCGACGCCGCCCAGCGACTCCATCAGCGGGCCGGTCGAGGCCTGCAGGGCGACCAGCTTGTTCGCCCGATCCTCCACGCCGCGCACGACCGTGTCGACGCGCTTGCTCATCTCACCCTCGAGGGTGAACGACTTGATGATCCTGATGCCCTGGGCGGTTTCCTGTGCCGTGGCAATGACGGCCGCATTGGTCTGGATTTCCAGTCCTGCGAGCTTGCGGACCCTTCGGACCACGCGCACCACGGCGATGATGATCGGCGGCGCGATGAGCAGCGTCATCGCGGTCATCACCGGATCCTGGACGATCATCACACCGACGAGGCCGAGGAGCGTCAGGATATCGCGGCCCAATGTCGTCGCGACCAGGTTCATCAGCTCCCGCGCGGATTTGGCGTTCTGCGATATCCGGGTGATCAACTGGCTCGAATGGGTGCGGCCGAAATGCCCGACGCCAAGCTGGAGCAGCTTGCCGAACATCTGGCGCTGGATACGCGCCACGATCGAGTTGCCGATACGCGAGAGAACCACCGTCTGGCCGTAGGCCGAGAAGCCCTTGACGACCGAGATGGCGATGAACGCTGCGCCGAAGAACCAGACCATAGGCAGATTCTGGGCCACGAACACGTCGTTCACGGCGTCGCGGATCAGCCAGGCCATAAGGGCGGTCGTCCCCGCCGTGATGCCCATCAGCAGGAACGCCAGGGCATAGCGCCAGCGGTACTCGTGGAAGTTCTCTCGGAACAGGCGCCTGGTCAGCGCGATGTGTCCCGAATCCAACTTTGGCTTTTTCGAAGCCTTCGGCATCGTTCACTTTGTCTAGGACTGAATTGAGATTTCGACCGCTACGTTTAGCTCATTTGCATCATCGCCGCGACCCTGCGGTGGCACTCGGACGATGCCGGCCCCATTGTGTTGCCGATCGGACCCAGACGGTCGTTGTCGGGCGGTGCGCCGAAGGCGTGGGATGACGGTCGGAACGTACGCTTGTCAGTGTCCGTCGGTGGCAAGGTAGGGGCGGGGCCTGAAGGGCGTCACTCCGGCCAGAACCCCGAGATTGCGTGCCAAAGCATTCAGATCTTTCCTCAGTCGGGCCTTGTCCTGCGGCCGCCCGCGCAATCCTAGATAGGGAGCCCTGACGAGCTTGAAAATATGCAGAACGACGATTCCCAGCGCGACGCGTCCGTCTTGCGCTCCGGCCCGCCAGCGACCCTTGTCGCGAATGGCGCGCTGCATGGCCACCCATCCCGTCCGGTACTTCCGCCTCAGGTTCCAGGACAGCGTGAGGCGCTGGGCGGGGACATGCTCGACGACGACAGGATCGTTGCTCCAGACGATCCGTGCTCCGGCCTGTGTCGCTCTATCGAAGAAATCCCTGTCTGAACCGCCGGTGAATCGAAAACGGGTGTCGAAGCGCAGGCCCTCTCCTTCAGGCGGCGCGGAGACGAGCTTGCTGTTGAAGGCCACGTTGCATGTGGACGCTGAACCGCAGCGGCTTCCTTCCGGGTGGTGCGCCTTGGGATCGTCAACCCATTCGGATTCACGGCCGTTCAGGAACTGCTGTGCAGGGCCGGCCACCGCGTCTGAATCGTAGCGATCGATCGCGGCGATCATGTTCGGCAGCCAGTCTGCACACAAGGTTTCGTCGTCATCGACGAATCCTATCCAGTCCGCGCCCCGTTCGAGCGCGGCCTCGACCGCTGCGTTCCGTGCGAAGGGAATGCCGAGTTCAGGCTCGTGAACGTAGGTAACGGGATGCGGGCCGCTCGCCGAGAAACGCGCGACGATCCCGTCGACTTGGACGATCGACTCGTTCTCGACGATGAGAATCTCGAACATCCATCCCGGTACGTTGGACTGTGCCTGTATCGAGCGGAGACAGGCGGCAAGCATGATCGGGCGGCCTCTCGTACAGACTGCGAGCACGAATTGCCTGCCGCCTAGGTCGGTCTGGCAGAACGACCCGGCTTCCGCCCCTACCCACTGGTACGTCTGGATACGAGATCCTGCGTCCCAAGCCACGCTATCCTCCGGGTAACCGCTCCCTGTCATCGACAGGGTCGAACATGCAATGGAGCCGCGGATGTCAGTCAAAATATGGCGGAGTCAATCGATTCTGTTGTGCAGCCCTGTTGCGCAAGCCACATCCGACGTGCGGAGCTGAGTTGCTCATCGCAGACTATAGCAGTTTACGCCGCGCAGACTGTACCGTCTGATCCGCGAATTGCTGGTAGCAATTGATTAAATCTTGCTTTTACTACCGACATGAAATTACGCAGGGTTATAATGGCAACTAAAATAGCCTTCCGCGATGCGACATCGATCCGATGAATCGAAATCGGTCATTTAAAGAGATTTCATTCTTTATAAATCAGAATATTTTCTTATATATAGGGCTTAATAATTTAACATTTCGCGACGACCCGTCAAATCATCTTTGAAAACTGCCGGAACGCCTTCGAAAATGGCTTGAGTATTCTTCGTTTCCGGGCGATGAGCGAGAATATTTCCGAGTGGATCTCCATGCGTTGCCGCCGGCTCATCAGGGGCCGGTACTTTCTCAGGAAGCGCCGCTTTCCTTCGATTGCAGCCGATGTGTTGGTCAGCCGCGGATCGTCGCCGCGATCGATGATCGCCACGGCGTCCGGGACGCACGCGATGATCTTCTTCGCCAGAACGAACTTCAGCGCGAAATCGCGGTCGTTGGATGCGATCAGCTCGCCGTCGAACCCGCCCACCTCGAGCGCGGCCATACGGCTGGCCACCATGTTCGATCCCCCGGCTCCGGGATTACGCACGAGCAACTGCGGCCAGAGTTCGGCTGCGTCGCGCACGCACTTGTAGACCTGTTGCCGGCCGCCAACGACCACGTCGCGTCGCCCGATCAGGAGATCCGGCGGCGTATCGGCCCGTGCGACCGCATCCCCGATCCGGGCGAGATAGTCGGCCTCCCAGAGGTCGTCGTCGTCCAGAAAAGCGACGTAGTCGCCTTGCGCGCGCTCAAGTCCCGCATTCCGGGCGCGGCTCGCACCGATCCTGGGCGCCAGCCGCTCGACGATCACGCCGGCCGGCAGGGCGTCCGTCGCGATGGCCTTGCGGCCATTGTCGACGACGATGATCTCGTCCGCACGGCGGGTCTGGGCGGCGACGGACGCAAGCGCGCGAGCCAGCCTGTCCGGCCGGTCGCATGTGGGAATGACGACCGAGACCGTCCTCATGCGAAGGCCCGAAGGCGCTGCGCCAGGTCACGGGCGATGACCTCGGGGTCGCCGGTAGAATCCACCTCGATCACAGGCACCGCGCGCGACGTCAGCGTGGAGCACGCGATGTCCGCCAGCTCCGCTGCCGCCTCGGCGTCGTCGATCTGATGGGTGTCGCCGCGCCCTCGCACGATCAACCGGTCGACGACGACCTGGACGGGCGCGCGCACCGCGACCACGGCGCGGGGAGCAGGCATCTGGGAGAAGTAGTTGCCCCATGACGTCCTGTCCGAAATGTCGGACAGGCAGATGCTGAATCCGCGTTGGCACAAGAGCTCGTCGAACATCACGGGCCGCCGGTTCTGCATGAGGTCGGCAATTGCGGCCAGACGCAGATCCGCGAAAAGCCACTCCGCGCGCTTCATCCGCAACGCCGGACCGATCGACGCGCTTGCCAGCAGCGAAAGCGACACGTCAAGAAATCCGGAAACCGCCTCGAATCCGCTCAAGGCGGCGTCCGCAGGCGATGATAGCGCCCGTAACGCCTTGCGGCGATGGGCCTTCGGACGGAAGTGCCGCCGAAGAGTAGCGATGGCGCGGTCGGCGGCTGAAACCGGCGAGACGCCATTGGATCGCTCGACGCTCGCGATCAGCTGATCACTGGAAAGGAGCGGGTTGTCCCGGCCCAGTATCTCCACGACCCGCCGGTGCAGGGTCGTCTTTCCCGCCCCGGGCGGCCCCATGAATTCGATCCGGAACGAGTCGTTCGTGGGCATTGAATCCCGTCCGCGACAATTCGACCGGCCTCTAATATCCCTGCCGCCGGGTTTTGGCGAGGGCATCGGGCGCTTCAAAATCGTCGACGGCTGGGATACGAGTGCCCGCTCCCATGCTCCACAACACGGGCCCCGCGATGAACAGCCACGTCGACCAGCCAGCGGTTTCGGCCGCGCGGGACGTGGTCTGCCTGTGCGCCGACCGGGGCTTCTTCCGCTACGCCTATGTCCTTGCGACGCAGATCGCCCGCCATTCGGCCGGTCGCTACGCCGTCATGCTGTTCACCGAGCCCAATCCCTGGCTCGCTGACGTGCCGCCCGACGGCGACGTCACCGTGCGGCTGGCGGACATGGAGGGACGACTGCCGCCAAATGCGCCGATGCAGCAGTTCGGCCTGTTCTCCTATGCCCGGCTGTTTCTGGCGGAGATGGTGCCGCCATCCTGTCGGAGGGTGGCCTATCTCGACAGCGACGCCTGGGTGACCGGATCGCTGTCGCCGCTCTTCGATCTCGACCTGGAAGGCGCGCCCGTCGCCGCGGTCGAGGATTCTGATGATGGCCGTGCCCGAGGGTGTGAAGCGCCCGGAGCGCTTCCCCGACCGCAAGCGCAAGCTCGGACTGCGGCCGGACCAGCGCTTCTTCAACGCCGGCATGATCGTCTTCGATCCCGCCGTCTGGCGCGAGACCGATGTCGCGGCCCGGACCGTCGAGATCATCCGCACCGAGAGCCACCGGTTCACCGGCCAGGACCAGGACGCTCTGAACCTCCTGTTCCAGGACCGGTGGCTACCGCTGTCTCACCGGTGGAACTTCATGCCCGGATTCTTCAATCTCGGCCTCGACGCAGCGGTGGACCCCGCGATGTATCACTTCGCTGGCAAGGGCAAGCCCTGGGATGGCCCCTCGTGGCTGCACGGCGACCATTTCACCGACTGGTTCGCGGAGGCCTTCGCGGCGAGCCCATGGCCCGAACTCGCTGACCATTCGCGACAGCGCGCGGGGCCGCCTCAAGCGGGCCGAACGACGCCTCCGCGAGGCATTGGGCCGCTTTGCGCCCTCGGTCGCCCGCGCCCGCGATGACCGGCTGAGACGCGCCGGGGACCGCCGCCGGGCGCTGGCACGGCTGCTCCTCGACGACATCGGGTCGGGCTGGCTCGCCGACGTGCGTCAGGGCCTCGTGCATTACGATACCGACCGTCTCCGCGCGCTTGCCGACGAAGGACGCGTGGCCCCGTAAACGATCTGCCGGGCGTCGTCGTCCGTACCGCAAGCCCAATGCCGAAAAAGTCGAGATCGCCATGACCCCGAATGAAGTCCTGATCGTCCTTGCGCTCCTGGTGCAGGTCCTGCTCACGCTGACGATCTACATCGTGCTTTACCGCGTCCGCGCCGCCGCGGTCCGTCGCGGGGATGCGAAGCTGTCGACCTACATCGTCCCGCGCGACGAGCCTCGCGACGTTGCCCGGGTCAGCCGCAGCCTGGCCAACCAGTATGAGCTTCCGGTCCTGTTCTACGTCCTCGTACTGTCGCTTCTGGCGATCGGCGCCGTGACGCTTGTGGACGTGGCGCTGGCCTGGGTCTTCGTGATCGCCCGGCTCGTCCACGCCTGGGTGCACATCACCCGGGAGGACGTCCTGCTGCGCGGCAAGGTGTTCGGTATCGGTGTCGTGGTGGTGCTCCTGCTGGCCCTGCGCGTCGCCTGGGTAGCCCTCGCCGCGTCTTGACCGGTTGCCAAGCCGCGGCCCCGCGGGACCGGCCGCCGGTTCGACGGGGGCTCGGGCACGGGTCCGAAATGAGTCGTAGGTGCGGGCCCGGTCTCCTATGTTCTCTCGCGCGATTCCCACATGGATGAGCCATCGCGCGTTCGCTTCTGATCGCGAAGCGGCTTGCCAATAACGCTCTGCCGTGCGCGGCAGAGCGACCGTAATGCATGGTAGCCTCCACCCGCCGCGTCGAGCGGGGCAGCAAGTTCCAAGGAAAGACCACACCGTGACCCCGTTGAATTCCACTGCGGCCTCTTTTGGACGTCCCGTCCCTGCCGGCGCCACACAAGCCGACGATGGCCGGGATGGAAGGGTCGCACTGTGAGGATCGGAGCCATCTGCTCGGCGGCCATCGAGGTTCTGGCCGACATCGAGGCACGGCATCGTCCTGCGACCGATGCCCTCCGGGACTGGGGCCTGTCGCACCGGTTCGCCGGCTCGGGCGATCGCGGCGCCATCGGCAACCTGGTGTTCGATGCCCTGCGCCGCCGCTCCTCGCTGGCCTGGCTCATGGGGTCCGACACCCCCCGTGCCCTGGTCCTCGGGACCTTCGGCATTCTCTGGAAGCAGGGCACCGCCGGGATAGACGCGGCATTCTCCGGAGATCCCCATGCCCCCGAGCCCCTCACCGCCGACGAGCGGGCGGCCCTTGAGCGTGACGTGCCCGATGATGCTCCGTCACATGTGCGGGGCGATTATCCCGACTGGCTCGATGGTTCGCTGACACGCCTCTTCGGCGAGGCCGCGGCCGAGGAGGGCAGGGCGCTCGCCGCCCGCGCGCCGGTGGACCTGCGCGCCAACCCGCTGAAGTCGTCGCGTGAGAAGGTTCTCAAGGCCCTGTCGCGCGTCTCCCCCGCTCCGACACCCTTCGCGCCGTACGGCATTCGGGTGCCGGTGGGCGAGGGTGCGGCGCGGTCGCCGCATGTGCTCTCCGAGCCGGGCTACCGGAAGGGGTGGTTCGAGGTGCAGGACGAGGGGTCGCAGCTGGCGGCTCTCCTGGCTGGTGCCGCTCCCGGCATGCAGGTCGCCGACATCTGCGCCGGCGCCGGCGGCAAGACGCTGGCGCTCGCCGCGCAGATGGCCAACAAGGGCCAGGTCTACGCCTGGGATGCCGATCGCCGCCGGCTCGCCGATATCCACGAGCGCCTGCAGCGTGGGGGAGTGCGCAATGCACAGGTCCGCGAGGCCGGCAATGTCGATGCGCTCGCCGATCTCGCCGGCCGGATGGATGTCGTTCTGGTCGACGCACCCTGTAGCGGCTCCGGCGTCTGGCGCCGCCGGCCCGACGCCAAGTGGCGCCTGTCCGACCGGGCGCTGGCCGAGCGGATCGCCGAGCAGACGGCCGCGCTCGAGGCCGGCGCGCCTATGGTCAAGCCCGGCGGCCGCCTCGTCTACGTCACCTGTTCGCTGCTGCCGGAGGAGAACGAGGACCGCGTCGCCGACTTCCTGGCAGGACACCCGGACTTCGCGGCTATTTCCTCTGGCGAGGTTCTGGCCGCCGCGCTGCCGGGCGATGCCGGGGAACGCCTTGCGGAGGCCTCGCTGAGCCGCCCCGGCGGCGTCATGTTCACTCCGCGCCTGACGGGCACCGATGGCTTCTTCGTCTCCGTGCTGGAGCGTCTCGGGGGCTCCGGCCAGGCTTAACCAACGTGCAACGCTGGCCGGTGTACCGTGCGTCATGTCCTACGTGGCGACATCGACCGGCGAAATGACGCGGACGTGGAGCGCGGCCAGATGGCTGCGGACGGTCGCCTTTGCGGTCCTCGCCGCCCACATCCTCATCGGTCCGTTCCTTGCGCAGATCGCCGACATACGCTCGCCGTTGTGGCGGCCCTGGACGATGTTCTCGCAGGTCGGCGTCGGCGTCCTCGACGGTGCGTTCACGGTCGAGGACGGCGAGGGCGCGGTGACCGAGCTCTCACCGCTGCAGTTGCTCGAATTCGACTGGTACCCGAGGATACTGGACCCATCGCTTCGACCTGCGCGTGATCGACGACGGCGATCTGCGTCGCGTGGCCGACGCGTTCTGCGCTTCCGGCGACGTCCGGCTGTCCTTCTCCGGCCGCGTCGGCACCCGGCAGGGCTGGCGTTCCATCGAGGGAAAGGACATCTGCGCCTGGCCGCTCGGCGCATCGGGCAGCGAGGCCATGGTCCATGATTGACCGCGTCCTCTCCTGGTGCACCGAGCACGAAGGCTCGACCCGCGCCGTCGGCTTGCTGCGTGTCGCGCTCGCCTCGATCGTCCTCATACGCTACGGCGACGAGGTGGCGTTCTTCGCCGCCGGGGACGCGCTCCATGTGGCGGTGGCGGTGTTCTATTTCGCCTTCGTCCCGCTCATGCTGGTCGGTCTCTATTCCCGCATCGCGACCGTGATGGTCGCGCTCGTTCTCCTGGTGATGTATTTCCCGCTCGGCTACCTGCCCGACCGCGTCGGCTGGAACCATCACCACTCGTACATCCTGCTGATCTCCGTCTTCTTCCTCTCGTTCACGCCGTGCGGCAGGTCCTATTCGGTCGACCGCTGGCGCGAGATCGGGCAGTCGGAGGCGTCGGGCATCGCCCCGCGCCCGGAGTTCGGCCGTCTGTGGGGCACCCGGCTGATCGGGCTGCAGATGTCCGCGCTCTACTTCTGGACAGCCGTCGACAAGACCGAGTGGGCGTTCCTCTCCGGCGAGCGGCTCGAGCAGATCATGGTCTGGCAGTATGCCGGCCGGCCGCTGGAGGCGTGGGTCATGATGCCGGCCTTCCTCGTCGCCGGCTCGATCCTCGTCGTCGTCGTCGAATATCTCCTCGCCGTCGCCATTCACGTGCCCAGACTGCAGAAGATCGCCATCCCTGCCGCCCTGGCGCTTCACGCCGGCTTCTACGTCCTGTTGCCGGTCGACACCTACTCGATCACCATGATGATGCTCTATCTGGTGGTCGTCGACCCGAACGCGGTGCACCGTTTCATCGACAGGATGCAGGGCTATGCAGCGCCCGCTGCGCATCGTCTATGACGGCGACTGCCCCTTCTGCAGCCGCTACGTGGCGCTTCTGCGCCTGCGCGAGCGGTTCGATGTGGAACTGGTCGACGCCCGCGCCCAGCCTGACCTTGCCGCCTCCTATGGTCTCGATCTCGACGAGGGCATGATCGCCGACGTTGACGGCACGGTCTGGCACGGTTCCGACGCCGTATGGATCCTGTCGCGGCTGACGGACCGTTCGGGCACCTTCAACCGCGCGATGGGCGCGATCTTTTCCTGGCGACCCGCCGCGACCGTCCTCTATCCCGTCATGCGCCTCGGCCGCCGCGCCGCCTTGCTGGCGTTGCGGCGCAAGCCGATCGGCAGCGACCGCCCCCGTTGATTTCGGCGGCGCGGCGGCGTTGAATCGATATCTACTTCCTTCGCTCCAACGCGCTGGGGGACTCCGCATTCGCGCGCGGCCGTGTCGCCGTCTATTCGCCCTGTCCGTGATTCCCCGTCTGGACGCGCCCGCGCGCCGGCGCTAGAAGCCGGCCATGACAGCGCACTCCCACGACACCGTCCTCATCGTCGACTTCGGATCCCAGGTCACCCAGCTCATCGCCCGCCGGGTGCGCGAGGCCGGCGTCTATTCCGAGATCGTCCCGTTCCAGAAGGCCGCCGAGGCGTTCGCGGCCATGAAGCCGAGGGCGGTCATCCTGTCGGGAGGTCCGGCCAGCGTCGCCGACATCGGCACCCCGCGTGCGCCGGCCGAGATCTTTAAGGCGGGCGTTCCCGTGCTGGGCATCTGCTACGGCGAGCAGGCCATGTGCGACCAGCTTGGCGGCGAGGTCCTGCCGTCGGACCACCGCGAGTTCGGCCGTGCCTTCGTCGAGGTCGTCGGCGAGAGCGCCCTGTTCGACGGCGTCTGGAAGCCCGGCGAGCGCCACCAGGTCTGGATGAGCCACGGCGACCGAGTCACCGCGCTGCCCGAGGGCTTCCGTGTCGTCGCCGTCTCAGACGGCGCGCCGTTTGCGGCAATCGCCGACGAGGCGCGCCGTTTCTACGCCGTCCAGTTCCATCCCGAGGTGGTTCACACGCCGGACGGCGCGCAGCTCCTGCGCAACTTCGTCCTCAACATCGCCGGCCTGTCCGGCGACTGGACGATGGCGGCCTTCCGCGAGGAGGCTGTCCGCAAGATCCGCGAGCAGGTGGGCGAGGGCAGGGTGATCTGCGGCCTGTCCGGCGGCGTCGATTCCTCGGTCGCCGCCGTGCTGATCCACGAGGCCATCGGCGACCAGCTCACCTGCATCCTCGTCGACCACGGCCTGATGCGGATGAACGAGGCGGCCGAGGTCGTCGAGCTGTTCCGCGGCCACTACAACATCCCGCTGGTCCACGTCGATGCCGCGGACACCTTCCTCGGCGCCCTCGATGGCGTCACTGATCCCGAGACGAAGCGCAAGATCATCGGCGGCCTGTTCATCGATGTTTTCGACGCAGAGGCCGCCAAGGTGGGCGGCGCCGAATTCCTCGCGCAAGGGACGCTCTACCCGGACGTCATCGAGTCCGTCTCGTTCACCGGCGGCCCCTCGGTCACCATCAAGTCGCACCACAATGTCGGCGGCCTGCCTGAGCGCATGAATCTCAAGCTGGTCGAGCCTCTGCGCGAACTGTTCAAGGACGAGGTCCGCGACCTCGGGCGCGAACTGGGCCTCCCGGAGAGCCTCGTCGGCCGCCACCCCTTCCCCGGACCGGGCCTCGCCATTCGCTGCCCCGGTGGCGTGACGCCCGAGAAGCTGGACATCCTAAGGAAGGCCGATGCCATCTATCTCGACGAGATCAGGAAGGCCGGCCTCTACGACGCCATCTGGCAGGCCTTCGCCGTCCTCCTGCCGGTCCAGACCGTCGGTGTCATGGGCGACGGCCGCACCTACGAATTCGTCTGCGCGCTCCGCGCCGTCACCTCGGTCGACGGCATGACGGCCGACTTCTACCACTACGACATGGACTTCCTCGGCCGCACCGCCAACCGCATCGTCAACGAGGTCCGAGGCATAAACCGCGTCGTCTACGACGTGACCTCGAAGCCGCCCGGAACGATCGAGTGGGAATAATTTTGGCCCATCCGAACGCCGCCGATAGCCCTCCATATCCCTATTTAACTATCTGAAATATCATCATAAAATTACCGTCGTCTATCGCGGCCTATCGCGGGGTAAGCCTCACGATTGACGGTATAGCTGACGGTATGGCGAACTCTTGTCGCATCGCCAAAACAAATATACCGTCAGGGGCAAGAGAGCTTCTGACGGTATTTTTTTCGACCTTATTCCGTTGAGAATAATAGGAAATTTTCCGTTCAGGGAGGTCATTTTTGGCCTGACGGTATATTGGGCGGCTCTCTGGCATTTTTGAACGATCACGGAGGGTCAGAATGCTGACTGACGCGGGCATCAAAGCACTGAAACCAAAGGACAAATTGTATAAGGTCGTGGATCGTGACGGTATGTATGTCGTCGTCAATCCCTCGGGGGCGGTCGTGTTCCGATATGACTACCGCCTCAACGGGCGTCGGGAGACTTTGACGCTGGGCCGCTACGGCGCGTCCGACCTGTCCCTGGCGCGTGCGCGCGAGAAGCTGATCGACGCCAAGCGCGCCATACTGGAAGGGCGGTCGCCCGCCCAGGAGAAGCAACGCGAGAAGCGCCGTATCAAGGAGGCAAAGAGCTTCGGCGAGTTTGGAGAACGCTGGTTGCTGGAGGCGAAGATGGCCGACAGCACCCGCGCGATGCGCCGCTCGATCTATGAGCGGGACATTCTTCCGACCTTTCGGAATCGTCTGCTGACCGAAATCAGTCCCGACGATCTCCGCGCCATGTGCGCCAAGGTGAAGGCACGGGGAGCCCCGGCCACGGCCGTCCACGTCCGCGACATTGTGAAGCTCGTTTATGCCTTTGCGATCCTGCACGGGGAAAAGGTGCCGAACCCGGCCGATGAGGTTGGGCCTGCCTCTATCGCGACCTTCGTTCCCAAGGACCGCTCGCTCTCGCCTGCTGAAATCCGGGTCATGCTCGGCCAGCTTGAGCATGTGCCGACGCTGCCGACGATCCGGCTCGGCATGAAGCTGTTCCTGCTCACCATGGTCCGAAAAAGTGAGCTACAAGATGCGACTTGGGATGAGGTCGATTTCGAGAACGCAGTCTGGTCGATTCCAAAGGAACGGATGAAGCGATCCAAAGCGCACAACGTATATCTCGCGCAGCAAGCAATCGACATTCTCATCGCGCTCAAGACCTGCGCCGGCAATTCAAAATATCTGCTGCCATCGCGCTACGACGCGGATGCTCCCATGTCGCGGGCGACCTTCAACCGCATTGCCACCGCTGTCGTGGTGCGGGCGAAGAAGGAAGGCTTGCCGCTCGAACCTTTCACGGTTCACGATCTGCGCCGGACAGGCTCCACGCTCCTGAACGAGTTGGGCTTCAATAGCGACTGGATCGAAAAGTGCTTGGCGCATGAAGACGGGCGCTCGTCTCGTGGCATCTACAACAAGGCTGAATACGAGCACCAGCGCCGTCATATGATGCAAGAATGGGCGAACCTCGTGGACGCTTGGGTAGCGGGCCAGAAATACGTTCCGACGCTGTATCCGCCGTCAATGGACCTTTTGGTGCCTGAACCTAGCGTTTGACGGGCCGGAATTTCCTGAGCTTCACATCGGGCGACGGCGCGCGCTTGATCGCTTTCTCCCTAGAGGCTTGGCGACGTTCTTCAAGCCATGCCTCCACTTCGGTAAGGTCCCAAACCACACATCGGGCTGTCAAATAGAACCGCTGAGGAAATTCCCCCCGTTGCTCCATGTCGTAGATGGTGGTGTCGGCAAGGGGAACAAGCTCGCGGAGCTGATGCCTGCGAATGGTCCGTTTCGTCAGCGCGGATGGCGAATGATCTGTCATATTACCTCCGTGCTCATGCTCACGCCGACGACGTTCTGTCGGTCGCCCGCCGTGCCTTGGCGAAGCCGCGATCCGTGGCGATGAACCGCTCCAGCATCGGCACGATCAGCTTCACGGGATCGGCGGCGGGCAGGCCGCTCTCGCTGGCCAGCACCTCGGCATAGGCGACAAGATCGCGGTGAAGCGGCGCGGGCAGCTCCACCGTGACCTTCACGGGCTTGTCTTCAACGATGGGGCCGAGTTTCAGCTTGGTCATGGTCAACCTCCTGTCGGCTCGAACACAAGGTCGCGGGTGACGATGATCCTGACCGGGAAGCCGGGGCGGATCGTGAGCGTCGGCGCGACCTGCAACTGGCGCTGGACGATCTGCTGGCCGGCCTGGTTGATGGTGCCCTGCGCCCCGTCGCGGATGGCGCGGATCAGTCTGTCCTCATCGCTGGTCGCCAGCTCCGTGCCGACCGCAAGCAGCGTGGACAAGCCGGCCGCTCTTCATCAGATCCCACCAATGATAATCGACGCCATCCTCAAGGCCGGCATAGCCGGAAGCATCCGCGCCCGGCAGACGCTCCAGCACGATGGAACGGCCGCCCGGCAGGATCAGGCGGTTCCACACCAGCAACACACGGCGCTGGCCGAAGGTCACGCCGTCATCGTATTGGCCGATGATGCGCGTGCCCTGCGGGATCAGGAGCAGGCTGCCGGTCGGGCTGTCATAGACGTTTTCCGTCACCTGCGCGGTGATCTGGCCGGGAAGGTCGGAACGGATGCCGGTGATGAGCGCCGCCGGGATCACGGCCCCGGCCTGTAGTATCCAGGGCGAAGCCGGCGGCGTGACGCGATCCGGCGCGACCGTCTGTCGGTCCACCGGCCCATTGAGAAACGCCGCGTGCCGATCCTGCGAGGCGGGCTGTCCTCCAAGATCGAGACCGGCAAGGCCGGGCATCGCCATGCCGGGCGTTGCCCCGACGCGCGAACCTGTCTGGAAGAACACGTTGCTGACTCGCGCGGCTTCTTCCTCGGCGCGGCGGCGTTCTTCTTCGGGATCGACGGCGGGCGTCGTGATCGCAGGCGGCACAACCGGCTGTCCCCGGTTCTGCGCATCGAGGATCGGACGGCCGAGGTCGCCCGGCAGCGCGGGGCCGAGCACCGGCCCGCTATAGTCACGCGGCAGGCCGGCGAGACCGTCCGCCGTGGGGCGGTTCTCGGTCGAATAGAGTTCGTCGCCTCCCGGCCCCGCGTCGCGGGTCTGGAGCGCGTAGATCAGCGCGCCGCCGATGCCGAGCAAGGCGACAGCGCCGACGCCTGCCAGCATTTTGCGGGACAGGCGCGTGACGCGGGGTGGTTCGGCCCGAAGCCGCATGGGCGCGGCGTTGTCGGTGATGGTGTTGTCTGTCATGACGGGGAGTCTCCGGTCACGCTGGAGGGCTGCGGAGCGGCGGCCTGCGTCGGGTTGATGCGGACGATCCTGACCGTCTGCTGGCGGTTGCCGCTGCCAAGGCGCAGTTCGGCCGCGCCGAACAGGCGGTCCACGATCAGGATGTTCTGATGGACACGGCTGTTGACGATCTGCGGCTCGCCATCGGAGCCGAGCACGAAGATCGGCGGCATCTCGCCCTGGACGATCCCGGCCGGGAAGACGACATAGACGCGGCGGCCATCGTCGAAGACGGAGACCGGCCGCCATGGCGGGCTGTCGCCGGTCAGGCCGTAGCGATAGTTCCGCGCGGCCTCGGCCGGAATGACTGGCGCGGCCGGAACGGTCTGGCGCTGGCCGGGCGGCGGCGCGGGATAGGCCCAGGCGACGGCGGGCATGTAGAGCGCATCGCGGGCGCGCAGCTCGATCATGTAGATGCGGCGGTCGGTGGTGACGACAAGGTTGGTGGAAATGTCGGGGCGCGTCGGCTTGACGAGGATATGGACGCGGCGTGTCGCACCGCTGCCGCTCTCGGTATCGCCGATGATCCACCTTGCGGTATCGCCGGCCGCGACCGGCCCCGCGCCGGTCAGGCTCTCGCCCGGCTCCAGCGCGATGGTGGTGATCTGCCCGACTGCGGCATAGACCTGATAGAGCGCGCCTTCGGACCACGGATAAATCTGGATGGCGTTATAATAGCCTTCTCGGCGCGGCTCGACGCGGGCAGCGGTATTGGCGTTCTCGACGCGGCCTGTCGGCGTGGCTGCGGCATCGCCGCCGCGCGCGACAGTCCAGGCCGGCGGCACATGCAGCGGCCGTGGCGTGTCGTCGGTCGTGGCCGCCTGCACTACCGGCAGCGGCGGCACGCTATCGTCATAGCTCCATTGCGGTGTCCGGTTGGTGGCGCAGCCGGCCAGCATGGTGGCCGAAAGCAGCACGGCCGCAATCGCGGGGGCGTTGGTGATCGTCCTCATTGGCTCATCTCCCGCGACCACGAAATTGCGTTGACGTAAATGCCGAGCGGATTGGCGCGCAGGCGTTCGGCGTTGCGCGGCGTCTGGATCACGATGGTCAGGATCGCGGTCCATCGTTCGGTCGTGGAAAGCTGGCCGTTCTCGTAATGGCGTTCGGTCCAGGCAACGCGGAAGCTGGTCGGGGATGCCCGGATCACGCTCGACACCTCGACGGCGACCTGCTGCCGACCGACGCGGGTGAATGGATCATTGGCGCGGGCATAGTCGTTCAACGCCGCCGCGCCCCGGTCGGTGGTGAACTCGTAGGCGCGAAGCCAATTCTGGCGGACGATGATGGCGTCGGCCGGGATCGCGCGGACCTGCTCGATGAACCGGCCGAGATGCCATGCGATCTGCGGATCGGTGGGGCGATAATCGGCAACGGCCGGCGCGACAGCCTGCGCCTGGCCGAGATTATCGACCTGCACCACCCAGGGCACCACGGTCCCGCGCGCCGACTGCAAGACGAGCGCGGACGCGAAGCCGGCCGACAGGATCAGCGAGCCGAACGCCATGTAGCGCCAGTTCTTCGCCTGCACGCGGGCCGAGCCGATGCGCTCGTCCCATGCCTGTGCGGCCTTCTGATAAGGCGTCTCGGGTTCCGGCGATTTGCCGTAATGGGACGATGGTCGTTTGAAGATGCTCATGAGCGGTCGCTTTCGGAAAGGTTGATGGAAGAACCGCCGCCGTGGCTGTCGCCGGAGCGAACGGCATGGGCGGCCATGGTGGTGCCGTGGTTCATCGCCTGCCGGCGCTGCATCCGCTGAGCCCAGGCGGGAGGACTGCCGGCCGGGCCGGACGGCGCGGCGGCGGGGTCGGCGCTCGCGCCGCCGACCGTGCCCATGGAGGACGTGCCGCCACCAGCGGCGAAGCCCGCGCGTGCGCCTTCGGTGAAGCTGAATTTGACGGACTCGCCGGCACGCGCGGAGGCGCGTTTGAGGGGCGAGATGGCGGCGGAGCCTGCCGCGCGGGCGACACCGCCGAGGCCGGAGGCGACGCCTGCGGCCCCGGTCTGGCCGAGCGAGCCAAGGCTATAGGCTGCGGTCGCCGCTCCCGCGGTGGCCGCGCCTCCGCGAACGGCCGCGGCTCCGCCAGATAGCGCGGCAGCGCCGCCTTTCGCGCCGAGCATGGCCGCGCCACCAGCCGCCGCACCGCCCGCAAGCACCATGCCGCCAGCAGCGAGGCCCGTGCCAACGGCCGCGCCCGCGCCAAGTTGCGGCCCGCCCGAGACGATGCCGTTGGCGATGCCGGGACCGAATATGCCCAATCCCAAAAGCGACAGCGCCGCGAGGACGATAGCCATCGCCTCGTCGATGGTCGGCGTCTGGCCGCCGAATCCGGCCGTGAACTGGCTGAACAGGGTCGAGCCGATGCCGATGATGACGGCCAGCACCAGAACCTTGATGCCGGAGGACACCACGTTACCCAAGACCTTCTCGGCCATGAACGCCGTCTTGCCGAACAATCCGAAAGGGATCAGGACGAAGCCGGCGAGCGTGGTCAGCTTGAACTCGATCAGGGTGACGAACAATTGGATCGCCAAAATGAAAAACGCCAGCACCACCAGCGCCCAGGCGAACAGCAGGCACGCGATCTGGATGAAGTTCTCGAAGAACGCGATCCAGCCCATCAGATCGGAGATGGAATCGAGCAGCGGCCGACCGGCGTCGAGGCCGGTCTGCGCTACGCGGCCGGGACGCATCAGGTCTTCGACCGAAAAGCCGGTGCCCGACGCCATGAGGCCGAGGCCGGCGAAGCTGTCGAAGACGATGCGCGCGAGGTTGTTCCAATTGGAGATGATGTAGGCGAACACGCCGACGAACAGGGTCTTCTTCACCAGCCGCGCGATGATGTCGTTATCCGCGCCCCAGGCCCAAAAGAGCGCGGCGAGCGTCACGTCGATGACGATGAGCGTGGTGGCGATGAACGCGACTTCGCCGCCGAGCAGGCCGAACCCACTGTCGATGTAGGGAGGTGAAGACCCCGAGGAAATTGTCGATGACGCCCGTGTTGCCCATGGTCAGCGCGCCTACGCTCTCGATCATACGGCACGGAGAGGAAACGGTCGCGGCTTTCGGCCCAGGCGGCGAGGCATTCGGCGTCGCTCGCGGCCAACTCGCCGAGCTGCTGACAGCGGCGCAGGCTTTCGCGGAGCGGATCGGCTGGCGGCTGTAAGGCCGGTGCGGAGGGAGGCGCGGAAGGCTCGTCCTTCCGCGCCATGTCGATGGCGGTCGCCGTGACGGCGATGGCGATGAACACCACGGCCCCGAGCCGGGCCAGCATCTTGCCGTCCATGGCGACCCCTCCCGTCAGTTGTTGCCGTTGTTGAACATCTGCGCGTTGCCCGGCTGGTAGCCGGTGCCGGGCGTCAGGAAGCGCTCGCGCTGGATGCGGCCCTGCTCTGCGGCCGTCGCGCGCTCCGCTTCGGTCAGCCCTTCGGCGCGGCCGTTCGCCGAGCCATGAGCGCGATCAGGTCGGAAAGCTGCTGCGACTGGAGCGCGAGAAGCTGGTTGCC
>CAWDMT010000003.1:0-207388 GCA_963803485.1 uncultured Alphaproteobacteria bacterium | reverse complement strand
CGGCTCCCCTTCACCGCGGATCCGGGCGAGGCTTCAAGCGCCGTGCGTGCCATCGGAGCCCAGGAGCGCTTCGATCTTGCCGAGAAGGCGCGGAAGGTCGACGGGCTTGGTGTCGTGGTCGTCGCAGCCTGCCTCGATCGCCTTCTCGCGGTCGCCCACCATGGCGTGTGCGGTGAGCGCGATGACGGGGATGGTCCTGGTCTCCTCGATCTCGCGGACGCGTCGCGTCGCGTCCCAGCCGTTGAGCACCGGAAGGCCCATGTCCATCAGAATGAGGTCGGGCCGCTCGGTCTCCGCCATCTCGACGCCCTCCTGGCCGTTGACCGCCATGACGATATCGTAGCCCTTGCGCTCGAGCCGGCGCGAGAGCATGTCGCGGTTCATCTCGTTGTCTTCGACGATCAGGATCTTCGGCACCGTCGGCCCTCTTCCCGGTTAGCTTTCTCAGCGGCCGCCGATGGCCGTCAGCGTCTGCCTGATGACGCGTCGCAGGTCTCCGCCGACGGTCTCGCCCTTGGCGACGATCTTCTGCGACAGACCTTCGAGCACCTCGCGGTCGTGCCGGGTCAGGTCCTTGGCGGTGACGACGATGACCGGCAGGGTGCGCCAGGAGTGCCGGCTGCGCAGCCGCTCCAGGAACTCCACGCCGTCCATTACGGGCATCATGATGTCCAGCAGGATCAGCGAGGGGAGCGGGTTCGCCTCGAGCCAGTCGAGCGCGACGGCGCCGTTCTCGGCCTCATATGCGGTCATGCCCATGTGCTCGATGGCGTGGCGGGCGACCTCGCGGGCGTCGGCGTCGTCGTCGACGACGAGAACCGGGCCGGCGTCGGGACGGCAGAAGCGGTTCAGGAGAGCCGCGCAGACGGGTGCGGTCGACGGGCTTGGTGAGAAAGCCCGATGCGCCGAGCGATATGCCGATGCCGCGCTCGTGGACGATGGTGACCATGATGACGGGGATGTCGGCGAGGTCGGGATCGGACTTCAGCGCCGTCAGGACCGCCCAGCCGTCCATCTGCGGCATGAGCACGTCGCAGGTGATTACGTCGGGGCGCTCGGCGCGCGCGACGTCCAGCGCCTGCCTGCCGTTCTCGGCCTGCACCACGCTGTAGCCCTCGCGGGCCAGCATCGAGGCGAGGAGGTCGCGGGCGGCATTGTCGTCGTCGATGACGAGGACCTTAGCGCTTGCCGGTATCGCCGACCGACTGCTGCGCGGCGTCTGCCTGATCGGCCTCGGCGGCCTCCGCGGACCTTTGCACGGGCAGCGTCATCGTGAAGGTCGAGCCGACGCCCGGCGTGCTCTCGACCGACGATGTCGCCGCCGAGCATCTCGGCGAAGGCGCGCGTGATGGCGAGCCCGAGGCCGGTGCCGCCGAACTTGCGCGTGGTGGAGGTGTCGGCCTGGCGTGAAGGCCTGGAACAGGTTGGCGACCTGCTCGGCGGTCATGCCGATGCCGGTGTCGGTGACGCGGAAGCGGATACGGTCCCCGGTATCCGACCGAACGCGATCCACGGCCAGCTCGACCGTGCCGCCGCGGGTGAACTTCGAGGCGTTGCTCAGTCAGGTTGAGGAGGCACTGGCGCAGCTTGGTGACGTCGGTCTGCGACCATGCCGATGCCGCCCTGGCCGGTCGACGACGAGCGCATTGGCGTTCTTTTCCGACCAGCGGCGCGGTCGATGGCGTGCACCTCGCTCGATCAGGTGTCGACGTCGACCGGTCTCGAAATAGATGCTCCATGCGGCCGGCCTCGATCTTGGAGAGGTCGAGCACGTCGTTGATGAGCCCGAGGAGGTGGCGGGCGGCGGACTCGATCTTGCCCAGGTCGCCGACCATCTCGGCGGCCTCGCCGCCGTCCTCGGCCTCCTCGCGCAGCATCTCGCTGTAGCCGATGATGGCGTTGAGCGGCGTGCGCAGCTCATGGCTCATGTTGGCGAGGAACTCGGTCTTCGCGCGGTTGGCGTCCTCGGCCGCCTCCTTGGCCTCGACCAGTTCGGCCTCGATGCGCTTGCGGTCGGTGATGTCGGACATGCCGCAGATCAGGCAGGCCTCGCCGCGGTATTCGAGATCAGCGACGGAGATCGTCACCCAAACTTCCTCGCCGCCGCGGCGACGGAAGCGCAGTTCCTCGCCCTGCGTCTCGCCGGCGGCGAGAATGTCCGACAGGGCGAGGCGGTCCTCGATCTCGGGCAGGAGGGACTGGAACGGCCGGTCGCGGATGTCCGCCCGGTCGGTCTCGGTCAGCGCGCAGAAGCGCGGGTTGACGTGGCGGATGCGGTGGCCGTCGGCGTCGACGATGACGAGGGCCACGGGCGCCGTCTCGTCGATGGCGCGGAACCGCTCCTCGTCCTCGCGGAGCTGCTTCTCGGACTGCTTGCGCTCGGTGATGTCGGTGTAGATGGCGATGAAGCCGCCCGACGGGACGGGGTAGCGCTGGACCTCGAGCACCGAGCCGTCGGGGCGGACGCGCTCGAAGGAATGGGTCTGCGACAACATCGACAGGCGCTGCTGGACGACCGCCTCGATATCGACGTTGCCGAATTCGCCGCGCTCGCCCAGATAGCGCAGA
Organism: uncultured Alphaproteobacteria bacterium; assembly: GCA_963803485.1. Lineage (GTDB taxonomy): Bacteria > Pseudomonadota > Alphaproteobacteria > Rhizobiales > Tepidamorphaceae > CAWDMT01. Next base: position 204,820 of record CAWDMT010000003.1, on the reverse strand, counting down.
TAGTCGACGAAGCTGTGCTCGCGGGACAGGAAGGCGTCCGGCATGTCGAGGTATTCGCGGAAGCGGCTGTTCCAGGTGAGCAGGCGGTGGTCGGCGTCGTACATGGCGACGCCCTGGGCCATGTTCTCCAGAGTCGCGCGGAGCTGCGCCTCGGTCCCGCCGCCGGGTGCCGAATGATCGTCGGGCAAGTCGCTCCTCCACATGCCGGTGTGGGCAGAGCACCCCAGCGCCCGCCGTTTCGCGCGAGCCGGTGACGATGCCCCCTTCGTCAGACCGGCAGATTGTGTCTACCGGCGCGCAGGGTCAAGCCATCGATGGGCGGCGTCGCCGATCCTTCCCGATCAGACCGCCTGGCCGGCCTCGCTTCCGCCCTTGCGGCGCCGCGCGGCGAGGATGTCGCGCAGGGCCGAGCCGACGACGAACAGCGCGGCCGTGATCAGGAGGCCCAGCGAGACGGGATCGTTGGTGAAGACCGAATGGTCGCCGTTAGTCAGCAGGAGCGAGCGCCGGTAGTTGGACTCGATCATGTAGCCCAGCACCAGCGCCAGAACGAGCGGCAGGTAGGGGAAGCCGAGTATCCGCATGACATAGCCGACGACGCCGGCGGCGAGCACGATGCCGAGATCGAACAGGCTGTGATCGATCGGAATAGATGCCGGAGAAGATGAGGGCATAGATGGCCGCCAGCAGGTAGGGCTTGGGCCTGTTCACCAGCCAGATCGCCGGGGTCAGGATGATCATGCCGAGGATGAGCATGGCGAGGTTGGCGACGAATAGGCCGCCGAACAGCCCGTAGACCACGTCCGGGTGGCGGGAGAACAGGAGCGGGCCGGCCTGAAGGCCGTGGATCATGAAGCCGCCAAGCAGGATCGCGGTGGAGTTGGAGCCGGGTATGCCGAAGGTGAGCGTCGGTACGAGAGCGGTGGCGGTGACCGTGTTGTTGGCGGCCTCCGGCGCGGCGATCGCCTCGGGCGAGCCCTTGCCGAACATCTCGGGGGTCTTCGACCAGCGCTTGGCCTCGTTGTAGGCCATGAAGGCGGCGACGGAGCCGCCGGCGCCGGGGATACAGCCCTCGAAGATGCCGAAGATGTTGCCTATGACCTGGGCGCGGGCCGTCTGCCGCATCACCGACCAGCTCGGCAGCTTCATCCGCGTGTCCCGCGCGGACGTCTTCCGCCATTCCGGCAGTCCGGCCTGCATGAGAAGCTCCGACACGGCGAAGACGCCGACCATCACGAGGATGAAATGGATGCCGCCGAGCAGTTCCGGATATCCGTAGGTGAAGCGGCCGACACCGGAAACGGGATCGGTGCCGACGGCGGCGATCATCAGGCCGATGAGCGCGGCCATCAGGCCCTTGACCACCGAGCCGCTCGACAGCGAGGCGATGACGCTGAGGCCCAGCACGCCGAGCGAGAAATAGGCCGGCGGCGTGAACATCAGCGCCACATCGGCCAGCATCTCGGTGAAAGCGACAAGGAAGAGGAGGCCGACGAGGCCGCCGATGGTGCCGGTGACGAGCGAGATGCCGAGAGCTTCACCGCCGCGCCCCTGGCGATGCATCTCATAGCCGTCGATGGCGGTCGCCGCCGCGGCGTTGGTGCCTGGCGTACGGATGAGGATCGCGGGGATCGAACCGCCATACTCGGCACCCACATAGGTCGAGGCGAGGAGCACCAGGGCTGGGATCGGGTCGAGCCCGAAGGTGAAGGGCAGCAGCAGCGCCATCGCGATCGACGGCGAAATGCCGGGCAGCGCCCCGCCGAGAATCCCCCACAGGACACCGCCGAAGGCTGCGAAGATCGCGGGAGTGGTGGTGAGCGCCTGCCAGGCGTAGCCGAGATTTTCCATTATGTACCGCCGTTGTCCGCGCGCTCAGCCCATGAAGGACCGGAAGACCGACGGCCACATGCCCGACGGCAGCGGAATTCCCAGAAGGCGAACGAAGAGGACATAGAAGAAGATCGCCCCGCCGACGATGGTCGCCACGAAGGTGGGCGAGACGCGCGAGCCGTTGTAGAGGGCGACGCCGCCCATCAGCACCATCACCGACAGGAGATAGCCGAGATAGGGAATGATGATCAGGTAGACGACGCCGAGGGCGAGCATGCCGGCGCGCGCGCAGGTGCCGCCACGAGGCGGGTCGTCCGTCGGCCGCCTGGTCGTCCTGCCCCCCGGCGTCGACCGGCTGCTCGTCGGCGCGGCCCAGGGCGCGGAGCGCAAAGGCGCGGACGATGAGGATCACGGACAGCGCGCCGAGACCGTAGGCGTAGGCCTTGGGGAGGCCGGCGGCGCCGACCCCCCCTTCCAGCGAACTCGACCTGATGCCGGTGGCGCCTATCCAGTAGACGACCGCGATGGCGAGGACGACCAGCCCGACCCAGGCGTCCTTCGGGATGTTCCGGATCACCGCCCTCGCTCCCCCGCGGCGTGCCTCACTCTTCCGTGATGCCATAGGTCACGAAGAACTCCTTCTGCTCTTCGGCGAACTCGGCGATGAAGGTCTCGTACTCCTCGTGCGGGATGACGTGCGGAACGAGGCCGGCGGCGGTGTACCATTCCTTGAAGGCCGGCACTTCGAGAACGCCGCGAATCCCATCTTCCCAAGCGGCGATGATCTCGTCGGGAAGATTCTTCGGGCCGGCGATGCCGCGGAACTTGTTGACCACGAGGTCGATGCCCTGCTCCCTCGCCGTCCCGACATCGGGAAGCTGGGGAAGGCGCTCCTCGGTATAGGTGGCAATGACTCGGACCTCGCCGGCCTCGAGCTGGGCGGAGAGTTCCTGGATCTCGCCGATGCCGAGCGCGACGGTACCGTTCAGGACGCTGATCAGCAGCTCGCCGCCGCCATCATGGGTGATGACGGGTGCCTCGACGCCGGTGATCGACTTGAACTGCTCCATGACCTGCCGGTCCAGCGAGCCCGGCGTGGTCACGCCGAAGGCGATCGAGCCTGGATTGGCCTTGGCCTCCTCGACGATCTCGGCGAGCGTCTGATAGGGGCTGTCCCGCCGCACATAGACGATCTGCGGGTCCAGGAAGACATTCACCACCGCGTCCAGATCGGCGTAGGTGAACTCCGGCTCGCTGAGCAGCGAGGTGTTGATGTAGGTCGGCGTCGTTCCATAGAATTCCGAGCCGTCAGGGTCGCTCTGGGCGAGGCGCGCCATGGCCGCCGCGCCGCTGCCGCCGCGCACGTTCTCGACCACGAAGTTGACGCCCATAACCTCGCCGAGATGGCGCGTCATCTCGCGCAGAAACACGTCGGTGCCCCCGCCAGCGGACGAATGGGTCGTCAGGACCACAGTGGAATGGGGGTAGTCCTGGGCCGTCGCGGGTCCGGCCACCGCCATAGCGGCGACGGCGACCGAAGCGAATATCTTCCGAAGCGAGGTGGTCATCGAGGGGTCCTCCCATGTACCGGGGGTCGAGCTTGAAGATATTTTGCGCCCCCATTGTGCACTTTTGTCCCAGTTCCGGATTTGATTGTCAATTGCAGACAATTTACTGAATGCAGATGAATCCGCGTGTCGTAGCGCGGGGTGCGAGTAGGCGCCGGCGGGGAGGATCCAAAGATGAATGGCGAGAGCGTTACGGCCAGGGTGGCCGCCTACATGGCACGGGCCGGCAAGGCGCCGCTGCCGCCCGAAATCAGTGCCCGAGCGCGGCTGCATCTCCTCGATACGCTGGCGGCAATCATCAGCGGATCGAGGTTGAAGGCGGGCCGGATCGCGGGAGCCTTCGCGGCCAAGCAGGGTGGCGAGCCGGTGGCGACGATCATCGGCACGGCGCACCTGACCTCGCCTGTCGACGCGGCCTTCGCCAACGGGATGTCGGGTCACGGCGACGAGACGGACGACTCCCATCTCGGAGGACGGTTTCATCCCGGATGCGCCATCGTCCCCGCCGCGCTCGCGGCGGCGGAGTCGGCGGGCGCGGACGGGGCCACTTTCCTGCGGGGGATGGTGGCGGGGTACGACATCGGCGCACGGGCGACGATCGCGCTGGGCTATTCGGGGCCGCGCACGGGGACGCACTCGACGCACTGCCTTGGGGCGAATTTCGGAGCGGCGGCGGCTGCCGCGGTGGTCCTGGATCTGACGCCCGAGCAGTGCCAGCACGTGCTCTCCTATGCGACGCAGCAGGCTTCCGGGATTCCCTACTGGCAGCGCGATTCCGAGCATGTGGAGAAGGCGTTCGACTTCGGCGGCATGGGCGCGCGCAACGGGGTGTTCGCGGCGACCTTCGTCGCCTTCGGCGCAAGCGGCGTGAGCGAGAGCCTGACGGGGGCGCACTCCTACATCGCGGCCTTCGGGGAGAACCCCGACGCCGAGGCGCTGGCGGCGGGGCTGGGCGAGCGGTTCGAGATCATGGAGACGTCGATCAAGAAATGGTGCGTCGGCTCGCCGATCCAGGCGGCGCTCGATTCGCTGACGCACCTGATCGCCGAGCACGGGCTGACGGCGGACGATGTCGTGGAGATGCGGGCGATCATGCCGGACGACCGCTTCGTCATCGTCGACAACCGGGACATGCCCGACGTCTGCCTGCAGCATCTGCTGGCGGTGACGCTGGTCGACGGCGACCTGACCTTCGCGACCTCGCACGACATGGGCCGGATGAAGGACCCGCAAGTGCTGGCGGTGCGCGAGCGGATCCGGGGTGTCCCGAACGCGGAACTGACGGCGGCACGGCCGGCGCGGCAGGCGATCATCGAGATCGACTGTGCGGACGGACGGCGACTGCGCCATCGCACCCATGCGGTGCTGGGAACGCCGGCAAATCCCATGACCGAGGTGCAGGTGGAGGCGAAAGCACTCGACCTGACGGCTGGGATACTGGGGCGGGAGCGCGCCGAGGCGCTGATCGCGGCGGTGCGCGACATCGAGCGCCTCGACGACGTCAGGAAGCTCCGGCCGCTTCTGCAGGCGTGAGCGGAGCCGTCAGGGCAGATACAGGCCGCCGCTGACATGGACCGTCTGTCCGGTCATGAAGCGGGCCGGCGGCAGGCACATGGCGACGATCATGCCGCCGACCTCGGCCAGTTCGCCCTTGCGGCCGAGCGGGATGTCGTCGCCGCCCGGCATCTCGGGGGACTCGCCCGAGGTCTTCGAACGTTCGCCGCCGATCTTGCCGGGCACGACGCAGTTGACCGTCACGTTGCGGTCGGCGAACTCGATCGCAAGCGCCTTGGTGAGGCCGACGAGGCCGGCCTTGGCGGTGCAGACGTGAGCGCGGTTCACCGCGCCGATATGGCCGGTGACGCCGCCTATGTTGACGATCGTCCCGCCACCCGCAGCGACCATGCCGGGAAGGACCGCCCGGCTCGTCAGGAAAGCGCCGTCGAGGATGACGCCGAGGATGGCGTGCCAGTCCGACAGCTTCATCTCGGTGAAGGGGGACTGGCGTCGGATGGCGGCATTATTGACGAGAATGGTGACGGGACCGAGCTGGGAGGTCGCCGATCCGATCATGCGCGCGACATCGTCCTCGCTGGTCACATCCCCCATCTCGACGACGGCGCGGCGGCCGAGCGCGCGCACCTCGCCTGCGACGGCCTCGATCTCCTCACGCGCGCTGCGCGCGACCAGAACGAGGTCGGCGCCGTTGCGCGCCAGCCCGAGCGCGGTCTCGCGCCCGATGCGGCGCGACGCGCCCGTCACCATCGCCACCCGGCCGTCGAGCGCCTGTCGATCCGTGTCCATCTTGTCTCTTCTTCCCTTTGTTTAAGGCACCAGCGATGCGAACTCCCGCCCGCGCGTCGGCGAGCAGAATGTCGCGACGGACGGCAGATCGTCAATTGTTGACAGTTCCTGGGCCGCATGGGACTTTCGCGGCATGAGCGAAGCCGCTGAACGGCCGGGGGCCGACGTATCCTACGATCTGGACCTGCTGCGCAGTCGGTCGCTGACGAGCGTCCTGCAACTCGAGATTGAGAAGATCATCCTGGGAGGCGAGCTGGCGCCGGGCGAGCGGCTCAACGAGAACGCGCTAGCGACGCGTTTCAAGGTCAGCCGGGGCCCGGTGCGCGAGGCCTGCCGGGCGCTGGCGGCGAAGGGACTTGTGAAGCTGATCCCCAATCGTGGCGTCTTCATCCGCAAGATCACCAAGTTCGAGGCAGCCGAGATCTACGACGTTCGAGCCGCCCTGTTCGGCACCGCGTGCAGACTGCTGGCCGTGCGCGTCACGACGGAACAGGTCGCGGATTTCGAGGCGCTGCTCAAGGGCATGGACGAGGCCGCCATGGAGAGGGATATCGACGCCTACTACCCCCTCAACCTCGCTTTCCATGCCCTGATCGTGGACTCCGCCGGCAACGCGACCCTGGCGAAGGCCTACCGCGACCAGGTCGAGCGCCTGCATCTGTTCCGCGCGCGCGGCATCGTCCACGGCGGTGGTTTCGCGGTCTCCAACCGCGAGCACCGGGCGATCTTCGACGCGCTGATCGCGGGCGACGCGGTCACGGCCTTCGAGGCCGGCTACGCCCATGTGCAGACCGCCAAGGACCGCATCCTCGCGACCGGCGACAGGCCGGCGGGCGCCGCCAACTGAACACGCGGCCGACGCCGCATCATCACAAACGGGGAAACGCATGACCAAGCATCAGGACGCGCCGGCGATGTCGGACATGATCGCCGACTGGATCGTCGCGCTCGACGCCGACGACATTCCGGACAACGTGCGGTCGGCCTGCGAGGACACGGCGATCGACACGATCGGCCTGACCATCGCCGCCATCGGCACCGACTACGGGCAGGCGACAATCCAGGCCTTCCAGGGCGACGGCAAATGCACAGTGTTCGGGCTCGACGGCACGCGCGACTTCGCGTCGGCGGCCGTCATCAACGGCACCTGCGGGCACGGCGAGGACTTCGACAACACCTTCGAGGGCTGTCCGGTGCATTCCGGCGTCGTGATCGTGCCCGCACTGGTGGCCGCCGGCGAGGCGTTCGGGCTGTCGGGGCGGGACGTCGCCAAGGGCATGGCGGTCGGCACCGAGATCATGTGCCGGCTCGGCCTCGTCGCCAAGAAGTCGGTCCACGCGGCGGGCTTCCACCCAACCGCCATCCTCGGAACCATGGCGGCGGCTGCGGGCGTCGCTTCGGCGCTCGGCCAGAACCGGCAGCAGATCCGCGACACGCTGGGCGTGGCGGGCAGCATGGCGGCGGGCATCATCGAATACCTCGCCGACGGCTCGTGGACCAAGCGCGTGCATCCGGGCTGGGCGGCGCAAGGGGGCATCCGCGCGGCGATGATGGGTGGAGCCGGCTTCAAGGGGCCGCGCACGGTGTTCGAGGGCACGCACGGGCTGTTCCGTTCCTTCGGGCCGTCGATCGAGCACGACTTCGAGCCGCTGGTCGGCGAACTGGGGACGCGCTGGGAGGCGGCCAACGTCGCCTTCAAGCCCTATGCCTGCGGAACGATGACCCAGCCCTATGTCGACTGCGCGGTCAGACTCGCCGGGCGCGGCATCGACCCCGACGCCATCGGGGCGATCGAGTGCGAGGTGGGCGAGGGGACCGTGCACCGGCTCTGGGAACCGCTGGCCGTCAAGCACCGGCCGCCGACGCCCTACGCTGCGAAGTTCTCGACGCCCTATTGCGTGGCCGTCGGCTTCCTGCGCGGCGACGCGGGGCTCGCCGAATTCACCGAGGAGGCGGTGAGTGACGCGGCCGCGCTCGCGCTGGCGGCCAAGGTCACCTACGAGATCGACCCCGACAACGAGTATCCGGAGAACTACACCGGCCACGTGCGGCTGAAGATGAAGGACGGCTCGGTGATCGAGGAGCGTCAGGGCCAGCTACGCGGCGGCACGCGCGAGCCGGTGAGCCGGGACGACCTGATGGCCAAGTGCCGCGCCAACCTCGCCTTCGCGGGGTGGCCGACGGCGGCGGCCGACAGGATCGCGGAGTTCTCCGACGGGCTGTTCGAGAGCTCCCGCACGGTCGACGCCTCGGCGCTGCGCCGGCCCTGACCGGGCAGGCAATCTCCGAAGTTCCATGAAGCGCCCTTGCGGTCCGGCCGCGAGGGCGATTTCATTCAGGCAGGCGAAACGCGGCCGGTCGGGCCGGGAAAGAGGGGGCACGGGGAATGGGGCAGGTGGACCAACGGCTGGCGAGCGGCATCTTTCCCATCGCGCCCACACCTTTTCGCGACAATGGCGACCTCGATCTCGAGGGCCAGCGGCGGGTGATCGACTGCATGGTCGACCAGGGCGTCGACGGCATCTGCATCCTCGCCAACTATTCGGAGCAGTTCCTCCTGACGGACGAGGAGCGCGAGGTGCTCATCGACCTGTGCATGGAGCATGTGGCCGGCCGGGTGCCGGTGATCGTCACGTGCAGCCATTTCTCGACCCGGATCGCGGCGGCGCGAGCGGCGCGCGCGGGCTCGGCGGGGGCTGCGATGCTGATGCTCATGCCGCCCTATCACGGGACCGGCCTGAAGGCCGACGAGGCCGGCATGCTGGAGCACTTCTCCCGCGTCGCCGAGGCCGGCGTGCCGATCATGGTGCAGGACGCGCCGCTCAGCGGCGTCGCCCTGTCGGTCCCGTTCCTGGTCCGGCTCGCACGCGAGATCCCGCTGGTGACGCACTTCAAGATCGAGGTCGCCGGCACGGCAGCGAAGCTGCGTGCCCTCATCGAGGCCGGCGGCGAGGCGATCGAGGGGCCGTTCGATGGTGAGGAGTCCATCACCCTGATGGCCGACCTCGACGCGGGCGCGACCGGCACGATGTGCAGTGCCCTGCTGCCGGACCTCATCAAGCCCGTCGTGACGTCGCACCTCGCCGGCGACCGGGACGCGGCAGCCGCGCAGTACGCCCGCATCCTGCCGCTGATCAACTACGAGAACCGGCAGTGCGGCCTCAGGGCGACAAAGTGCGCAATGGCCGAGGGCGGGGTGATCGCCAGCGAGGCCGTCCGCCATCCCCTCGAGCCCATACATCCTGCTACCCGCGCGGGCCTCATCGAGCTCGCGCGACAGGTCGATCCCATCGTGCTGCGCTGGGGTCGCTGAAGGCGCGCGCGAGCGCGGCCTCCGCCGATCACGGCGGCGGCGACAGCCGCGCCTCGGCCAGGATCCAGTCGCGGAAGTGGCGCACAGGACGGCGCAGCGGCCGGTCGTCGGGCTCGATCAGGTAGAATGAGCGTTCCGAGCGAAGTGATTCGTCGAACGGCCTGATGAGTTCGTGCCGGCGGATAAGGTCCGCGCCCAACCTGCCGCCGCACAGCGCCACGCCCTCTCCGCTGACGGCGGCGTGGATCAGCACCATGTAGTTGTCGAACTGCAGGCCGCGCGGCGGCGGCATGTTCTTGAGCCCGAAGGACTCGAACCACGTCGCCCAGGTGACCCAGTTACGGTCGTACTGGGCGAGATGAAGAAGTCGCGCCTTGCTTAGATCGGCGAGCGAATCCAGCGGGCCGTGCCGCTGGATGTAGAGCGGCGAGCAGACCGGGAAGACATCGTTGTCGAACAGATGGTGGGCATGGTGACCGGGCCACCTGCCGCTGCCGTAGCGGATGGCGAGGTCCGCCCCCGACCCCGAGAGGTCGCGGGTACGCGCGGAGGCGACGAGCTGGATGTCGACCTCGGCGAACTGCGCCCGGTACTGGGCGATGCGCGACATGAGCCAGTAGGATGCGAAGGTCACGCTGGAGGCGATTGTGACGTTGACGCTCGCTTCCTCGCGCCGGATGTCCTCGGCGGTCTGCGCGATGCGACCGAGCCCGGCGGCCACGGCCTCGTAAAGCCGTTCGCCGAAGGCGGTGAGCTCCAGCGAGCGGTGAGCGCGTTTGAACAGCGATACGCCGAGATGGTCCTCCAGAACCTTGATCTGGCGGCTGACGGCGGCCTGCGTGACCCGCAATTCCTCCGCGGCGGCAGTAAATCCGAGATGGCGCGCTGCGGCCTCGAAGGTGACCAGGCTGTTCGGGGGCGGCAGGCGGGTGCGCAGGCTTGGCATGACTTTATGTAATCCATGAGTGAGAACTTTACTGGTTTACCTAGGCGCGTGCTCTCTGTCCAATAACAATAGAAACAGTCCCCCTCGGATCCGACTGCCGAGGCGCAACGCGCGGAGGAGATGCTATGCGTACCGGATATCCCGCCCTTTTCATTCCCGGACCGACGAACGTGCCGCATGGGCTGCGTACTGCAATGGACATCCCGCTCGAGGACCAGCGGGCGCCGGACTTCCCGGACTTCACCCTGAAGCTGTTCTCCGACCTGAAGCGGGTGTTCAAGCTGGACGAGGGTCAGGTGTTCGTGTTCCCGGGCTCCGGCACGGGCGGCTGGGAGGCGGCGATCACCAACACGCTGTCGCCCGGCGACAAGGTGCTGGCGTCGGTGTTCGGCCAGTTCTCGCACCTGTGGGTCGACCTGTGCCAGCGGCACGGACTGGACGTGCAGGCGGTGCAGGTTCCGTGGGGCGAGGGCGTGCCGGTCGAGGAGTATGCCCGCATCCTCAAGGCCGACACGAAGCACGAGATCAAGGCGGTTCTCGTCTGCCACAACGAGACGGCGACCGGCGTGACGAGCGACGTCGCCGGCGTGCGCCGGGCGCTCGACGAGGCCAAGCACCCCGCGCTCCTGATGGTCGACGGCGTCAGCTCGATCGCCTCGATCGACTTCCGCATGTCGGAGTGGGGCGTCGACCTCGCCGTTTCGGGCTCGCAGAAGGGCTTCATGCTGCCGACGGGCCTTGCCATCGTCGCGGCCAGCGCAAAGGCGCTCGAAGCCAACAAGACGGCGAAGTGCCCTCGCTGCTTCCTGTCCTTCGAGGACATGATTCGCACCAACAAGGACGGCTTCTTCCCCTATACGCCGGCGACGACCCTGCTCCGGGGCCTGCGGGCGTCCATCGACCTCCTGGAAAAGGAAGGTCTGGAGAACGTCTTCGCGCGCCATAACCGGCTGGCCGAGGGCGTGCGCAAGGCCGTCGCACGCGTGGGGCGTGAAGCTCTGCGCGGCAGAGCCCAAGTGGCACTCCGACACGGTCAGCGCGATCGTGGTTCCGGAGGGCTTCAACGCCGCGGACGTCGTCAAGACCGCCTATTACCGGTACCAGCTCTCGCTCGGCGCGGGCCTCTCGAAGGTCGCCGGCAAGGTGTTCCGCATCGGGCATCTGGGCTGGATCAACGAGGTCAATCTGATCCAGGCGATCGCGGGCGCGGAAATGGCGATGGCCGACGTCGGCATACCGGTCGAGCTCGGATCGGGCGTGGCCGCGGCGCAGGAGCACTACCGCCGCACCGCGACGCCCTATCCGCTTCAGGCCGAGAAGGTCAGGGCGGTCGCGTGACGCCATGCGGATCTGCATATACGGCGCGGGCGCCATCGGCGGCTATATGGCCGCCGGGCTCGCCGAGACCGACGGCGTCGAGCTCACGCTCGTCGCCCGCGGCGCCCACCTCGAGGCTCTGAGGCGGAACGGCCTCACGCTCGTGAAGGACGGCGACCGGCGCACCGTGCCGGTCCGCGCTTCGAACGACCCGGCGGAGTTCGGGCCGCAGGACTATGTCATCGCCGCGCTGAAGGCCCACCAGGCCTGGGAATCGGCCGATGCGATGCGGCCGCTGATCGGCGACGAGACGGCGGTGCTGACCTGCCAGAACGGCGTGCCGTGGTGGTATTTCCACGGGCTCACCGGCCCTTATGCCGGCACGCGGCTCGCGACCGTCGATCCGCAGGACCGGCAGTGGCGGGCGATCGGACCCGAGCGCGCCATCGGCTGCGTCGTCTATCCGGCGACGGAGATCGTCGAGCCCGGCGTGATCGAGCACCACTACGGCGACAAGTTCGCGCTCGGCGAGCCGGACGGGTCGGTCTCGGAGCGGGTTCAGCGGCTGTCGGCGGCACTCGAGGTGGCCGGGTTCCGCGCTCCGGTGCTCGACGACATCCGCAGCGAGATATGGCTGAAGCTGTGGGGCAACCTCTGCTTCAACCCGATCTCCGCGCTGACCCGCGCGACGCTCGACGTGGTGGCGACCGACCCCGATACCAGGGCGTTGGCGCGCGCCATGATGGAGGAAGCCGAAGCCGTGGCGACGCGGCTCGGCGCGAAGTTCCGGGTCGACGTGGAACGCCGCATCGACGGGGCCGCCAAGGTCGGCGCGCACAGGACGTCGATGCTGCAGGATCTCGAGCGGGGCCGCGTCATGGAGATCGACGCGCTGGTCGCGGCGGTTCAGGAACTGGCCCGGCGGGTCGGTGTTCCGACGCCGTCGATCGACGCGGTGCTGGGCCTTGTGCGCCAGCTCGGGCGCGGGCAGGGTCTCTACCCCGCCTTCGCCGAGACGGGCGGCGGACGGGTCGGCGCGGCAGCATGAGCAGAGAGAACAGATGACGAAGCCGAAAGTCGTGCTCACCAGACGGTGGCCGGAACAGATCGAGGCCGAGATCGCGGAACGGTTCGACGCGACGTTCAACCGCGACGACCGTCCGATGACGCCCGACGAACTCATCGCTGCCTTCAAGTCGGCGGACGCGGTGTTCCCGACGGTGAGCGACAGGATCAACGCCGAGGTGCTCGGCGCGCGGCCAATGGCGGCCAGGCTCCTCGGCAGCTACGGCGTCGGCTTCAACCACATCGACCTCGATGCCGCCAAGGCGGCCGGTCTCGTCGTCACCAATACGCCGGAGGTGCTCACCGACGCCACGGCCGACCTCGCCATGACGCTGCTGTTCGCCATCGCTCGGCGGGCCGGCGAGGGCGAGCGCGAACTGCGCTCGGGCGGGTGGACGGGCTGGCGGCCGACCCACATGATGGGAACGCAGATCACCGGCAAGACACTCGGGCTGATCGGGCTCGGCCGCATCGGCCAGGCGGTCGCGAAACGCGCCCACAAGGGCTTCGACATGGACGTCGTCGCCTACGATCCCTATCCGCCGGCCGCCGACAGGCTCGCCGACCTCGGCGTCACGATGCGCGACACGGTGGAGGAGGTTCTGGGGGCGGCCGACTTCGTGTCGCTGCACTGCCCGGCGACGCCGGAGAACCGGCACCTGATGAACGAGAAGCGGCTGAAGGCCATGCGGCCCGGGGCGTTCCTCATCAACACCGCGCGCGGCGACGTGGTGGACGAGGCGGCGCTGGTCGCCGCACTCGAGGCGGGCACCATCGCCGGGGCCGGCCTCGACGTGTTCGAGCAGGAGCCGAAGGTGCATCCGGGCCTCGTCGGCCGCGACGACGTGGTTCTCCTGCCGCATCTGGGCAGCGCCACGCTCGAGACGCGCGTCGCGATGGGCAGGCGCGTGTTCGAGAACGCGGTCGCATTCTTCGAGGGGCGCGAACCGCGCGACCGGATCGCCTGAACGATTTTCAGAGATTGCCCTGCTCCCGCGAAGACAGGGCATGCGGTACTCCCGGCGGCGGATCGGTTCCCGCCGGGGGTACCGGCATGTCCGCACCCTGTCGCCGGACGGTCCACATTCGCCTCCCGACACGCTAGGCTCTGCGCCAATTCGGGGAGACCGCAGGGACCGTGAACCAACCGCTCGCAGGCGCGAAAGCGCTCCTCGCCTCGGTATTCGGATTCGAAGGATTCCGGCCGGGGCAGGAAGAGATCGTCGGCGCGGTGCTTGCCGGCGAGGACGTGCTCGCGGTGATGCCGACGGGCAGCGGCAAGTCGCTGTGCTATCAGCTCCCGGCGCTCTCGTCGGCCGGGGCTGACCGTGGTCGTTTCGCCGCTGATCGCGCTGATGCGCGACCAGGTGGCGCAGCTTCGCGAGCTACGGCGTCGCGGCGGCGAGCCTCAACTCCGCCAACGACGCCGGCGAGAACCGGCGACGGCGCGCGGCCGTGCGCGACGGCGAGCCTGCGCCTGCTCTACGTGGCGCCGGAGCGGCTGGCGCGGCCGGACACGACGCGCGACCTGCTGCGCCGATGCCGCGTCAGCGCTGCTCGCCATCGACGAGGCGCATTGCGTCTCGCAATGGGGCCATGATTTCCGGCCCGAATATCTGGCGCTCGGCGAGGCGCGCGAGGCGCTGGGCGGCGTGCAGGTCATCGCGCTGACCGCGACGGCCGACGCGCGCCACGCGCGACGACATCGCGCGGCAGGCTGTTCTGCCGGCGCGCCGCGCATCTTCGTGCGCTCCTTCGACCGGCCGAACCTGTCGCTGGCCATGCGGCCAGAAGACCAACCGCCGAGCGGCAGATCCTGGATTTCGTGGCGGCGCGCAAGGGCCAGAGCGGCATCATCTACTGCGCGTCGCGCAAGCGGACCGAGGCGCTCGCCGAGGCTCTGGTCGACCGACGGTCATCAAGGCGCTCGCCTACCATGCCGGTATGGAGGCGGGCCGCCGCTCGCGCAACCAGGATGCGTTTCTGCCAGGAGGACGGCGTGGTGATGGTCGCGACGGTCGCCTTCGGCATGGGCATCGACAAGCCCGACGTGCGCTTCGTCTGCCATGCCGACCTGCCCCAGACCATCGAGAGCTATTACCAGGAGATCGGCCGCGCCGGCCGCGACGGGCTGCCGGCGGAGACGCTGACGCTCTACGGCCTGGAGGACATGCGCCTCCGCCGCATGCAGATCGAGGAGGGCGAGGCGCCGGAGGAGCGCAAGCGCGTCGAACGGCAGCAGCTCAACGCGCTGATCGCGCTCTGCGAGGCGCCGCGCTGCCGCCGGCAGACGCTGCTCTCCTATTTCGGCGAGGACGAGCGCGCCTTGCGGCAATTGCGACCTGTGCGTCGACGGCGTCGAGCGCTTCGACGGCACGGTCGAGGCGCAGAAGGCGATGTCGGCGATCCTGCGGACCGGCGAGCGCTTCGGCACCGAGCATCTGATCGCAGATCCTCACGGCGAGCGCCAACGACCAGGTCGCGCGCTACGGCCACGAGACGCTGCCGACCTTCGGCGTCGGCGCGGACACGCGCGCCAATGAATGGCGCTCGATCTTCCGGCAGATCTACGCCGCCGGCCTCATCTCGCTCGACATCGGCGATTATGGGCGCTGGAGCGTCACCGACGACGGCGTGAAGGTACTGCGCGGACAGGAGCGGATCGAGCTCACGGCAGGACACCTTCAAGCGAGAGAGCCGGCGCGACCGCAAGCGGAGCGCCGATGCGGCGCAGGCGGCGGCCGCGAACGCCGATCCGGAGCTTCTGGACGCCCTCAAGTTCCTGCGTCGCGAGATCGCGCAGGAACAGGGAGTGCCGGCCTATGTGGTGTTCGCCGACAGGACGCTGATCGAGCTGGCGGCGACGAAGCCGGCCTCGCTCGAGGCGATGCGGGCCTGCCACGGCGTTGGCGAGGCGAAGCTGGAGCGTTACGGGCAGACCTTCCTCGACGCCGTCGGCCGATTCGAAGGACGTGCCCCCTAGCGTCGCCGGTTTCATCAATCCATCTTGGAAACAGGCCCATGATCGGTGCTATGTCATGGCGTGCAGCGGATCGAACGGGACCGTGCAAGTGAGCAATTCGTATTTCAACGACCTACTCGGCACGATCGTCGAGCGTGGCCGGGCCATACTCGAACTCGGGCGCGAGCGGCGGTTGTCCGGCCGCGATCTGGCGAGCCTCGCCGAGGCGCTGGTGGAAGGGCAGGGCGAGGCGTCGGGTACGGCGCTTGCCGAAGAAATCCTCGTCGGCTACGGCGCGCTGGATTCGGCCGGCAGGACGGCGTTCTTCCGCTCGCTGGCGGAGCGTTTCGGGCCGGACGGGGAAGCTCTCGCCGAGGCCGCGCGGGCCTATCTCGACAGTCCTGACGAGGTGACGGCGATCCGGCTCCACGCCGCTTCGGAACCGCGGCGGCAGGAACTGGTGCGCCGGCTCAACCGGGCGCCGGGCGCGACCGCGGCGCTGGTGGCCATGCGCGAGGACCTGATCGCGCGGCTCGCCGACCACCCCGGTCTCGCCAATGTCGACCACGACTTCGAACACCTCCTGTCGTCCTGGTTCAACAGGGGCTTCCTCGTGCTCAGACGCATCGACTGGTCGACGCCGGCCGCCATCCTCGAGAAGATCATCCGGTACGAGGCGGTCCACGCGATCAACGGCTGGGACGACCTGAGGCGGCGCATCGATCCGCCGGACCGCCGGCTCTACGCGTTCTTCCATCCCGCCCTGGTCGACGAGCCGCTGATCTTCGTCGAGGTGGCGCTGACGGGCGAGATACCGACCGCCATCCGCCCGATCCTCGCCGAGGAGCGCGAGCCGATCGCGCCGGAAACGGCGACGACGGCGGTGTTCTACTCGATCTCGAACTGCCAGCACGGCCTCAGGGGCATCTCCTTCGGCAACTTCCTGATCAAGCAGGTGGTCGAGGAACTGGCGCGGACGTTCCCGAACCTCAAGACCTTCGTCACGCTGTCGCCGGTGCCGGGCTTCCGCCGCTGGCTCGACCGCGAGCGCAGGTCCGAGGCGCCGGTCGCCGCCACGCAGGCCGACATCGACATCCTCGCCCTTCTCGACGAGCCCGAGTGGCATATCGAGCAGGCCAAGCGCGATGCCGTGCGGCCCGTGGTCATGGCGATGGCCGCGCAATACTTCCTGCGCGCCAAGACCGCGCGCGGCACGCCCGTCGACGCCGTGGCGCGCTTCCATCTCGGCAACGGTGCGCGGCTCGAGCAGATCGACTTCCTGGGCGACCCGTCGCCCAAGGGGCTCGGGGAAGTCATACGGGCTGATGGTGAATTACCTCTATGATCCCAGGCAGATCGAGCGCAACCACGAGGCCTACGCCAATGACGGCGAGGTCGTGGTCTCGCCGGCGGTGCGCCGGCTGTTGCGTCCGATGCCCAACAACAGGCAGCTGGTAACGACCGATGACTGATCTCTTCTCGGCGCTGAACGGCGCGGTCACCGATCCCTCGCGCACCCTGTTCGAAAAGTCGGACGGGACGTCGATCTCGTATGGCGAGGCCTTCGCGCTGTCGGCGCGGTACGCCAATGCCCTGAAGAGGCTCGGCGTCGCGCCGGGCGACCGGGTGGCGGTGCAGGTCGACAAGTCGTGGCAGGCGATCGCGCTTTATCTCGGCGTGATCCGTGCGGGCGCGGTCTATCTGCCGCTCAACACCGGCTACACGCCGGCGGAGATCGCATACTTCCTGTCGGACGCGGAGGCGGCGGTCTTCGTGTGCCAGCCCAGGACGCTCGCCGGACTCGAGCCGGTAGCGAAGGAAGCCGGGGTCCGACACGTCCTGACGCTGGGCGCGGACGGGGCCGGCACGGCGGCGGAGCTTGCAGCGAGCCAGCCGGATGATTTCGACGGCGTGACGCGCGCGCCCGACGATCTCGCCGCGATCCTCTACACGTCGGGCACGACGGGGCGCTCCAAGGGGGCGATGCTGACGCAGGAGAACCTGCTGTCGAACGCGGTCACGCTGCAGGCCTACTGGCAATTCACCGCCGACGACGTCCTCATCCACGCGCTGCCGATCTTCCATACCCACGGGCTGTTCGTCGCCGTCAACACGACGATCCTCGCCGGCGGGTCGATGATCTGGCTGGCGAAGTTCGACCCTGACGAGGTGTTCGCGGCCATGCCGCGGGCGACGGCGATGATGGGCGTGCCGACCTTCTACGTGCGGCTGCTGGCCGATCCGCGCCTCACACGCGAGGCGACGGCGCACATGCGGCTGTTCATCGCCGGGTCGGCGCCGCTCCTGGCCGAGACCCATGTCGCCTTCGAGGAGCGGACGGGGCAGCGTATCCTGGAGCGCTACGGCATGACCGAGACCGGCATGCTGACGTCGAACCCCTATGACGGCGACCGTCGCGCGGGCACGGTCGGATTCGCGCTGCCCGACGTCGAGGCGCGCGTCGCCGATCCCGAGACCGGCAAGGTGCTGGGCACCGACGAGGTGGGGGTCATCGAGGTGAAGGGCCCGAACGTCTTCAAGGGCTACTGGCGCATGCCCGAAAAGACGGCGGCGGAGTTCCGGCCCGACGGCTTCTTCATCACCGGCGACGTCGGCAAGATCGATGCAGACGGCTACATCCATATCGTCGGCCGCGCCAAGGACCTCATCATCTCCGGCGGCTACAACGTCTATCCGAAGGAAGTGGAGGCCGAGATCGACGCGCTGTCGGGGGTCGTGGAGTCGGCGGTCATCGGCGTTGCCCATCCAGACTTCGGCGAGGGCGTGACGGCCGTGGTCGTGCGGCAGCAGGGCGCAGCGGTCGACGAACGCGCCGTGATGACCGCGCTGGAGGGGCGGCTCGCCAAGTACAAGCTGCCAAAGACGGTCGTCTTCGTCGACGAGCTGCCGCGCAACACCATGGGCAAGGTGCAGAAGAACGTGCTGCGCGACACCTATGCGGGGCTCTACCAGCAGGCCGCGAGGGCCGGCTAGGACCTCTCCCGGGCCCTCGACCTCTGGCGTCCCCCGCCGCGCTCCTTTCGTCTCGATGTTTCATCGAGCCGGGGGGCGTAGACGCTTCCGTGTAGGCGACTATGTCCCTTGACATATTGCGCTGCACCATTATCTGTACCGTCCAGACGGTATGGAGCAGGTGTGATGGCCGGGCGCAGCCGCGTGCGGAATCCTGAATCGAAGACGGCGATCGTGACCGCAGCCGAGCGTGTGGTGGCGCGGGATGGCGCGGGCAACCTGACGCTGGACGCCGTGGCGGCCGAGGCAGGCATGAGCAAGGGGGGGCTGCTCTACAACTTTCCCTCCAAGCAGGCGCTGCTGGAGGGCATGGTCGAGACGATGGTGGCGCGCGGCCAGGATGCGCGCGCAACCGCGCTGGCACAGGTCCGGCCCGGGCCGAACGCCGGAATCCGGGCCCGGCTGGCCATTCCCATGAAGGACGTCGTTGAACGAAAGGCGGGGCTTGCCATCCTTGCTGCCGCAGCGGAAAATCCCGCCCTCCTCGACCCGGTCCGGGCCTCGTTCGACGAGACGAGGACGGTGGTCGAGGGCGACGCAGAGGATCCTGAAATAGCATTCATCGTCTGGCTCGCCGCCGATGCGCTGGCCCTCTGGGACGTGCTCGGCGTGCAACCTTTCGACGCCGGGGAGCGTGCGCGCATCGAGCGCCGTCTCGGGCATCTCGTCGGCTCTGAAGGAGGGGCCGGCTGATCAAGGCGCGACGGTCCGAGCGTCGCGGCAAATTCCAAATCCCGGCCCGACACATCGTCCGCCACGGAGGCGCGCGGCCGGCACTATTGAGGGGTTGAAGATGCGGTGGAAGCGGATGACCGTGATGCTGGTCGGCACGGCGGTCGTGTTCGGCGGTGTCTACGGATTCGTGAAGTTCCGCGAAAACGCGATCGCGGATTTCTTCGCCAACCAGCCCGTACCGGTGATCCAGGTCACCGCCAGCGAGGCGACGGCCGAGGAGTGGACGACAACCATTCCCACCGTCGGCAGCCTCAAGGCGGCGAGCGGCGTCAACGTCACGGCGTCGGTGCCGGGCATAGTCCAGGAAATCCATTTCGAATCCGGGCAGCGCGTGTCGCGCGGCCAGGCGCTGGTCGACCTCGACGCCGACATCGAGCAGGCCAATCTGGATGCGGCGAGGGCAGACTCCGATCTCGCGCGCGCTAACTACGAGCGCGTCCAGGCATTGCCGGCCGGAAGTGTCGTCTCTCAGGCGACGCTGGACCAGAACCTGTTCCAGATGCAGGCCAGGGAGGCGCAGGTCGCCTCGCTGCAGGCGCAGATCGACAAGAAGACCGTGCGCGCGCCCTTCGAGGGCGTTCTCGGCATCCGCAGGGTCGATATCGGCGAGTACATCCAGCCGGGAACGGCGATCGTCAACCTGCAGGACCTGTCGTCACTGCGGGTGGAGTTCAGTGTGAGCCAGCGCGACCTGTCCAACGTCCAGCCCGGGCGCAAGATCCGGGTCGTCGCCGACGTCCGCCGCGACCACGTCTACGAGGGGGTCGTGACCTCCGTCGAGCCGGAGGTCGACGCAGCGACCGGACTGGTGCGCGCCGAGGGCACGCTGCCGAACCCGGACGGCCAGCTCGTGGCCGGCACATTCGTCAACGTCGAGGTGGAACTGGCCGATTCCGAAGAGGTGGTCGTCATCCCGCAGTCGGCGGTGAGCTACAACCTCTACGGCGACTTCGTCTACGTGATCGACCCGCCCGCCGAGGGCGAGGAGCATCCGAAGGTGCGCCGCGTCGTGGTGTCCACGGGTGCGCGCCGCGACGGGATGGTGGTCGTCGCCGAGGGCGTCTCGGCGGGCGACCAGATCGTGACATCGGGCCAGCTCCGGCTGTCGAACGGCACCCAGGTCGAGGTGTCCGACCAGCCGCTCGGCCAGCCCGACGTGACCAACCAGCCGTACTGAGGCGCGGGCCAAGGATAGACGCATGTTCGATCTCTTCATCCGCCGGCCGGTGCTCGCCGTCGTCGTCAGCCTGCTGATCTTCGTGGTCGGGCTCAATTCGCTGATGAGCCTCCAGGTGCGCCAGTACCCGGAGATGGACAACACCGTCATCACCATCACGACGACGTTTCCCGGCGCCGACGCGAACCTGATGCAGGGGTTCATCACCGAGCCGATCGAGAAGGCGGTCGCGACCGCCGACGGCATCGACTACATGACCTCGGCCAGCTCGCAGGGCCAGAGCGTCATCCAGGTCTATGTGCGGCTCAACTACGACCCGAACGCGGCGATGACCGACGTGACGGCAAAGGTGAACCAGGTCCGCGCGCAGCTTCCCGCCGGCATCAACGATCCGGTGCTGCTGAAGGCGACGGGCGAGACGTTCGCGTCGATGTACATCGCCTTCTACTCGTCGGTCCTCGGCCAGGAGCAGATCACGGAGTATCTGAACCGCGTCGTCACCCCACGCCTGTCGGTAGTGGCGGGCGTGGCCTCGCCGGAGGTGCTGGGCGGACGCGACTTCGCCATGCGCGTATGGCTGGACCCGCAGCGGATGGCGCAGTTCGGGCTGTCGGCGTCGGACGTGACGGGTGCGCTGCAGGCCAACAACTTCACGGCCGCGGCAGGCGCCACAAAGGGCTATTACAACGTCATCACCAACCGGGCGGAGACGAGCCCGCAGTCGGCCGACGAGTTCCGGCGCCTGGTGATCCGCAACGACGGCACCGAGATCGTGCGGCTCGGCGACATCGCGACCATCGATCTCGGCGCGCAGAACGCGGATTCGGTCGTCCTCGTGAACGGGCAGGAGGCCGTCTTCATCGGCGTCCAGGTCGCCTCCGACGCCAACCCGATCACCGTCATACAAGATGTGCGTGAAGCGCTGCCGGCAATCGAGGCGGACCTGCCGCAAGGGCTGGAACTGCGGATCGTCTACGACGCGACGGAGTTCATCCAGTCCTCGATCTGGGAGGTCATCAAGACCATCGGCGAGGCGGCGATCATCGTCATCGCGGTGATCTTCCTGTTCCTCGGCACGGTCCGGGCGACCATCATCCCGATGGTCACGATCCCGCTGTCGCTGGTCGGCGTCTGCACGGCGCTGTTCGCGTTCGGGTTCTCGATAAACCTCCTGACGCTGCTCGCCATGGTGCTGGCCATCGGTCTCGTGGTCGATGACGCCATCGTCGTCGTCGAGAACATCCACCGCCACATCGAAGAGGGGAAGACGCCGTTCAAGGCGGCCATCCAGGGCATCCGCGAGATCGCGACGCCGGTCATCTCGATGACGTTGACGCTCGCGGCCGTCTATGCGCCGATCGCGCTGGCGACCGGCCTCACCGGCGCGCTGTTCCGCGAGTTCGCGCTAACGCTGGCCGGAGCCGTGTTCGTCTCGGGGATCGTCGCTCTCACCATGTCGCCGATGCTGAGCTCCAAGCTCCTCAAGCACGAGGAGGAGCGGCGCGGCTACGCGGCGTGGCTGGAGGATCGATTCGGGCGGCTTCAGCGCGGCTACCGCCGGATGCTGCATTCGTCCCTGCAGGACCGGCCGACGACGATCGTCTTCGCCGTAATCGTATTGTCGATGATCGCCGTGCTGTTCCCGACGATCCAGCAGGAGCTGGCGCCGGAAGAGGACCAGGGCGCGCTGTTCACGCTCTATAACGGCCCCTCGCAGGCCAATGTCGACTACATGACCATGTTCGCGGGCGACGTGAGCGCGGCCTTCACCGAGGCTCCCGAGGCGTCCACGACGTTCACGATCAGCGGCATGGAGGGCAGGCAGAGCTCGGGCATCGGTATCGGAACGTTCGTCCCCTGGGACCAGCGCGACCGTACGGCAAAGGAGGTCAGCCAGGAGGTGCAGGGCCGGCTCGACCGGATCACCGGCGTGCGCGGGTCGGTCTTCTCGCCACCGGCGCTGCCGACCGGCGGCGGCGGCATGCCGGTGTCCTTCGTCATCCAGACCACGGCCGATTACGAGCAACTCGCTCAGGTGACCGAGCGCATCCTGGAGGCGGCACAGGCGAGCGGGCGCTTTCTGTTCGTCGACACCGACCTGAAGTTCGACACGCCGCAGACCGTGATCGACATCGATCGCGACAAGGCCGGCAGCCTGGGCATCACGATGCAGGACATCGGCCGGACGCTGGCGACGATGACCGGCGGGGGCTACGTCAACCTGATCAACCTGGAAGGCCGCTCCTACCAGGTCATTCCCCAGGCGCCGCGTGCCGAACGGCTCGATCCCGACCAACTCGGCAACTACTACGTCCGGGCAGCCGGCGGGACGGCGGTGCCGCTGTCGAGCCTGATCACGCTGAACCAGGAGGTGACGCCGGCGAGCCTCAACCGCTTCAACCAGCTCAACTCTGCCACGATCAACGGCGTGCCGATGATCGGTCTGGCGGCCGGCGATGCCGTGTCGTACCTGCAGGAGCAGGCCGAGGCGAACATGCCGGAGGGCTTCTCGGTGGACTATGCCGGATCGTCACGGCAGCTCATCCAGGAAGGCTCGGCGCTCTACGTGATCTTCGTGTTCGCGCTGATCGTCATCTATCTGGTGCTGGCGGCCCAGTACGAGAGCCTGCGCGATCCGCTCGTCATCATGATCTCGGTGCCGCTCGCCGTCGTCGGTGCGCTGATACCGATGGCGCTCGGGCTGACGACGATGAACATCTACAGCCAGATCGGGCTCGTCACGCTCATCGGCCTCATAACCAAGCACGGCATCCTGATCTGCGAGGTCGCGAGGACGCAGCAGATCGACCACGGCCTGTCGCGCGCGGAGGCGGTCGAGGTGGCGGCCGAGATGAGGCTCAGGCCCGTCCTGATGACGACGATGGCGATGATCGCCGGCCTGTCGCCCCTGCTGCTCGCCTCCGGGGCGGGCGCGGCGAGCCGGTTCTCGATCGCGGTGGTCGTCGTCTCGGGACTCGCCGTCGGCACGCTGTTCACGCTGTTCGTGCTGCCGGTCGTCTACACCTTCGTCGCGACCGACCGGCGCGGCGCCCGCGAGCAGATTGCCCGGGAGGAGGAAGCGATCGCCGAACTCGATGCCGAGTACGGCGCACCGGGCCGCAGCTAGCCGGGCTTGGCAGCGACGGCGTTGAGCGCGATCATCGCGCCATGAAGGCAGGCAACAAGACGGTCGGCACCCGGCTCAGGATCGTGCTCGAACCCGACGTCGCGATCGGGCCCGGCAAGGCGGATATTCTCGAAGGGGTCCGCGACACCGGGTCGATCTCGGCGGCGGGGCGGCGCATGGGCATGAGCTACAAGCGCGCCTGGACGATCGTCGACGCGCTGAACCAGACCTTCAGCGGGCCTCTCGTGGCGACAGCCAAGGGCGGCGCGAAGGGCGGCGGGGCGCAGCTCACGCCGCTCGGCGAAGAGGTGCTGGCGCGCTTTCGGCGGATCGAGGACCTGGCGGAGAAGGCAGCGGCGGCGGAGATCGCCGCGCTCAGGTCGATCCTGCGCCATCCGGCGCGGGGTTGACGCCGGCTCCCGCGCGGCGTGGCCGGACCTCGATGTTGATCGACTTCACTAGCGCGTGGACGGCCTTGCCCGGCGCGAGGCCGAGACGTGACACGGAGGCTCGGGTCAGGCGGGCGATGAGCCTCGCCTCGCCGCAGGACAGCAGCACGTCGGCATAGGCTCTGGGGTCCTCGCGGATTTCGACGACGGTGGACGCGAGCGCGTTGTTCACGCTGGTGCCGGTGGGCTCGCTCACGGCCAGGATGACGTCGCGGGCGCGGATGCGGGCACGCACGGGTGTACCCTGTCGGAACGCTGTCTCCGGCACGACCAGCCGGCCCCCATCGAAGCGGAGCGTCGACAGGCCCTCGACCCCGCTCGTATCCTCCACGACAGCGTCGATGACGGCGCCGGCCTCGAAGCGGCCGGTGAGCGGGAACAGGTCGAGCCTCGCCATGATGTCGCCGACCGGGCCATGCGCGGCGACCTTGCCGTCGTTCATGACGACGACGCTGTCGGCGAGCCGCGTCACCTCGTCGATGGAATGGCTGACGTAGATCATCGGCACCCGTGCCTCGTCGCGCAGGCGTTCCAGAAAGGGCAGGATTTCGGCACGGCGTGCGGCGTCGAGGCCGGCGAGAGGCTCGTCCAGCAGCAGGATCGCGGGGTCGGCGAGAAGCGCGCGGCCCAGCGCCACGCGCTGTCGCTCGCCTCCCGACAGGTGCCGCGGCCGGCGGTCGAGAAGATGCCGGACGCCAAGCATCTCGATCACGTGGGCGATGTCGGCGTCGCTCGCCGTCCTGCCGGTTCGCTTCCAGCCGAACAGCAGGTTGCCACGCACCGTGAGGTGGGGGAAGAGCCGCGCGTCCTGGAAGACGTAGCCGACGCGGCGCCGGCGCGGGGGGAGAAAAATGCGCGTTGCGGTATCCAGGAGAACCTTGCCGTCGAGGACGATGCGTCCCCGGTTCGGCCGCAGGAGGCCGGCGACCGCGTTGACGGTCGTCGTCTTGCCGCAGCCGGACGGCCCGAACAGCGCCACCACGCCGCGCTCGTCGGTGGCGAAGGCCATGTCGAGGTCGAACATTCCCTGCCGGTGGGAGAAGGCGACGTCGAGGACCATCAGGACGACAGGGCCCGGACACGCCGGGCGGCGAATTCGGACAGGATCAGGCCGGTCAGCGCAAGGCCGATGGACAGTGTGGCGAGGCGGGCGGCGGCGAGTTCGCCGCCCGGCGTCTGGATGGCGGTGTAAATGGCGAGCGGCAGGGTGCGGGTCTCGCCGGGAATGTTTGAAACGAAGGTGATGATGGCGCCGAATTCGCCGAGGCTGGCGGCGAACGCTGTGATGGCGCCGGCCACTATTCCGGGCAGCGCCAGCGGCAGGACAATGGTGAAGAAGCGGTCGAAGGGACCGGCCCCCAGCGTCTCGGCGGCTGTCACGAGGCCGGTATCGATGGCTTCGAGCGACAGCCGGATGGCGCGGACCTGAAAGGGGAAGGTGACGATCGCGGCGGCCAGCGCGGCGCCGGTCCACGAGAACATGAAGCGGATGCCGAAGGTCTCGTACA
The DNA here is from genome assembly GCA_963803485.1 of uncultured Alphaproteobacteria bacterium. GTDB lineage: Bacteria > Pseudomonadota > Alphaproteobacteria > Rhizobiales > Tepidamorphaceae > CAWDMT01. Next base: position 179,483 of record CAWDMT010000003.1, on the reverse strand, counting down.
GCCAGCCGCCGACCGGCGCGCGGGTCCCCATGGTGATCAGGAGCAGGTAGCCCATGACGACCGGGGGCAGGACGAGCGGCAGGTGGACGATGCCGTCGACAATGGTGCGTCCGGGGAAGTCGCGGCGGGCCAGCAGCCAGGCCATGGCGACGGCGAACGGCAATGCCGCCGCCACCGCCACCGCGGAAATCCTCAAGCTGAGGACCAGCGCCTGGATCTCCGCTTCACTCAGCATGGAGAGCCTCAATCCACCGTGAAGCCGAACTCGGCATAGACGGCGATCGCCTCGTCGCCGGTGAGGAAGTCGAACAGGGCGCGTGTTTCCTCGTTATCGCCGGGAGCGACCACTGCGAAGGGGTAGGTGATGGTTTCGTGACTGTCGGCTGGGAACGTGCCGACGACCCTCACGCCTTGGCTTGCCGCGGCGTCCGTCGAATAGACTATTCCGAGGGGCGCCTCGCCGGTCTCGACCAGCGCGAGCGCGGCGCGAACGTTGTCGGCACGGGCGAGGCGCGGCTCGAGTTCGTCCCAGACCCCGAGGGATTCCAGAGCCGCCTTCGCGTATCGGCCAGCGGGCACGTGGTCGGGATCGCCGACGGACAGGCGGTTGTCGTCGCCGAGAAGGCCTGCGAAGTCGGTTTCGGCCGTGATCTCGATCTCACCGATGTCGGAATCGGCCGGGGCGACGAGAACGAGGCTGTTGCCGATCGGGCTCTGCCTCGTGTCGGCGGCGATCAGGTCGCGCTCGGCGAGGTAATCCATCCACGACTCGTTGGCCGAGATGAAGATGTCGGCGGGTGCCCCTTCCTCGATCTGGCGCGCCAGAACCGACGAGGAGGCGAAGGAGAAGCGGATCTCCTTGCCGGTCCGGTCGCGCCAGACCTCGCCGGCGCGCTCCATGGCGTCGGTCATGCTGGCTGCGGCGAATACGGTGACCGGCTCCTGCGCAGTGGCGGCGCCGGCAAGCGGAAAAGCCATAACGACGGCAGTGGCGAGGGCGCGCCAGCCGTGTCGTGTAAACGCGTTCATATTGATCGTCCCCTTGTTCTCGTTGATCCGGCGATATGTTTCGTCGGAAATAACGATAGGGTCAAGGGGGCGGTCGCATGCGGGTCGCGTTCGATGGCGGGGAAGCCTCAGGCGGCCTTGGCCGTCAGGAACTCGCCCATGCGGTCGAGCGCGCGGCGGATGTTGTCGGTGGAGTTGGCGTAGGAGACGCGGATATAGCCTTCGCCGAGGATGCCGAAGTCCGGCCCGCCGATGACGGCGACGCCGGTCTCTTCCAGAAGCGCGGAGGCGAGTTCCTTGGCCTTCCAGCCGGTCTCGCTCACATTGGGGAAGGCGTAGAACGCCCCCTTCGGCGTGCGGCAGGAGACGCCGGGAAGCGCGTTGAGACCGTCGGTGACGACGGCGCGCCTGCGATCGAACTCGGCGACCATGTCGCGGACTGCATCCTGCGGGCCTTCGAGCGCGGCGATGCCGGCATACTGTGCGGCGGCGTTGACGCAGGAATACGAATTGACCGCGAGCTTGCGGGCGAGATCGAACAGGGCCTTCGGCCACACCGAATAGCCGAGCCGCCAGCCGGTCATCGCATAGGTCTTCGACCAGCCGTCGAGCAGGATCAGCCGGTCGCGGATCTCGGGGTATGTGAGCAGCGAACGGTGCTCGAGACCGTCGAAGGTCATCTGGCCGTAGATCTCGTCCGACATGATCGCGACGTGGGGATGGCGGGCCAGGCCCGAAACGAGGATCTCGATCTCCTCTGGCGGCGTGACGCCGCCGGTCGGGTTGGCAGGACTGTTGAGGATCAGAAGGCGGGTGCGCTCGTTGATGAGCGACAGGGTCTCGTCGGCGGAGAAGGCGAAGCCGTTCTCTTCGCGGATCGGCACTGGCACGGGCGTCGCGCCGGTGAACTCAATCATCGAGCGGTAGATCGGGAACCCGGGGTCCGGATAGAGGATCTCGGCGCCCGGCTCGCCGAACATCAGGATCGCCATGAACATGGTGACCTTGCCGCCGGGCACGATCATCACATGGCCGGGATCGACGGTGACGCCGATGCGCCGGTGGAGATCGCCGGCGACGGCCTCGCGCAACGGCAGGATGCCGGTTGCGGGCGTATAGCCGTGATGGCCGTCGCGCAGCGCCTTAACGGCGGCCTCGACGATATGGTCTGGCGTGCGGAAGTCCGGCTGGCCGATGCCGAGATTGACGATGTCGCGGCCCTGGCCGGCGAGCTCCATGGCCCGCGCGAGGACGGCGAAGGCGTTTTCTTCGCCGATGCGATCGAAGGCGGCGACGGTCGTTAGCACGGAGCGTTCTCCCGGTGGGCTGGCGGTTGTCGTTGAAGCGCCGATGTATCCCGCCGCAGAGCCCGGCGCAATCGGCTCAGGAAGTGCCGTCGCCGGCGAGCGAGGAGCCGATCGTCTGGAGCACCCTCAGGAGCTTCCTGCGGTCCTTGTCGGACAGATCGCGCAGCGTCGCCTCCTCGAGCTTCCTCCAGCGCCTCTTGAGGTCGTTGGCGCGGGCGCGCCCGTCTTCCGTCAGGTGTACACCGGCCGAGCGGCCGTCGGTCTGCGAGGCAACGCGCGTCACCAGCCCCTGGGCGGCCATGCGGGCGACCATCTTGGTGACGGTGGGCGGCTTCACGTGCAGCGTCTCGGCGAGCCGCGTCATCGCCATGCCGTCCTCGCTCGTAAGCGCCTGCAGCACCGTCTCCTGCCCGGGGTGCAGGCCGATTTCGGCCAGCAGCCCCTGCGCTCGCGCGCGATGGACCCGGGCGGCGCGGGTGAGGTGGAAGCCGACGGAGTCTTCGTACCAGCGCTTCATGGTCTGGCCCTCCGCCCACAGCATGCCGCGACGGAAGCTGGGCGTCAAAGCCGACTTAGGGTCCGCTTTACGCGGGACAGATAGGCGGCGCGGTCCTCCCGGCTCGAGGAGTCCATCCTGTAGAGCGCGAGGTAGCGCGTCCGGCACCGCGGATTGCACAGCCAGCGAATGCCGCGCAGGAGCGTCCGCCTGCCGGGCTCGCCGGCCAGTTTCGAGAACAGCCAGCTGGCGCCGCACGTCGTCACGACGGTGATGGAGCGGATGTTCGTCAATCTCGGCCGGATCGGGATCATTCCATCGGGCATTGCAAAGGTCGCGTGCGGGACGAAGACGCGGTCGAGCCAGCCCTTGAGCATGGCGGGCAGGCCGAACCACCAGGTCGGGTAGACGAAGACCAGCGCCTCGGCCCAGCGCAGATGGGCGAGCTGGCCGGCTATGGGGGCCTCGTTGACGCCTTCCACCTCGTAGTCGCGATGCTCGGCGGCCGACATCGCGGGATCGAAGCCGTCGGCATAGAGATCGATCAGCCGGCTCTCGTGGCCCGCCGCGGCGAGCGCGGCGAGCGCGGCATCGCGCAACGCGGCGGCGAAACTGTCGGAACGGGGGTGGCAGTAGACGACCAGGACGCGCGTCATGACCGGCGTCACGCTGTCTCGAGGCCGGCCATGGCACGATGCAGCGCGGCGGAGACCTCGCGGCAGCGGTCGTTGTAGGCCGGCGACGTCCGGAACGCCTCGGAGCGGGGGTAGGGCGCGTCGATGGCGATATCCTCCGCGATGCGGCCGGGGCGCGCCGACATGACGGCGACGCGGCTTGACAGGTAGACCGACTCGAAGACCGAATGGGTGACGAATATCACCGTCCGGCCGGACGCTTCCCACAGCGCGAGAAGGTCGTCGTTGAGCCGGAAGCGGGTGATCTCGTCGAGCGCGGCGAAGGGCTCGTCCATGAGGAGGAGGGCGGGGCGGGTGACCAGCGCGCGGGCGATCGACACGCGCATGCGCATCCCGCCCGACAGTTCGCGGGGAAAGGCGCGGGCGAAATCCGACAGACCCACGGTCTCAAGAACCTCCTCGACGTCCTGGCGGGCGGACCGCCGGGCCACGCCGGACAGCCGAAGCGGCAGCCAGACGTTGTCGAAGACGTCCGCCCAGGGCATCAGCGTCGGGTCCTGGAACACGAAGCCGACGTCGCCGCCTTGAGCCGGCGGCGAGACGACCGCGCCAGAGGTCGGCTCGTCGAGGCCGGCGACCAGACGCAGCGCCGTCGACTTGCCGCAGCCGGACGGGCCGAGGAGGGTCAGGAACTCGCCCCGGCCGACAACGAGCGTCAGGCCCGACAGCGCCACCGTGCCGTTCTCGAACGCCCTCGAAACGTCGCGCAGCGAGACGATGGGAGATTCGTTTCGGGCGGGCATCGTCCTCGTCCTCGATCTCCGGCACCGCGGCCCCGGCTCCGGCTTCCGCGTGGTATAGGACGTCGTGCAGACGATGTCGCCCGCCACGATGCCGGCGGGGGCGGAGAACGGGGGAGGACCGGACTTGCTCATCGCACAGATCACGGATTCGCACCTGAAGGCGAGCGGCGTTCGGCTGTTCGGGGCCGTCGACACGTACGGAGCGTTGGAGCGGGCGGTGGCATTCCTCAACGCCTTCGAGCCAAGGCCCGACGTGGTGATCCACACGGGCGACCTGGTCAACGGCGGCGACGAGGAGGATTACGAAGCCCTCGCCGAACTTCTCGGCCGTCTCGCGATGCCCGTCCTCGCGGTGCCGGGCAACCACGACCGGCGCGACATGCTGCGGAAGGCGCTCGCCTTTACCGGGGCGGTGCCCGCGGAGGGGCCACTCTGCCTCGCCGCCAACGTCGGACCGGTTCGGCTCGTCGGTCTGGACAGCCTTGTCGAGGGCGAGACGGGCGGCAGGCTGGGCGCTGAGCAGCTGTCGTGGCTCGACGCAACGCTGGCGGCCACCCCGGACAGGCCGACCATCGTCTTCCTGCACCATCCGCCCTTCGCGACCGGCATCGAGTACATGGACGGGATCATGCTCGCCGATCACGTCGCGCTGGCGGACGTAATCGGCGGACACCGGCAGGTCGGGCTCGTCGCCTGCGGCCACGTCCACCGCACCGTCGTCACACGGTTCGCGGGCACGGTGGCGATGATCGGGCCGGGGGTCGCGCATCATATGATGCTCGACATGACCGACGGGGCACCGCTGCGCTGGATTCCCGAGCCGCCGGCGGTCGCCATGCACCGCTTCACCCCGGACTGGGGCTTCGTCAGCCATGTCGCCCTTGTCGAACGTCACGGGGCGGACGCGCCGTTCTCGAGCCATCATACGCGGGTGCCGCGTTGACCCTGTCGGACGGCCGGGCTTGCCAGCACCGGGCACGTCTCATTAGCGTTCCGGCCGGACATATTCGAGGCAGACGGACATGGCGCCACCGAGCCGCTTCTGGGCGGAACTGACGACGACGGACTTCGCATCCGCCGACACGCAGAGCTGGATCGCGGTGCTGCCGATCGCGGCGACGGAACAGCACGGACCTCACCTGCCGACCGGGACCGACACCGCGATCGGCGACGGCCTGATGCGCGCGGCGGTCGCGGCCATGCCGGCCGGACTGCCCGCCGTGATCCTGCCGACATTTCCCGTGGGCAAGAGCGACGAGCACATCGCCTTTCCCGGCACGTTGACCCTGAGCGCCGCCACGCTGACCGACGTCATCATCGAGATCGGCCTTTCGGTCGCGCGGGCCGGCTTGCGCAAGCTGGTGATCGTCAGCTCGCACGGCGGCAATTCCGAGGTGATGGGGATCGCCGGGCGCGAATTGCGACTGTCGGCGGGCATGCTGGTCGTGGCGACGAGCTGGGCGCGCATGGGTCAGCCGGACGGGCTTTTCGATGCGGCCGAGAAGCGGCACGGCATCCATGGCGGGGACGTCGAGACCTCGCTGATGCTGCATCTCGCGCCCGGTTCGGTGCGCGTGGAGCAGGCGGCCGACTTCACGTCGGCCGCTGCCGGGATGGAGAGCGAGTTCGAACGTCCTGCGCGGCACCGGCCCGAACGGCTTCGCCTGGGCCATGGAGGATCTCAACCCGGCCGGCGTCTGCGGAAACGCGGGCGCGGCGACCGCGGCCAAGGGCGAGGCCACCACCGCGCACGCGGTGGCGCGTTTCCTCGCCCTGCTTTCGGATGTCGAGCGGTTCGACACGGCGCGGCTGTCCGCCGACTGACCGGCGCGCAGGACCGGCATTTTTCCTCGAAGGGGTTGAGTCGCCACCGATTTGTCGATGACATGGCGAAAGGGAGGCGTCACCGGGCCCGGCGAGGGCCGACCTTCGGGGGCGCGTCTCGAAGAAATCCGGCCGGACAACCCGGCACTCGACCAGAGACGGAAGGAGAACCCATGAAATATGTGGCAATCGCCGCTGCCGCGGCGACTTTCGCCCTCGGCATTGGCGCGGCATCAGCGCAGCAGCAGTTCGTCACCATCGGCACCGGCGGCGTCACGGGCGTCTACTATCCCGCGGGCGGGGCGATCTGCCGGCTGGTGAACCAGGGACGCGCCGAGCACGGCATCCGCTGCTCGGCCGAATCGACCGGCGGCTCGGTGTTCAACCTGAATACGATCCGCGAAGGCGAACTCGACATGGGCGTCGTGCAGTCCAACGTCCAGTACAACTCGCTGAACGGCGTCGACCAGTTCGCCGACGCCGGTCCCTACGAGGACCTGCGGGCGATGTTCTCGCTGCATCCCGAGCCTTTCACCGTGATGGCCCATCCCGATTCCGGCATCACGTCCTTCGAGGACCTGCAGGGCAAGCGCGTCAACATCGGCAATCCAGGCTCGGGCCAGCGCAACACCATGGAACTCCTGATGGAGCGCTACGGCTGGTCCATGGGCGACTTCGAGCTCGCCTCGGAGCTGCCCTCGCGCGAACAGGCGCAGGCGCTGTGCGACAACCGCATCGATGCCTTCGTGTTCACCGTCGGCCACCCCTCCGGCTCGATCGCCGAGCCGGTGGCCACATGCGGCGCGGTGCTGGTGCCGGTCGAGGGCGAGATCATCGACGAGCTCGTCGAGGAGACGCCCTACTACTTCTCGGCCACCATCCCGGCCGGCATGTACAACAACTCCGAGGACGTCCACACCTTCGGCGTCGGCGCGACCGTCGTGACGTCGGCGGCGACCTCGGACGACGTCGTCTACGCCGTGACGAAGGCGGTCTTCGAGAATTTCGAGGACTTCAAGGGCCTGCACCCGGCCTTCGCCGTTCTGGAGAAGGACGCCATGGTCTCGACCGGCAATTCCGCACCGATCCATGACGGCGCGGCGCGGTACTTCGAAGAAGCCGGCCTGAACTGACCATCCAGTCCCGGGGGCGGGCCGACCCGGTTCCGCCCCCGGAACTTCTCGTGACCGATTCGAACTGCGGGATCGATCCCGGCGGCCGCGGCGGCGGCGTCCATGATTAGGGGGCGAGCGATGAACCAGACCACGGACCGCGCGATCGATGCCCCCGATCCGGAAGCGCTCGCCGCCGTCGCCGACACCGGCGCGCGGTCGCCGACCGGGATATCGGGCAAGTTCCTCTACTGCGTCGCGCTCGCGTGGTCGCTCTTCCAGCTCTGGTACGCCTCGCCGCTGCCGTTCTATTTCGGCTTCGGCATCTTCAACGACACGCAGGCCCGGGCGATCCACCTCGCCTTCGCGCTGTTCCTCGCCTACACGGCGTTTCCCGCCATCCTGGCGCGTACCGGCCGCGTTCCCGTACTGGCGGTTGCCTACGCCGCCGTCGGCGCGGCGTTCCTCGTCTACGCCGCCTCCCTCGGCATGGCGGGAGGGCGACAGTGGATCGTCTTCGCGACGATGGGCGCGCTCACGCTCGTCGCGGCATGGGCGGCGTTCCGGCCGGAACCCCTCGGCCGGGGCGTGCCCTCATACGACTGGCTGCTGGCGGCCGTCGCGGCGTTCAGCGCGGCCTATCTCTACATCTTCTACCGGGAGTTGGCCACGCGGCCCGGATCGCCGACGCTGACCGATCTCGTGGTCGCCGGCGCGGGGCTGGTGCTCCTGCTCGAGGCGACGCGCCGGGCGCTCGGGCCGGCGCTGATGATCATCGCAATCGTCTTTCTGATCTACACCTTCGCCGGGCCCTACATGCCCGACCTGATCGCCCATCGCGGCGCCTCGTTCCAGCGGGCGATGTCGCAGCAGTGGCTGACGGCGGAAGGCGTGTTCGGCATCGCGCTGGGCGTCTCGACCAGCTTCGTCTTCCTGTTCGTCCTGTTCGGCTCGCTGCTCGACAAAGCGGGAGCCGGCAACTACTTCATCCAGGTCGCCTTCGCGCTGCTCGGCCACCTGCGGGGCGGGCCGGCCAAGGCGGCCGTCGTCGCCTCGGGCATGACGGGCCTCATCTCCGGCTCGTCCATTGCCAACGTGGTGACCACCGGCACCTTCACCATCCCGCTGATGAAGCGGGTCGGCTACACGCCAGAGCAGGCCGGCGCGGTGGAGGTGTCGAGCTCGGTCAACGGTCAGATCATGCCGCCGGTGATGGGCGCGGCCGCGTTCCTGATGGTCGAATATGTCGGCATCCCGTATGTCGAGGTCATCAAGCACGCCTTCCTGCCCGCGATCATCTCCTACATCGCGCTCCTCTACATCGTGCATCTGGAAGCGCTGAAGAAAGGCATGAAGGGACTGCCGAAGCGCAGCCAGTCGACGGTCTTCCAGAGCCTGATCTCCTTCGCCGTCACGGTGTGCAGCCTGATCATCCTGTCGGGCATCGTCTACTACGGCATCGGCTGGACGCGGGACGTGTTCGGGACGGCTGCGAACTACATGGTCGGCGTCGGCGTGCTCGTCGCCTATGTCGGACTGCTCTGGATATCGGCGCGGGTTCCCGAACTGCAGCTCGACGATCCCGAGAGCGAGCTGATCGAACTGCCGGAGGCGCGCCCGACGATCCTGTCGGGGCTGCACTTCATCCTGCCGATCGTGGTGCTCGTCTGGGCGCTGATCGTCGAGCGGCTCTCGCCGGGGCTGTCGGCCTTCTACGCCGTCGCCTTCATGATCTTCATCCTGGTGACGCAGCGGCCGATCCTGACCTTCCTTCGCGGCCGTCACGATTACGCGGCGGCGGTGCGTCAGGGGATCCGACGAGCTGCTGGAGGGCCTCGCCGCCGGCGCGCGCAACATGGTCGGCATCGGCGTCGCGACGGCGGCCGCCGGCATCATCGTCGGCACGGTCGCGCTGACCGGCGTCGGGCTGGTGATGACCGAGCTGGTCGAAATCCTGTCGGGCGGCAACCTGATCGCGATGCTGGTGCTGACCGCGCTCATCAGCCTGATCCTTGGCCTCGGTCTGCCGACGACGGCGAACTACATCATCGTGGCGACGCTGATGGCCCCCGTGGTGGTCGAGCTCGGCTCGCAGCAGGGGCTGATCGTGCCGCTGATCGCGGTGCACCTGTTCGTCTTCTACTTCGGCATCATGGCCGACGTGACGCCGCCGGTGGGACTGGCGTCCTTCGCGGCAGCCGCCGTATCGCGCGGCGATCCGCTCAGGACGGGCGTTCAGGCCTTCTACTACAGCCTGCGAACGGTCGCGCTGCCCTTCATCTTCGTCTTCAACTACGAATTGCTGCTGATCGGCGTGGACAGCTGGCACGAGCTGCTGATCGTGGTCGTCAGCGCGACGGTGGCGATGCTGGTCTTCGCGGCGGCCACCCAGAACTACTTCGTCGTGCGCAGCCGCTGGTACGAATCCCTCGCCCTGCTGCTGGTGGCGTTCACGCTGTTCCGGCCCGGATTCTGGATGGAGATGATCGATCCGGAATACGATCTCCATCCCCCATCCGAGCTGCGCGAGATCGTCGAGGCCAAGGCGCCGAACGACTTCCTGCGTCTCAGGATCGAGGGTCTCGACATGCAGGGCCGCGACGTGTCGAAGGTGGTGATGCTGAACGTCGGGCCGGAGGGCGGCGCGGAGGACAGGCTGCGCCATACCGGGCTCGAGGTGATGATGATGGGCGACGACGCGCAGATCATGAACGTCGACTTCGGCAGCGAGGCGGCGCGCTACGGCGTCGACTTCGGCATGGACATCAGCGAAATCCTGGTACCCGACCCGGACCGCCTTCCGAAGGAGCTGATGTTCATCCCGGCACTGGCCCTGCTCGGGCTCGTCTTCGTGGCGCAACGCCGCCGGCGGGCCGCGCCGGATGAGGCCGTGCAGCCGGCGTAACGGCCTTCCGGGCGGCGCGGCGATCCGCGCCGCCCCCCGAAACGTCGGTACAGTCGCTGCCGCCGGTCAGGAGACCGACGCGGCCTCAAGACGCGCCGGATCGGACGCCAGGGCGTCGACCATTGTGACCATGACGCCCGGACCCACCTGCTGGAACGTCGCCTCCTTGCCGTTGGAGAAGCGAACGCCGTCGTGATGAGGCCCTGCCTCGATGCGCGTGAACGTCGCGGTCTCAGTGGCGGCAATGCCGAGAGAGTTCCGGAGCCCCTCGGGGAGCCCCTCGAGTCTCAGGCGCGTGTCGCAGGCCAGGCAGATCGCCGTGGTCGAGTCGCCCGGGGCGACCAGGCCCACGGTATTGCTCGGAAAGCGGCGCGTTTCGTATCTCTCGCCGGCCTGAGCAGGACGGCTGCGGTACAATTCCAGCGAATAGTCACACATCGCTAGCTCCCATGCTGGAACAGCTCCCCAGCCCGGGATCGGCTCATCGCCTGACACTAGAGATATGGATGGCGCGGCCGGGGTCAATCGGCATTCGGTGCCGGTCGCGGAATTTTGTCCGGGCCGCCGGGCGCAGACCTATGCGTCGAGCCGGTCGATGAACCAGCGGGTCAGCTCGACCACACCTGGTCCTTTCGCACGTGGTCCTCGACGCCGTGGTCGATGTTGGGGTTGTCGTTGACCTCGACGACGAAGATGCCGTCGGCGTTCTCCTTGATGTCGACGCCGTAGAGGCCGTCGCCGATGAGCTGGGCGGCGCGCAGGCCGATGTCGACCACCGCCGGGCGGCGCCTCGCCGAGGGCGACGGTGCGGTGGCCGCCCTCCGAGCGCCGTGCCGTCGGCTCGTGCTTGACGATCTGCCAGTGCTTCTTGGCCATCATGTACTGGCAGACGAAGAGCGGCTTGCCGCCGAGCACGCCGACCCGCCAGTCGAACGTCGGTCGGCATGAAGGCCTGGGCGAGCAGGAGGTCGGTGTCCTCGAACATCTCCGTGGCGAGCGCCTGCGAGCTCCGGCGTTGTCGACCTTCTTGACGCCGCGCGAGAAGGACGAGTCGGGGACCTTCAGCACCATCGGGAAGCCGAGCTCGTCGGCGGCCGGTCGGCATCGTGCTCGCCGGCGAGCGATCACGCGTCGGCGGCACGGCGATGCCGTTCGCGGTCAGCAGCTCGTGCAGGTAGATCTTGTTGGTGCAGCGGATCATCGAGATCGGGTCGTCGATGACCGGCATGCCCTCCTGCACGGCGCGGCGGGCGAAGCGGTAGGTGTGGTTGTCGATCGACGTCGTCTCGCGGATGAACAGCGCGTCGAACTCGGCGAGCCGGGCGAGGTCGCTGCGGGTGATCGGCTCGACCTCGACGCCGCTGCTTCTCGGCGATGCGCGACCAGTGCTTCAGCGTGGCGAGGTTCGACGGCGGCATCGCTCGTTCGGGTCGTAGAGCACGGCGAAGGAATAGCGCGGCGCGGCGCGCTCCTTCTTCGAGCGCCATTCGCGCGTGGTGTGGTGGTGCAGCGCCTCGTGGAAGAAGGCGCAGCTCGTCGCGGTCGAGCTTGGTGACCGGCACGCGGCGAGCCGCTTGATCTGCGGCCGGTCGCCGTTCTCGACCGTCACCTCGAGCACCGGGCAGCGGAACCAGTCGAAGAGCAGCCGGCCGAAGCGTCGAAGCGCCGGTCCTCGACATGCCGAAACAGACGAGGATGCGCGCCTCGGACGGCTTGTGCGTCGGCCGCGGCGAGCGCCTTGAAGCGCGTCGTCCAGTTCGGGCAGCGCCTGGGCGTAGAGCTGCGCGGCCGCGAGGTCGACCATCGTCTCGACCGACGGGATGACGCGGTGGCCGCGCGCCTCGGCGAGCAGCGAGGCAGTAGTAGCCGCGGCTCTGGTAGGCGAAGGAGCGCGACAGGTTGATGATCTTCGGCCGCGCGGTCTCGAACAGGCTGCGGCCGCGCCAGATAGTCCTTGGTCGTGATCACCTTGTGCGGCGTGTCGGCGTTGGGAAAGTCCTTCGCCGGATCGACCAGGATGACCCATCCGGTCATTGATCCGGACCCTTCCTGATGACGATTGCTGCGCGGAGCTGGTCGCGGCCGTAACGCGCCATGCGTTCGAACTCGGCGAGCGGGATCGGCAGGTTCGCGGCCGCCGTCGGCGTCTCGAATTCGCTCGTCCTCGACCCACGGGTCATGGACGAAGACGTGGCCGGAATCATGGCCGATGGCGAGCAGCCAGTGCGGGCACCTTCTTCGAAAACATGCGGTAGCCGGAGACCAGGATCATCACCAGCGCGCCGTCGTCCAGCGCGGCCAGCAGGCCTCGCGGCCGAGCCCCTGGATATGCTCGGGGACCGACAGCGCCTCGGATTCGGCCCGGAAGGTCCATTCTCGTCTCCGCCATCATGCGGCGCTTCTCGGCGTGGCGCACGCCGTCGAGGAAATACGGCCCGTCGTGCGAGACGTGGACCTCGGGCAGGAAGCCGCGCCGCCTCAGCGATACGGCGAGCCCGAACGGATCGCAGCCGCCGTGGCCCGACGTCATGAAGATCGTCGTCGCCTCGCGCCACAGGTTCAGTTCGAGCGCGAGGTCGAGGCGGACGGTGGCATCGCGCCAGGCCATCGCCATCATGATGCAGGCTGGACCGCAGGTGAAATCGGTCTGCTGCTCGTAGAAGGGGATGGCCGGCGTGGGCGGCCGTCCGGGCGGCCCGAGGAGCTTCTCGAACCTCAGAGCGGTCGCATGGTCCTCGTAATAGTCGGGATGCGTGCCGAACTGCCGGTACCCGCGCTCGGTATAGAGCCGGATCGCCGAAGCGTTATCCTCGCGCACCTCGAGGCGCATGACGATCGCACCGCGCTCGTAGGATTCCGCTTCCGCAGCGTCGAGCAGGACCTGCCCGAGCCCGCGACCGCGGAACGCCTCGTCCACGGCAATCGAATAGAGCCGCGACAGCGCGGTGGATCGGCGGAACAGCAGAAGAGCATAGCCGGCGATCGCGCCGCCGACCTCAGCGACGATCAAGGCCGCCGTGGGGCTGGCGAGGAAGCGGCGGAAGCTGCGCCGGGAAATGCGATCGGTCTCGAAGGCACGTTCCTCGATGACGAGGAGCGCGTCGATATCCTCGGGCTGTCCCGGGCGCAATGTCGGCGCGGTGGTGTCCGACCGCGCTGGCAAACTCGGCAGAGACGACGTGGCGATGCCCCGGGGCTTCAGCAAGATTGATCCGCTGGCCACAACACATATGCCGATCCGCCCCGGCTTTCCAGTGGTTCGGTGTCGTTCAGCATGCTCTGGGAAGGGAGGGTGACAGCCGCGGCGGCGGCGATAATATGAACTCAAAGCCCGCATGGGACGGGCTGGGGAACAGAGGTGGAGGTGTTCATGACTATGCGCATCATGACGACGACCGCAGTTGCCCTCGTACTCTCTCTCGGCGCGTTCGCCGACGCCGACGCCAGGACGCTGCGGTGGGCAGCGGCCGGCGACTCGCTGACGCTCGATCCGCATGCCCAGAACGAGGGCCCGACCCACACCATGTCGCACCAGATCTACGAGCCGCTCCTGCAGCGCGACATGGAGGCCCAGATCATCCCGGCGCTGGCGACCGAATGGGCGCCCACCGGCGATCCCAACGTCTGGGAGTTCAAGCTGCGGGAGGGGGTGACCTTCCACAACGGCAATCCCTTCAACGCCGACGACGTGGTGTTCTCGCTCAATCGCGCGATGGCCGAGACGTCGGGCATGAAGGCGCTGCTGGCCTCCGTCGAAGAGGTGACCAAGGTCGACGACCATACCGTCCACATCAGGACCGTGGGGCCGAACCCGCTTCTGCCGAACAATCTCACCAACACGTTCATGATGGACGAGGAGTGGGCCGATCGAGCACGGCGTCGAGCAGCCGCAGAACTTCGCCGCCGGCGAGGAAAATTATGCGGTCCGGAACGCCAACGGGACGGGCGCCTTCAAGCTCGTCAGCCGCGAGCCGGATTCGCGCACCTGCTCGAGGCCAACCCGGACTACTGGGGCCGGGGCGAGTTCCCGCTCGAGGTGACGGAGCTGGTCTTCACGCCGATCCAGTCGGCGGCGACCCGCGTCGCCGCGCTCCTGTCGGGCGAGGTCGACCTGATCCTCGACGTGCCGGTACAGGATTCGACCGTGTCAACGAGGCGGACGGCCTGACCGTCCGCACGGCACCGAGAACCGGACGATCTTCTTCGGCATGAACATGGGCGACGCGGACCTCGAGCACGACGACGTCTCCGGCGCCAATCCGTTCGCCGACGTGCGGGTCCGCCAGGCGATGAACATGGCGATCGACCGCGACGCGATCAAGCAGGTCGTCATGCGCGGCCAGTCGCAGCCGACGGGCGTCATCATGCCGCCCTTCGTCAACGGCTGGACCGAAGAGCTCGACGCCTATTCACCGCCCGACCTCGAGGGCGCCAAGGCGCTGATGCAGGAGGCCGGCTACGGCGATGGCTTCACCGTCACGCTGCACTGCCCGAACGACCGCTACATCAACGACGAGGCGATCTGCCAGGCGGCGGCCGGCATGTTCGGCCGCATCGGGGTCCGGGTGAACCTCGAGGCGCAGGTGAAGGAGCGGCACTTCCCGCTGATCGAGAACCTGCAGACCGACTTCTACCTCTTGGGCTGGGGCGTGCCGACCTTCGATTCCGAGTACGTCTTCAACTTCCTCGTCCATACCCGGGACGACACCTACGGCTCGTACAACGCGATCCGTTTCTCGGACGCCGAACTCGACAGGAAGATCGAGCAGCTTGCCACGATGACCGACATCGAGGCGCGCAACGACCAGATCGCCGAGATATGGAGCGAGTGCAGGACGAGGCGCTCTACATCCCGATCCACCACCAGGTGCTCAACGGGCATGAAGTCGGACATCGACTTCCAGGTGCAGCCGGAAAACCAGCCACACTTCAAGTTCCTCCAGTTCGGCGCCACGAACTGAACCGATGCGCAAACCGGGGCGGCCCTGAGGCCGCCCCTTACACATGCGGGGCGTGACGCGCGGGGGGCGCGGAACCACCGGATGATCGCCTTCATCATCGAGACGTCTGTTCCAGGCCGTCATCGTCATGGCTGGCGGTGGCGCTCGTCGCCTTCCTCATGTTCCGCTACGTGGGCGATCCGGTCGACAACCATGCTCGGGCCAGGACGCCAGGACTCGCAGACCGCGCAGAGCGCATGCGCGACCGGCTCGGCCTCGACGGCCGTGCCCGGTCCAGTTCCTCGCCTTCATCGGCAACGCCGTGCAGGGCGACTTCGGCATCTCCTACCGCTCAGGCACGGCCGGTCGCCGACCTGATCGTCGAGCGGCTGCCGGCGACGCTCGAGCTCGCCTTCGCTCTCGGCGATGTTCGCGCTTGTCTTCGGCGTCGCGCTTCGGCGTCTACACGGCGCTCCAGCGCGACGGCTGGCTGCCGCACGTCGTCATGACCGCTGCTCGCTGGTCGGCGTGTCGCTGCCGACCTTCCTGATCGGCATCGGCCTGATCTACATCTTCGCCGTCGAGCTCGGCTGGCTGCCGTCCTTCGGGCGCGGCGAAGACGGTGCAGATCGGCTGGTGGCGGACCGGGCTTCTGACCGAAACCGGTCTGCAGGTCGCTGATCCTGCCGGCCATCACGCTGGGCGCTCTTCCAGATGACGCTGATCATGCGGCTGGTGCGCGCGGAGATGCTGGAGGTGCTGCGCACCGACTACATCCGCTTCGCCCGGGCGCGCGGCCTGTCCGACCGGGCCGTCAATTTCGGCCATGCGCTGCAAGAACACGCTGGTGCCGGTCATCACCATCACCGGCCTGCAGCTCGGCTCCATCATCGCCTTCGCCATCATCACCGAGACGGTGTTCCAGTGGCCGGGCGTCGGCTTGCTGTTCATCCACTCGATCCAGTTCGTCGACGTTCCGGTGATGGCGGCCTACCTGCTGCTCATCGCGCTTCGTCTTCGTCGCCATCAACCTGATCGTCGATCTCCTCTACTACGCGGTCGACCCGCGGCTGCGCGTCGAGCGTCCGGCACGGCGAACTGAGGCCATGACCGACATCGCACACCGCATGCGCCGTCGCCGCCGAAGCGCCCGGCCGGCTGTCGCGCATCGTCGGGATTCCGACATCGTCTGGACTCCTTCCGCCGCTCGCCGGTGACCATCGTCGCCGCGGTCGTCGTGCTCATCATCGTGCGGCGGCGGTGCTGGCGCCGTGGATCGCGCCGCAGAACCCGTTCAACCCGGCCAGCCTCAACCTGATGGACGGCTTCACGCCGCCCGATGACGGAGAACCAGTTCACCGGCAACCGCTTCCTGCTCGGCACCGACGACCAGGGCCGCGACGTGCTCTTCGACGATCCTCTACGGCGCGCGCGATCTCGCTGTTCGTCGGCGTGTCGGCGATCGTTGTTCGCCGTCGCGCTCGGGGTGACGCTCGGGCTCCTCGCCGGCTATGTGGGCGGGCTCGGTCGACGCGGTCATCATGCGCGTCGCCGACGTGCAGCTCTCCTTCCCGGCGATCCTGATCGCGCTGCTGATCTTCGGCATCGCGCGCGGGCTCATCCCGCCGACGCAGCAGGAGACAGCATGGCGATCTGGGTGCTGATCGTCGCCATCGGCCTGTCGAACTGGGCGCAGTTCGCGCGCACGGTCCGCGGCGCGACGATGGTCGAGCGGCAGAAGGACTACGTGTCGGCCGCGCGCATCATCGGGCATGCAGCCCGCTCCTCATCCTGGTCCGCCACGTGCTGCCGAACGTCGATGGGGCCGGTGCTGGTCATCGCGACGATCGGGCTCGCGCTCGCCATCATCGAGGAGGCGACGCTGTCCTTCCTCGGCGTCGGCGTGCCGCCGACGCAGCCCTCGCTCGGCACGCTGATCCGCATCGGCCAGCACTTCCTGTTCTCGGGCGAGTGGTGGATCCTCCTGTTCCCCGTCGATCACGCTGCTCGTGCTCGCGCTGTCGGTCAACCTGCTCGGCGACTGGCTGCGCGACGCGCTGAACCCGAAGCTGCAGATGACGGCGCCGCTGCTAGTCGTCCGAAACCTGCCGGGTCGAGTTCCCGACGCGGCGCGGGACGCTGGCCGCGGTCGACGACATCTCGTTTCGACATCATGCCGGGCGAGGTGCTGGGCGTGGTGGGCGAATCGGGCGCCGGCAAATCGATGACCGGCACCGGCGGTCATCGGCCTGATCGAGCCGCCGGGCCGCATCGCCGGCGGCGAGATGCTGCCTCGAAGGGCGAGCGCATCGACAATCTGCCGGCCGACGAGATGCGCAAGCTGCGCGGCCGGCGGATCGGCATGGTCTTCCAGGACCCGCTGACCTCGCTCAACCCGCTCTACACGCATCGGCGAGCAGCTCATCGAGACGATCCGCACGCATCTTCCCGTGTCCGAGGCCGAGGCGCGCGAGCGCGCGCGATCGCTGCTTGCTGGACGATGTCGGCATCCCGGCGCCGGAGCAGCCGGCATCGACGTCCTATCCGCACCAGTTCTCGGGCGGCATGCGCCAGCGCGTCGTCATCGCGCTCGCGCTGTGCGGCCGAATCCGGCGCTGGTCATCGCCGACGAGCCGACGACGGCGCTCGACGTGTCGGTGCAGGCGCAGATCATCGACGTTTTGAAGCGCATCTGCGCCGAGCACGGCGCGGCGATCATGCTGATCACCCACGACATGGGCGTGATCGCCGAGACGGCCGACCGCGTCGCGGTGATGTATGCGGGGCGCATCGTCGAGATCGGGCCGGTGCGCGACGTCATCACGGGCGCGCGAGCCACCCCTACACGCAGGGCCTGATGGGCGCGATCCCCTCGCTCGCCGCATGACAGCGAGCGGCTGGCGCAGATCCGCGGCTCCATGCCGCGGCTGAACGCCATTCCGCCGGGCTGCGCCGTTCAACCCGCGCTGCCCGAGGCGTTCGACCGCTGCCGGCCGAGCGGCCCGATCTCGATGCCGGCCGGCCGCACGAGCGCGGCGTGCTGGCTCGCCGCGCCGGCCGAGGTGGCGCGATGAGCGAGGCGCCGCTTGTCGAGGTCGAGGGGCTGACGCGGCGTTTCGACGTCTCGAAGCCCCTGGCTCAACCGGCTCGTCGAGCGCGCCCCCCGCCAGTATCTGAGGGCCGTCGACGCGGTGGATCTTCACCATCTCGAAAGGGGAGACCTTCGCGCTGGTCGGCGAATCCGGCTGCGGCAAGTCGACCGTCGCGCGGATGGTCGTCGGGCTGCTCGCGCCGACGTGCCGGCAGCGTCCGCATCGACGGCAAGGACATCGCGGCATCGCGTTCGGGTGCGGCCGACGCGCAGGCTGCGCCGGCGCATCCAGATGATCTTCCAGGATCCCTATGCCAGCCTCAACCCGCGCTGGCGGGTCGCCGACATCATCGCCGAGCCGCTCCGCGCCTTCGGCCTTGCGGACGCGATCGGCCGGAGCGATGAAGCGGGTGGACGAACTGCTGCGGCTCGTCGGGCTCGACCCGGCCGACGGGCGGAAGTATCCGCACGAGTTCTCCGGCGGGCAGCGCCAGCGCATCGCCATCGCCCGGGCGCTGTCGAGCAAGCCGGAGTTCATCGTCTGCGACGAGCCGACCTCGGCGCTCGACGTGTCGGTGCAGGCGCAGATCCTCAACCTGATGCGCGACCTGCAGGACGAGTTCGGGCTGACCTACCTGTTCATCAGCCACAACCTCGCCGTCGTGCGCCACATGGCCGACCGGATCGGCGTCATGTATCTCGGCCGGCTGGTCGAGATTCGCCGCTCGCGCGAGCTGTTCGCCAATCCGCGCCATCCCTACACGCGGATGCTGCTCGACGCGGTGCCCGACATCGAGACGGCCGGGCGCGGGAGGATTGCCGTCAAGGGCGAGGTGCCCAACCCGATCAACCCGCCGCCCGGCTGCACCTTCCATCCGCGCTGCCCGTTCCGCTTCGAGCCCTGCGACAACCGCGAGCCCGGGCTGGCGCCGGCTGGGCCCGACCATGTCGCGGCCTGCCACGCGGTCGCCAAGGGACTGATCTAGCCTCCCGGGACGCGTCGTTTGCGGTCGCCGCGTCCATGCCGCAAGATCGCGCGAACCCATTCCCCGACCCGGAGCCGCCTCTCCCATGACGATCATGACCCGCGCCAAGCCCTACATGGAGGATTCTCGTCGCCATCCGCCGCGACCTGCACGCCCATCCCGAACTCGGATTCGAGGAAACGCGGACCGCCGGCGTCGTCGCGGACCGCCTGAGGGGGTTTGGGGTGGACGAGGTGCATACTGGGATCGCCATGACCGGCGTCGTGGGCGTCGTGCGCGGCAGGGGCGGGTCGAACCGGGCCATCGGTCTGAGCGCCGACATGGACGCGCTGCCGATCATGGAGCGCAACGACTTCGCGCACCGTTCCACCACGGACGGAAAGATGCACGCCTGCGGCCATGACGGGCACACGACGATGCTGCTGGGCGCCGCGCGGTGGCTCGCCGACAACCGCGACGCCTTCAATGGCACCGTCTACCTGTTCTTCCAGCCGGCCGAGGAGGGCCGCGGGGGCGCCCGCGTCATGGTCGAGGAGGGGCTGTTCGACCGGTTTCCCTGCGAGTCGGTCTACGGCCTGCACAACATGCCGGGGCTGCCGCTCGGCGAGATATCGATGCGCACCGGCCCCTGCATGGCAGCCGCCGACCAGTTCGCCGTCACGATCCGCGGCAAGGGCGGGCACGGCGCGATGCCGCACGTCTCGCGCGATCCGGTGCTGATCGGCGCGCAGATCGTCACGGCGCTGCAGTCGGTGGTGTCGCGGCGCGTCGATCCGATCAAGAACGGCGTCCTGTCCGTGACGCAGTTCCATGCCGGCGACGCATTCAACGTGATCCCGGAGGATGCGGTGCTGAAGGGCACGGCGCGCAGCTTCCTGCCGGACGTCCGCGACCTCCTCGAAGCCGAACTGCGCCGCATCGCGACCAACGTGGCGGCCGCCTTCGACGCGACGGCCGAGGTGCACTACCACCGCAATTATCCCGCCACGGTGAACACGGACGACGAGACCGCCATCGCGGCGGATGCCGCCCGCAAGGTCGTCGGCGAGGCGCGGGTCGGCACCGACGGCGACCCGAAGATGGGGGCGGAGGACTTCTCGTACATGCTGAACGAGCGTCCGGGCTGCTACATCTGGCTCGGCAACGGTATGCCGGGCGAGGCCGGCGGGGCGATGGTCCACACGCCGCAATACGACTTCAACGACAACGCCATCCCCGTCGGCGTCGGCTACTGGTCGAGCCTCGTTGAAACCATTCTGCCTCCGGCGCGTTAGTTTGGCAGCCCGCCTCGCGGCGGGAACGGTCTTATCGTGTCCAGATTCCGGGCCGATATGACCGGCTTTCCAGCCTTTTCCGCTGTCAGGGGACATGATGAACGGACCGAACCGCCGCGAAACCTTGCTGGCCGGTATAGCTGCCGGCGCATTCTGGATGCTGCCCGCCATGGCGCGCGCCGCCGAAGAGGGCGTCGAGACCGGGGATGCCCAGAGTTTTTCCTTCGACACGGTTGTGGACCTGGCGCGCGAACTCGCCGGGAGCCCATACGCCCCGCCGCGTATCGCCGAGGCCGAGATCCTCGACGAGATCGGCTATGACCAGCACAACCGGATAACCTACGATCCGGACAACACGCTCTGGGCCGACGCGGCCGACGCCGCGCCCGTGCGTTTCTTCCATCCAGGGCGGTTCTTCAAGGAGCCCGTGCGCATCCATGTGGTGGAGAACGGCGAGGCGCGTGAGATCCAGTTCGCCAGCGACTATTTCGACATGGAGGACAACCATCCCGCGAGGCAGCTCACGGACGCGGGTTTCGCGGGCTTCCGAGTCATGGACGAGGATCAGGAGCGCGACTGGATGGCCTTCCTCGGCGCATCCTATTTCCGCACCTCCGGGCCGTTCGACCAGTTCGGGCTGTCCGCGCGCGGCATCGCGGTCGACACCGCCGCGTCCGGCCCCGAGGAGTTTCCCCGCTTCTCGCGCTTCTGGCTGGAGCCAGGCGGCCCCCGGGGGCTGGTCGCCTACGCACTTCTCGAGGGCCCGCGCATCACCGGCGCCTACCGGATCGCCAGCCACCGCGAGAACGGCGTGATCCAGGACGTCGAGGCCGCACTGTTCCTTCGGGGCGACATCGAGCGGCTCGGCATCGCGCCGCTGACGTCGATGTTCTGGTACGGCAAGAACAATCGCGGCGCGGCGCTCGACTGGCGGCCGGAGATACACGATTCCGACGGGCTGGCGATCTGGACCGGCGGCGGCGA
This sequence comes from uncultured Alphaproteobacteria bacterium, assembly GCA_963803485.1. Lineage (GTDB taxonomy): Bacteria > Pseudomonadota > Alphaproteobacteria > Rhizobiales > Tepidamorphaceae > CAWDMT01. Next base: position 158,118 of record CAWDMT010000003.1, on the reverse strand, counting down.
GCGCATCTGGCGGCCCGCTCAACAACCCGCCTCGCGTGGTCGTCAATTCCTTCGCCGACAACAATCCTCGCGGCTTCGGGCTGATGCAGCGCGAGCGCGACTTCGAGCAGTACCAGGACGACGGCGTGTTCTACGAGAAGCGCGCCGAGCCTCTGGGTCGAGCCGCTCGATCCCTGGGGCGCGGGCTCGGTGCAGCTGGTCGAGATTCCGACCGACGACGAGATCCACGACAACATCGGCGCATTCTGGGTGCCGGCCGAGGCGGCGAACGCCGGGACGGAGCACCGGCTGCGCTACCGGCTGCACTGGATCGCCGAGGAGCCGGAGGACCCGAGACATCGCGCGTGGTCGCGACGCGCACGGGCATCGGCGGAGTGCCCGGCCAGCCCCGCCCCGAGGGCACGATCAAGTTCGCGGTCGATTTCGACGGGCGCGGCTTCGAGGGACCTCGACCGCGAAAGCGGCGTCGAGCCGGTGATCACGGCGAGCCGGGGCGAGATCGACGGCGCTGTGGCATATCCCGTGGTCGGCACCGAACGCTGGCGGGTGCTGTTCGACCTGGCGATCGACGGAGAGGATCCCATCGACCTCAGGATGTTCGTCTCGCACGACGGCAACGCAATGACCGAAACCTGGATCTGACCAGGTATTCCCGTCGCAGGTCGCCTGACGGCTCACTCGCCGAGCGCGACGCCCTCGCGGCGCGGATCGGCCGCGCCCCCAGGCCGTCCGGTCCGATGACGATGCCCTTGCAGCCCGGTCGTCATCTCGGCCCAGCCGACCTCGTAGCCCATGGCTTCCAGCGGCGCCTATCCAGGGCCTCGGCGGGCGTGCCCTGTTCGATCTCCATGGGGCCGTTGCGGTTGCCGACGTTGGGCGCGCGATGGCGTCCTCCAGCGTCCATGCCCCAGTCGATGTGGGCGACCAGGGCCTTCGCCACATAGGCGATGATCCGGCTGCCGCCGGGCGAGCCGATGGCGAGCGCCGGGCCGCCGTCGCCGTCGAACACGATGGTCGGGCGCCATCGAGCGAGCGCGGGCGCTTGCCCGGTTCGACCCGGTTGGCGACCGGCACGGCCGTCGGCGTGGCGCCTGAAGGCGAAGTCCGTCAGCTCGTTGTTGAGCAGGAAGCCGCGCGCCATCAGCCGCGAGCCGAAGCCGGCCTCGATGGTGGTGGTCATGGAGACGACGTTGCCGTCGGGTCGACGATGGAGACCTGGCTGGTGCCGCGACGCTCTGGCGCGCGCCGTCGGCCCACAGCCGGGCGTGGCGCCAGTCGGATCGCCGGGCGGCCGGCCTCGTCCAGCGCGCGTGCGGCGCCGCGAGGCTCGCGGCGCGGGCGGCGAGGTAGCCGGCGTCCAGCAGCCCTTGACCGGCATGGGCACGAAATCGGCGTCGGCGATGTAGCGGTCGCGGTCGGCGAAGGCGAGGCGCGAGGCCTCGCCGATCAGGTGCCAGGCCTGCGGCGACGGTGCGCCCAGCGCCGAGGTCGAAATCGCTCCAGCAGGCCAGGATCTGCCACCAGCGCCAGCGCCGCCGGAGGAGGGCGGGCCCATGCCGCAGACCCGATAAGCCCGGTAGGGCGCGCAGACGGCCGCGACGCTCACCGACGCGATAGGCCGCGAGATCTCCTGCGACAGCAGGCCGGGGTTGCCAGCGCACCGCGCACCGCCGCGACGATGCCGGCGGCGATGGCGCCGTCGTAGAAGGCGTCGGCGCCCTCGCCGCCGATCGCGCGCAGGGTCGCGGCATAGGTCGGGGTTGCGCAGCACCTGGCCGGCGCGGCGGGCTGCGCCGTCGGCATCGAAGAAATAGTCCCGCGCGTCGGGACGCCCTAGAGACGTCGTCGCCCTCGGCGGCGACCAGGGCCGCGAGGCGCGGCGAGACGGCAAAGCCCTCCCGGCCAGCCTGCGGCGCCGCCTCGAACAGCCGTCCCAGGCCAGCGTGCCGTGGCCGCGGTGGGCCACCTCCAGCAGGCGCGGCGATGCCCGGCACGCCGACCGAGCGGCCCGCCGACACCGCGTCGAGGAAGCGCCAGCGGCTGGCCGGCGGCGTCGAGGAACAGCGTGGGGCGCTCGCGGCGGCCATGGGCGCGGTCTCGCGGCCGTCGTAGGTGGTGAGCCTTTGCCGCGCGTCCCAGTGGACCAGGAAGGCGCCGCCGCCGAGGCCGGAGGACTGCGGCTCGACGAGCCCGAGCACCGAGCTGCGCGGCCATCATGGCGTCGACGGCGCTGCCGCCGGCGCGCAGGACGGCGCGGGCCGCGCCGCCAGCGGATTGGCCGTCGAGACGATATGACGGGTGGCGGCCACGACATCGGCAGGCGCGCCGACGGTCGCTGCTTCGGGGGCGGCGCGGTTCACCTCGGCGTCCAGCGCCTGGGCGGGAGAGGCGAAGGCGATGAGGGCCGCGAGAAGGCCGGCCCGGGCCAGATCGGAATGGTGTCGCATCGGGTCAGCCTGCGTCGGACGGCCCCGCCGGTCAACGGGCGACGCTCACGCGAAAGTCGGGTGCCCCGCCATGACTTCTTCACTATTGTCCGCCACGGGGTCCGATGTGGCGTAAACGGGGATTCTCGCGTCGATGTCGTTTTACCGTCTGCTGTTCTGTCTCGCGGCATGCCTGGCCGCGGGAGGATGCGCCGGCCTTTCGCCGGACAACGCGCCCATCAACATGGCGCTTTCCACGCCGGCTGCGGCGGCCGACTCGGCCGTAGAGCCGCCGCCCTTCGGCGATACCGCGGTCGGCCTGAGCTTCTCGGGAGGCGGGACGCGCGCGGCCGCGCTCGCGCATGGCGTCCTGTCCGCGCTGGCGGATCAGTCCGTGCGCGGCGAGTACGACGGGACGCTCGCCGAGCGCGTGGTGTTCGTGTCGGGGGTCTCGGGCGGATCGGTGGCGGCTGCCTATTTCGCCCATCGCGGACCGCTGGCGGTACGGGACTTCCGCGAGAAGTTCCTCATCCAGGACGTGGAATCCGCACTCAGGACCCGGGTCACCCCGGCCAACGTGATCCGCGCCTTCGAGGGCGGGGTCAACGACCGGACCGGCCTGCCGCGCTGGCTCGACCAGAACCTCTTCGGCGGCGCGACCTACGGCGACATCCGCCGCCGCGACCGGCCGATCCTGTGGATCAACGCCTCGGACATCTACAACCGCAACGTCTTCATCTTCGACGACTGGACGTTCTCGGTGCTGTGCAGCGACCTGTCGCGCTATCCACTGTCGGAGGCGGTCGCCGCCTCGGCCGCCGTGCCGATCGCGTTCGCGCCGATCATCGTGCGCAACTACGCCCAGGACTGCGCCTACCAGCAGCCCGCATGGGTCGACGCCGTCCTGTCGAACCGCGAAGGCTCGGCGACCCTTCGCGCCTATGCCGAGGCTCTCCAGGTCTACCGCAACCCGGCGCGCATGCCGCAGGTCAGCCTCCTCGACGGCGGCATCACGGACAATCTCGGCGTCTACGGGCTGACGGTCGCGCGCGGCACGGCTGAGCATGCCTACCAGCCGATGACGCCGGAGAGCGCGGCGCGGCTGCGCAACATGCTGTTCGTCGTGGTCGACGCGGGACGCGGGCCGGAAGGCGACTGGCCGACCCGGCCGGGCGGGCCGACCGGGACGCAGGTGGCGATGGCGACCGTCGACACCATGATCGGCGCCAACATCCGCTACACCTACGACGCCTTCAACCAGGCGATGGAGCGGTGGCGGCAGGATCTCGTCGCGTGGCGCTGCCGGCTGTCCGGCGAGGAGGTGCGGCGCTATCGCGGCACGACCGCAAACTGGAACTGCCGCGACCTCAACTTCCACGTCGTGCGCGTCTCCTTCGATGCGGCCGATCCGGCACTGCGCGAGCGGCTCGACGCCGTGCAGACCAACTTCCGGCTGCCGACCGAGGAGGTCGACATGGTGATCCGCGCGGGCTACGACATCCTCCGGTCCGACCCGACCTACCGCGAGTTCGTCGGGCGCGTGAACTGATCGCCGAACCCCCTCGGCAAGGAGGAGGCCATGACCGCCCCGGCGAGCCGCGTCTTCCATCGCGACCTCAAGGCCGTCTATCCGGTCGCCGTCGCGGGCGAGGGCATCTGGATCACCGACCGCGCCGGCAAGAGATACGCCGACGCATCCGGCGGGGCGGCGGTGTCGTGCCTCGGGCACTGCCATCCCCGCGTGGTGGCGGCGATCCGGGCGCAGGCCGGGAAGCTCGAATTCGCCCATTCGGCCTTCTTCACGAACGAGCCGGCGGAGGAGCTTGCCGACTGGCTCATCGCGCGGGCGCCGGGCGACTACTCGCGGGTCTATTTCGTCTCGGGGGGCTCCGAGGCGACCGAGACGGCGATCAAGCTCGCCCGCCAGGTTCATGTCGAGCGCGGCGAGGCCGGGCGGCATGTCGCGATTGCCCGCCACCAGTCCTATCACGGCAACACGACCGGGGCCCTGGCGCTCGGCGGCAATCCGGCGCGGCGGGCGCTCTACGAGCCGATCCTGGGGCTGCCGGTCGTCCATATCGACCCGTGCTACGCCTACCGCCACCAGCGCGAGGGCGAAAGCGCCGAGGCCTACGGCAAGCGGGCGGCGGGCGAACTCGAGGCCGCCATCCTGAAGGCCGGGCCGGAGACCGTCTCGGCGTTCTTCGCGGAGACGGTGGTCGGCGCGACGGCGGGCGCGGTGGCGCCGGCCCCGGGATACTTTCGCGAAATCCGCGACATCTGCGACAGGTACGGCGTCCTGATGGTGCTCGACGAGGTGATGTGCGGCTCGGGGCGGACGGGGACGCTGTTCGCCTGCGAGCAGGACGGCGTGACGCCCGACATGATCACCATGGCGAAGGGGCTCGGCGCGGGGCACCAGCCGCTCGGCGCGGTCGTCGTGCGCCGGCCGCTGGCGGAGGCCATCGAAGGGGCGGGCGGCGTCTTCCAGCACGGCCATACCTATATCGGCCATCCGCTCGCCTGCGCTGCCGGTCTCGAGACGCAGAAGGTGGTCGAGGAGGAGGGGCTGCTCCAACGGGTGCGGACGGGCGGCGAGGCGTTCCAGGCGCGGCTTCAGGACCGCCTCGGCCAGAACGCGCATGTCGGCGATATCAGGGGCCGCGGCTATTTCCGCGCGATCGAGTTCGTGGCGGACCGCGAGACGAAGCGGCCCTTCGCCCGCGCGAAAGGGCTCGCGGCGAAGCTGAAGGCGCATGCGATGGCCGAGGGTCTGGTCTGCTATCCGGGCAACGGGACGGCCGACGGGATCGACGGCGACCACGTGCTGCTCGCGCCGCCATTCATCGCAACGGACGAGGAACTGGACATGATCGTCGACAGACTGGAGCGGGCCCTCAGGGCGTCGCTCGCCGAGGTGACGGCGTGACGGGCGCGATCCTGATGGCCGCGCCGAACGGGGCGCGCAAGACGACGGCCGACCATCCGAACCTGCCCATCACTGCGGACGAGGTCGCCGCGGAGGCAGCGCGCTGCCTGATCGCGGGCGCGACCGCGCTGCACCTGCATGTGCGCGACGCCGGCGGCGCGCATTCGCTCGACGCCGATCTCTACCGGAAGGCGACGGACGCGGTGCGCGACGCCGTGGGCGATGCGCTGGTGGTGCAGATCACGACCGAGGCGGTTGAGCGGTTCACGGCCGAGGAGCAGATGGCCTGCGTGCGCGCGGTGAAGCCGGAAGCGGTCTCGATCGCGCTGAGGGAGGTCTATCCGGAGGGCTCCGACGAGGCGCGGGTGCGCGACTTCTTCGGCTGGATGAGCGGCGAGGGCATCTGGGCGCAGGTCATCCTCTACGATTCAGCCGATGCCGACCGGTTCGCCACGCTGATGGACGGCGGGCTGTTTGCCGCCGCCCGGCCCAGCGTGCTGGCCGTGCTGGGCCGCTACACCGCCGGCCAGCGCTCGGATCCGTCCGACCTCGATCCGTTCCTGGTGGCGCTCGAGCCCGTGCGCGAGAGCATCGAGTGGTCGTTGTGCGCCTTCGGGGCGAAGGAAAACGCCTGCGTGGCGCGGGCCTTCGCCGAAGGCGGGCACGGCCGGGTCGGCTTCGAGAACAACTTCCTGCGCCCCGACGGCAGCGTAGCCGACCACACCAGCGAACTCGTCGCGCTCGCCGGCGAGGCCGCGCGCCAGTGCGGGCGGACCGTGCTGGACGCCAGCGCCGCGCGTCAGGTGATCGCGAACTGGGTGTAGCTCAAGCGATCCGCCGGCGCTCCTGGCGGGCGGCGGAGATGCGCTCCTCGGCGAGGCGGTCGGAGACGGTGCCGGGCGGCACGCCTTCGGCGTCCGCGCGCTGCAGGATGCGGGCGAGCGTGTCGCCGATCCTCGCGACGCGCGCCTTCATGGCATCGTTCCTCAACCCGGCGTACTGCGGCGCGATGGAGATGACGCCGCCGGCATTCACCAGATAATCCGGACACCAGGTGATGCCGCGTTCGGCAAGGGCGGCGCCGTCTTCGGCCGTCAGGAGCTGGTTGTTGGCCGCGCCGCACACGATCTTCGCGGCAAAATCCGGGATGGTGCGGCGATTGAGGAAGCCGCCGAGCGCGCAGGGAGCGAAGACATCGGCCGTCACGGTGTGTATCTCGCCGATGGGCACGGCGCGGGCCGAATGCCGCGCGACCGCGTCGGCCACGGCCGCATCGTCGATGTCGCTCACCACGAGGCGGGCGCCGTCGGCGTGGACGAGTGCGGCGAGGCGGGCGCCGACATGGCCGAGGCCTTGCACCGCGACCGTCAGGCCGTCCAGCGAATTGCGGGCGAGGCGATGGCGGACCGCCGCGTGCATCGCGCAGAACACGCCCCAGGCGGTGAAGGGGGACGGATCGCCGAGGCCGGTCGCACGGATGCCGCGCACATGCGCGGTGTGGCGGGCGACGATCTCCATGTCGGTATCGGAGACCCCGACGTCCTCGGCGGTGACGTAACGGCCGCCCAGCCGGTCGACGGCGTCGCCGAAGGCCGCCAGCAGCGCCGGCGTCTTGTCGCGGCGGGGATCGGCGAGGACGACGGCCTTGCCGCCGCCGAGGTCGAGGCCGGCGAGCGCGTTCTTGTACGTCATGCCGCGCGACAGGCGCAGCACGTCGTCCAGCGCGTCGGCCTCGCTGTCGTAGCGCCACATCCGGCAGCCCCCGAGGGCGGGGCCGAGCGTCGTGTCGTGGATCGCGATGATCGCCGTCAGGCCCGAGGCCGCGTCATGGGCGAAGACCACCTGCTCGTGGCCATCGAAGCTCCTATGCGCCCAAACGCCATCGAAGGCGGGCCGTTCCGCGGTCGGCATGTTCGATCTCCCGGGTATCCGATCCGGACCTGATGGCCCGGTGCTGATGCCAAGGATCAAGATAACGGTCCGACAGGGAAAATGTGTCCTAAGCCGGCGCGCGCCCGGCGGCAGATCGCAAGGCTCATCCGCCTTTACCATCCCAGGCGCAAAAACCTTGCCCTTGCGGCATCTCCGGAAGTAGGGAGGTCGGCGCGGCCGATGCGATTTGCGGCCTATGTCGGCTAGAATGGTCCCGAAACGTCATCGTTCTGCCGAACTTGCACGGCCTGTCTGGGGATCGGAGCGGAACACGGTGATTTACGGAAGCATGCGAATGAAGCCGGCATACGCAATCGCGGCATCCTGCGTCGGCGCGGGGCTGCTTGCCACTCTGCCGGAGCCGGCTCGCGCCCATCCCCATGTCTGGGTCGACACGCGCTCGGCGATCGTCTTCGACGCCTCGGGCGCGATGACCGGGGTGCGCCACCGCTGGACGTTCGACGAGATGTTCTCGGCCTACGCGACGCAGGGGCTCGACACGGACGGCGACGGAATCCTGACGCGCGAGGAATTGCAGCCGCTGGCGCAGGTAAACGTCGAGTTCCTCGACGAGTTCGACTTCTTCACCTTCCTGGACCTCGGAGAGGGCTATGGCGAGTTCACCGATCCCGTCGACTACTGGCTCGACTTCGACGGCGAGGTCCTGACGCTGAACTTCACGCTTCCGCTCGCCCAGCCGTTGATGATGGACGACCGGGAAGTGTCGATACAGGTCTACGACCCGAGCTTCTTCGTCGACTTCGCGCTTGCCGAGACCGAGACCGCGGAACTCGTCGGCGCGCCGTCGAACTGCGAACTGGAGGTCGAGCGCGCCGAGCCGCTCGACCCCTCGATCGCGATGGAGCTGGCGCAGATCCCCGCCGACATCCGGGACCTTCCGCCGGAGCTCTTCGCCTTCACCTCCGACAACCCGAACGCGATCAACGTCGCCTGCCGATGAGGGGGACGGGGGCGACATCCTTGCCGCGCGTCGTGGCGATCGCCGCGATCATGGTGCTCATGGCGGTGCCGGCCCTGGCGCAGGGGACGCCCTTCGGCGTGGCGCGCCCGGAGCCGGCGATGATGCCCTCCGACGGCCCCCTAGCGGGGTTCTTCGCCTGGATCGCCGCCCATCAGTCCGCGCTCTACCGGCTCATGTCCGACCTCGTCACCGCGTTCCGCACCGACCCGTGGGCGGGCGTGACGCTGATCGGGCTGTCCTTCGGCTACGGCGTCCTGCACGCGGCGGGGCCGGGCCACGGCAAAGCGGTCATATCGTCCTATCTCGTCGCGACCGGGGAGGGGGTGCGTCGCGGCGTGGTGCTGTCGTTCGCCTCCGCCTTCATCCAGGCGCTGACGGCGGTGGTGGTTGTCGGAATCTTCACCGTGGCGCTGCGCGCCACCAGCATGGCGGTGACGCAGGCGACCTTCGCCGTCGAGGTGGCGAGCTACGTGCTCGTGACGGCGATCGGCGCATGGCTGGTCTATCGGAAAGCGACCGCACTCTTGCGCCCGGCGCCGGAGCCTGCCTTCGCCCATGCTGGCCATGGCCGCCATCATCACGAGCACCATCACGACCACGCCCATGGGGCGTGCTGCGGGCACAGCCACGGACCGGACCCGGCGGACCTCGCCGGCCCGATGTCGTTACGGCGCGCCTTCGCGGCGGTCGCGGCGGTGGGTCTGAGGCCATGCACCGGCGCGATCCTCGTGCTCGTCTTCGCCTTCTCGCAAGGGGTCTTCGCGATCGGCGTCGCGTCGGCATTCGCCATGGCGGTCGGGACGGGGCTGACGGTGGCGATCATCGCCGGGCTGGCCGTCGGCGCGCGCGGGCTGGCGGCCCGGCTTGCGGCCGGCGGCAACGGCGTCGCGCTCTTCGGCCTCAAGGCCGTGGAACTCGCCGCCGCGCTTCTCGTGCTGCTGTTCGGCGTGGTGCTTCTCGGCGGCGCGCTCAGCTCGGCTTAACGGGCGAGCACGGCCTCGACGGCGGCGGCCACCCGGAAGAGGTGGTGGTCCCGTCCGCCCGAGCCCGACAGCATCAGGCCCACGCAAGGCCCGCCCCGCTCGTGGCAGGGCAGCGAGATCGAGCAGCCGTCGATCAGGTTGATCGTGCTCGGATTGCGCAGCAGCAGCCGGTTCAGCCTGACGAACTCGTCGTCGTCCCCGAAGGCCGAAAAGGGCGGGGCGACGAGGGGGACGGTCGGCATGCAGATCGCGTCGAAATCGGCGATAGCCCGGTCGATGCGCCGTGAGATGTCGGCGCGGCGCGCCTGCAGTTCGCGGTATTCGGTAAGCGTGATCTCGCTGGCCAGCAGGATGCGCGCGCGCACCAGCCGGTCGTAGCCGTCGCCGAGTTCGGCGATCTGGGCGGCGTGGTGGGCATGCGCCTCGGCGCCGGCGATGCCGCCTCTCGCGGCCAGGTCCGGGATTTCGCCGAATTCCGCCAGCGCGATCTCCTCGATGACGACCCCGGCCTTCGACAAAGCCGAAAGGGCCGATTTCGAAGGCTTTCGCCACCGGCTCCTCGACGCCGTCGAGGACGAGCGTCTGCGGAACGGCGATGCTCAGGCGGCGCGGCTCGACGGGTAGAGGCGCTTGCGGCGTCTCGCCGGCCAGCACGGCGTCGGCGAGGGCGGCCAGCGCGACATTGGGGGCCAGCGGGCCGATGCTGTCGAGCGAGCCGGCCAGCGGATAGGCACCGTCGAGCGGCACGCGGCTGGCGGTCGGCTTGAAGCCGACGATGCCGCACAACGCCGCCGGAATGCGACAGGAACCGCCGGTATCGCTGCCGATTGCGATGAGCGCCATGCCGTCGGCGACCGAGACCGCCCCGCCCGAGGTCGAGCCGCCGGGCACGCGGCCGGTGGCGCGGTCCCACGGGCTCGACGGCGTGCCGTGGTGGGGGTTCATGCCGACGCCGGAATAGGCGAACTCGGTCATGTTGGTGCGGCCCATGAAGACGGCGCCCGCGGCCCGCAGGCGCGCGATGGCCGGGGCGTCGCGGGTCGCGGGCGCGACGTTCGACAGGACCGTGGAGCCGGCCGCCGTGCGTTCGCCGGCGACGTTGAACAGATCCTTGATCGAGACCGGGAGCCCCGCGAGTGGCGAGGGGACGACGCCGCGACCCCGCAAGGTGTCGCTGACGCGGGCGAGGTCGCGCACCTTGTCCGGATCGCAGGCGATGAAGGCGCGCGCGCCCTCTCCGGCAGGATCGGATATGGCGGCAAGGCACTCCCCGGCGAGGGCGAGCGCGGTTGTCCGGCCCTCGTCGAGCGCGGCGATGGCGGGATGCGCGGCGGTCTCGGTCATTCGAATGTCCCCGTCGAAGTGGCTAGATGCCCATCTTCTTGAGCTGGAACTCGGGATAGCGCAGCCCCGCGGCGACACCGGGCGGGAAGGCGCGGTCGAGTTCGGCGAAGGCGGCCTCGTCGAGCTCGACGTCAAGGGAGGCGGCATTCTGCTCGAGCCACTTGCGCTTCTTCGTTCCGGGGATCGGCACGACATCCTCGCCGCGCGACAGGACCCAGGCGAGCGCCACCTGGCCGGTGGTGCAGCCGAGACGCGCGGCGACGGCCTCGATGGTTCCGATCAGCTCGACGTTCGCCTCGAAGTTGCCCTCCTGGAAGCGCGGATGCTCGCGCCGGCGGTCGCCCTCGATGAAGTCCTCCCGGCTCTTGAAGCTGCCGGTCAGGAAGCCGCGTCCGAGCGGGCTGTAGGGGACAAGCCCGATGCCGAGCTCGCGCAGGGTGGGCAGGATCGCGGCCTCGGCGTCGCGCGTCCACAGCGAGTATTCCATCTGGATCGCGGTGATCGGATGGACGGCATGAGCGCGGCGGATGGTGTCCGGCCCGGCCTCGCAGAGGCCGAGATAGCGGACCTTGCCCTGTTCGACCAGCCTCGCCATCGCGCCGACGGTGTCCTCGATCGGGATCTCGGGATCGACACGGTGCTGGTAGTAGAGGTCGATATGGTCGGTGTTCAGCCGCTTCAGGCTCGCCTCGCAGGCAACCGGCACGTATTCCGGCCGGCTGTTGGTGCCGCCGCGCTCGCCGTTCGGCCCGCGGATGTTGCCGAACTTCGAGGCGATCACGACCTCGTCGCGATGGGCGCCCAGCCGCTCGGCGAGCAGTTCCTCGTTCTTTCCCGCGCCATAGGCGTCGGAGGTGTCGAAGAAGTTGACGCCGATCTCCACGGCGCGGTCGAGCGTCGCGCGCGCCTCGGCCGGGTCGGGTTCGCCATAGCGGTTGTTCATGGCCGCGCATCCGAGGCCGACTGCGGAAACGGTGAGGCCCTGGCTGCCAAGTCGACGCGTCTTCATACCCGTATCTCCATTTCGTGTCGTTATGCGAACGGCCGCCGACAGCGCCGGCGGCCGCGTCAGTTATGCGGCCCGCGCCGTCAGCCGGTGATCAGGTCGCGGTAGCGTTCGGCGAGTTCCAGCGTCTCGCTGACGATCTCGGCGCAGCGGTCGGCATCCTGATACTCGACCGATTCCCACGGATAGCCGGAGACGTTGTAGGCTTCCTTGAGCGCTGGGTCCTGGAACACCTCCTCGATCGACGTGACGAGGCGCTCGCGGATTTCGGCGTTCTCCCAGGCTTCGGTGTGGATCGCATAGGCGGTAGCCGTGTCGAGGTCGGGGATCTCCAGGCCGAACGCCTCGTTGGCGGACGGGGGGTTGCCCATCTGCACATCGAGGGGCTCGAACTTCTTGAAGGTGCACAGCACGCGCACCTGATCCTCGAGCGAGATGGCGACGCCGGCGGTCAGAACCGCGGCGTCTACCTCGCCCGTGATGGCGGCCATAGAGGTGGGGCCGCCGCCGGCGAAGGGGATCAGGTTGAACTCGGCGCCCGTGCCGTCGGCGAGCGCGAAGGCGCCGATCGTGGCGGGATGCGGCAGGCGGCTCGTGGAAATGTTGATCGGACGCCGGCGGCCCTCCTCGACCAGGTCCTCGATGGTCTGGAAGGGACTTTCGGCGCCGACGTAGAGGACCGTCGGGTTGCCGGCGATGCTGGCGACGTAGGTGACGTCCTCGGGAATGCGGTAGTTGGGGTTCTGGGTGGCGTACATGATCAGTTCGGGCGTCATGTTGCCGAAAAGCAGGTTGTGGCCGTCCCTCTCCTTGCGGTGGACGTAGACCTCGTAGCCGGCCTGGCCGCCCGCCCCGGGGAAGAACTCGTACTCGAACTCGACGCCCAGATAGTTGCGCCACACGCCGCCGAAGTTGCGCGCGTTGGTCTCGACGCCGCCGCCCTGGTTGGTCGGGATCACCACGCTCATGTTGCGGGCGGGGAAGGACTGGGCGCGGGCGCGGCCGATGATGGCGGGGGCGAACACGCCCAGGCCGAGGGCGGCCGAGCCGGTCTTGAGAAGTCGGCGGCGGGTGATGACCTTGCTCACGATGATGTTCCTCCCTGAATATCGGACGGCGACGACCGGCCCGTTTCCTTGCTACGTACCCACGCATGCTCCGCTCGCCCGGCCGTGCAGGCATCCGGGACCGTTCCGGGATTACTTGAGGCCAATGAAATTCCACTCAGTGAAATCTTAGCCTTGAAGTTCCCGTGCGGGCGTTCCGGATCGCCGCGAAGTCGTTCGGGTCCGCGGTTACATACCGAAGCATTCGACTTAGGTCTTAGATCGCATTGACAGTGCTGTCCATCGCCTGCGATCCTGTGCATGACAGGGCTGCATCTGTCTCCCGCTTCGATCATTCCAGCCGAGCAAAACCTCGCAGGACGCTCCCGGACGACCGGGGCGGAACGGCAGCGCAGCCTTCGGATCAACAGGCGAGGAACATGCCGGATGTCGGACGGGCGAAGCGAGGAATCAAAGAACTTCAAACTGCTGGGGCACGACCCCTCGGCGGCGTGGGGCGGAGGGAGCCTGGTCGAGATCAATCGCGGCCATGCCTATGTAGGCGCGGTGGGCGGTTCGTCCTACAGCGGACCGGAAGGCTTCACCGCGCATGACGTCACCGACCCGCGCAACCCGAAGAAGGTCTTCGAGTTCCGCGCGCCGCCCGGCATCCACATGCACAAGCTCAGGGTCGTCGACGGCGACCTGCTCTACGTCAACGCCGAGGAGATCAAGAACTCCGGCGTCGACAAGCCGCGCACCGGCATCTTCATCTTTGACATCTCGAATCCGGCGGAACCGCGCGAGGCGGGCTTCTTCGACATGCCGCTGGGCGGACCCCACCGACTTCGGCGTCGACAACGCGCGCAAGCTGGCGCTGCTGCCGGCGAAGGCGGAGGGCTGGAACAACCGGGTGATCTGGACGGTCGACATCTCCGACCCGCTGAAGCCCGAGGTGATCTCGACCTGGGGCCTGCCCTGGCAGCGCGACGGCGAAACGGAGAACCGGGTTCAAAGCGAGCCCGAGCATGTCCTGCAGATGCACGGCCCGCCGGTGATCCGGGGCAACCGCATGTTCGGCGCCTGGTGGGGCGGCGGCGTGTCGGTCATCGACTGTTCCGACCTCACCGACATGAAGCTCCTCGGCCACGTCAACTGGTCGCCGCCCTTCATCGGCGCGACGCATACCGCCTGGCCGCTGGGCGACCGACCGTACCTCATCGTCACCGACGAGGCGCGGGGACGGAAGAAGTTCTGGGACAGCCAGTTCATGTGGATCGTCGACATCCGCGACGAGACCAATCCGCTGCCGGTCTCGACCTTCATGCCGGAGCGCGACAAATACTACGACCGGCCGGGCCGGTTCGGGGCCCACAACGTGCTGGAATACATGCCCTCGGAAGGCCCGTGGAAGGACCTGGTGTTCCTCACCTACTTCAACGCGGGGCTGCGGGCGGTCGACGTTTCCGACCCGCTCAACCCGACCGAGGTCGGCCATTACGTGCCGGCCGTCGGGAACCGCGACGGGGTCCAGTCGAACGACATCGGCCATGACGGTGAGGGCCGGCTGTACATGATCGACCGCATGGGCGGCGGCATGCACATCCTGGAGTACACGGGATAGGGTTCCCGGGGCCGGCGGCGTCAGGCCGCCGGTCCCTCTTGCGTTACGTGGCGGTTCGCTCCCGCCCGAGCACGATGGGCTCGCCGTGGGGCGTGGCCCGGGCGGCGCGGTCCCAGGCGTCCTCCCGGCCGCGGCGCTCGTCCGCTGGCACCATGCCCGTCTCGTCGAGAAGCCGCTCCAAGGCGGCCAGCCAGGCGAGATAGTAGCCGTCCTCGCCCTCGCCGTGGCCGCCGTCACGGATCTCGGAGGCCAGCGTGTCGGCCCAAACGCTCCAGTCGATCAGGCCGCGCTCGTTGAGGGCGACGGTCATCGCGAAGGCCTGGGCGTGCCACGGTTCGGCGAAGACCGGCCCCTCGCGGTCGCGCGGGATCGCGGGGAGCGCCTCCAGCGCGCCGTCGATGCTACGCCGGTTCAAGATAGCTCTCCCAGCAATCGACGTGGACATGGTCGGCGGGGTTCGCGTCCGCGCCCCAGAGGTCGCGGGCGGCAAAGCGGACGCCGTAGAGCCATTGCGGGCGCTCGCCGAGGCCGTGGGCGTGCGAATTGGGCAGCACGTGGCAGCCATGCACGGCGAAAACCGTTCCCGCATGGCCGCGCACGTAGCGCGGCAGGCGTGTATGGCCCTTCGGGTTGATGTTGCGGGCGCGGACGACGTTGCCGGGCGAGAACAGAGCCGGCGCTTCGGGGTCGCGGGAGGTGGGTCCGCCACGCCCCAGGGTTGCTGGGACCTCTTCGGACTTCAGGATACGGGCGACGGGTGCGGCCGGCGCCAGGCTGCGGCCCCGCTCGATCTCCTCGGGGGAGGCGAGACCGCGGGCGACGATCAGCTTCTCGAGCGCGGCGAGCCATATCTCGTAGTAGGTGCTGGACAGATATTGCGCGGGGGGCAGCGACTCGCGTGTGTGGCGCGACATGTCGAGATTCCAGCCGCCGGGCGCCGCCATGGCGAGCGTCAGCGCGAAGGCGCGGCGCTCCCATTCGGCGTGGAAGACGGGTTCGCCGGCTTCGGGGAGGACGGGGCCGAAGCCCTGCATCCCGCCCATGTCGTGGACGCCGTTCATGGCGAGGCCCTTGGCCCGCGCCTCTTCGGGCGTCAGTGCGAGGCCGGTGCCGATCATCGAGTCGCGCGTCACCAGGGCGGCGAGCGCCTCCTCGTCCATGCCGTCGGTGCCGGCGGGGCGCTCGGGCATGACCAGGTAGCGCATCTCGGAGGTGGAATCCCAGACGCGGACCTCGACGTCGTCCGGGCATCGCGACGCCGAACTCGGCGAGCACGCCGCGCGGATCGATGACCGCGCGCGAGCGGTAGGGCGGCGACTTGTACCAGACCGGCGGCACGCCGAGCACCGGCCACGGGTAGCAGGAGCAGAGCGTGCAGACGACCATGTTGTGGACGGTCGGCGTATTCTCGACCGCGACCATGTGCTCGCCCTGGCGGCCCGTGTAGCCGAGCTCGGCGATCGCCTCGCTGGCGTCGTCCATCAGCCGCGCATGATAGCCGGGATCGGCCCAGGCCTTGCGCCACCACCCGGGCGCCGTTGCGCGGGCCGACCTTCGTCTCGTAAGTGTCGATCAGTGGCATCGAGCGCGGCCGGATCGACGTAGCCCTTCTCGGTGAGGAGGGATTCCAGGGCGCGGACGCGCAGCGCCACGGGCGAGAGATCGGAGTGCTCGTGCTCGTGGTCGTGCCCGTGGTGATGGTGGTCGTGGTCGTGGTCGTCGTGATCTTGGTGCATGGGCACGATCCTAGACTTAGGCGGCGCGCGCGGCCAGTCTCGCGGCACACCACGGCGTCTCTCCCGCTCATTCCGGCGCAGGCCGGAATCCAGAGTGGAGCTTGCGACTGTGGGATCAGCCCGACTGGGTCCCGGCCTTCGCCGGGACGAGCGGAAGGTGGTAGAGACAGGTTCCCCCGCGCTATGGGTTTTCAAGCCGGAATATCACCTGCACGTCGCGATGGAGGGACGCCGATGAAGCTCACCGGGATCACGGCCTGCGTCTTCGACGCCTACGGCACGCTGTTCGACGTCCATGCGCCGGTCCGTCGCGAGGCGGCGTCCATCGGCCCCCGCGCCGACGAGATGTCGCGGCTGTGGCGCGAGAAACAGCTTCAGTACACCTGGCTCAGGAGCCTGATGGGCGCCCACGCCGACTTCGCGCACGTAACGGCCGACGCGCTCGACTATGCGATGGCCACTTGCGGCATCGCCGACGAGGCGCTGAAGCGGCGGCTCCTCGACCTCTACAGAACCGTCGACGCCTATCCGGACGCCGTGCCGTGCCTCAAGGGGCTGAGGGCGGCCGGGTTTTCGACCGCGCTGCTGTCGAACGGATCGCCGGACATGCTGGACGCGGCGGTCGCCTCGGCTGGGATGGGCGCCCATCTCGACGCGGCGCTCTCGGTCGAGGACGCCGGCATCTACAAGCCCGATCCGCGCGTCTACCGGCTGGCCTGCGACCGCTTCGCGGCGGAGCCCGGGCAGATATGCTTCGTGACCACCAACGCCTGGGACGCCAGCGGGGCGGCCTTCTTCGGGCTACGGGTGGTGCGGCTCGACCGGTTCGGGTTGGGCCCGGAGCGGCTTCCCGGCGAGATCGCGGCGACCATCGGGTCGCTGGAGGAACTGCCGGCGCTCATCGCCGGCTGACGCTACTCCGCCGCCAGGGTGTGCGACGCCCGCTCCCGCAGGGCCTCTCCGAACGCCTCGAACAGCCGCCGCGAGGGGGCGTCGGTCGAAGCCCAGTATTCCGGATGCCATTGCAGCCCGAGGGCGAAGCCCGGCACGTCGCGGATCGAGACGGCCTCGATGGTGCCGTCATCGGCGGTCGCCTCGATGTCGAGGCCGTGGCCGAGCCGGTCGAGGGCCTGGCGATGGACCGAATTCACCGCGATCGGGGCCGTGCCGAGGATCGCGGCCAGCCTTCCGCCGGGCGCGAGCGTAACCTCGTGCCGGATGGCGAACCGTTCGTCCTGTTGCGGAGAGTCCGGCGCGCGGTGGTCCATGCGGCCGTCGATCTCCTGGATCTCGGTGGCGATGGAGCCGCCGAGCGCGACGTTGAGTTCCTGCATGCCACGGCAGATGGCGAAGATCGGCAGGCGGCGGGCAATGGCGGCGCGGATCAGCGGAAGAGATGTCGCGTCGCGGGCCTCGTCATAGGGCTCGTAGGGCGGCGACGGTGCGACGCCGTAGAGCGAGGGATGCACGTTGGAGCGGCTGCCGGTCAGCAAGAGGCCGTCGACACGCGAGAGGACGGCGTCGGCATCGGTGGCCTCGCCGAGCGCCGGCACCACGAGCGGCTGGGCGCCCGAGACCTCCGCCAGCGCCGCAAGATACTGCATCGGCGCGGCGTGCCAGCGGTAGTTCTCGAACTCCTTGAGGTCGGCGGGTACGGCGACGACGGGGCGTGACATGCGGCTCTCCGAATCCCCGGGTGCGGGACCGCTTCAAAGATGGCGTATCGGAGGACGCCGTTCCAGTCCCCCGACGGCCGCGACTGCCCTTGTATTGCCCGGGTCACTGCGTTTTATATCCATTGGATATGTCGCCGCCCGGGCGATGCGACCCGGGCTTCAGGCGTACCCGGCAGCGGCTACCGTGCTCCGAAGCGGCCGAGGAAGCCGCCCGTAATTCTTCAATCTCACAGGGAGGCCAATCGATAATGGATCGTCGTTCGTTCTTGACCAGGGCAGGCATCGGCGCCGGCGCAACGGCCGTGGCCGCCTCGGCATTCCCCACGCCCGCGATCACGCAGGACCGCTTCGAGTGGTCGATGGTGACGACGTGGCCGACCGGATTCCCCGGGCTGGGCGTCGGCGCGGCGCGGTTCGCGGAGCGCGTGGGCCAGCTCAGCGGCGGCCGGTTGACGATCCGGGTCTATGGCGCGGGCGAACTCGTTCCGCCGTTCGAATCCTTCGACGCGGTCACGAGCGGCACCGCCGAGATCATGCACGCCACGCCCTACTACTGGCAGGGCAACCATCCGGGGCTCAACTTCTTCACCTCGGCTCCCTTCGCGATGCTGACCGCCGAGCACGACGCATGGATGAACTACGGCGGCGGGCAGGAGCTCTGGGACGAGCTCTACGACCAGTTCGGCCTGAAGGGCTGGAACGCGGGCAACACAGGGACCCAGACCGGGGGCTGGTTTCCCAACGAAATCACAAGCGTCGACGACATCCAGGGGCTCTCCTTCCGCACCGCCGGTCTCGGCGGAGAGATCTGGCGGCAGGTCGGGCTGAACGTGCAGACCATGCCGTCCGGCGAAATCTTCCCGGCGCTGCAGTCTGGCGCCCTCGATGCCGCGGAATGGGTCGGGCCGTGGAACGACCTGGCACTCGGCCTGCACCGGGTGCGCAGCTTCTACTACTACCCGTCCATCATCGAGCCGAGCGCGGCACTCGAGGTGACGGTGAACAAGGCGGCGTTCGACACGCTGCCGGACGACCTCAAGCTCATCATCGAGATCGCGGCGCGGGCAGAGAACAACCAGGTGACGTTGGACTTCAACGCAAACAATCAGGTCGCCCTCGACGCCCTGGTCAACGAGCACAATGTCAATCTCAGCCGCTTCCCCGACGACGTGATCGAGGCGCAGGCGCGCGCGGCCGCCGACGTGGTGGCGGATCTCGCGGGCCGGGACGACCTGACCGGCCGGATCGTAGAATTCGATGGCGGCGTTCCGTAATCAGGCGATGCGCTGGACGGCATCCGGCGAGCAGGCCTTCGCGGAAACCCGCGATCTCGACATCCCCTTCCCCTCCTGAGGCATCGGGCCTGGCGCGGCCAATCGCGCCCGGACTTCGCTCCAGGACATCACAGGCGGCCATGAATTGACGGCGCTGCTCGCAGCCATCCGAACCATCGAAGCGATCAACCGCATGCTGGGGATGGGGCGGCTTGGTTGGTGCTGTTCATGGTGTTGATGCAGTTTGCGCTGGTGCTGCTGCGCTACGTGTTCGGCACGGGGTCGCTGTTCATGCAGGAATCGGTGATCTACGCGCATGCGATCCTGTTCATGATGGCGGCGGCGTGGACGCTGATCGACGACCGGCATGTGCGGGTCGACATCTTCTACGGCGCCATGACGCCGAAGCGGCGGGCGGCGGTGGACCTGTTCGGGGCGGTCTGCTTCCTGCTGCCGATGTGCTGGCTGATCTGGTCGGTCGGCTACCCTTACGTCGCGCGGTCCTGGGCCGTGCTGGAGGGATCGCGGGAAGCAAGCGGCATCCCTGCGATCTTCCTGCTCAAGACCTTCATCCTGATCTTCGCGGGCACGCTCGCCGCGCAAGGGGCGGTGATGGCCGTGCGCTCGATCCTGATCCTGACGGGGCTCGTCGAGGTCGAGGACCAGGAGGAGCCGGCGGAGGCCGGGTAGCGCGCGAATGGCGGTCAACGACATCCTCGACATCGCGATGTTCGCCACGCTTTGCGTCACGATCCTGCTGGGCTTTCCCGTCGCCTTCACGCTGGCGGGCGTGAGCCTGTTCTTCGCCGTCCTCGGCCACATGCTCGGCGTCTTCAACTTCTCGATCCTCGGCGCCTTCCCGCAGCGCATCTTCGGCGTGATGACCAACCAGGTGCTGATCGCCGTGCCGCTGTTCATCTTCATGGGGGTCATGCTGGAACGCTCGAAGGTCGCCGAGCAGCTACTCGACGCGATGTCGATGCTGTTCGGGCGGCTGCAGCGGCGGGCTCGGATACTCGGTGTGCATCGTCGGCGCGCTGATGGCCGCCTCCACCGGGATCGTCGGCGCGACGGTCGTCACCATGGGGCTGCTCGCGCTGCCGACGATGCTGAAGCGCGGTTACGATCCGACGCTAGCGACCGGCACCATCGCGGCGGCGGGCACGCTCGGGCAGATCATCCCGCCCTCGATCGTGCTGATCCTGCTCGGCGACGTGCTGTCGACCGGCATACCAGCAGGCGCAGCTCCAGCAGGGCATATTCGCGCCCGAGACGATCTCGGTCGGCGACCTGTTCGCCGGGGCGCTGATCCCCGGTCTGATGCTGGTCGGGCTCTATCTCGTCTATCTCGTCGCGATGTCGGTCCTGCGGCCCAACGCCATGCCGCCAGTGCCAACGGAGGAGATCGAGGCGGCGACGGGCGGGCGACTGTGGATGCACCTTCTCGGGGCGCTGGTGCCGCCGCTGATCCTCATCGTCTCGGTGCTCGGCTCGATCCTCGGCGGCATCGCGACGCCGACGGAGGCGGCGGCGGTCGGCGCCATCGGCGCGATCATGCTCGCCGGCCACCGGCTGGCACCCGCCCGGCCGTGGCCCATCCTGATCGGCGCGGCGAGCTTCGTCGGGCTTCTGGCCATCACGGCGACGAACGATCTCAGGCTCCAGCGCAGCGTGATCAACGCCCGGGAATGGGTCTTCATCGGCCTGGCCATGTTCCTTACGCTGACGGCCGCCTGGGGGATCGCCGTGGCCCTGTGGCGGGGATTCCGGTCCGGCGTCCTCAAGGACGTCATATATTCCACCGCCCAGCTCACCTCGATGGTCTTCCTGATCCTCATCGGCGCGGCGCTCTTCACCGTCGTCTTCCGCGGGCTCGGCGGCGACGAGACGGTGAAGCATTTCCTGGAGGCGATCCCGGGCGGCGTCGTCGGTGCGATGATCGTCGTCATGGCGGTGATGTTCCTGCTCGGCTTCTTCCTCGACTTCATCGAGATCACGCTGGTCATCGTGCCGATCGTGGCGCCGGCGCTGATCCTGATGGGCGTCGATCCGATCTGGCTCGGCATCATGATGGCGGTGAACCTGCAGACCTCTTTCCTGACACCGCCCTTCGGATTCGCGCTGTTCTATCTGCGCGGGGTCGCGCCGAAACAGGTCAGGACCATCCACATCTATCGCGGCGTGATCCCCTTCGTTGCGATCCAGCTCTTCGCGCTGGTCATCCTCGCGATCTTCCCGGGGCTGGCGACATGGCTGCCGCGGCTGCTCTATTGAGGACATGATGACGGGACAGGAACTCTTCGACCTGACGGGCAAGGTCGCGCTGGTGACGGGCGCGTCGAGCGGGCTGGGCGCGCGCTTCGCCCGGGTGCTGGCGGCGAACGGGGCGAAGGTCGTCCTCGCGGCGCGGCGCGTCGACCGGCTCGATGCGCTCGCCGCCGAGATCGCGGAGGCGGGCGGCACGGCGACGGCGGTCGCGCTCGACGTGACGGATCGCGCCGGCATAACAACGGCGTTCGACGCCGCGGAGGCCGCGTTCGGGCCGGTGACGGTCCTCGTCAACAATGCCGGCGTGGCGTCGGAGGCCAGGATCCTCGACCAGTCCGCCGAGGACTGGCGGCATGTTCTCGACACCAATCTCGACGGCGTCTGGTTCGTGGCGCAGGAAGGCGCGCGGCGCATGGTGGCGGCCGGCGCACGCGGCTCCATCGTCAACATCGCCTCGATCCTCGGCTTCGGCGTCGCCAAGACGCTGTCGGCCTACGCGGTGGCGAAGGCCGGCGTCGTGCAGCTGACGAAGGCGATGGCGCTGGAGCTGGCGGCCGCCGGCATCCGGGTCAACGCGCTCGCCCCGGGCTACATCCTGACCGAGATCAACGGCGAGTTCTTTTCCTCGGAGAAGGGCCGGCAGTATATCGAGCGCCATATCCCGATGAAGCGCATCGGACAGGAGGCCGATCTCGACGGGGCGCTTCTCCTGATGGCGTCGGACGCCTCGTCGTTCATGACGGGGGCGACGATCACGGTGGACGGCGGACATCTCGTGCGCGGGCTATAGGGGCAAACGGACCATGGACTTCACCATCTCTCCAGAACTCGACGAATTGCGGCTGAAGGTCCGCGATTTCGTCGCCCGCGAGGTGCTGCCGCTGGAGGAGCGCCCCGAAAGCTGGAACGAGTTCGAAAACATCAAGATGAGCCTGCGCGACGAGGTGCGGGCCAAGGCCAGGACCGCCGGCCTCTACGCGCCGCAGATGCCGAAGGCGCGCGGCGGGCTGGGGCTCTCGATGGCGGAGCAGGCGGTGGTCTACGAGGAGGCGCAGCGCTCGCTGTTCGGGCCGTCCTGCATCAACTGCGCCGCGCCCGACGACGGCAACATGCGGGTGCTGGCGACGGTGGCGCGCGACGACCAGAAGGACAAATGGCTACAGCCGATCGTCGACGGCAAGGTCAACTCGTCCTTCGTGATGACGGAGCCGCATCCCGGCGGCGGGTCGGATCCGGGCATGATCCGGACATTCGCGGAACGGCGCGGCGACACATGGGTGGTCAAGGGCCGCAAGTGGTTCATCTCGGGCGCGGCGGTCGCCGGGCATTTCATCCTGGTCGCGCGCACCGACGATAATCCGGACGAGAAGCGCAAGCACCTCACCGCCTTCCTGTTCCACCGCGACCAGCCGGGCTGGCGGATCGTCCGGCGGATCGAGAACATGGGGCCGGACGAGCACGGCGGGGTCTGCGAGCTCGAATTCGACGGGCTGGAGATTTCCGACGAGGACCGGCTGATGGAGATCGGCGACGGGCTGAAGCTGACGCAGATCAGGCTCGGCCCCGCGCGCCTCACCCACTGCATGCGCTGGCTCGGCCTGTCGAAGCGCTGCATGGAGATCGCGGCCGAATACACGAGCCGGCGCGAGGGCTTCGGCGTCCGGCTGGCCGACCGGGAATTGGTGCAGCTCAAGATGGGAGAACTCGCGCACGACATCCAGATCGGCCGGCTCCTGACCATGCACGCCGCCTGGAAACTCGACCAGGGCGACTTCGCGCGCAAGGAAGTGTCGATGGCGAAGGTTCATGTCGCCGACACGCTGCACAAGGCCGCCGATATCGGCATCCAGCTCAACGGCGCACGGGGCTACTCGAAGGACACCGTGCTCGAATGGATCTACCGCTACGCCCGCTGCGCCCGGCTCGTGGACGGGGCGACCGAGGTGCATCGCATGGTGCTCGCGCGGTTCTACGACAAGGAAGGCGCGGACTTCTGGCGCTGGGGCGTGTGATGGGCGCGCGGGGATTCACACCCCACCTCCCCCTGGAGGGGGGAGGTCGGAGCACAGCTCCGGGAGGGGGTGACAGCCTGTCCGCTCGATCTGTGCCTGCCGCTTCACCCCACCCCGGCCCGTTCGGGCCGACCCTCCCCCTCCAGGGGAGGGTGGATTTCGCGGGTTGCGTCTCGCCATGACCTCTCCCCGTCCCCCGCTCTGGATGCCGCCGGAATGGGCGCCGCACAGGCGGACCTGGATGGCATGGCCGGTGAGCGGCTACGTGCTCGTCGGGACGGATGGGGCGGAGGGGGCGTACCGGGCCTGGTCCGAACGTCGCCAACGCGGTTTGCGAGTTCGAGCCGGTGACGATGGTCGCGCCCGTCGGGCAGGGGGACGTCGCGCGAGCGTGGCTCGGCGCCGGCGTGACGGTGATCGAGCACGAGATATGCGAATCCTGGATGCGGGACTTCGGACCGACCTTCGCTTTTGATAGCGACTCGAAACTTATCGCTATCGACTGGACGTTCAACGGTTGGGGCGGGCGAACCTTCCCGGAATGCAAGGCGGATGCGCTGGTCGCGCGGTTCGTGTCGGCCCAGTGCGGAGCCGATCGTATCGGGTCGAAACTCGTGAACGAGGGCGGTGCGATCCACGTCGACGGCGAGGGTACGGTGCTCGTCACCGAGAGCGTCCAGCTCAACGAGAACCGCAATCCGAACTGGTCGAGGGGTGAGGTGGAGCAGGAGATCCACCGGCTGCTCGGAACCTCGAAGGCGATCTGGCTGCCGCGCGGGATGCACTCCGATTCCGACGAGACGGGGACGGACGGGCACATCGACACGCTGGCCTGCTTCGCCGCGCCCGGCGTCGTGCTGGCGCACCGCCAGCCCGATCCCGCCCATCCCGACCATGCGACCTGCGAGGAGAACATCGCCATCCTGAAGTCGGCGACCGACGCGGCGGGCCGGCGGCTCGAGGTGATCGCGCTCGATGCGCCGGCGCCGAAATTCAAGGCGAACGGCGAGCCGCTGTCGCTGACCTACGTGAACTTCTCCTTCGTCAACGGGGGCGTCGTGGCCTGCGCCTTCGACGACCCGAGGGATGCCGAGGTGGCGCAGCTGTTTAGCCGGCTGTTCCCGGACCGGCGCATCGTGCAGGTGCCGGCGACGCGGATATTCGAGGGCGGCGGCGGCATCCACTGCATCACCCAGCAGGAGCCGGCGGGGCCGGCCAAGAGGCAATGAAACCCTGGCGGTGCGCGCGGTGACGCGCCTGCGATCGTCATCCCGGCCGGTGGACCGCGGAGAGCCGGGATCGGGCAGGCCACTGCCGCTGCGGCCCGTGGCGATCCCGGACCGGCTGCGCCGTCCGGGATGACGCTCGCGGGGACGCGCGGTCCCCTGGCCGGCACGCGCCCCTTGTCCCGCGCGGCCGTTCGCGGTTGACTCCGTCCCGACAAGCCGAGGGAGGCACCTTCATGCGCACCGTCACCGTCGCGGCCACGCAGATGGCCTGTTCGGACATCGTCGAGGAGAACGTAGACCAGGCCGAGGAGCTGGTGCGCGAGGCGGCGGCGGACGGCGCGGACGTGGTGCTGGTCCAGGAGCTCTTCGAGGGGCACTATTTCTGCCAGGACGAGCATCCCGACAACTTCGCGCGGGCGCACGAGGCCGACGGGCATCCGACGCTGGAGCGATTCCAGGCGCTCGCCGACGAGCTCGATGTCGTCCTGCCGGTCTCCTTCTTCGAGAAGGCCAACAACGCCTATTACAACTCGGTGGCCGTCATCGACGCCAACGGGGCGAATCTCGGTGTCTACCGCAAGACCCACATCCCCGACGGGCCGGGCTACGAGGAGAAATTCTACTTCAACCCCGGCGACACGGGCTTCCGCGTCTGGGACACCCGGGCCGGGCGGATCGGCGTCGGCATCTGCTGGGACCAGTGGTTTCCCGAAGGCGCGCGCGCGATGGCGCTGATGGGGGCGGAGATCCTGTTCTATCCGACCGCGATCGGCACCGAGCCCGGCTATCCCGACTGGGATTCGCGCGATCACTGGCAGACGGTGATGCGCGGCCACGCCGGGGCGAACCTCATGCCGCTGGTCGCCTCCAACCGCATCGGGACCGAGACCGGGCTCGGCGGGTCCTCGATCACGTTCTACGGCTCGTCCTTCATCGCCGACTGGCAGGGCAGGCTCGTCGCCGAGGCCGCGCGCGACGAGCAGGCGGTGATAACGGCGACCTTCGACCTCGACGAGATCGCGGCGAAGCGGGCGGCGTGGGGCCTGTTCCGCGACCGCCGGCCCGAGCACTACGCGCCGCTGCTGACGCTCGACGGGCGCGTTCATCGCTGAGCGGAACGGGCCATGCGGAAATCGCGGCACCGCATGCGACAGGCGCCTTGTAACGCACGAAGCGGCGTCTAGAATCGCCGGAGGCGGTGCCGCAGGGGCGCCGGGGAGGAACCATGCCGCTGAAATCGGTATCGCTCGACGACCGCTTCGACCTGTCGAAGGACCGCGTCTTCATCTCAGGCACCCAGGCCGTGGTCCGGCTGATGCTGATGCAGAAGGAGCGCGACCGCCGGGCGGGGCTCGACACGGGCGGCTACATTTCCGGGTATCGCGGCTCGCCGCTGGGCGGGCTCGACCAGCAGTTCGGCCGCGCGAAGGGGCTGCTGCAGCCCGAAGACATCGTGTTCCAGCCGGGCATAAACGAGGACCTCGCCGCGACCGCGCTGTGGGGCACGCAGCAGGCGGAAATGCGCGGCGAAGGGCGCTTGGACGGGGTGTTCGGCATCTGGTACGGCAAGGGGCCGGGCGTCGACCGCTCCGGCGACGCGCTGCGCCATGCCAACCTCGCGGGTACCTCGCCGAACGGCGGCGTCATCGCGCTGATGGGCGACGACCATACCTGCGAATCCTCGACGACGGCGCACCAGTCGGAATTCGCCTTCGTCGACGCGATGATCCCGATCCTGAGCCCGGCGGGCGTGCAGGAGATCCTCGACTACGGCATCCACGGCTGGGCGCTGTCGCGCTATGCCGGGACGTGGGCCGGCATCAAATGCGTCAAGGACACGGTGGAATCGACGGCGGTGGTGGACGGGCGGGTCGACCGGGTCGAGATCGCGTATCCGGACGACTACGCCAAGCCCGCCGACGGGCTGAACATCCGGCCGAGCGACCATCCGAATGTGCAGGAGGCGCGGCTGCACGATCACAAGATCGAGGCGGTGCTGGCCTATCTGAGGGCGAACCGGCTCGACAGGACGGTGCTCGCGGGCGGGCGGAAACCCCGCGTCGGCATCGTCACCCACGGCAAGAGCTATCTCGACGTGCGCCAGGCGCTGGAGGACCTCGGCATCGACGAGGTGAAGGCGGCGAAGCTGGGCCTCAGGCTCTACAAGGTCGCCTGCACCTGGCCGCTCGAGCCGGAGGGCGTGAAGCGCTTCGCCGAGGGGCTCGACATGATCGTCGTCGTCGAGGAGAAGCGGGCGCTACTGGAGACGCAGATCAAGGAGCAGCTCTACGGAGCGAAGAAGGCGCCGGTGGTTGTCGGCAAGCGCGACGAGGAGGGGCGGTGGCTGCTGCCGTCGAAGGGCGCGCTCGATCCCAACGACATCGCCATCGCCATCGGCGAGCGGCTGTTGCGCTTCGGCAAGGACGCGGGCGTCGCGGCAAAGCTCGAGACGCTGAAGCGGTTCCAGCAGGTGCTGGCGGAGACGAGCGACGTCGCGACGCGCATTCCGTATTTCTGCGCCGGCTGCCCGCACAATTCGTCGACGGTCGTGCCCGAGGGCAGCCGCGCCTATGCCGGCATCGGCTGCCACTACATGGCGCAGTGGATGGACCGGTCGACCGAGGGCTACACGCAGATGGGCGCGGAGGGCGCCAACTGGATCGGCGAGGCGCCGTTCTCGACGCGCGGTCACGTGTTCCAGAACCTCGGCGACGGCACGTACAACCATTCGGGCTACATGGCGCTGCGCGCGGCCAAGGCTGCGGGCGTCAACGTCACCTACAAGATCCTCTACAACGACGCCGTCGCGATGACCGGCGGCCAGCGCCACGACGGCGACCTGACGGTCGACGAGATCGCCCGGCAGGTCGCAGCGGAAGGGGCGCACCGGGTCGCGATCGTCACCGACGAGCCGGACAAGTACGCTGCCGGCACGCAATGGCCGGCGGGCGCGACGATCCATCACCGCGAGGCGCTCAACGAGGTCCAGGAAAGCCTGCGCGAGGTGAAGGGCCTGACGGTCCTGATCTACGACCAGACCTGCGCGGCCGAGAAACGCCGGCGCAGGAAGCGGGGCACGTTCCCCGATCCCGACCGGCGGGTCATCGTCAACGAACTCGTCTGCGAGGGCTGCGGCGATTGCGGCGTGAAGTCGAACTGCGTCGCGGTGGTGCCGGTGGAGACCGAGTTCGGCCGCAAGCGGCAGATCGACCAGTCGGCCTGCAACAAGGACTTCTCCTGCCTGAAGGGCTTCTGCCCGAGCTTCGTCACCGTGGAGGGCGGCAAGCTCAGGAAGGGCACGGGCGTGGAGCCCGGCCGCGCTCCGGCGCCCGCGATCCCCGAGCCGACGCTTCCCGAGCTCGACCACGTCTACGGTGTCGTCGTCACCGGCGTGGGCGGGACCGGCGTCGTCACCATCGGCGCGCTGATCGGCATGGCGGCGCACCTGGAGGGCATCGGCTGCGCGATCATCGACATGGCGGGGCTCGCCCAGAAGGGCGGTTCGGTGCTGACGCACCTCAAACTCGCGCCACGTCCCGAGGACATCTCCGCGATCCGCGTGTCGGCCGGCGCGGCCGACCTCGTGCTCGGCTGCGACATGGTGGTGGCGGGTTCGAAGAAGGTGCTGGCCTCGGTCGACCCGGGCCGGACCTCGGTCGTCGTCAACACGCACGAGGCCTATCCCGGCGAGATCACCCGCAACGCGGATTTCAGCCTGCCGATGGAGCGCCTGAAGCGTGAGATCGTGGCGCGCGCGGGCGCCGGCCGCACGCACATGGTCGAGGCGACGGAACTCGCGACCGCGCTCCTCGGCGACGCCATCCTCGGCAACATCTTCATGCTCGGCTATGCATGGCAGCTCGGGACGGTGCCGCTGTCGTCCGCATCGATCCGGCGGGCGATCGAGATGAACGGGGTGGCGGTCGCCGCCAACCTCGCTGCCTTCGACTGGGGCCGGCGCGCGGCGTACGACGTCGAGGCGGTGCGTGCCGACGCCGCGCCGAAACGTGCGGCGAAGACGGTGCGCGATCTCTCCGAGACGCTCGACCAGCTGATCGAGCGGCGGGTGGCTTTCCTCACCGGCTATCAGGACGCCGTCTATGCCGGGCGCTACGAGGTCCAGGTCGAGCGGGTGCGCGCCGCCGAGGCGGCCGCGGCGCCCGGACAAGCCGCGTTGACAGAGGCGGTCGCGCGCTACCTGTTCAAGCTGATGGCCTACAAGGACGAGTACGAGGTGGCGCGGCTCTATACCGACGGCGCGTTCGCCCGGCAGCTCGCCGAGACGTTCGAAGGCGGCTACAGCCTGAGGTTCCATCTCGCGCCGCCGATACTGTCCAAGCCCGATCCGGAAACGGGTGAGGCGCGCAAGATGACCTTCGGGCCGTGGATGATGCGCGCCTTCCGCGTGCTGGCCCGCCTCAAGGGGCTGCGCGGCACGAAGCTGGACATATTCGGCTATTCGGCCGAGCGGAAGACGGAGCGACGGCTCGTCGCCGACTACGAGGCGCTCATCGACGAGATCGTGTCGTCGCTGAAAGCCGGCAACCATTCGGCGGCCGTCGCGCTCGCCTCGATCCCGGAGAAGATCCGGGGCTACGGGCACGTGAAGGAGCGACACCTCCAGGCGGCAAAGGCGGAGGAGGCGATGCTGCGCGAGGCCTTCCGGAACGGCGCCGCCCCGGCGCGGGTGGCGGCGGAATAAGCCGGCGGTTGTCCTAGTTTATTGGCGCAACCCCGGTTCTGCCTCATTATCGCCCATCCTTTGGCGGCGGTATCGTCGCCGGATCGGCCTTCGGGCCCTCGAGGGATGTGCCGACGATGACCGCCAGAACCGACGATCTGCCCGCCCCGGCGGGCGAGACGACGCCCGCGCGCCGGCGGTTCCGGCCGGGCTTCCCGCGTCGTCGGGAAAAGGTTGTCCGGCGTGGGTTGCTGGCGACCGCGATCGCACCGGTGGCCGGCGCCGTCGCTGTCGTCTTCGTCGTCGCGGCGGCCGGCTCGATCGGCACGACCTGGTGGTCGGGCTACAGCCGAGACCAGGTGTTCTCGCGCAGCCTGCAGCCGGACGGGTCGGTCGCGACGGTGCGCGGCGGCGAAGTCCTTCGAGAGCACGTCACCGTCGTCGTGCGGGATTCCGATGGCGAACTCCGTCGCCTCGTCGTCGAGCGCGAGGCGGCCGACCGGTTCGTCAACGACACGTTGCGCCGGCTCGAACTCGGCGCGCACGGCGGCCCGGCAGGCGGCGGCGCAAGAGGTGGAGACCATCTTCCGACTGGCCTTCGCCGACCGCGACGAGGCGGTGGACCGCTATGCCGACTGGTTCTTCGAATGGAAGAGGTCTTACGTGGTGCTGAAGGAGGCCGCCGTGTCGGCCGCCTCACGGCTGGCACGTCTCGGCGACTACGAGCCGCTGACGGTCGGCGTCGAGCGCGATCTGCGCGACTATTTCATGCGGCACTATTCCGAGCAGGTGCTCAGGCCGGAGCATCGCGATCCCCTGATCGCGGCCGCGTTCGAGGAGGCCGCTCGCCGGGCGCACGAGCGCTGGCTCTCCGCCGTCGCCGAGCAGGACCTCCGGCTGCAGGCGTTCCTCGCCGAGCACACGACCCATCTCGACGGCGCCGTGGCCGGCCAGCCGCTCACCGAAGTCTCGCTGGACTGGGACGTGCAGCGCTTCAACGCGCCGACCTGGATCATGGAGGAGAAGGCCTTCGACGGTATCGTCTCGCTGGCGACCGTCGGCGCGGGCGGCACGATCGGCGCGCTCGCGCTGAGGCCCGCGATCAACCGGTCGATGTCGCGCGTCTTCGCCAGTCTCGGACAGCGCTATGCCGCAGCCTTCTCGGGGCGCATCGCGATGGCGCAGACGGGCGCGGCGGCGGGAACCATGGTCCAGCCCGTTGGCGGCACCGTCATCGGGGCGGTCGCCGGCGGCCTCGTCGGGCTCGCGGCGGACTACGCCTTCAACGAGGCGAGCGCCGCGCTCAACAGAGACGCATTCGTCGAGGCCAACCAGGACGCGCTCGACGCGACCATCGCCGTCTGGCAGGGCCGCCTGCAGCAGAGCCTCAACGAGGGCATCGACCGCTGGTTCGACGACACGCGTGCCGCCGTCGTCGCGCCCGGGTGAACCGCTGCGGCATCTCGCCCCGTAACGCCCGCATGGCCTGACGCGCGCTTGCGCTCTATTGTGCAGCCATATCCGCCGTCACGGACCGAGCGATGACCAAGCCACAACCTTCAAGCGCATTTTCCGGCGCGCCCGCCGCGCTGCCAGCGGGCCATCCGTCCACGGCCTTCGGCAAGATCGGCGTGCTGCTGGTCAATCTGGGGACGCCGGACGCCACCGACTACTGGTCGATGCGCCGCTATCTCAAGGAATTCCTGTCTGACCGGCGCGTCATCGAGACCTCGCGACTGATCTGGTGGCCGATCCTCAACCTGATCGTGTTGACCAAGAGGCCGACCTCCAGCGGCGAGGCATACAAGCTGATCTGGAACGAGGAGCTGGACGAGTTGCCGCTCAGGACCATTACCCGCAGCCAGTCCGACAGGCTGGCCGCCGTGCTCACGGCCGAGGACACGCGCATCGTCGTCGACTGGGGGATGCGCTACGGCAACCCCTCGATCACGAGCCGCATGGAGGCGCTCGCGGAGGCCGGTTGCGACCGCATTCTCGTGTTCCCGCTTTATCCGCAATATGCCGCCGCGACGACGGCGACGGTGAACGACAAAGCGTTCGAGGCGCTGATGAAGATGCGCCGTCAGCCGGCCATCAGGACCGTGCCGGCCTATCACGACGATCCGGTCTATATTGAGGCGCTCGCCGCCTCCATGAAGGCGGAGATCGCGAAGCTCGATTTCGAGCCCGAGGTGGTCATCGCCTCGTTCCACGGCCTGCCGAAGGACTATTTCGACAAGGGCGATCCGTATCACTGCCACTGCCACAAGACGGCGCGGCTGCTGCGCGAGGCCCTGGGATGGGACGAGACTAGGCTGATGCTGACCTTCCAGTCGCGCTTCGGCAGGGCGGAGTGGCTGCAGCCCTACACCGACAAGACCGTGGAGCGGCTGGCGGGCGAGGGCGTGAAGCGGATCGCCGTCGTGACGCCGGGCTTCGTCGCGGATTGCGTGGAGACGCTCGAGGAGATCGCCGAGCAGAACAAGGAGATCTTCCTCGAACACGGCGGCGAGAAATTCGCCGCGCTGCCATGCCTCAACGATTCGGACGAGGGCATGCGGGTGATCGAAACCGTCGTGCGACGAGAGCTCGGCGGCTGGGTGTGAGCGCCGGACGGCCCCGCTAGAGCCCGTGCCTCGGCGGCAGGGGCGGCTCCTCGGCCATCAGCAGGATCGAAATGCGCCGGTTGGCGGCCATGAACGTGTCTTCGGGAAACAGCGGGTCGACGTCGGCCTTGCCGGCGACCGAGGCGAAACGGTGGCTCTCGACGCCGTGGGCCGACAGGATCGTGCGCACGGCGTTGGCCCTGTCGGCCGACAGGTCCCAGTTGGAGTAGCCGGGCTGTTCCTCGCCGCGGTCCGAAGATGTGTGTCCCGTGACGGCGATGCGGTTGGGCAATTCGCGCAGGACGCTGGCCATGCGCGTCAGCAGCACGCGGGTCCGCTCGTAAGGATGCTTGGACCCGGGCGCGAACATCGAACGTCCGTCGTGGTCGACGATCTGGATGTTGAGGCCCTCGGGCGTTTCTTCCAGGATGATCTGGTCGGAGAGCTCCATGATCTCCGGCATCTCCTGCCAGGCCTGGCGCAGCGACTGGGCCGCGGTGACGAACTGGCGGGGGCGCTCGGTATCGGCCTTCTCGATGTCGTGGGTGTTGGCTTCCGGCCCCTGGAAGGTGCGCATGTCGTGGCGCTCCTCGGCGAAGTCGGTGTCGTTGTCCTGCGGCACGGCGGTGATGCGCCGGATGTAGTCGCGCAAGGGGGCTCCCTCGACCTCGATGACGCCGGCCTTGCGGCTGTCGATCTTGACGCCGAAGGCGTCGCGCATGGAGCCGGCGACGATCTGCAGCTTGCGCTCGTCCTGGATCGAGAAGGAGATGATCAGGACGAAGAAGCAGACCAGGATCGACATCAGGTCGGCGAAGGTGACGATCCAGTCCGGAGCGCCGGTGGGGGCAGTCCTGT
This sequence comes from uncultured Alphaproteobacteria bacterium, assembly GCA_963803485.1. GTDB lineage: Bacteria > Pseudomonadota > Alphaproteobacteria > Rhizobiales > Tepidamorphaceae > CAWDMT01. The sequence continues at coordinate 125,506 of CAWDMT010000003.1, read as the reverse complement.
TCCGCCTGGCCATCGCGCGGCCCTCAGGCGGCCGCCGCAGCCGGAGCCGAAGCGACCTCGCCGCGATGCTTCTCGGGAAGGTAGGCGACCAGCATCTCGCGGATCAGCGAGGGGCTCTTGGCGTCGCGGATCTGCAGGATGCCGTCGATGACCAGCGTCTGGTTGACCTCCTCGACGCGGGCCTTCATCGCCAGCTTGTCGGCGATGGGAAGCGCGATGAGGCTGGCGATCACGGCGCCGTAGAGCGTCGTCAGGAGCGCGATCGCCATGGCCGGGCCGATGGAGGAGGGGTCGTCCATGGTCGAGAGCATCTGCACCAGGCCGACGAGCGTGCCGATCATGCCGAAGGCGGGGGCCGCGTCGCCGATGGACTTGAAGATGCGCTGGCCGTCCTCGAGCCGCTCGATGTTGAGATCGCGCTCGCGTTCCAGCGACTCGCGGATGACCGCGGCGTCGTAGCCGTCGGCGATCTGCTGCAGCCCCTTGGCCAGGAACTCGTCGTCGACCTCGACGCTCTCGAGGCCGAGCGGGCCCTTCTTGCGCAGGATGTCGGCGAGGTTCGCGATTTCCTCGATGAGATCGCGCGGCTCCTTCTTCTTGTGCGTGAAGGCGATGCGCCCGCCGAGCGAGAAGGCCGACAGGACGCCGGCGATGGGGAAGCGGATGACGGTCGCCGCCAGCGCGCCGCCGATGACGATCATGACGGACGGTATGTTCATGAACGTCATGAAGTCGCCGCCGATGAAGATCGCCAGCGCGACAACCAGCGTGCCGGCCAGAATTCCTACGACTGTCGCGATATCCATGAGAATGCCCGTCCCCGGCCCATCGACGGGCGCGGGACGGGGCGGACGGCCCACGCATTCCACGTCCGACGTGCCGAACCTACCGGGACGCGGTTATCAATCGTTAAACGGCCGAACAATCAGGCGACGCCGGCTCTCAGAAGATCGTGAACGTGGACGAGGCCGACGGGCCGGCCGTCCTCGACGACGAAGAGAGCGGTGATCTGCGAGGCATTCAGGATATCCAACGCCTGGCTGGCGAGGAGGTCGGGCGGCACCGTCTTGGGGTTCGCCGTCATGATCTCGCCGGCGGGACGCGAGAGGAGACCCTCGCCCATGTGGCGCCTGAGGTCGCCGTCGGTGACGATGCCGGCGAGGCGTCCGTCGGCGCCGACGATGCCGAGGCAGCCGAGGCTCTTCTCGGTCATCACCACGAGTGCCTCGGCCATCGGGGTGTCGGGCGAGGCCAGGGGGAGCGCCTCGCGGGCATGCATCAGGTCGCGGACATGGCGCAGGGCCGCCCCCAGCCGGCCGCCGGGATGGAAGACCTTGAAGTCGCTCGGGGTGAAGCCGCGCGATTCGAGGAGCGCGATGGCGAGCGCGTCGCCGAGCGCGAGCTGCATCACCGTCGAGGTCGTCGGCGCCAGGCCGTGCGGGCAGGCCTCGCGGGCCTGCGGCAGGGCGAGGACGATGTCGGCGGCGGTGGCGAGCGTGCTTTCCGGCTTCGACGTCACAGCGATGAGCGGCACGCGGAAGCGGCGGGAATAATCGACGAGGTTCGTCAGTTCCACCGTCTCGCCGGACCAGGACAGCGCCAGCACGACATCCTCGCGGGTGATCATGCCGAGGTCGCCGTGGCTCGCCTCGCTGGGATGGACGAAGAAGCCGGGCGTGCCGGTCGAGGCGAGCGTCGCGGCGAGCTTCTGGCCGACGTGGCCGCTCTTTCCCATGCCGGTGACGATGACGCGGCCGCGGGCTTCGCGGATCAGCCGGACGGCGTCCGCGAAGAGCGTTCCCAGCCCGTCGGCGAGCGCGTCGTGGAGCGCCGTGAGGCCGGCGCGCTCGAGGTCGAGCGTGCGCAGGGCGGAGGCGAGCGGCGAGGCGGTCGCGTCCTGGTCGTCGGGGATCGGCTGTAGCGCCATCGGTCCTGATTCCGGCATCTGCCGCGGCCCAATCGGCCGGGCCGACTGTCTAGCATGAATGGGCCCTGGGCCTAAACCCTCGAGGATGTGATCCGGCGCGGGGGTCTTAAGCGGCCATTAACCATGAATTCCATAGGGTTTTCCGCGAGTTCGCACCTGGGCGGCGGCGTTACCGGCCGGGTCTATCGCGAATTGACACCACATCACCGCCGGGCCGCCGCTCCGTGACGCCACGATTCCCGATAGCCTTCCGCGCCGCAGCCGGCCTCGCCGCGCTTCTTGCCGGCGCGCCGGCGCATGCGCAGTCGGCGGGCGCAGACGAGCCGCCGCCGGCGCTGACGGCGAGCGAGCGGCTGGCGTTGCAGGAAGCGGTCAGGGCCGAGCGACTGGCGGCGGGAGAGGCGCCGCCCGAGCCGCTGCCTCCCCCGCCCCAGGAGGACGATCCCTACGCGCCGCTCGGCGTGCGGGTCGGTGCCTTCACCGTATTCCCGTCCGTCGAGGCGAGGGTCGGGCACAGCGACAACGTGGGGGCGGACGCCGTCGATCCTCAATCGGGATCCTACAGTCGCATCATCCCGGCCATCGAGGTGCGGTCCGACTGGATACGGCACGAGTTCTGGGGCCGGGCGGTGGCGTCGTTCCTGTCCTATTTCGACGGCGAGTGGGACGACGAGCGTTCCGTGGAGGCGGAGGTCGGGGGGCGGATCGACGTGCGCTCCGACATCACCGTCGACCTGCGCGGCAGCTACTTTTCCTCTCCGGAAAGCCGGGGCGATCCGAACGTTCCCGATGCGGTGCTCGACGCGCCGGAGGCGCGGCGCTTCGGCGGGGAAGGCATACTGGCGCGGCAGTTCGGGCGGACCCGGATTTCGCTGCGCGGCGCGATGTTCCGAAATGAATACGAGGACGCGCCGCTCGCCGACGGGACTACGCTCGACAACGGCGACCGCACCTACGACACCGTTTCGGGCGGCGTGCGGGCGTCCCACGACCTCGGAGGAGGCGTCGCGCTGTTCGCCGAGACGAACGTCAACCGACGGCGCTACGACAGGGCGATCGATCGCAGCGGGGTGGAGCGCGGCTCGCGCGGGTTCGACGTTCTGGCAGGCCTCCAATTCGCGATCGCCGACCTCTTCACGGGCGAGATCGGGGCGGGCTACCAGCGACAGGAGCCGGACGATCCCGGCCTGTCGGACATCGAGGGGGCAATCGTGCGCGGCGAACTGGCATGGCGGCCTTCGGCGCTGACCACGGTGACGGTGACTGGCTCGATCCTGCCCGAGGAGAGCGTATTGGAGGCGACGGCAGCCGGGGCGCGCGTCTATTCGACCGATGTCGAACTGGCGCATGCCTTCCGGCGCAACCTGATCGCGACCGGGCGGCTCGGCTGGTCCCAGGCCGACTTCGTCGGCTCGGAGCGGGAGAACCGGTGGTTCGAGGCCGGTCTCGGCGTCGAGTACAGGATGAGCCGGGAACTCGCCTTCCTGATCGAGGCGACCCACGAGCGCTTCGAGTTTACCGTTCCCGGCGACGACTACGAGGACAACCGAATCGAAGTCGGCGTCCGCCTCAGCCGGTAGCGGTCAGGCCCTCCCCGACAGGATGCGCTCGATCTCGCCGCGGAACTCGCCCGCGAGGTCCTCGCGGTCGAGCGCGTAGGCGACGTTGGCCGACAGGAACCCGATCTTGGAGCCGCAGTCGTAGGTGCGGCCGTCGAAGCGGAAGCCGTAGAAGGGCCGCGTTTCCATGAGACGCGCCATGGCGTCGGTGATCTGGATCTCGCCGCCCGCGCCGGTCTCCTGGTTCTCCAGAAGCCGGAATATCTCGGGCTCGAGGATGTAGCGGCCGGTGATCGACAGGTTCGAGGGCGCCTCGTCGACCTTCGGCTTCTCAACCATCCCCGTTATGTCGAAGGCGCGGCCATGCTCCTTGCCCACGGCGACGATGCCATAGCTCGACACCTTGTCCCTCGGCACCTCCTCGACGGCGATCAGGTTGCCGCCGCCGAGGGTCTCCCAGGCGTCGACCATCTGCTTCAGGCAGCCGGGCTCGCCCTTCACCAGCACGTCGGGGAGGATCAGCGCAAAGGGCTCGTCGCCGACGATGTCGCGGGCGCACCAGACGGCGTGGCCGAGGCCGAGGGGGGCCTGTTGGCGGGTGAAGCTGGTCTGGCCGGCGCCGGGCAGATCCGCGTCGAGGGCGCCGAGCTCCTTGTTCTTGCCGCGTTCGGCGAGCGTCGTCTCGAGCTCGAACTGCTTGTCGAAATGGTCCTCGATCACCGACTTGTTGCGGCCCGTGACGAAGACGAAGTGCTCGATGCCGGCCTCGCGCGCCTCGTCGACGACGTGCTGGATCAGCGGGCGGTCGACCACGGTCAGCATTTCCTTGGGCATCGCCTTGGTCGCGGGCAGGAAGCGCGTGCCCAGACCGGCGACGGGGAATACGGCCTTGCGGATCTTCGGCATGGAAGGTCAGTCTCTCCTTGCTGGGAGGCGTCGGCCGGTAGTTACCAGAGGTAAAGGTACGGCGACTAGCCTTGCGGGCACTGTTCGGCGCCATCGACGGCGGGGTACCGGGGACGCTGCCCCGGGGATGAGGCGAAAAGGTGGCATCTCATGACGATACTGGTCACCGGCGGCGCCGGCTATATCGGCAGCCACATGGTGCTGGCGCTCCTCGATGCGGGGGAGAAGGTGGTCGTGGTGGACAACCTGTCCACCGGCTACGCAGGCGCCGTGCCCGAGCAGGCCAAGCTGGTCGAGGGCGATATCGGCGACGGCGACCTCGTCGGCGACGTCATCGCGCGACATGGCGTCACGGCCATCGTCCATTTCGCCGGATCGATCGTGGTGCCGGACTCCATCGCCGACCCGCTGGGCTACTATCTCAACAACACGGTCAAATCGCGTGCCCTCATCGCCGCCGCCGTCGCCGGCGCCGGCGGGGTGAAGCAGTTCATCTTTTCCTCGACGGCCGCCGTCTACGGCATGCCGGAGGCCAACCCGGTGTCTGAGGACGCGCCGCTCAGACCGATCTCGCCCTATGGCTCGTCGAAGATGATGACGGAGGCGATGCTCGCCGACACCGCATTCGCGCACGACCTGAACTACGTGGCCCTGCGCTACTTCAACGTCGCGGGGGCCGATCCGGACGGGCGGACCGGGCAGTCCACGCCGCGGGCGACGCACCTCATCAAGGTGGCCTGCCAGACCGCGCTCGGCCAGCGCGACGGGCTCGACATCTACGGCACCGACTACGACACGCCCGACGGCACCTGCATCCGCGATTACATTCACGTCAGCGATCTCGCCCGCGCGCACGTGCTGGCGCTCGCGCATCTCGAGCGTGGCGGGGAAAGCCTCACGCTCAACTGCGGCTACGGGCAGGGCTATTCGGTGCTGGAGGTCATCGAGGCGGTGAAGCGAGCCTCCGGCGTGGACTTTCCGGTAAGAAGGTGGATCGCAGGCCCGGGGACCCGGCCGCGCTGGTCGCGGCGGCCGACCGCGTGCGCGATGCGCTCGGCTGGCGTCCCAAGCTCGACGATCTCGACGTGATCGTCGCCCACGCGCTCGCCTGGGAGCGTCGGATAGCCGCGGGCTGACATGGCGCGACAGGGGCCGATTTGCCCCAGTGTTAGCAAGATATTAACCTAGATTTGGCGCCGTTGGGGGCACGGATTTGTCTTGTGTGCCGAAGCGGAGGTTACGATGCACGTCGCGACCGCGCGGTCCCGCATGGGGACCGTCCTGAGACTATTTGCCTTTCTGTTCGCGATCTGTGTCGCGACGACGACGGGGCCCGCGATGGCCGATCCCGGATTCGACGACTGGGTACGAGGGTTCTGGCCGGAGGCTCGCGCGAAGGGCGTGTCCGAAGCCACCTTCCGCCGCGCCTTCGACGGCGTGACGCCCGACCCCGACGTCCTGGAGCGGGCGGGCGCGCAACCTGAGTTCGTGCGGCCGCTTTGGGAGTATCTGGAGTCGGCGGTCTCCGACAAGCGGATCGACAACGGCCGCGAGATGCTGCGCCAGCATGCCTCGACGCTCGATGCCATCGAGTCACGCTACGGCGTCAGCCGCTTCGTCGTGGTGTCGATCTGGGGGATGGAGTCCTCCTATGGCGAGGTCCTCGAGAACCGCAACATCGTCAAGCCGGTGATCCGTTCGCTGGCGACGCTCGCCTATCGCGGCGGATCGCGGGCGAACTTCGGAAAGCAGCAGCTCCTGGCCGCGCTGGAGATCCTCGAGAACGGCGACGTGACGCCCGACCGGATGTACGGCTCCTGGGCTGGCGCCATGGGCCACACGCAGTTCATCCCGACGACCTATCAGGCGCACGCGGTCGATTTCGATGGCAACGGCAAGCGCGATATCTGGACGTCGATTTCCGACGCGCTCGCCTCGACCGCCAACTACCTCCGCGTCTCGGGCTGGCGGACCGGCGAGACCTGGGGCTACGAGGTCAAGCTGCCGCGTGGATTCGACTTCTCGCACGCCGACGACACGACGCGCCGGTCGCTCTCGGAATGGAGCCGCCTGGGCGTCGAGCGGGCGAACGGGCTGCACTTTCCGCGCCCGAACGACGAGGCCTACCTGCTCCGCCCGGCGGGCGCCAACGGCGCGGCGTTCCTCTACTGCCGAACTTCCGGGCGATCATGCGCTACAACAACGCCAACTCCTACGCGCTCGCGGTGGGGCATCTCGCCGACAGGCTGGGTGGGGGGCAGTCGTTCGTCAGCTCGTGGCCGACCGACGACCGACCGCTGAATTCCCGCCAGAACCGCGAACTGCAGGAACTGCTGACGCAGAGCGGCTTCGATACCGGCGGCGTGGACGGCATGGTGGGACCCATGACGCGTTCGGCGATCCGATCGTTCCAGTCGCGGGCCGGACTCCCGCCCGACGGCTATGCGAGCTATAGTCTGCTGGAGAGATTGCGCAGCGGCGGCTGAACGGCACTCGCGGGCTGCGCACGAAAAGCCGCGACCGCCCGGCGGACGGGCGGTGCCGGGATCTGGTGATGAACAGGCTCTTGTTTCGCGTCGTCGCGGCGGTCGCCGCCCTCGCAGTGCTGTCGCCGCTGGCGGGCGTTCCGGCGCTCGCTCAGGGCGAGATGGTCGTCGCGCAGTACCAGCAGCCGCCGCCGCAGCAGCAACAGCGCCGCGATCCGATCTCGTCGTTCTTCCGCTCGCTGTTCGGCGGGGGGCGGCAGCAGCAGATGGCGCCGCCGCCGGACCAACGCTACTACCAACAGCAACAGCAACAGCAGCCACGGCGCGCGCCGCGAGCCGATGGCAGCGCACCACAGCGCCAGCAGCGCGCGGCCGCGCCGCCCGAGCCGGAAGCCGTCGCGAAGGACCCGAACGCGCGGCGCGTGCTCGTGGTCGGCGACTTCTACGCCGCCGGGCTGGAGGCCGGGCTGGTCGACGCGTTCGGCGAATCCGCGATGGTGGCGGTGGACGGCATTCACAATTCCAGCTCCGGCCTGGTTCGCGACGACTTCCACGACTGGCCGGCCACCGTCGAGACGCGTCTTTCGTCCAGCCGGACGCCGCGCGACGGCCCGGTGACCCCGCCGGCCGCGGTGACCGCGGCCCCGGACGGGGAGGCCGAGGACGGCGAGCCGGTCGAGGCGCTGCCTGCCGTCGAGGCTCCCGGCGACACGCCGCCGCGGATAGACATCGCCGTGATCATGATCGGGGCCAACGACCGGCAGGCTCTCAGGGACGGAGCCGGCGAGCATGCCGTGCGTTCGGAGCGCTGGCGCGAGCTTTACGCGGAACGCGTCGACGAAATGATCGCGCTGTTCCAGAGCCGCAGCATCCCGGTCTACTGGGTGGGCCTGCCACCGGTGGAATCGGGCCGGCTGAGCCAGGACTACGCCTATTTCAACGACCTGTACCGCGAGCGCGCCTACCGCGCCGGCGCGGAGTTCGTCGACATCTGGAACAGCTTCGTCGACGAGAACGGCCGCTATGCGTCCCATGGGCCGGACGTCAACGGAGAGACGCGCGAGCTGAGGCGCGACGACGGACTGCATTTCACGCGCGCGGGCAACCGCAAGCTCGCGCATTTCGTCGCCCGCGACATACGCCGGGACATCGGTCGCGACGGCGATCTCGTCGTCAGCCTGCCGCAGGGACCGATCGGGCCGCAGCCCTTCGTGCCCGGTGAGGAGGAGCAGGAGACGGGGATCGGCGAGGTGATGACGCTGACCGGGGGGCAGGCCTCGGCCTCGATGCTGGCCGGGGGGACCGACCCGACGCCGGCGCCGCCAGACGATTCGGCCTATTTCCGGACCATCCTCGTGGGCGAGAGCCCCGAGCCGAAGCCCGGCCGGGCCGACGACTTCTCCTGGCCGCGCGGCGAGGGCGGGTGAGGGCGCGGACCTAGCGCGGCAGCGTGGTCTCGCCCATCAGGTCGATGTCGATGGAGCGGGCGGCCTGGCGGCCTTCGCGGATCGCCCAGACGACGAGCGACTGGCCGCGGCGCATGTCGCCGGCGGCATAGACCTTGGCGATGCGAGGTCTTGTAGCTCATCGTGTCGGCAAAGAGGTTGCCGCGCTTGTCGAGCTCGGCGCCGAGCTCTCCAGCATGCCTTCCTCGACGGGGCCGGCAAAGCCGATGCCGATGAGCACGAGGTCGGCCTTCAGGAGAATTCGGTGCCCGCGATCGGCTGGCGCTTCTCGTCGACGCGGGCGCATTGGACGCCGGATGCGGCCGTTGCGGCCCTCCATGCCGATGCGTGCCGGCGGAGAACTCGCGGTTGGCGCCCTCGGCCTGGCTCGAGGAGGTGCGCATCTTGATCGCCCAGTTGGGCCAGATGGTCAGCTTGTCCTCGTGCACCGGCGGCATGGGGCGGATGTCGAGCTGGGTGACGGAGATGGCGCCCTGGCGGAAGGCGGTGCCGACGCAGTCGGACGCGGTGTCGCCGCCGCCGATGACGACGACATGCTTGCCGCCGGCGAGGATCGGGCTCTCCTCGGAGACGTCCTCGCCGCCGACGCGGCGGTTCTGCTGGACGAGGAAGGGCATGGCGTAGTGGACGCCCTCGAGCTCGCTGCCGGGGAGCTGCGGATCGCGCGGGTGCTCGGCGCCGCCGGCCAGCAGCACCGCGTCGTGGTCGTCGACGAGGTCCGAGCGGGGTCGTGTCGACGCCGATGTTCTCGCCGAAGTGGAAGATGACGCCTTCGGCTTCCATCTGGGCGACGCGGAAGTCGATATAGTGCTTCTCCATCTTGAAGTCGGGAATGCCGTAGCGCAGCAGGCCGCCGGCCTTGGGCTCGCGCTCATAGACATGGACGTCGTGGCCGGCGCGGGCCAGCTGCTGGGCGGCGGCCATGCCGGCCGGGCCTGAGCCGACGATGGCGACGCGCTTGCCGGTCTTGTGCGACGGCGGCTGCGGCTTGACCCAGCCTCCTGGAAGGCGCGGTCGGCGATGGCCTGCTCGATCGTCTTGATGGCGACGGGGACGTCCTCGAGGTTCAGCGTGCAGGCCTCCTCGCAGGGGCGGGGCAGATGCGGCCGGTGAACTCGGGGAAGTTGTTGGTGGAGTGGAGGTTGCGCGCGGCCTCTTCCCAGTCGCTCGTGATAGACGAGGTCGTTCCAGTCCGGGATCTGGTTGTTGACCGGGCAGCCGGTGTCGGCCGTGGCAGAAGGGAATGCCGCAATCCATGCAGCGCGCCGCCTGATGCGGACCTCGGCCTCCTCCGAGCGGAATGGTGAACTCGCCGAAATGGCGGATGCGGTCGGACGCCGGCTCGTACCGCTGTTCCTGGCGGTCGATCTCGAGAAAGCCTGTTACCTTGCCCATGCTCTCGCCCCTTACTGCTGCCGCCAGCGCCGCCGGCACGGGCGCGTTCCATCTCGCTGCAGCGCGCGGCGGTATTCGACCGGCATGACCTTGACGAATTTCGGCCGGTACTCTGCCCAGTTGTCGAGGATCTGCTTGGCGCGGGTCGAGCCGGTGTAGTGCAGGTGGTTGGAGATGAGCTGGTGCAGGCGCTCGTCGTCGTGGCGGGTCATGTCGCCCGAGATGTCGACGCGGCCGTGCCATTCGAGGTCGCCACCGTGGTGGTGGAGCTTCGCATCAGTCTTCCTCTTCCTGCACGGGTTCGAGATCGACCATGGCGAGGTTGCAGCGGCTGGGCGAAAGTCGCCGTCCTCGTCGAGGACATAGGCGACGCCGCCGGTCATGCCGGCGGCGAAGTTGCGGCCGGTCTGGCCGATGACGACGACGACGCCGCCGGTCATGTATTCGCAGCCATGATCGCCGGTGCCTTCGACCACGGCGATGGCGCCGGAGTTGCGCACGGCGAAGCGTTCGCCGGCGATGCCGCGGAAATAGCATTCGCCCGCGATGGCGCCGTAGAGCACGGTGTTGCCGACGATGATCGAGTTCTCGGGCACGAGCGGGCCTTCGTCGGAGGGCCGGATGACGATGCGGCCGCCCGACAGGCCCTTGCCGACATAGTCGTTGGCGTCGCCGATCGAGCTCGAAGCTGACGCCCGCGGCGAGGAAGGCGCCGAAGCTCTGGCCGGCCGTGCCGGTCAGCTTGACCGAGATCGTGTCTTCCGGCAGCCCCTCATGGCCATAGCGCCTGGCGACCTCGCCCGACAGCATGGCGCCGGCCGAGCGGTCGGGGCTGCGGATCGGCATCTCGATCATGCACCGGCTTGCCGCTGTCGAGAGCGGTCCGCGGCCTGCTCGATCAGCTTGCGGTCGAGCACGGCTTCGAGGTGATGGTTCTGGGTCTCGGAGTGGTAGATGGCGATGCCCTCGGGCGCTCGGGCTTGTAGAACAGCTCGCGAGAAATCGAGGCCTTGGCCTTCCAGTGGTCGATCGAGCTTCGCGCTTGTCGAGCAGGTCGGAGCGGCCGATCAGCTCGTCGAAGGTGCGGGAGCCCAGCGCGGCCATCAGCCCGCGCAGTTCCTCGGCGACGAAGAAGAAATAGTTGATGACGTGCTCGGGCGTGCCCTTGAAGCGCTTGCGCAGCACCGGGTCCTGGGTGGCGACGCCGACCGGGCAGGTGTTGAGATGGCACTTGCGCATCATGATGCAGCCGGCCGCGATCAGCGGGGCGGTGGAGAAGCCGAACTCGTCGGCGCCGAGCAGCGCGCCGATCAGCACGTCGCGGCCGGTCTTGAGGCCGCCATCGACCTGGAGGCGCACGCGGCCGCGCAGGCGGTTCAGCACCAGCGTCTGGTGGGTTTCGGCGAGACCGATTTCCCATGGGCCGCCGGCATGCTTGAGCGAGGTCAGGGGCGACGCGCCCGTGCCGCCATCATAGCCGGAATGGTGATGTGGTCGGCGCGCGCCTTGGCGACGCCGGCCGCAACCGTGCCGACGCCGACTTCGGAGACGAGCTTGACCGAGATCTCGGCGTCCGGATTGACGTTCTTGAGATCGTAGATGAGCTGGGCCAGATCCTCGATCGAATAGATGTCGTGGTGCGGCGGCGGCGAGATCAGGCCGACGCCGGGCGTCGAATGGCGCGTCTTGGCGACGACCCAGTCGACCTTGTGGCCGGGCAACTGGCCGCCCTCGCCGGGCTTTGCGCCCTGCGCCACCTTGATCTGGATCTGGTCGGCATTGACCAGATATTCGGTGGTGACGCCGAAGCGGCCCGAGGCGACCTGCTTGATGGCCGAGCGCTTGCGAATTGCCGTTCGGGCAGGGGCTTGAAGCGGTCGGGCTCCTCGCCGCCTTCGCCGGTGTTGGACTTGCCGCCGATCCGGTTCATGGCGATGGCGAGCGTGGTGTGGGCCTCGCGGCAGATCGAGCCGAAGCTCATGGCGCCGGTGGCGAAGCGCCGGACGATCTCGTCGCCGGCTCGACCTCGGCGAGAGGCACGGGCGCGCGGCCGGCTTCGGCGGCTTCGATGCGGAACAGGCCGCGGATCGTGTAGCGGCGGCCGGCCTCGCTCGTTGATCACGTCGGCGTACTGCTTGTACGGTCGCGTCGGCGTTGCCGCGCACCGCGTGCTGCAGGTCGGCCACGGATTCCGGCGACCAGGCATGCTTTTCGCCGCGGATGCGGTAGGCGTATTCGCCGCCGACATCGAGCGCCTTGCGCAGCACCGTGTCGTCGCCGAAGGCGTCGCGGTGGCGGCGCACGTCTCCTCGGCGACTTCGGCCAGGCCGACGCCCTCGATGGTGGTCGCGGTGCCGAAGAAGAAACGCTTCGACGAAGTCGCGTCGACAGGCCGACGGCGTCGAAGATCTGGGCGCCGCAATAGGACTGGTAGGTCGAGATGCCCATCTTGGACATGACCTTGAGCAGGCCCTTGCCGACCGACTTGATGTAGCGGTAGACGACCTCGTCGGCGTCGACCTCCTCGGGAAGGTCGCTCGCATCATCGAGGCGAGCGTCTCGAAGGCGAGATAGGGGTTGATCGCCTCGGCGCCGTAGCCGGCGAGCACGCAGAAATGATGCACCTCGCGCGCTTCGCCGGTCTCGACGACGAGGCCCGACCGAGGTGCGCAGGCCCTTGCGGATCAGGTGATGATGGACGGCCGCCGTCGCCAGCAGCGCCGGAATCGGCACGCGGTTCGGCCCGACCAGCCGGTCGGACAGGATGATGATGTTGTATGCCGTCGTGGACGGCGCGCTCGGCGCGTTCGCACAGCCGCTCGATGCGCCGCCTCCATGCCGTCGGCGCCCGCGTCGGCGTGATAGGTGATGTCGAGGGTCTCGGTCTGGAACTGGTTGTCGGCCATGTCGCCGATGGCGCGGATCTTTTCGAGATCCTCGTTGGTCGAGGATCGGCTGGCGCACTTCGAGGCGCTTGCTCGTCGACAGCGCCCTCGAGATCGAACAGGTTCGGCCGCGGGCCGATGAAGGAGACGAGGCTCATCACCAATTCCTCGCGGATCGGGTCGATCGGCGGGTTGGTCACCTGCGCGAAGTTCTGCTTGAAATAGGTGTAGAGCAGCTTGGGCCTGTCCGAGAGCGCCGAGATCGGCGTGTCGGTGCCCATCGAGCCGACGGCTTCCTGGCCGGTGGTCGCCATCGGCGCCATCAGGAGCTTGAGGTCTTCCTGGGTGTAGCCGAAGGCCTGCTTGCGATCGAGCAGGCTGACATTGCTCGCGCGGCAGGGTTGCGGCGACCTCGGGCAGGTCCTCGAGCACGATCTGGGTCCGGGCCAGCCATTCCCGGTAGGGGTTCTCGGTGGCGAGCTCGCTCTTGATCTCGTCGTCGGAGATGATGCGGCCTTCCTCGAGGTCGATCAGCAGCATCCGGCCGGGCTGCAGCCGCCACTTGCGCGACGATCTTCTTCTCGGGGATCTCGAGCACGCCGCATCTCCGAGGCCAGGACGACGTGGTCGTCGTTGGTGACGAGATAGCGCGCGGGACGGAGGCCGTTGCGGTCGAGCGTCGCGACGACATAGCGGCCGTCGGAAAAGGCGATGGCGGCCGGGCCGTCCCACGGCTCCATCAGGGCGGCGTGATACTCGTAGAAGGCGCGCGCGCTCCTCATCCATCAGCGGGTTGCCGGCCCAGGCTTCGGGGATCAGCATCATCGCCGCGTGGGCAGCGAATAGCCGCCGCGCACGAGGAATTCGAGCGCGTTGTCGAAGCAGGCGGTGTCGGACTGGCCCTCGTAGGAGATCGGCCAGAGCTTGGAGATGTCGTCGCCGAGAAGCGTGCGAGGAGACGCTGGCCTGGCGCGCCGCCATCCAGTTGACGTTGCCGCGAATGGTGTTGATCTCGCCGTTGTGGGCGACCATCCGGTAGGGATGGGCCAGCTTCCAGGACGGGAAGGTGTTGGTCGAGAAGCGCTGGTGGACGAGCGCGATGGCGACTTCGAAGCGCTCGTCGTGCAGGTCGCGGATAGTAGGCGCCGAGCTGGTAGGCGAGGAACATGCCCTTGTAGACGACGGTCCGGGCCGACATCGAGACGAATAGTAGCCGTTGTCGGACGGGTCGCCGAGCGCGCGCTAGACCGGTTCGAGATGACCTTGCGGATGATGAAGAGCTTGCGCTCGAAGGCCTCCTCGTCCGGCGTGTCCGCGCCGCGCGCGATGAAGACCTGGCGATGCGCCGGCTCGGTGGCCGATTCGACGCCTTCGGACAGGCAGGAATTGTCGGCCGGGACGTCGCGCCAGCCGAGCAACCTTCTGGCCCTCCTCGAGGCACGTCCTGCCACGAGCTTCATCAGCCTGTCGCGGCCAGCCGGATCCCGCGGCATGAACAGATGGCCGACGCCGTAGTCGCCGGGCTCGGGCAGGGCGAAACCCAGCCGCCGCCTCCTCGGCGAAGAAGCGGTGCGGGATCTGCACGAGGATGCCGGCGCCGTCGCCGGCGATCGGATCGGCGCCCACGGCGCCGCGATGCTCAGGTTCTCGAGGATCTTCAGCCCGTTCTCGACGATGGCGTGCGAGTCTCGCCCTTCATGTTGAGCGATGAAGCCGACGCCGCAGGCATCGTGCTCGTGGGCGGGATCGAACAGTCCCCTCGCCGTCGGGCGTGCCGTCTTCGCTGCGATGTGTTCCGCGCCCATCGTCCCGTCGTCCTCCTCAGCCCGCCGCCGGCCTCACGTTACCGGTCCCCGCCGTCCGCGCACCCTCTGACCGGTCCGCCGGGCGTTCACCGCCCGATGGACCGCCGGGTCCGAAGGATTGTCTCGAGGGTCCGGACCCGAGGGCCGCGGCCTTCACCGGTCGCGCCGGACGCGTCGCCTCACCTGCGCCGCCTCCGACCGCTCATGTCCGGTGTCGTCATGATCGCCTATCGTCCGTCCGAGCGCCATGCCCGGAAGACCCGTGACGATCCGGAATTGGGTCAGTATACCTGTCCTATCCGCGGGTCAAAATGCCAGATTTGACGCAGGCCCGCAAGGCCGTTGGCGTACGAAAGTTGCGCAGGATAGCCGCATGGCGACACATACGGAAAGGTTACGATGCGGAATGCGGCGCCAGGGCCGGATAAAGTGATTTGCCCGCGCCGGCGGCCGGTCGCCATGCGGCCTGCCATGTGGCATAGCACCGGCAAAAGAACGGGGAGAGGCGCATGAACTTTGCCAGCGACAACACGGCCGGGGTCTCGGAGCGGATCATGGAGGCGCTGGCCGCCGCGAACGGGGGCAACGTCTCTTCCTACGGCGCGGACGACCTGACCGCGGCCGTCGAGACGAAGCTGGCCGATCTCTTCGAGCGCGAGGTGTCGGTGTTCCTCGTGGTGACCGGCACGGCCGCGAACTCGCTGTCGCTGGCCGCGATCACGCCGCCCTGGGGGGCTGTCGTCTGCCACGAGGCGAGCCACGCCATGACCGACGAATGCGGCGCGCCCGAATTCTACACGGCGGGTGCCAAGCTCGTGCCGATGAAGGGGCCGGGGGCGAAGATCCCGCCGGCGGCGCTCAAGGCGCTCCTGGACGACTACGGCTTCGGCAACCAGCACAGCGTGCAGCCGGCCTCGGTGACGATCTCGCAGGCCAGCGAATACGGGCTGGTGTGGCGCCCCGGCGAGATCGCCGAGATCGCGGAGATCGCGCATGGCCACGGCATGAAGCTGCATATGGACGGCGCGCGCTTCGGCAACGCGGTGGCGGCGGCCAACGCCTCGCCGGCGGAACTGACGTGGCGGGCGGGCGTCGACGTGATGAGCTTCGGGGCGACGAAGAACGGCGCGATGTGCGCGGAGGCGGTGGTGGCGTTCTCGCCGGAGGTGGCCGAGAGCCTGATCTACCGGCGAAAGCGGGCGGGGCACCTGATCTCCAAGAGCCGCTTCGTGGCGGCACAGCTTCTCGCCTACCTCAAGGATGGCCACTGGCTGGAGCTCGCGCGCCATTCGAACGGCATGGCGCGCCGGCTGGGCGAGGCGCTCGACGCGGCGCCGGCGGCGCGGCTGGCCGCGCCGGTGGAGGCCAACGAGGTGTTCGCCTTCGTCTCCGCGCCGGCGCACGCGGCGCTGAAGGAGGCGGGCGCGAAGTTCTACGACTGGCACGGCGCGGGGCCGGCGATGAACGGCGAGGGCGCGCGCGAGGGCGAGACCCTGATCCGGCTCGTCGCGTCGTTCTCGACGGCGGACGAAGAGGTGGCGCGGTTCTCGGAGATCGTGGCGGGCGCCTGAGCACAGGGCCTTTGCTCCGTCATCCCGGCCGGAAAGCCGGGATCGGGTAGGCAACAGCGTTTGCGATCCGGCGATCCCGGATCGGCCATTGGCCGTCCGGGATGACGAAAGAGGGTAGGGTCCGAACGAAAACGCCCCGGCCGCGAAGGCCGGGGCGCCACTTTATTGCGATTTTCCCGCCGACGGAGGTCAGGCGGCCTTCTGGTCGATGACCCTGGTCTTGCCGGAGCCGTTGCCGATCTCGATCGTGCGCGGCTTCATCGACTCGGGGATCTCGCGCACGAGGTCGACGTGCAGGAGCCCGTTCTCGAGCGTCGCGCCGCGGACCTCGACATGATCGGCGAGCTGGAAGCGGCGCTCGAAGGTGCGCTGGGCGATGCCCCGATAGAGGACGTTGGTCTCCTCGCCGGTCTCGCCCGAGGCCTTCTCGCCACGAATCGTCAGCGCGTTCTCCTTGAGCTCGATGTTGAGGTCAGCCTCGGCGAAGCCCGCGACCGCCATCGAGATCCGGTAGGCGTTCTCGCCCGTGCGGACGATGTCGTAGGGCGGGTAGCTGGGGGCCGAATTGTCGACCTTGCCGAGCGTGTCGAGCATCGAGAACAGCCGGTCGAAGCCGACGGTCGAACGATAGAGGGGGGAAAGATCGTAGTGACGCATCTGCATATCCTCCTTGAGAAGCGACATGTCTGGCGGACCCGCCGCTTCGGGCCGGGTCCTCGGGTCTGGCGCACCCTTCGACAGGCGTGCGCGCGAGGCAGATTTGGGTGCGGGCGAGGCCCCGTTCAAGGGGTGGGAAGCCGGCTCTGCAAGCTGAACCGAAAATGAACCCCGCCTTGTGACTGGGTTCAGGGCGGGGGTGGCAATCTCCACACCAGTCGGGTCGGAAAGCCCGCGTGAGTGGAACAGGAGAGAGCCATGTTCAAGAAGACCCTGATCGCTGCCGGCGCGCTCATCGCGGCCTCCGCCTTCGCCGTCCCGGCCAGCGCCTCGACTTTCTCGTTCGGATATTCGAACGGCAACTTCTTTGTCGGCAGCCAGCCGCAGCACGCCCAGCAGCGGCCCCACTGGAATCGCGGCCACCAGCGCCAGCAGGTGCTGCCGGCGCGCTCGGTCATCCGCGAACTGCACCGCCACGGCTACCGCAACGTGGGCAACCTGCAGCGCCGCGGCAACGTCTACACCGCCCGCGCCGTGAACCCCCGCGGCCACTGGGTGATGGTCCAGGTCAACGCCCATAACGGCCGCATCCTGCGCGGCTGACGGGCACCAATTTCGGGTGGCCCTCCCGGCCACCTGGAAAACTCCGGACGCCGTAACAGCCCCCGGGGCGTTCGGACGGGGCCGGCGGTCCT
This sequence comes from uncultured Alphaproteobacteria bacterium, assembly GCA_963803485.1. Taxonomy (GTDB): domain Bacteria; phylum Pseudomonadota; class Alphaproteobacteria; order Rhizobiales; family Tepidamorphaceae; genus CAWDMT01. Next base: position 108,154 of record CAWDMT010000003.1, on the reverse strand, counting down.
TCGGGATCGTCGGCCCCACCTTTGTCGGGCGGGGCGGCGCTGATATAAGGCTGGCCGCAGCATAGAGCCCCGAAGCCGCCCGATGGACCTCGTCGACATTCCGGACAATCCCGTTCCACCCGGCGCGGTCTGCGGCGAGATCGTGACCGCCGACAACGTTCGGCTGCGCTACGCGCGCTGGGACCCGCCGGCCGGCGAGCGCCGGGGGACCATCTGCCTCCTCACCGGCCGCGCCGAGTTCATCGAGAAGTATTTCGAGACCATCGCCGAGGTGCGGCAGCGCGGTTTCGCCGTCGCGGCGCTCGACTGGCGCGGGCAGGGGGGATCGCAGCGGCTCGTCAAGAACCCGCGAAAGGGTCACGTCGACAGCTTCGACCAGTACGACAGCGACCTCGACGCCTTCATGCGCCATGTGGTGCTGCCGGACTGTCCGCCGCCGTTCTTCGCGCTGGCCCATTCGATGGGCGGGGCGGTGGCGCTGCGGAGCGCGGGCCGAAAGCCCGGCTGGTTCGAGCGGCTGGTCCTGTCGGCGCCGATGCTGGATCTGGCGGAACGGCGCAGGCCCGGACCCGTCGCGGGCGCGCTGGTCGAGACGCTCTGCTATCTCGGCTTCGGCGACATGCTCGTGCCGGGAACGAAGCTCGGGCCGACCAACGACGTTGCCTTCGAGGGCAACCCCTTCACGTCCGATCCGGCGCGGTTCGACCGCACGAACGCCGTCACCACGGCGGAGCCGGCGCTCGCGATCGGCGGGCCGACGCTCGGCTGGGTGTCGGCGGCGCTGCACGCGATGGTGGACTTCCACTCGGCCGACTTCATGGGACGCGTCGGCGTGCCGGTCCTGATGGTGGCGGCCGGCGACGAGCGGGTCGTCTCGACGCGGGCGATCGAGGCGCTGGCCTTCCGGCTGAAGCAGGGCTCGCACGTCGTGCTGGCGGGCGCGCGACACGAACTGCTGATGGAGCGCGACGCCCACCGCCAGCAGTTCTGGGCGGCCTTCGATGCCTTCGTACCGGGAACGCCCGCCTTCGCCTGAGCCTCAGCGCGACAGGATCGCGACGGCGGCTTCGTGGACGCGCCGGTCGCCGGCCGCCACGATGGCGCCGCCCTCGTTGGCACTGCCGCCGGTCCAGGTGGTGATGATGCCGCCTGCGGCCTCGATGACGGGAATCAGCCCGACAACGTCGTAAGGCTGGAGGCCGGATTCCACCACGAGGTCTATGGAGCCGGCCGCGAGCAGGCAATAGGCGTAGCCATCGGCGCCGTAGCGGGCGAGGCGGACGCTGGACTCGACCGCGTCGTAGCGCTCGCGCTCGCCGGGTGCGGCCATCATGTCGGGGCTCGTCGTCATCAACGTCGCGTCGGCCAGCGTGGCGCAGGGGCGGGTCGCGATCGGCCTGGCACGGTTCCACCGGTCGCGCATGCGGGCGGTGCCGGCGTGCCCCCAGAAGCGGTCACCGACATATGGCTGGTCGACGAGGCCGAGCGCGGGGTCGCCGTCGATCCTGAGACCGATGATGGTGGTCCACAGGGGCACGCCCGACATGAAGGAACGGGTGCCGTCGACCGGATCGACCACCCATTCGAAGGGACTCGACCCCTCGAGGCGCCCGAACTCCTCGCCGATCATGCCGTGGCCGGGGAATTCCATTTCGAGAAGGTCGCGGATGGCCCGCTCCGCGCCGCGGTCGGCCTCGGTCACGGGATCGAACCGGCCATCGCCCTTGTCCTCGACCGCCAGCCCGGTGCGAAAGCGCGGCACCGTCGCGCTCGCCGCGGCGTCGGCGAGGCGGTGAGCGAGGGCTGCGAGGGCGGAAATATCCATGGAGTGAGCTCGCCAGACGTGAGGGCCAGACCGGCGCTATAGAATGGCCGGTGCCGGGGGGCAAGACGGGGCGCCGCGACTGCCGGCTTGACGTTTACGTAAGCGTCTCGCACTCAGGGCATGGCAGCGATGCATATTTGCAGAGGTAGGCCGTTGACTTTTGTGCGGCGCAATTTCATATTTGTGCAGTGCGGTATCGCCCTGCCGTTTCGCGACGCCGCACTGCCCTCCTTGGGCGTTTCCTCCCTAGACTTGGGCCGTCCCACCGGGACGGCCTTTTTTCTTTCCAGGAACTCGATCGGACTATTCGGCCGCCGCGCGTCCGGGGCGCAGGGCGTCGACGGACACCGAGGCCAGCCGCCGGCACAGGTGGGTGATGTCGGCGACCAGCCAGGCGAAGCCGCCCGCCCGAAGGTAGCGCAGCTCGTCCATGTAGAGCGAGCGGTTCACCTCGATCTGCAGGGCATGCACGCCGGCCATGGGGTTGCCGTAGGTCTCGGTGATGTGGCCGCCGGCATAGGGCTTGTTGCGGGCGACGGAGTAGCCGAGGCGCTGCAGCGTCTCCTGCGCGACGTTGGTCAGGATCGACAGGCAGCTCGTGCCGTAGCGGTCGCCGAGCACGAAATCCGGCCGCCGCCGATTCTCGCGCGTCACCCGGCTCGACGGCATGGAGTGGCAGTCGACCACGACCGCGGCACCAAAGGTGCGCCGTGTCTCCTCGACGAGCGAGCGCAGGGTGCGGTGGTAGGGCTTGTAGTAACGCTCGATCCGGTCGAGACCTTCGGCGACCGACAGTGGCCGGCGATAGATCTCGGCGCCGTCTGCGACGATGCGGGCGATGGTACCCAATCCGCCGGCGACGCGCATCGACCGGGTGTTGGTGAAGGAGGGGAGGCGCCCCTCGAACATCGCCGGATCGAGTTCGTAGGCCTCCCGGTTGACATCCACGAAGGCGCGCGGGAAATGCGCACGCATCAGGGGCGCGCCGATCTGGACGGCGCCCGCGAACAGCTCGTCGACGAAGGTATCCTCGGAGCGGCGAAGCGTCGCGGCATCGAGGCGCGAGGTTTCGAGGAAGGCGCGCGGATAAACCCGGCCGCTGTGAGGCGAGTTGAACACGAACGGAACCCGCGCGCCGCCAGGCGGCACGAGGACGGCGAATGGGGGATCGAGTTCGGGGTCCGTCGTGCTTGCCATGCTGATCGTTCGGCGGAACGCGTGACTGCCGTGACTTTGCCAACAACGAGGCGTTCTGTCCATGCAGAGGATCGCATTGGACGCAGCCTTGAAAAGGCCGGAATTGGTGAAATCTTTACCCGGGATGGCGTTTCTACATGGACGTTCGCACGGGGGCGTGTCGACACGAGAGAGTTAGGAAAGGGGGCGGCCCGCATGGCGAAGATTCTGCTCGCCGAAGACGACAACGATATGCGCCGCTTCCTGGTGCGCGCGCTGATCAACGCCGGCTACGAGGTCGTGGACTACGACAACGGCCTGTCGGCCTACAACAGGCTGTGCGAGGAGTTGTTCACGCTGCTCCTCACCGACATCGTCATGCCGGAGATGGACGGCATCGAGCTCGCGCGGCGGGCGACGGAGCTCGATCCGGAGCTGAAGGTGATGTTCATCACCGGATTCGCGGCCGTGGCGCTCAATCCGGACTCCGAAGCGCCGAAGAATGCGAAGGTCCTGTCGAAGCCCTTCCACCTGCGCGATCTCGTCACGCAGGTCGAGAGACTTCTCGCCGCTTGAGCTTCTTCCTCACCGGTCTCTCTCGCTTTTCCTGCCAGCGGCTGTGCTGCCACAGCCACTGGCCGGGGTGCTCGCGCACCCACCCCTCGACGATTCCGTTGATCATGCGCATCGTCGCCTCGACGTCGACGTGACCCTCGCCGTCGCGGGGGAGTTCGAGCTCGTCCGTCAGTTCCATCCGGAAGCGCTGGCCGGGCAGGCGAATCACGCGCACACCGTGGACCGGGCAGTCGAAGCGACGGGCCAGGTGGCCGAGGATGGGATTGGTCGGCGCGGGACGCCCGAAGAAGGGAAGCCGCAGGCCGCGGCGCAGGCGCTGGTCTACGAGCAGACCCAGATGATCGCCGCGGGCGAGCACGCCGGCCATGGCGAAGGCGACCGCCTGGCCGGACCCGGCCGCCAGCAATCCGCCCATGGCATCCGAACGGATGTCCTCGATCCGCCTTGCGACGTGCGGATTGTTCGGGGTCCGGTAGACCGCCGTCACCGGCAGCCCGTGGCGCGCCGCGCAGACGGCGGGCAGCTCCCAGTTGCCGAGATGGGCGGTGAACACGATGGCCGGCTTGCCGTCCTCGCGCAGCTTCACGAAGTTCTCGATGCCCACTGCCTCGATCCGCCCCGCCGCCGGGTTGTCCGGATCGTAGTCCCAGAGGGCATCGATATGGGGGTACTCGGCGGCCGTGCGGCCGAGATTGTCCCAGGCTTCGGTCAGAATTTCGCGGATTTCCGCCTCGCTGCGGTCGGGGAAGGCGTGGCGGAGGTTGTCGAATCCTGTCCGGTGGGCCGGGCTCAGCGGGCCGAACATGCGCGCCAGCCGGCCACCGAGATCGCTGGCGCGCTGCGGCGACATCAGGCGGATGAGGCGGAACAGGGCGAACGCGACCTGCGCCACGATCCAGTTGCCGGCGATCTCGCCATGGTGGCGCAGACGCTGCGCCAGCCGGTTCAGGCGGCGCTGCATCGGGGACATCTTCCGGTAACGGATCTTCCGCCGGGCCATGACTCTCTGAACGTTCGGGGGAAACGGGGACTACAGTGTGACGACAATCTTGCCGAAAACGCGGCGGCTTTCGAGTCGCTCGAGCCCTTTTTCGATATCGGCCACGTCCAGCTCGGTGTCTATCACGGGCCGGACGCCGTCGGCCATCTTGGCGAGACCGTCGGCCATGTTCTCGAGCCGGCAGCCGAAGCTGCCCATCAGGCGAAGCTGCTGCTGGAACAACTGGTAGAGATTGATCTGGGCGGTGACGCCCGACGTCGAGCCGCAGGTCACCAGCCGCCCGCCGCGCTTCAGCGACAGCAGGCTGCCCGCCCAGGTGTCCGGCCCGACATGCTCGAAGACGACGTCCACGCCCTTCTTGCCCGTGATCTTGCGGGTGAGGTGCTCGAAGCGGTCCTCGCGGTAGTTGATCACGTGATCGGCCCCGAGATCCTTTGCCTTGCGGCCCTTCTCATCGTCGCCGACCGTCGTGATGACGGTCGCGCCGACGGCCTTGGCCATGCGGATCGCCGCGGTGCCGATGCCGCTGCCGCCAGCGTGGACGAGGATGGTCTCGCCCGCCTTCAGCCTGGCGTTGTCGAACAGCATGTGCTGCACGGTGCCGAAGGTGACGCCGGTGCAGGCCGCGTCGGTCCAGGACACGCCGTCGGGGACCTTGACCATGAGCCGGGCCGGCATGGTGACGAGTTCGCGCGCGAAGCCGTCGACATGGAAGCCCATGATGCCGCCGACGTTCTCGCAGAGATTGTCGCGGCCCTCGCGGCAGGCGGGGCACTCGCCGCAGGTCAGCGCGCCGTAGAGCGCGACGCCGTCGCCCGGCTTCACGTTCGAGACGCCCTCGCCGACTGCGACGATCTCTCCGGCGGCCTCCGCGCCGACCACCAGCGGCAGCTTGCGCTTGGCGAAGGCCATGCCGCGCCAGCCCCACACGTCGATATGGTTCAACGCCATGGCGCGGATGCGCACCTGCGCCTCTCCCGGCCCGGGGGCGGGCGAATCCGGGATGTCGGCAAGTTCGAGCCGGCGGTCTGCGACGAGCTGAAGGGCGCGCATTGGGTTCCTCGGTCTATCGGCCGGTTCAGCGGTGAACGGGAATGGCCGCCATGAGGCCGCCATCGACGGGGATCACGGCGCCCGTCACGTAGCCGGCGGACGGAGACATGAGAAAATCGACCGCCGCCGCGATCTCGCCCGGCTCCGCGAAGCGACCGAGCGGTATCTGGCTTTCCATCGATTCCCGGTGGCCCTTATAGGGGGCCATCATGTCGGTGTCGATGAAGCCCGGCGCGACATAGTTGACGGTGACGCCGCGCCTTGCGGTTTCCATGGCGAGCGTGCGGACGTAGCCCAGGAGCGCGGCCTTGGATGCCGCGTAGGCGGCGTTGCCGACGCTGCCGCGCAGCGCCACCACGGAGCCGATGACCACGATTCGGCCCTGACGCGCCCGCGACATGCCCCGGAAGAGGGCGGCGGCGAGCCGGGTGAGCGACCAGAAATTGACCTGCATCGCGGCCTCGGCGCGCTCCTGGTCCATCATCGCGGCAAGGCTGTCGTACGACTGGCCGGCGTTGTGGACGAAGCCGTACCACGGTCCCTCGCCGGCGATCGCCTCGGCGAAGGCATCGACGGCATTCCGGTCGGACAGGTCGAGGCGGCGCGCCTCGAACGAGCGGCCGGGATGGGCCTTGCCGAGTTCGGCGACGAGGGCGTCGGCCGCGTCCACCGAGGCGTTACAGGTGAAGACGACGTCGTGGCCGGAGGCGGCCAGCGCCTCGACGACCGCACGGCCGAGGCCCCTGGCGCCGCCGGTGACGAGCACGCGGCGGGCGCTGGCGCCGGGTTCGGCCATCAGGCCGGCTCCGCGGCGAAGACGAGGCAGACGTTCTGTCCGCCGAAGCCGAAGGAATTCGACATGGCCCGCGTCACGGTCGCGTCGCGCGTGACGTTCCGGCACGACGTCGAGGGGGATCGCGGGGTCGGGCGTGTAGTTGATGGTGGGCGGGATGCGGCCGTGCGCCATCGTCTGAAGCGTGAACACCGCCTCGATGGCGCCGGCGGCGGTCAGCGTGTGGCCGATCATCGACTTGTTGGAGCTGATCGGCAGGCTGGTCGCGCGGTCGCCGAAGACGGCGGCGAGCCCGAGATACTCCATCTTGTCGTTCTCGGGCGTCGAGGTGCCGTGGGCGTTGATGTAGTCGACGGTGCCGGGCTCGACGCCGGCATCGTCGAGGGCGGCCTGGATGGCGCCGATGATGGCGTGGCCGTCGGGGTTGGAGCGCGTGCGGTGGAAGGAATCCGCCATCTCGCCGCAGCCTTCGACGACGCCGAGGATCTTCGCGCCCCGGGCGACGGCGTGTTCGAGGCTCTCCAGCACGAGGGCGGCGGCGCCCTCGGCCATGACGAAGCCGTCGCGGTTCTTGGAAAATGGCCTGGCCGCCCCCTCGGGCGGGTCGTTCTGGGTCGACAGGGCCGACAGGAGCGAGAAGCGGATCAGCGCCTCGGCATGGATCGAGCCGTCGGTGCCGACGCACAGCGCCGCGTCGGCATCGCCGCGGCGGATCGCCTCGACGCCGAGCTGGATCGCGGTGGCGCCGGAGGCGCAGGCGGTCGACAGCGAGATCGGCGAGCCCCTTGTGCCGAAGCGGTCGGCGAGCGCCTCGGCGACGCCGCCGAACAGGAACAGGTCGTGCAGGTCGGGCCGGCCGCGGCGGGCGGCCTCCAGCAGCGTGCCGTAGTCGGGTTCCTCCGCGCCCGGCACCGAGCGCGCGAGTTCGTGGCGCTGCGGCCATTCCATCTCGACGGGAGGCACGGCGACGAAGAGAGGCCCCGGAAAGTCGCCCGGCGTGCCGATGCCGGATTCCTCGATGGCTTCCGCGACGGTCAGCTCGGCGAGCGTGCGTGACAGGGCGGGCGCGCAGAACGGCTCGACCGGGATGAACTCGACCGTGCCGCCGATCGTCGTGCGCAGCCCGTCGGTGGGAAATCGCGTGATGGCGTGGATACCCGACCGGCCGGCCGTCAGCGCCGCCCAGTTGTCCTGCTTGCCCTGGCCGAGTGACGACACGATTCCGGTGCCGGTGACGACCACCACCGGGCGGCCGGTCCTGTCGAGATAGCCTTTGGAGACGCCAGCCATGTGGGTCCAGCTCCGTTGCGCCGCTCGATGCGGCCGATCACTCGACGGGGCTCACCAGCCCCATGCCTTCGCCGCGCCAGTGACCCCATGAGGTGACGATGATCCGGTCCACGTCGGTCGCGGGGCCTTCGAAGCCCGTCGTGTCCAGCGCAGGGAATATGCGCCGATGCCGGGCGGCCAGGCTCGCCAGCGCCACGAGCGCAGGAAACTGGGCCTCGAAGCCATGGCCGACAAGGGAGCCCCCGGCGCGGACGGTGACGTCGATATCGCCGCCCGCGAGGCCGGTCAAGAAGGCCCGCTCCTCGGAGCTTGCGGGTTCGGCGCCCGACGCGCCGGAGATCACCGCGGTGGAATGGCCCGCGACGCGGTCGCGCAGTTGCGAGAACTGATGGGTTGCCACCTCTGTCGCCTGGCCGGCCTTGCGCCCGCAGCGGCCGGAGCGGACGGCATCGAGCCGGGCGATCGGATCGCGGCCGCGCGCGGCGGCGTGCTCGGGCGATTCCAGCACGAGGAAGGCGCCCAGCGACCCCGTGATCATGCCTCCGCCGCGCTCGGCGCGCTCCCAGACGGGCAGGAAGTCGTCGCGCCACAGATAGCCGCCGAGCTCGAAGAGGAGCAGCATGTCCTCGCGCTCGGCGTTGTAGGACCCGCCGACGAGGCAGATGTCGCTCTGGCCCGACGCGATGCGCGCATGGGCGGTGCGCACCGCGTCGACGCCGGCGGCTTCCTCGCCCATGAAGGTGCGCGAGGAGCCGGTGACCTTGTGGACGATCGAGATGTTGCCTGCGAGAAGGTTGGGAAGCTGCGCCAGGAACAGCGTGGGTCGCAGGTCGCCGGCCAGCCGCTCGTTCAGCACCGTGCCGAACTCGTCCCGGCCGACGATCTCGCGCAGGATCGCGCTGTCGACGCCGATGTCGCGCTCGCCACCGCCAGCAGCCACGATCATGTCGGTCCGGGCGAGCAGCGCCTCGTCGCCGGAGATGCCGGCATGCTCCAGCGCGAGCCCGGCCGTGTAGGTGCCGATGCGCTGCCACGGCTCCATCTGGCGCTGGTCGCCGCGCTTGGGGATCTGCCGGTCGAAATCGAGCGCCACCATCCGGTGGACGGGGTAGGGGGCGAACCGCTCGCGGTCGACCACCGGCTTCGGCCCGCCCTTGGCGTTCAGTACCGCCCAGTGCTGCTCGGGGCCCTCGCCGAGCGAGGAGACGAGCCCGATGCCCGTGACCAGGACGTCGCGTCGCGGGTTCGCGCTCATGCGATCTGGTCCTGCGGGAAGCCGAGGCGCCGGGCGTGCTCGAGCATGGTGGCGCGGAACTCCGGCGCGGGGAACGGCATCACGCGGAAGGTGAGGCGCGCATCGCAGACCGGCTTGCCGTCATGGGTGATGCGGGCCGACGTCATGGCGAAGCCGGAGCCGTCGTGCTCCAAATCGGCGGCGACGTCGAGCACCTGTCCGGGGGTGACGAACGTGCGGAACTTCGCCTCGCGCACGCCGGCCAGGAACGGCATCGATTCGAAGCGGTTCAGCGCGAGGACGAGATGACCGGAGGTCTGCGCCATGGTCTCGATCAGGAGGACGCCAGGCATCAGCGGATAGCCGGGGAAATGCCCCTCGAAGATCGTGCTCTCGTCGGGCACAGTGGCGCGGGTCCGGATCACGCCGTCGGCGGGCCGAACCTCGGTGATGGTGTCGATGAGCTGGAAATATTCAAGGCGCATCGGGGCCTTTCGCTGATCAGGCCGTCTTGGCGGCGATCTGCTCGTCGATCCGCGCGCAAAGGTTCTTCAGGACGAAGTAATGCTCGGCCGGGGCCTTGCCCTCGTTGACTTCCTGCGTCCACTGCTCGAACGGCATCTTGATGCCGAACGCCTTGTCGATGGCGAAGGCGATGTCAAGGAAGTCGAGGCTGTCGATCCCGAGGTCGTCGATGACGTGGCTGTCCGGCTTGATGTCCTCGCGCGGAATGTCGCAGGTTTCCGAAATGATGTCGGCGACCGTATCCAGGGTTGACGACATGTGACGTCTCCAAGCGTGATGGCGGCTCTGGGGCCGGGCGGCCCGAATCGACCGGGGAACGTTTGCCGGCGCGGGCCGCCGACAATTTCGCGCCCGATCTAAACGAGGCGGCGCCCGAGTGCAACGGTATCGCTCGCGCGAAGCGCAGGTTGCGCCGATTTCCCTTCCGCCCGAACCGCCGGCTTGCGCCGCGCGGCGCGTCCGGCTATATGCCAGAACCGGTCGCCAATGGCCACTGGCCGAGACAACCGAAAAGGGCTCGTAGCTCAGCGGGAGAGCACTACCTTGACACGGTAGGGGTCGCTGGTTCAATCCCAGTCGAGCCAACCATTCCCACCCTGCGAAAATCCTGCCTCGAACCCGCCTCAGTCCCTCGGCATCTGCCAAGTGGACGTCGCCATCGCCAAGAGCTTGCCGCCGGCGTCGGTCATGCGGGCTTCCATGTTGCTGATGGCGCGGCCGCGCTTGAGGAAGCTGCCGGTGCAGCGCACGCGGCCGGGGACGGCGGGGCGCATGAACTGGACCTTCATCTCCAGCGTGATGCCGGCCCGGCCCGCCTCGTGGTTGATGAGGTGGCCGGCGGCAACGTCCAGGGCGAGCGCGACGATGCCGCCGTGCAGGGTGCCCTGCGGGTTGAACATGAAGTCGTGGACGTCGAACTCCACGACGCAGGTGTCGCCCGGATAGGAGATCTCGAAGCCGAGCAGGCGCGCCAGGAAAAACGTCCCGAAGGCCGGCTCGTGGGTGGCAAGCGCGGTCTCGAACGCCTTGCGCGCGGCGGATTCATCCACGGCGGAACTCCCTGCTGGAAAGGCGGGCTCAGCGGACGCCGCCCAGCCGCTTGATGAGCGGGACCAGCGCCAGGATGGCGATGGTGACGGCCATGATCGCCAGAGAGGCGGGCCGCTCGAAGAAGATCATGCCGGAGCCGCGCGAAATGGTCAGCGTCTGCCGCAACGCCTCTTCCGCGAGCGGGCCCAGCACGAGCGCAAGGACCAGCGCGGCGGGCGAGAAGCCGAACAGCTTCATGAAGAAGCCGACGATGCCGGCGACGAACATGATCCATGTCTCGACGATCGAGCCGTGCACGCTGTAGGTGCCCAGAGTGCAGACGACGATCACCATCGGTGCGAGCACCCGGTAGGGGACCTTCACCAGCAGCACGAAGAGCGGGATGGCGAAGATGTTGATCAGCAGCAGCGCCATGTTGCCGAGATACATGCTGGCGATGAGTCCCCAGGCGAATTCGGGGTTCTGTTCCATCAGTAGCGGACCCGGCCGCAGGCCCCAGAGGAGGAAGGCCGCCAGCAGAACGGCCGTCGAAGCCGAGCCCGGGATTCCGAGGGTGAGAAGCGGCACCATGGCGCCGGCCGACGCAGCGTTGTTGGCCGCTTCGGGGCCGACCAGCCCCGCCATCGCGCCCTTTCCGAACTTCTCGGGCTCGCGCGAGGACGATTTCTCGATGGAATAGGACATCAGCGAGGCGATGGTCGCGCCGGCTCCGGGCACCACGCCGATGACGAAGCCCAGGAACGACCCGCGGACGAATGCCATGCGCGACTCGACCCAGTCCCTCGCGTTTGGCCAGAACTGGCTTTCCTTCGAGTACTGGACGATGCCGCCCGTACCGGACCGGTGCAGCCCCTGGTAGAAGGCGTAATAGAGCTCGCCGAGGCCGAACAGGCCGATCGCGACGGGTATGAAGTCGACCCCGCCGATCAGCTCGGCCGAGCCAAACGTGAAGCGCTGCTGGCCCGTCTCGAGGTCGACGCCCACCGTACCCAGCGCGAAGCCGGCGAGCGCGGAGATCAGTCCGTAGCGCCAGTCCGCGCCGATCATGACGATGAGCATCAGCATGCCCATCATCGCGAGCAGGAAATATTCCGGAGGGCCGAAATTGCGGGCGACCTGTGCAAACAGCGGGGCGAGCAGGGTGATGAGAATGACCCCGACCGTTCCGCCCACGAACGATGCGGCGGCCTGCATCACCAGTGCCGGGCCGGCGCGTCCCTGCTGGGCGAGCGGATAGCCGTCGAAGGTGCTGGCGACCGTGGCCGATTCTCCCGGCGTGTTCAGAAGGATCGAGGTGATCGTGCCGCCGTACATCGAGCCGTAGTAGATCGCGGCGAGCATCACCACCGCGCCGATCGGGTCCATGCCGAAGGTGATGGGAAGCAGGATGGCCAGGCCCGCGGACGGACCGAACCCGGGTATGATGCCGACGATCATCCCCACCATGGCGCCGACCACCAGATAGACAAGGTTCATCGGGGTGACGGCGACCGACAGCCCCATCATCAGATCGGCGAAGATATCCATGCGGCGCGCTCCGGCCTGCCCGGCGATGCGGGCGGCTGTGGTCTAGATCGGAAGGGGGATGATCCCGCGGGGCATCGAGGCGTTCAGCCAGACACGGAACAGCATGAAGACGGCGACGGGCAGGACGATCGAAACCGCGACGTTCGTCATGTGGCCGCCCCGGTTGAGGACGCTCAGGGTCATGAGAAGGAAGACCACCATCGCGAGGACGCCGCCGAGGACGTTAAGCAGGCCGACGAAGACGCCTGACAGGATCGCGATGACGACGACGGTCCCACGATAGGCCGACGGCTCGCCGTCGCCCTGGCGCTGTCGCAGTTCCGTGAACACGCAGTACAGGCTCGTGAGAACGAGGCCCGTGCCGACGATCCGGGGAAAGAAACCCGGTCCCAGTCGCCCGGTCGACGACAGGAACGAAAGTCCCGCGAACGCCATGTAGGCGTACACCGCGGAGACGAACAGCGTGGCGAGCAGGAATGCCAAGCGCATGGGGGACACCTGTTCAATTCCCCCGCCGGCACCAACGCCGGCGGGGGAAGTCGATCCTGGAGTTCAGGCGGACCTACTGGATCGCGCCGTGCTCGCGGAGGATTTCCTCGAAGGTGTCCATCGAGCGGACGAGGAACTCGCGGAACTCTTCACCGTAGAGGATGTTCTCGGTGAGAAGGTTGTCCTCGATATAGGCCTTCCACTCCGGCGTCTCGGCGACCTGCTGCATGGTCTCGATCCACCACTGCTGCACCTCCTCGGGCACGTCGGGGGGCAGGATCAGGCCGCGGGGCATGGAGATGCCGACGTTGTAGCCGAAGTCGCCGAAGGTCGGCAGGTCGCCGAGCGCGGCGGGGGTCTCCGAACCGCTGTAGGCGAGCGCCTTCATGTCGCCGGACTCCAGCAGACCGAGGATCTCGCCGGGATTGGAGACGATGGCGTCGAGCGCGTTCGACAACAGCGCGGTGTTCAGTTCGCCGGCGGCGTTGAACGAGACGTAGTCGAACTCGAAGCCGGCCATGTCGGATAGGACCTGCGGCACGATGAAGTCGACGTTGACGGCGCCGATGCCGCCGATCGTCGGCGGGTTGGCCTTCGCGCTCTCGACGAACTCCTCGAAGCTGTCGATGTCGGAATCGCCGTTGACCAGGAGCACCAGGTCGTCGGTGGCGAGCAGCGCGATCGGCGTGAAGTCCTCCGGCTGCCAGGGCGTGTCGGCCTGCAGCGGCGTCGTCAGGAAGCTGCCGCTGGTCGAGGAGATGCCGTAGGGGTTGCCCGACTGGGAGTAGAGGTAGCCCCAGCCCACCGCGCCGCTGCCGCCCGCGCGGTTCTCGGCCTGGATGTCGCCGGGATAGAGCTCGTACTTCTGCAGGATCTCGATCAGCGTGCGCGCCATGATGTCGTTGCCGCCGCCGGGACCGAAGGCGATGGTCCAGTCGAGGCGCTCGCTGGGGTAATCCTGCGCGACGGCCGGGGCCGCCATTGCGGCGGGCACGACGAGGGCGGCGATCGCCGCGGCCCGGCGCAGACCCGACCCGAGTCCGGTTGCAGTCATCATAGGAAAGTCCTCCCTTTGGTTGTTGTCCGGCGTCCAGCTGGGAAGCGCCGGGGACTTGCTTAGAGGGTTTCGAGCCACCTCCGCTTGCCGTTGAAGTGGTGGGCTTCGGCGGCGATGCGCGCAGCGGCCACGTCGCCGGCCACGATGGCGTCGACCATGGCGCGGTGCTCGGCGTTGGATTCCCGCATCGCGGCGACCGACATCAGCGCACGGCGGCGGAAAAGGTGGGTCTCCTTGACCAGCGAGTCGTAGAGGGACGCCGACTTGCGGTGGCGCGAGGCCTGCATCACGAGATCGTGGAATTCCAGGTTGAGTTCGTAGTAGGCAGGGGCCTGCCCCGCCTCGATCGCCTCGTCCATACGCCGAACATGATCCATCAGGACCGCCTTCTCCTCGCCGGTCGCCCGCTCGGCGGCCCGTCCAGAGGCATAGCCGACGACGACGGCGCGCAGCTCGTAGAGCTCGATCGCCTCCTCGATGCTCATCTGGCGGACGAAGGCGCCGTGATTGGCGACGACGGTCACCAGTCCCGACCGCTCGAGGGCCCGGGTCGCCTCGCGGATGGGGCCCCGGCTGACGCCGAGACGCGTCGCGAGCGACTGCTCGTTGATGCGTTCGCCGGCCGCGATCTCGCCGCCGAGGATCATGCGCTCGATCTCGTCGCGCACCATCGCCGCCAGCGATTGCGTGCGGCGCTGGGCTATGGCGTCGGCGGCGTCGGTCGAGGCGCTCATGGCGGAAATTCTTTTGCGCGCGCGCGCTTATTGTCAACAGTGAATTTACTGCAAACTGTTGACAGTCGTTGTGGCGCCCGATCAAGATCGCCCCGATAACCGGAGATACACGTATGCCGTTTCAGCCCGCGTCGCAGGCCCTTTCCCGCTTTACCGTCCTCGACCTCACCCGCGTGCGCGCGGGGCCGACCTGCGCACGGCAACTCGCCGACTGGGGCGCCGACGTGATCAAGGTCGAGATGCCGGAGGCGATCGAGGGCGGGGACGCACCGGGCGGCGCACGCAACGGTCCCGACTTCCAGAACCTCCACCGCAACAAGCGCAGCCTCTCGCTCAACCTGAAGGCGCCGCAGGGCCGCGACATCCTGATCAGACTCGTCGAGAAGGCCGACGTCCTCGTCGAGAACTTCCGGCCCGACGTCAAGAACCGGCTGAAGATCGACTACGAGACCCTGTCGGCGATCAATCCCGGCCTCGTCTATGCCAGCATTTCCGGCTTCGGGCAGGATGGGCCGTATGCCAAGCGCCCGGGATTTGACCAGATCGCGCAGGGCATGGGCGGGCTGATGTCGATCACCGGCGAGCCGGGTCGGGGGCCGATGCGCGCGGGCATCCCGCTGTCGGACCTGAGCGCGGGCCACTTCACCGCCTTCGGAATTCTCGCCGCGCTTCTCGAGCGCGAAGCGTCGGGCAAGGGCCAGTGGATACAGACCTCGCTCCTGCAGGCGCAGATCGCGATGCTGGACTTCCAGGCGGCGCGCTGGCTGATGCAGGGAGAGGTTCCGAAGCAGGCGGGAAACAACCACCCGACGTACATCCCGACCGGCGTGTTCGAGACCTCCGACGGCCACATCAACATCGCCGCGACCGGCCAGCGAATGTGGGATCGCCTGTGCCGGGCGATCGCGGCCGAGGATCTGATCGAGCATCCGGACTACGCCTCGGCGGCGCTGAGGTCGAAGAACCGCGACGCGCTGAACGCGGAGATCGGCCGGCGGCTGAAGGAGAAGCCCAGCGAGGACTGGATTCGCATCTTCAACGACGCCGGCGTGCCTTGCGGACCGATCAACACGATCGACAAGGTATTCGCCGACCCGCAGGTGCAGCATCTGGGGATGTCCTGGTCGATCCGCTCCGACGCGCTCGACCGCGACATCGAAATCGTCGCCCAGCCGATCAAGATGAGCCGGACGCCGGCCAGCCTGCGCCGCCCGCCGCCGGAATGCGGCGAGCATACCGACGAGATCCTGGCCGAATACGGCTACGGACAGGACGACATAGAAGCGTTCCACCGCGAGGGAGTTGTGTGACCATGGCCACCGACAAGATGATCGGAAAGAAGGCGGACGGCATCGGCTGGCTGATCTTCAACAATCCGGAGCGCCACAATGCGGTGTCGCTCGAGATGTGGGAGGCGACGAAGGAGATCGTCGAGGATTTCCTCGCCGACGACGAGGTGCGCGTGATCGTCGTCAAGGGCGCCGGCGAGAAGTCGTTCGTCTCCGGTGCCGACATCTCGAAGTTTGAGGACGAGCGGGCCGAGGCGGCCGCGGTCGAGCGCTACAACGACGCCACCGAGGAGGCCTACCAGACGGTCCTCAACGCCTCGAAGCCGACCATCGCCATGATCCAGGGCTACTGCCTCGGCGGCGGGGCGAACCTCGCGGTGTGCTGCGACCTGAGGATATGCAGCGAGAAGGCGCGCTTCGCCATTCCCGCCGCCAAGCTCGGGCTGGGGTACGACTATTCGCGCGTGCGGCGGGTGATGGACCTGATCGGCCCGGCCTTCGCGATGGAGATCTTCTTCACGGCGCGCCAGTTCACGGCGGAGGAGGCGGTCACGATGGGGCTCGTGAACCGCATGGTGCCGCACGAGGAGCTCGAATCTTACGTCACCGACTATTCGGCGATGATCGCCGGCAACGCGCCGCTGACGGTGAAGGCGATCAAGCGCACCGTGCGCGAGGCGCTGAAGGACGAGACGAAGCGCGACCTGAAGATCCTCGACCAGCTCGTCGCCGACTGTTTCGAGAGCCAGGACTATGCCGAGGGCCGCAAGGCCTTCATGGAGAAGCGCAAGCCGGCCTTCACCGGGCGCTGAGCGCGGCGGGGCGCTTCGTCCCGGCGTTGACACCGACGACGGGCCTCACTATCGTCCGCGCCGAATTCATCGGGCGGCCCCACGGGCCGTCCTTTCGTTTCCAGATCAGGCCCCGGGCCGCCGAGACCGACCGCCATGAAGATCAAGAACTCGATCAAGTCGCTGATCAAGCGTCATCGCGACAATCGCGTGGTTCGCCGCAAGGGCCGTATCTACGTGATCAACAAGAAGAACCCCCGCTTCAAGGCGCGGCAGGGCTGACGCGTTCACGCTTCCGCGCGTTGACGTGACGGGGTTCGTCCCTCATCCTTGATCGCATGAACGGGCCATTCCGCTCGGCGATCAGTCTCGCGCCGTTCCTAGCAGCGCTGCCGCTCGTGGCCGTGCCGCCCGCCTGGGCTCAGGCGGACGGCATCCTCTCGCCTTCTGCAACATCCTCCCTCGCAACGCCCGAGACGACTGCCGCGCCCGGCCCGGCGCGCGATCCCGCTGCGCGCGTCGAGCGGCTGCTCGACCGGCTGGGAGCCGCCGAGGGCGAAGGCGAAGCCAGGAGGATCGAGCGGCTGATCGTAGAGGCGTGGCACCGCTCCGGCAGCGACACCGTCGATCTCCTGCTGCAGCGCGCCAATGCGGCAATCCAGGACAAGGGCTGGGCGCTGGCGCTCGAATATCTCGACACCATCGTCGAGCTCGCCCCCGATTTCGCGGAAGGGTGGAACAAGCGGGCGACGGTCTACTACATGATCAACGACTACGAGCGCTCCATATCGGACATCGGGCGGGTGCTGACGCTCCAGCCGCGCCATTTCGGGGCGCTCAGCGGGCTGGGGATGATCTTCCGCGAGATCAATCAGCCATCGCGCGCGCTGTCGGCCTTCCGGCAGGCGCTGGAGGTCCATCCGTATTTCGGCGACACCCGGTCGAACGTGGACCGGCTGGCCATCGAGGTGGAAGGCCGCGGAATCTAGTTGCCCGGCAGCGGGCATCCGGCACGCTGCGTCGCGCGTAGCAGGGGCATGGCGGCACGAGGACTGGCTTTACCGATGCTCTACGTTCTTCTGGGCGTCGCGCTGGTGCTGGGCGCGGCGGCGGCCTATTCGGCGCATCGCGGCGCGGCCATCTCGGCAGACCATCCTCCCGTGGGACGGTTCACGACGGTGGACGGGGTGCGTCTGCATCACGTCGAACTCGGGCCGCGAAACGCTCCGACGGTCCTCCTGCTGCACGGCGCCTCGGGCAACCTGAACGATCCTGTGGCGGCGCTGGCCGACAGCCTCGGGGGCGATCTGCGCATCGTCGCGGTAGACCGGCCGGGGCACGGCTGGAGCGAGCGCGGCGACATGGAGGCGATGTCGACGCCTGCCGCGCAGGCGGGCCTCGTCGCGGAACTGCTGGAGGAGATCGGCGCCGGTCCGGCGGTGGTCGTGGGCCATTCCTGGAGCGGGGCGCTCGCGCTGGCGCTGGCGCTCGACCACCCGCGCCTCGTCGCCGGCCTCGTGCTTCTGGCGCCGGCGAGCCATCCTTGGCCGGGCAGCGTCTCCTGGTACAGTTCGCTCGGCTCCATGCCGGTGGTCGGGCGACTGTTCACCGCATCGATCGTGCTGCCGGTCGGCGAGCGGGCCATCGAGGCTGCCACGCGGGCGGTCTTCGCGCCACAGGTGCCGCCGGAGGACTACGCCGAGAGGGTCGGGACGTTGATGGCGCTGCGGCCGGCGAGCTTCCGGGCCAACGCGCTCGACATCGACCGGCTGAAGCCGTTCCTGGCACGGCAATCGCGACGCTATGGCGAGATATCGGTGCCCACGGTGATCATCACCGGGACAGCCGACGAGACCGTCTCACCCGAAATCCACAGCCGCGCGCTCGCCCGCGAGATTGCCGGAGCGCGGCTCGTCGAACTCCCGGGGGTGGGGCATATGCCCCATCACGCGGAGCCGGAGCTGATCGCCGATCATATCCGGCGGCTGGCCCTTCGAGCGGAGACGACGGCGCGGTGAGGCCGGTCAGTCGCCGCCCGGGCCGTCGTTGCCCACGAAGGCGATGCGCAGCATGTTGGTCGCGCCCGGCGTTCCGAAGGGGACGCCGGCGGTTATGATGATGCGCTGGCCCGGCTGGGCGAAGCCTTCCTGGTAGGCGATCCGGCAGGCGCGGTCGACCATGTCGGTCTCGTCGTGGGCATCCTCGGTCGACACGCAGTGCAGGCCCCAGACGAGGGCGAGGCGGCGGCCGGCGGCGGGATTTGGCGACAGGGCGATGATCGGCCGGTTCGGCCGCTCGCGGGCGACACGAAGTCCGGTCGCGCCCGATGAGGTGTAGCAGACGATCGTCGCGAGGTTCAGCGTCTCGGCCACGGTGCGGGCGGCGGCCGCGATGGCGTCGGGACCGGTCGCCTCCGGCTCGGTGCGCTGCGAGGCGATGATGGAGCGATAGGTGGGGTCGCTTTCCACCTGCTCGCCGATGCGGTTCATCATGGCCACGGCCTCGACCGGGAATTCGCCGGTGGCCGATTCCGCCGACAGCATGACGGCATCCGCGCCCTCGAACACGGCGGTCGCGACGTCGGAGACCTCGGCGCGCGTCGGGATCGGCGCGGTGATCATCGATTCCAGCATCTGGGTCGCGACGACAACCGGCTTGCCGGCCCGCCGGCAGGCGCGCGTCATCTGCTTCTGCAGGCCTGGAAGGCGCTCCAGCGGCAGTTCCACGCCGAGGTCGCCGCGGGCCACCATGAGGCCGTCGCACATCTCGATGATCTCGTCTAGCCGATCGATGGCGAGCGGCTTTTCGAGCTTGGCCATGATCGCGGCGCGCCCGCGCGTGATCTTGCGCGGCTCGGCCACGTCCTCGGGCCGCTGCACGAAGGACAGCGCGATCCAGTCGACGCCGAGATTGAGCGCAGCCTCGAGATCGGAGCGGTCCTTGCCGGTCATCGCGGTGAGCGGGAGGAGCGTGTCCGGAAGGCCGATCCCCTTGCGGTCGGAGATGGCGCCGCCGACCTCGACGCGGCACTCGGCAGACCTGCCGTCGTGCTTCTCGACCTTCAGGCGGACGCGCCCGTCATTGAGCAGAATGACGTGGCCGTCCTCGACGCTTTCGAAGATTTCCGGGTGCGGCACGTAGACGCGCGTGGCGTCGCCGGGGGCCTCGTCGCTGTCCAGGGCGAATCGCTGGCCCCTCTCCAGCGTCACGCCGCCGTCGGCGAACGTCCCCAGCCTGAGCTTGGGCCCCTGCAGGTCGACGAGGATGCCGATGGGGCGACCGAAGCTCTCCTCGACCTGGCGGATCCGTCCGTGCAGCGTGCGCAGCACCTCGTGGGAGCTGTGGCTCATGTTGATGCGGAATACGTCGACCCCGGCCTCGAACAGCCGGGCGATCATTTCGGGAGAAGACGAGGCGGGGCCGAGGGTTGCGACGATCTTGACCGAGCGGCGCCGTCTCATTGTCCCCCCGTCCCGTTGGTCGATGGGTCGGTGAACTGGACGGTCCAGCTCGTCTGCTCACGGGTGTCGATCTCGAAGAACCCCGTACGGACGTGTCCGCGCTGCTCGCAGTCCTCGATGCCCTCGATGAGGAACATCTGGTCTTCGGTGCACATGAAGGCCTCCCCCCGCCATTCGCCACCATGATCATAGTCGATCGCGTAGATGTAGTAATACCGCGCATCGAGCGGTCCGCGGATGATCGTCTCGCAGGTGGCGGCGTCGAAGTTCCACCACCCCTCGGTCACCCAGGTGCCTTCCGCACGGTATCCGAGCGCGACGCCGATGCGGCTGTCGGTGGTGTTGCAGACGCGGAACTCGGCCGCCGCGGAGGACGGGAACGCGGGCCAGGCCGCAAGGGCCAGCGCGGCCGCGCCGAGGAATCGAACGAGACGGCCGCGTCGCGGGCCGGGTAGTGGTCGGGTCGGTGATCTCATGTCCGTTGCCGGGCTGCCCCGTTGCCCCCGGCCGAAAATTGGGCTGCGTCGCGACCGCTGTCAACGAGGACGCAGCGCAGGTCGTTCACGTTCGTGAAAGTGGGGCCGGTGAGGAGCAGGTCGCCGACGGCGGCGAAGAATCCGGTGGAATCGTTATCGTCGAGCGCGGCGCGAGGATCGATGCCAAGCGCGGCGGCGCGCGGCAGGACGTCAGGCATCACGTAGGCGCCGGCGGGGTCGTCGGCGGCGCCAGCGCCGCCGTCGGTGCCGTCGGTGTCGCCGGCGAGCGCGGAGATCCCCGGATAGCCGTCGAGCGCCAGCGCCAGGGCCAGCGCGAATTCCTGGTTGGGGCCGCCGCGGCCCTCGCCGCGGATCGTGACGGTCGCCTCGCCGCCGGAAAGGATCGCCGTTGGGCGGCCGGCTTCGGCCGCGGCGCGGGCGACCTGGGCGTGGCCGGCGGCGATGTCGCGGGCCTCGCCCTCTAGGTCGGTGCCGAGGACTTGCGTGTCGTAGCCCAGCGCGCGGGTCTTCGCGGCGGCCGCCTCGATGGCGAGCGCCGGGGTGGCCACGAGCCGGTACTCGGCGCCGGCAAGGCGGGGGTCGCCGGGCTTGGGGGATTCGGCGTCGGCGCGATCCAGCGCGGCCATGATGGCGGGGTCCGGCTCGATGCCGTGGCGGGCGAGGATCGCGCGGGTGTCGGCGACGGTCGTGGGGTCGGAAACGGTGGGACCGGAGGCGATGGTCGAGGGGTCGTCGCCGGGCACGTCGGATATGGCAAGCGTCAGGATCGGGGCGGGATGGGCGGCGGCGGCGAGGCGACCGCCCTTGATGCGGGAGATGTGCTTGCGGATCGTGTTGATCTCGCCGATCGTCGCGCCGGAGCGCAGTAGGCTGCGCACCAGCGCCTGCTGCATGTCGAGCGTCGTGCCTTCCGCCGGGGCGACCCAGGTGGCCGAGCCACCGCCGGACATCAGCACGAGCACGAGATCGTCTGGACCGGCGGAGGCCGCCAGCGACAAGGCGGCGTCGGCAGCCGCGATGCCGTTGGCGTCCGGAACCGGGTGGCCCGCCTCGGTCATCTCGATCCTGCGGGTGGGTCGGGCATAGCCGTAGCGCGCGACCGCATGGCCGGCGAGCCGGGCGGGGTCGAGGCCGAGCGTGTCGAGGTAGTGGTTCTCGCACGCGACCGCCATGCTTCCGGCGGCCTTGCCGGCGGCGAGCACGATCAGGCGGCCCTTCGGGGGCGCGGGCAGGTGCGGCGGCAGGCACACGTCGGGATGGGCGGCGGCCACGGCGGCATCGAAGATCGCCTTCAGCGTGTCGCGCGGATGGCTCATGTAACGGCTCCAGTCATGCGTTGCCGGCGTGGCCGGGCGACCCAGATGCCGGCGAGGATCGCGAGGCTTCCCGCCATCTGCAGCCAGGTGAGCCCCTCGCCCAGGACGAGGAAGCCGAGGATCGCGGCGGCGACGCCTTCGAGAAAGATCACCAGCGACGAGAACGCCGCCGGCAGGTGTCCCAGAGCGATCGCGAGCAGGCCCTGTCCGCCGACATGGCTGACGAGGGCGAGCGCCACGAGCATCGCCAGCCCCTCCCACGACGAGGGCAGCAGCGTCGGCTCGAGCGCGATCGCCACGACGAACAGGATCGCGGCGGTGACGAGGGTCGAGCGGAAGATGAGCCGGCCCGGGGGATGGCGCCGGCGGGCGGGCCGCACGGCGAGGATATAGGCGGCGAAGAAAACGGCCGTGACGAGCCCGTACATGTCGCCGGCCAGGTGGTCGGGCGCGAAGCGGTAGCTCGAGCCGAGAAGGCAGGCCGCGCCGAGAAGGGCGAGGGCAAGGCCGGCGACAACCATCCGCCCGACCGTCTCGCCGAGCAGCGCCCACGCCCCGAGCACGACCAGGACGGGCGCGAGGGCGGCGAGGAAGGTGGCGTTGGCGACCGTCGTGTTCATGATCGACAGGTGCCAGAAGAAGAGGTCGCCGGCGAACATGACCCCGGCCAGGATCACCAGCCTGTCGTAGCCATGGCCGGGCGAACCCGCCTCCTCGGGATGCCGGCGCGCCTCCAGGCGCATCCAGGCCCAGAGCACGGGCAGGGCAAGCGCGACGCGCCAGAAGGCGCTGGCGAAGGGCCCGACGTCGGCCAGCCGCACGAACACGGGCGATGCGCCCATCGCGATCACGCCCAGCGCCAGCGCCGCGAAGGCGAGCGCCGCGGTGCGGGGCTCGGGCAGCGTGGCAGGCGTGTCGGTTGCTGGGGACATGGCGGGCGGGCGGATTGCCGGTGCGACGGGGATGGCCTAATAGAGGGGCCATTCCTAGGACAGGCAACCCTGCCCGTCACGCAGAATTCGCGATCATGCTCGACCGCCGGGACACCACGTCCGATCCGGTTCACGCGGGTCGGAGCCGCGACGATATCGCGCCCTACGAGGTGATCGAAGGATCGCCCGACAGCGGCTACCTGATCGTCTGCGACCATGCCTCCAACCGCATTCCGGCGGCCTATGGCGAGCTCGGAATGCCGCCTGCCGAGCTCGAGCGCCACATCGCCTACGACATCGGCGTGGAGCCGCTCACGCGGGGGCTGGCGAGGCGGCTGGGCGCGCCGGCGGTCCTGTCGACCTTCTCGCGGCTGCTGATCGATCCCAACCGCGGCATCGACGATCCCACCCTCGTGATGCGGTTGTCGGACGGCGCGGTCGTGCCGGGCAATGCGAACGTCGACGCGCACGAGAAGCGGCGGCGGATCGAGCGCTACCACGCGCCCTACGACGCGGCGATCGGCCGCGCCATCGACGCCGGCATAGCGGCGGGCAGGCCGCCGGCGATCGTGTCGATCCATTCCTTCACGCCGCTGTGGCGCGGCGTACCGCGCCCCTGGGAGGTCGGTATCCTGTGGGACAGCGATCCAAGGCTTGCGGTGCCGCTGATCGAGACGCTGGCGCGCGATCCCGGCCTGACGGTCGGCGACAACGAGCCCTATACGGGCCGCCTCAAGGGCGACACGATGTACCGGCACGGATCGATGAAGGGCCTCGCCCACGCGCTGGTCGAGGTGCGCCAGGACCTGATCGCCGACGCGCCTGGGGTCGCGGAATGGAGCGGCCGGCTCGGCGACGCGCTGGAGGCCCTTGCCGGGGGCGACGGACTGAACGAAATACGACACCACGGCTCGAAGGCGGGGGAGCGGGAAGGACGACGATGAGCGGGATCGACGACACGACGCGGACCGAACTGGAGGCGGCGGTGTTCCGCCGGCTGGTGGACCACCTGCGGACGCGCACCGACGTGCAGAACATCGACCTGATGAACCTTGCCGGCTTCTGCCGCAACTGCCTGTCGAACTGGTATCTCGACGCCGCGCAGGCGAAGGGGCTCGACATGTCGAAGGACGAATCGCGCGAGATCGTCTACGGCATGCCCTACGAGGAGTGGAAGGCGAAGCACCAGAGCGAGGCGACGCCGGAACAGGCAAAGGCTTTCGAGGCGGGCCACAAGGGGCACTGACCCGGCCGCTCCGAAGACGTATCAATCAGCAGGACATCCGAGGAGATCATCCATGGCCGAGCCGGGCGGCGTCGCGCACGACCAACTGCGTTCCATCGTGGCGCGCATCGAGCGACTGGAAGAGGAAAAGAAGGCGCTGGCGGACGACATCCGCGACGTCTACGCCGAGGCCAAGGCCAACGGCTATGACGTCAAGGCGCTGAGGACGGTGGTGCGGCTGCGCAAGCAGGACCTCGCCGAGCGCCAGGAGCACGAGGCCATCCTCGATATCTACATGCACGCCCTGGGCATGATCCCCGCCGAGGAATAGCGCCGCCACGGGGGGGGGTGCCGAGCGACGGCTACCCCCAATGCATACGTTGACATTTCAGCCGCTCCCCCCGACCCTGCTGCAATCCAGAGATGCGGCCATGCTCGGGGGGACGAAGGCATGGACAGCGCGGCGAATACCGACGGGCTCGTAGAATCTCGTCTACGCGGCCATGATCGGTGACGCGAGCTGGGAGCGATTTCTCCGGCGGCTGCGCCTGCTCGTGCCGAACGGGCAGGCGTGCATGTCGCTACGCACCGCGTCGAGCGGCACCATCGTCG
This sequence comes from uncultured Alphaproteobacteria bacterium, assembly GCA_963803485.1. Classification (GTDB taxonomy): domain Bacteria; phylum Pseudomonadota; class Alphaproteobacteria; order Rhizobiales; family Tepidamorphaceae; genus CAWDMT01. The sequence goes on along the minus strand of CAWDMT010000003.1, from coordinate 83,702 downwards.
TGCAGTCCGGCATGGACGAGGAGATGGTGGCGTCCTACGGCTCCTACTATTCGCGCATCAATCCGTGGCTCGCCAACGGGGACCCGCCCGTGGGGACCATCGTGCATACCGACGAGATCGTCGACCGGCACGCGCTCTACGATACCGAGTTCTATGCGGATTTCCTCAGGCCTCGGGACCTGACGGCGGCCTTCGGCCTCAACATCCGTTCGGACGCGAGCGGAACCTGCCTGCTGACGCTCCTCAGCGCGCCGGGCCACGAGGCGAGCATCGATGCGGTCAGGCGGCAGATCGAGCCGCTGGTGCCGCATCTGCAACTTGCGTTCGAGCGTGCCCGCGCGGCCGGCAAGTCCCGGCACCCGCACCAGCTCTCGGGCAGGCTGGCCGCGGGAGGGCTCCTGAGGCTCTCTCGGACGGGCAAGGTCACCGCCGCCGACGAAACGGCGCTGGAGCTGATCGCACAATCGAGAGACGGATTCGTGATCGACCGTGCGGGGCGCCTCGTGTGCAGGGATGCGCCCGTCAGCGACGCGATCGGCGCCGCGCTCGCCGGGTGGGGCGAACGGACCTCGTTCGTGCGCGTCACGCATCTCTTCAGGGGACCTGAAGTGCTGCCCCTGCGCGTCACCGTCTATCGGCCCGCCGTCGATCTGGAGGCCTACTTCCGCGGACCCGAATGCTTCATTGTGCTGGAGGATCCCTCGAACGCGCTTCAGGACGCCGTGGAGGCGTTCGGGGCGATGCACGGGCTCACCTCGGCCGAGCGCCGCGTCGTGCTGGGGCTGGCGCGGGGGCTCGCGCCGAAGCAGATCGCCGAGGCACACGGCACCTCGGCGGAGACCGTGCGGCTCCAGCTCAAGCACGTCTACGCCCGCACCGGGGTGCGCGGCCAGGTCGATCTGGTGCGCCATGTATTCGTGCTGTCGGGCGGCTCGGAGCGCCTGCTCCAGCCTTGATTCCCGAGGCATGTCACCCTTGGGCATTAGTGATATTCACAACCATCGCGGCTATTCGCCCCGCTTAACCCGTTTGGGGGATGCAGGATGGCGTCATCGATTCCAGAGTCCCGCAGAGAGAGGGCTGTCGGCCGGGCTGGGCATCCATGACGTCTGTTGCGCGTCATGTATATGTCCGGTCTTTTTCTGTTATTTTACTTTTAATTCATTTACCAAATACGGATTACCGATAAAGTTATACTTTCGAATCTACTAAAATTGTGATCAAAACTGACGTACCGGAACCTCCTGACGAGGTTCGGGGGCGGCGGCTTTGCGCGGGGCACGCGCAGGCCGCCGGGCAACGCATTCCCATACTGGGGCTTGAAACAGGGAGTTTCGGAGAATGAAGACATTCGCGGCAGCAGCAGCTGCGCTTTTGACGAGCACCGCGCTCGTCTACGCCGGCGCAAACGAGTTCGTACATCAGCCAGATCGACAACAGCAATTTCGCCTCGGTCACCCAGCAGCAGAACGGCAACACCAATGCCGGCGCCAACAACGCATCCATCGTGACGCAGGACGGGACGCGGAATTCCGCCATCGCGGTCCAGTCGCAGTCCGGCGTGCCGGCCGGGTCGACCGGCCAGAACCGTTCGGGAATTTTCCAGGAGGGTTCCTACAACAGCGCCCTCGTGAACCAGTCACAAGGGGATGCTTCTCATCCGGCCGGCGACCGCATTGGCTCGACCGGGCTAAATCGTTCGATCGTCGGTCAGGACGGCTTCGGCAACAGCGCGGTGGTCCTTCAGGAGCAGCATGACGGACGCGGCACTGAATATCCGGCGTCGCGTGGGGACAACCTCTCGTTCGTCGGTCAGGATGGAAGCTGGAACCGCGCGAACGTCCTGCAGACGCAGGGCGAGAACAGCGCCGGCGACAACTCCTCGAAGATCGGGCAGCGCGGCATCGGCAACACCGCGACCGTCCAGCAGCTGCAGGACTTCTATACGCCGGCCGAGAACCCGGCGGGCAGCAACGAGTCCGGCATCATCCAGCTCGGCGCCAAGAACGATGCGACGGTAAGCCAGTACCAGCGCCAGCGCTCCCAGTCCGACAACATGTCGGGGATCCTGCAGTCGGGCGCCTTCAACAGCGCTTCGGTCGACCAGAGGGTCGGCAATCGTCCCAGCGGCGGTCCCTCGCCGACGGGTGACAACATCTCGGGCATCATGCAGGCGGGCATCGGCAACTCGGCCGAGGTGACGCAGCTCGGCATCGGCGGAACCAGCGCCGACAACAGCTCGCTGATCCTGCAGACGGGCTTCCGCAACGACGCCAGCGTCAGCCAGACCTCCGACGGAACCAGCAGCAGCAACTGGTCGCTCGTCCTTCAGGACGGAGCGTTCCATGACGCCCTGGTCGACCAGACCGGCAGCAGCAACTACCAGACGGTCTGGCAGACGGGAGTCAACCACTACGCCACTGTCACCCAGTCCGGTGCGCACGTGAACTCCTCGTTCACCTACCAGTCGGGCTTCGGCAACGTGGCCGTCGTCAACCAGAACTGACATCGAAGGGGCGGCGGCTATCGGCGCCGCCCATTTTGAATTGCGGAGCGGCGCGCGCATGCGGGCTGCTCCGCAACAACACTCGATGGCGGGTCCCGTAGGTGGAGAAACGCGATGTCGAGGATACGAGGGGCCAGCCTGATCGTCTTCGCGGCGGTGTGGTCGATGTTGCAATTCGGGGCTTCAGCGGAATCGATGCGTGAAACGTCCGACATCCAATGCGACATCCGCCGGACGGTAGAGGGCGATATGGTCCGATTGGAGGCCTTGGCGGTGGCCGGCCAGGCCGCCGAGGGACGCTACGACCTCACTATTCACAAGGAGGGGGCGAGCGGCACCACGCGCAATCGGCAGGGCGGAGGGTTCTCGCTCGGCGCCGGCGAGACCAGGGTCTTGAGCGCCAGTGCGATCTCGGTCGGACCGCGCGACCGCTACGAGGCGAGGCTGACGATAGAATGGAACGGGGAGACAAGGTCATGCGGCGTCGAAGGCTAAATGGTCGGGGGCCGAATTCCGCGTGGTCCACCGCGCACGAAGCGGAGGCAGGATTGCCGGCGGCAGGCGTGAGAATGCGGAGGTCGTTATTTCGGCCGTCGGTAGCCGCCGTCGCGCTGGCAGCCATCATGATGGCAAGTCCGCCCGCGGTATCCGGGGAGGTCTATGTCGACCAGTCCGGAGGTGCCGCGTCCAGCGTCCAGCTGTCGGGTTCTGCCTACGGCGGCGACGACATCCGCGGCATCAAGCAGTCGCAGGCAAGCGGGCATTCCATTCATCCCTCGGTCATCGCCGTGCGTCGCGGAAACGTCGCCCGGTCGGTCGTGTTCGGCAACAACAACCTCGTCGGACAGGCACAGTTCGGAAAAAACAACGAATCCAACGTCGGCATCTTCAGAGGCGAGTCCAACATGGTGGGCGTCCTCCAGGCCGGGAACGGCCTGCAGTCAAATGTCGGCCTCATAAACACGCGGGGCCTCGGTGTCGTGGTGCTGCAGGGGCCGAACTCGCAGCCGCAGAATGTCCTGGCCATCGGGCTCAAGAACGGCGGCCTGATGATCGCCCGTTAGCGGGGCGATCGGCGGGAACGACGTGATGAAGGAGGTTTCATGTTCAAACGAATGCGGGCGTTGAAATGCGCCACGGCGATGATCGTAGCGGCGGGTGCGGTGATCGTGGTGACGTCGAACGCGCAGTCGTCACAACTCGTCTACCAGCCGACCAACCCGGCTTTCGGCGGTGATCCGTTCGTGGGGACGTATCTGCTGGAAACCGCGAGGGCGCAGAATCGCTACGGGGAGGACCAGCCGGGGTTTCCCGACATCAACATCCCCGACTTCAACGACATCATCGTGATCCCTCCCGGCAACGGCGACGACGAGGGCGGCGCTGAAGCTTTCGTGAACCAGGCAGAGTAACGGCGTTTCTCGGGGCGCTCTTCGTATCGGGTTTCAACAGCTAGTGTGAGTTGGGGGGAATGATCGGGCAGGCAGGACATATCGCCAGGGCGATGGCGTTGTGCATCGTCGCGGGCGTGCTTGGCGGATGCATGATGTCGGGCAGCGTGGACAACCCGTGGACGGAGCCGGCGACGCTCGAGGCACCGACGAAGACAACCGATACGCTGCGAAACCTGCCGCCGCCGGCGCGCAGGCTCAACGTCGCGGTCTACGAGTTCCCGGATCTCACGGGCCAGCACAAGTCCAACATCGGCGGCAACTACGCGGAGCTTTCGCGCGCGGTCACGCAGGGCGGGGCGGACATCCTGGTCAACGTCCTGCGGGAAGCGGGAAGCGGGGCGTGGTTCGACGTTGTCGAGCGGCGGCGGCTGCCTTCGCTCCTGCAGGAGCGGCAGATCATCGAGGCGACGCGGGCGGCGGCCGGCGAGGGCACGGGCCTGCCGGCGCTGCGGTTCGCCGGCATCCTGCTGGAAGGCGGCATCGTCGGCTACGACACCAACGAGACGACGGGCGGGCTCGGCGCGCGGCTTCTCGGCATCGGCGGCAACGTGCAGCACCGGCGCGACGTGGTGACGGTGGCGCTCCGGGCGGTCAGCGTGCAGTCGGGCCGGGTGCTCGCCTCTGTGACAACCACCAAGACGGTGTTCTCCGTGCTGGCGCAGGGAACGGTCTTCAAGTTCGTCGGCGTCGACGAACTGCTGGAGATCGACACCGGCTTTAGCCGCAACAACCCGACCAACCTCGCCGTGCGCGAGGCGATCCAGCTCGCCGTCTACGCGCTCGTCATGGAAGGGGCGAGGGACGGCCTGTGGGAGTTCGCCGACCCGGCCGCAGGCCAGGCCGTGGCGATGAGCTACGTCGCCGAATACGGGCCGGACAACCTCGACGAGGCCGTCTACTGAGCGGCTGCGTTCAGCGGATCGAGCCGGTGACGGTCGGGGCGGGAAGGCTGGCGCTGCGGTAGCTGCGCGCGGTCAGCGGCGCGACGGCGGCGCCGGTGAAGGCGGCCGGGGGCGAGGCGCCGGCATCCCTTGCGAAGCCGTTGACGAGAACGACCTCCGCTGTGTGCATGAGGCCGGTCAGGTCCCGCTGGTCGGGATGGCGCAGGCCGGAGAGGGTGCGCGCGCGGTCGCCGGTCTCGGGCGTCACGAGGGGGCGCAGGGCATCCACCGACATGTCGATGGCGACAAGATGCGCTCCGTCGTCCATCGGGCCCGTGGCATCGTTGAACGTCGCCTCGAAGGGAAGCTCACGCAGGCGGTCATTGGAGGGCGCGAGGGCAAGGATCGCCTCGATGGCGCCTTCGGACATCCGGCCGGACGCGGCATCGGCCGACGCCATCGCCGGACGAAGCCCCATCGAGGCCGGCCGCGCCATGGGCAGCGGCACGTCGGAAGCGGGGAGGCTCGCCATCTCGAAGACCGGACGGGGCATGGGCATCGGGACGTCGGCCGGGACGTCGGCGGCGGCGACCAGCGTGGCCGGCTCCGGCGTCTCGACGGTGGGCCGGGTGCGCGGCAGCGGGATGTCGGCCGGGGCGACGCTGGCGAGCGCTACGGTCGGCTCGGGTGTCGCGGCGGGCGCCGGTGCCGCCGGGGCGGCCTGAGACGGTTGCGGCTGCGGCGCTGGCGCGACGGCCGGCGCGTCGTCGCGGTTGAAGAGCCGCGCGAGCAGGCCGCTCTGCGACCCCCCTGCGCGCCCTCCGGCGACGACGGCACTCGCCGGATCGTCGCCGCGCGAGGCGACCTGACGGCCACCGGAACCGGATGAAGCCGTCGTCGAGCGGCGATTGCCCTGGGCTTCGGCGACCGCCTGCTGGTAGCCCGGCATCGGTTTCCCGTCGCTCGGAAGGTGCAGCGTCTTGCCGTCCGGGAAGACCTTGGCGAGCTGCTGGCGCGTCATGCGAGGCCAGTGGCGGACGCTGCCGGTGTCGATATGGACGAAGGGCGATCCCGACGTGGGATAGAAGCCGACGCCGCCGCCCTGGAAGCGCAGCGCCACCTCCCGCAACCGCGACAGCGGCACGTCGGGGAGATAGAAGTCGAGGGCGCGGCCGACGGTGTGCTGGCTGTTCTCGGCCACGCCGCTGGAGCGCGAGCGCAGGGCGGCGTTCGTTACCGGCGAGCGATAGGCCGACAGGACGTGTACGGGTCCGCGCGATCCGCTGGCCTGATAAACGTCCCACAGCGTGTCGATCAGCCGGGGGTCCATCTTGGTGGCTTCGTTGCGCCGCCAGTCGCGCATGATGTGGTTGATCTGGCGCAAGCCCTCCGCGTCGTGGCGGCCATTGCGCATGTAGGTCACGGTGAGGGTCTCACCGGTGTGCATCTGCTTGAAGGAGAGAGTCCGGGTCTGAGCCTCGGCCTCGCCGGCTCCGGCAAGCAGGCAGGCGGCGATGGCCGGCAGCAGCGCGGCGCCGAGAAGCGCGCGCAAGACCGATCGTCCCCTTCCCCGAATTCGCGTGTGCGTCAAAACCCCGTCCGTCCGCGATTAGCAGTCTGGCTTACGTCGGCTTGCCGGTTTCGCCCGCGGGACCCCCGATGCGACCGGCGGATGGATCATTGAAGCCCAATGGTTAAGCGAAGATTTCAGCCGCTGCATTAAGGCGCAATGATGGCACAATCTGGCCGCGTATTCACCCCGAGTGATCGAGGCCGAGCGCGGCCTTCAGTTTCGCGTCGTGTCCGTAGATGTCCGGGCGCCGCTGAAGGTCGCCGCCGTCGTCGACCCAGACGGTGAAATAGGTGAGATGAACGGGCACGTGCCGCTTCATGGGAAGCGAGCCGTTCTGTCCGCCGCCGATCAGCTTCTTGATGCGCGCGCCGTTCAGGCTTTCCTCGAAGGCGAGCAGCGCATCGGAGAACTCGACCGGGTTCTCGACGCGCACGCAACCGTGGCTGAAGGCGCGGACGCCGCGGTTGAAGAGATTGCGGGTCGGCGTGTCGTGCAGATAGACCGCGTGCTCGTTCGGGAACATGAACTTGACGCGGCCTAGCGCGTTCGCGTCGCCGGGCGGCTGCCGGAAGCGGAACGGCATGTTGCTGGCATCCCATTGCCGCCAGTCGACGGAATATGGGTCGACCTGCATCGTGCGCCCGCCCTGGGAATAGAGCACCTCGATGCCGCGCCGATGGAAGAAGTTCGGGTCGCGCTGCGCCTCGGGCAGCATCTCCTTGGTCGCGATGGAGCGGGGCACGTTCCAGTACGGATTGACGATCCACATACTCGATCTCGTCGGAGAAGATCGGCGTCTGGTTCTGGGTGGTGCCCACGATGACGCGGGTCTCGAAGGACCGTCTCGCCGCGGGTGACGACGCGCAGGCGGAACTCGGGCACGTTGACCCAGACATAGTGCTCGGAATCCGATGTCGGGCGGCAGCCAGCGCCAGCGCTCCATGTTGACGAGGATGTCCTCCACGCCGGCCTCGACCGCGCCATTGAGCGCCGCGCGGGTCTGCGGGCCGACGACGCCGTCGGCCTCCAGCCCGCCGCGCGCCTGGAAGGCGCTGACGGCTTCCTCGATCGCGGCGTCATAAAGGGATCGCCGCCTCTCCGCCGACGGCGGCCAGGCCAAGGCGCTCGCGCAGGGCCGGCACCCTGGCATCGCGCAAGCCGGGCTTCATCGAGGGGCCGTCGGCCGATCTCGACCTGCGGCACGCTCGGCCCGGCGGCGCGCAGCCGGCGAGCTTGCCGCGCAAGGCCTGAAAGCGGGATGCTGCGGGTTGTAGCCGTCGAGTACGGCGGCGGGATCGTCCGCCTCGGCGAGCGCGGCAAGGACACCGGCCGGCCGCGGGCGTACCGGCTCGGCGTGAGACGAACTTGCCCGATCGAGGCCGGCTCGACGACGACCGGCCTGGGCCTGGCGGGCGTAGGCGAGCGACCGCCAGCGTCAGCTCGAACTCGGCGCGGGCGAGGTCCTGCGGCGTCGCGCGGCCGGTGACGCCGATGTCGAGCGATGCGGTGCGGTATCGGGATGCGTCGAGACCGTCGGCGTCGGCGCGGGCGAGCCGGAAGATCGCGCGGCGGGCCTTCGGCGAGAACCGTCCGTCCTCGACCCAGACCGGCGCATGATCGCGTCCGGCGTAGAAGCTTCGCAGCCGGCCTCGTGGTCCTGCCGGCTGCCGGGGCCGCGGTCGCGCGGGCGCTCTGCGAACAGCGCCTCGATGAGGCCGGGCAGCGGATCGCGGGCGAAGGCGGGGGTATCCGCGAGATCGTGATCGTGGAGCGGGACGTATCGGGCGTCGTTGTCGGCTCCACCGGTGGACAACGTGGATGCCGCTTGCGCGGCCACCGCCAGCAATGGGCGTCGGCGCTACCAGAAATCCGAACAATACCGCGGCCGCGACCGGGAGAGTGACGTTCCGCATTCTTATTCCTCGGCCCCGTTCGGCGGTGGACAAGTCTGGGGACAACCTGTGCGATCGCGCCACCATGCCGATCGGAAGGCTAACTGAATCGGGCATCGTGCGCCAGTTGGCGGCCGCTACTCGGCTGCGTCGAGCTCCAGCTCGCGGAGCTTGCGATAGAGGGTCGAACGGCCGATGCCGAGCTTGCGGGCGACCTCGGTCATCCGCCCGCGATAATGCTCCAGGGCGAACCGGATCATGTCGGCCTCGATGTCCTCGAGCGGGCGCACGTCGCCTTCGTCCGACACGCGGGATGACCGCGCGCGGCACGCCGCCGGCGGTGTCGGCGTCGACATCGGCGCGAGGTCCGGTTCGATGGGGGGCGGGGCGATGGTCACACCGGCGCCGATCCAGCCCTCGTCATACGCTTCGGCGGTTGGCGAAGCCGGCTCGGGCGCGGTGGGCTGCCCGTCCTGCTCGATCTGGGCGGCGATCTGCGGGAACTCGGCGAGCGTCAGCTCGGCGCCGTCGGCGAGCACCACGGCGCGGAACACCGCGTTCTCGAGCTGGCGGACATTGCCCGGCCAGTCGTAGCGCGACGAGCAGCTCCAGCGCCGTCCGGTGACGACGCGGCGATGCGCTTGCCTTCCTCGGCGGCGAAGCGGGCGATGAAGTGGCGGACGAGCATCGGGATGTCCTCGCGGCGCTCGCGCAGCGGCGGCACGTGGATCGGGAAGACGTTGAGGCGGTAGTAGAGGTCCTCGCGGAAGTCGCCGCCTTGACGAGGTCGAGCAGGCTCCGGTTGGTCGCCGAGATCAGGCGGACGTCGACGCGTTCGACCGGCTTGCGGCCGCCGACCGGGTCGATCTCGCCCTCCTGGAGCGCGCGCAGCAGCTTGACCTGCGCGTCGAGCGGCAGCTCGCCGACCTCGTCGAGGAACAGCGTGCCGCCATGGGCCTCGACGAACTTGCCGACGTGCTTCTCGGTCGCGCCGGTGAAGGCGCCCTTCTCGTGGCCGAACAGGATCGATCTCGACGAGGTTCTCGGGGATCGCGCCGCAATTGACGGTGACGAAGGGCTTGCCCGTCGCGGTCGCTCGAGCCCTGGATGGCGCGGGCGATGCACCTCCTTGCCGACGCCGGACTCGCCCTCGATCAGGACCGGGATGTTGGAGTCGGCGGCGCGCTGCGCCGAGGCGGATGACGCGCGTCCATGGCGTCGGAGCTGCGGTGACGATGTCGCGGAAGGTCAGCGTGCCGTCGACGCGCGGCGTCATGCGGCGGATCTCGCCCTCGAGCGCGCCGAGCTTCAGCGCGTTGCTCGATCGAGACCTGCAGGCGCTCGGGCGCGACCGGCTTGACGACGAAGTCGACTGCGCCGGCCCGCATCGCGGTGACCACGGTGTCGATGGCGCCATGGGCGGTCTGGACGATGACCGGCGTCGCGATGCCCGCTCGCGCAGCGTTCCAGCACGCCCATGCCGTCGAGGTCGGGCATGACGAGATCGAGGATGACGAGCGACGATCACGCCGCCGTCGTCGGCGGCGAGCGCGGACGAGCGCCTCGTCGCCGGTCTCGGCGGTGATCGGCTCGATAGCCGAACGCTGCGACCGTCGCCTCGAGCAGCCGGCGCTGGACGGGATCGTCGTCGACGATGAGGATCGTTGCCGGCATGCCAACTCGGCCGTTGCGCGAGCCGGCGCGCAGGTCCGGCCGCGCTGGCGTCCTCGACTCAGCGGTCAAGTCTGCGCTTACGAGCGACGCGCTGGTACAGGGCCGGTTCAAAGAGCCTCGCACGGGTTGATCGGCGCGGCACGACCGGGCGCGATAAGCTACGTGCCCGCCCGTTCCGGATCCGCCGATGCGACGAGCGCTGACCACGATGACTTCGACGCGTCCTGAGCCGCTGCCGCAACCGCAAGGCGCAGGCCGAGCTCGGGCACGCTGCCGGAATGGGATCTCGCCGATCTCTATCCGGCGATGGACGCGCCGGAGCTCGACGCGCGATCTCGCGCGCGCCGCAGGACGAGTCCGAGGCCTTCGAGGCGCGCTACAAGGGCAAGCTCGACGCGCTGCTGCGGCGAACGGACGGGCCGCGCATGCTCGCCGAGGCGGTCCAGCGCTACGAGGAGCTCGACGACCTGCTCGGGCCGGATCGGCGTCCTATGCCGGCCTCGTCTACGCCGGCGACACGCACCGATCCGACACGCGCCAAGTTCTACGGCGACGTGCAGGAGAAGCTGACCGACGGCCTCGGCGCCACCTCCTGTTCTTCGCGCTCGAGCTCAACCGCATCGACGACGCCGTGCTCGACGCGGCGATCGCAGACGCCCGCGCTCGGCCACTACCGGCCGTGGCTCGAGGACATGCGCAAGGAGAAGCCCTACCAGCTCGACGACAGGGTCGAGCAGCTGTTCCACGAAAAGTCGGTGACCGGCCGCGGCGCCTGGAACCGGCTGTTCGACGAGACCATCGCGGCGCTGCGCTTCGACGTCGACGGCGAGGAGCTGACGCTCGAGCCGACGCTGAACCTGCTGCAGGACCCCGACGGAGGCCGCGGCGCAAGGCGGCGCCGAGGCGCTGGCGAAGACGTTCAAGCGACAACCTGCGCGACTCTTCACGCTGATCACCAACACGCTCGCCAAGGACAAGGAAATCTCCGACCGCTGGCGCGGCTTCAAGGACGTCGCCGACTGCGCGCCACCTCGCCAACCGCGTCGAGCGCGAGGTGGTCGACGCGCTGGTCGCCGCCGTGCGCGACGCCTATCCGCGCCTGTCGCACCGCTACTACGCGCTGAAGGCGAAGTGGTTCGGCAAGCGAGACGCTCAACCACTGGGACCGCAACGCGCCGCTGCCCGAAGGTCGACGCGCACCATCGCCGTGGACGGAGGCGCGCGACACGGTGCTCGACGCCTATGCGCGGTTCTCGCCGGAGATGGCGGAGATCGCGCGGCCGCTTCTTCGACGAGCGCTGGATCGACGCGCCGGTGCGGCCGGGCAAGGCGCCGGGCGCCTTCGCGCATCCGACCGTGCCGTCGCGCGCATCCCTATGTGCTGCTCAACTACCAGGGCAAGCCGCGCGACGTGATGACGCTCGCCCACGAGCTCGGCCATGGCGTGCACCAGGTGCTGGCCGCGCCGCAGGGCGCGCTGATGGCGCCGACGCCGCTGACGCTGGCCGAGACCGCCGAGCGTCTTCGGCGAGATGCTGACCTTCCGCGCGCTGCTCGACGAGACCACCGACCCGGCGCAGCGCAAGGCGCTGCTCGCCGCCAAGGTCGAGGACATGATCAACACGGTCGTGCGCCAGATCGCCTTCTACACCTTCGAGCGCAAGGTCCACACCGAGCGCGCGCGAGGGCGAGCTGACCGCCGAGCAGCTCGGCGAGCTCTGGATGGAGGTGCAGGCCGAGAGCCTCGGCCCGGCGATCACGCCTCGGCCGAGGGCTACGAGATCTTCTGGACCTACATCCCGCACTTCATCCATTCGCCGTTCTACGTCTACGCCTATGCCTTCGGCGACTGCCTGGTGAACTCGCTCTACGCCGTCTACGAGAAGGCGCCGGAGCGGGCTTCGCAGGAGCGCTATTTCGCGATGCTCAAGGCCGGCGGCACCAAGCACCATTCCGAGCTGCTGGCGCCCTTCGGGCTCGACGCCACGACCCGGCCTTCTGGGCCATCGGCCTGTCGGTGATCGAGCGGCTGATCGACGAGCTGGAGGCCATGGAGGGCTGATCCGGCGGAACCGGGCCGGGGCGGCTGTGTTTAGTATCTGCCGCGGGACTGGTGTGGCGGAGACGATTTCATGAGCGGAAAGAGGCGGCCTGTCCTGGTCGCCGGAGAGACGTGCTGGCGGATCGAGCGCGCCGGACGGCTCGCTCTGATCGTCGACGCGGCGGACTATTTCCGGACGCTGAAGGCGGCGATGCTGCGCGCGAAGCATACGATCCTGCTGATCGGCTGGGACTTCGACACGCGCATCACGCTTCGAGCCCGACGGGCAGACGCTGGAAGGCCCCGAACAGGCTCGGCGACTTCCTGAACTGGCTGGTCGAGCGGCAAGCCCGACCTCAACGTCTATCTCCTGAAATGGGACCTGGGCGTCTTCCAGCTTTCGGCGCGCGGCTCGACGCCGCTGTTCACTCCTGACTGGATGACCGATCGGCGCATGCATTTCCGGCTCGACCGCAATCATCCGCTGGCTCCGCGCACCACCAGAAGATCGTCGTGATCGACGACCGCTGGCCTTCTGCGGCGGCATCGACATGACGGCCGGCGCTGGGACACGCGCGAGCATCGCGACGACGAGCCGCGGCGGACGCATGCCCGCGGCGGCGACGCTACGGCCCTGGCACGATGCGACGACGGCGGTGGACGGCGCGGCGGCGCGCGGCGCTGGGCGAACTGGCGCGCGAACGCTGGCAGCGCGCCACGCGGCGAGGAGCTTGCCGCGCCGCCGGCGCGGGGCGATCCCTGGCCCGACAGCCTCGCGCCGACGCTTCGCGACGTCGACGTCGCCATCGCGCGCACCCTGCCCGCCCATGGCCGACCAGGAGGAGGTGCGCGAGATCGAGGCGCTCTACCTCGCCGGCATCGCGCCGGCGAAGACGCACGATCTATCTTGAAAGCCAGTACTTCGCCTCGCGCGAGATCGCCGAGGCGCTGGCCGAGCGGCTGGAGGAGCCGAACGGGCCGGAGGTGGTGATCGTCAACCCTGAAGCCGCCGACGGCTGGCTGGAGGAGGCGACGATGGACGCCGCGCGCGCGCGATCTGCTGGGCGCTCTGCGCGACGCGACCGCTCACGGGCGGTTCCGGCATCTACTACCCGGTGACCGAGGAGCGGCGCGCCGATCTACGTCCACGCCAAGATCACTGATCGTCGACGACCGGCTGCTGCGCGTCGGCTCGTCCAACCTCAACAACCGGTCGATGGGCTTCGATACCGAATGCGACCTCGCCGTGGAGGCGGCGGGCAAGGGCGCGCGCGAGGTATCGCGCACCATCACCGCGATCCGCGACGACCTCCTCGCCGAGCACCTGGGCGTCGAGGTGGCCGACGTGGCCAAGGCCGTCGAGCGCGAAGGGTCGCTCATCGGCGCGATCGAGGCGCTGAACGGCAAGGGACGACGGCTCGTCGCCTTCGCGCCCGAGGAAGCCGGGCCGATCGAGGAGGTGCTCGGCGAGAACGATTTTTCCAATCCCGAGCGGCCGCCGCGCTTCTGGCGACGCTTGCGCAGGCGCGCCAGCCTGCGATGATCCGGCAACCGAAGGAGACCGAACCGCCGTGCCGCTGATCCTGTTCATCCTCATCATCGTGCTGATCGCGCAGGTCGGCTTCTGGGACACGCTCGGCGCCCTTTTGGGCGCGGTGGCGATGATCGCCCTCCTCGTCCTGGTCGCGGCTGCGATCGCGGCGGTCGGGGGCTATCTCCTCTTCAATCGCGTGCGCAGGCGCTTCTGACGAAGGGAACGCACCAGGTGCCGACGCTCGTCCATACGCCCTATGACGGTTCGGCCAGGCCGTTCTCCATCGGCCTGGCACCGCTCGACATTGCCCGGTGGATCGAGCCGGACGAACATCTTGCGGCCCATCTGTCGCGCAAGTCCGAGCTGCTTTCGGCGCGCCGCGAGGTGGTGGTCCGCGAGGAGCCCGAGACGCGTGGCGCGCAGGCCGAGGTGCTCGACCTCCTGACGCGGCATCTGGTCGGGCACTTCCCGGACCTCTACCGGCGCGACGGCGGCGGGGTGCGTGTGGTGCCCGCCGGCGTGACGGTCGTCGCGATGGACGACGAGCCGCCGCTCGTCACCGCCGCCCGACTGGTGCAGGAGATCTGTGCCTGATGCGCGAGGGGGAGGGCGGCTACCGGCTCGCCGCCGCCGTCCTGTGCTTTCCCTCCGCCTGGTCGCTCGCCGAAAAGTTCGCGCTGCCGCTCGACGACATCCACCGCAACGTGCCGCACTACGCGGAGAGGATGGGCGCGCGGGTCAACCGGATCTTCGCCAACCTGAAGACCGACGTGCCGGTGTGGCGGCTCAACTGGTCGCTGTATGCCGACGACGAACTGCATCATCCCGAATCCAAGGAGCGTCCGCGCGGCTGGTTCTCGGGCGATGCCGTCGCCAACGCCTTCGTGCGGGTCGAGCGACAGACGCTGCGCCGGCTGCCGACATCGGGGACGTCCTGTTCACGATCCGCGTCCATGTCGATCCGTTCGACGCGTTCCGCCGCCATCCCGACGGGGCGCGGCTCGCGGCCGGACTGCGCGACCAGATATTGTCGCTCGACGAGCCGCAGCTTGCCTACAAGGCGCTCGCCGCCGACCGCGACCGCGTCGTGGCGGCGCTCGACGCCATCGCGCGGTCGTGAAGGCGCCGCTTCCTCGGTTTCGCGGGGCGTGATAATTCTCGCTCCCGTTGGCGCGTCCTGCGCTTGCTCTGGGGGATCCGGACATGTGGTGTGGCTTTGGTGGCGTGGCCCTCGCGGCCGCGATTTTCGTGCCGGCGATTACGGGGGCGATCGCCCAGGAGACCGGCCCCGCAATCGTGGACGCGACCGGCGCGGAGGCGCTCGCGGCGATCGTCCGCGACCTCGGCTATGGGGCCACCGTCACAACCGACGGCCAGGGCGATCCGCTGATCCGCACAAAGGTCTCGGGCGTCGACACTCAGATCTACTTCTATCGCTGCACCGACAACGCCAACTGCCGGCTCCTCGTCTTCGTCGCCTCGTTCGGCCGGGAGGTCGATCTCGAGACGGTCAACGAGTGGAACGCGGGGACGCTGCTGGGGCGCGCCTATGCGGAGCCGGGCGGCTCCGCCGCGCTGGAATTCGGCGTCAACATGGACGGCGGCGTTACCGAGACGAACTTCAGGGACACGTTCGACTGGTGGGACGTGATCGTCGCCGACTTCAAGGACGCGATCGACTGACGGCACGGGTGCCATTCGGCTCCGGAACCCTATAATTCCTGCCATCGCACACGGACCGGACGATGGATCAGGAACAGAACAGGCTTTCGAAACGCGTCTCGCGCTACGCACGAGTCGGCACCAACGTCGGCGGCCTCGCCGCGCGCATGGCTGGCGCGAGGTTGTTCGGCATCGACCTCGACCGGGAGAAGAATGCCGGCGAACTCGCCGCCGCTCTCGGCGGGCTGAAGGGGCCGATCATGAAGGTGGCGCAGCTCATCGCCACCATCCCCGACGCCCTGCCGGCCGAATACGCCGTCGAACTCGCCAAGCTGCAGAGCCAGGCGCCGCCCATGGGCTGGGCCTTCGTGAAGCGCCGAATGGCGGCCGAACTCGGCCCCGACTGGCGTTCGAGGTTCTCCTCGTTCGAGCGCGAGGCGGCCGCGTCGGCCTCGCTGGGACAGGTGCATCGCGCGGTCGGCCTCGACGGCGCGGACCTCGCCTGCAAGCTCCAGTATCCCGACATGCAGTCGGCGGTCGAGGCCGACCTGTCGCAGCTCGAGATGCTGTTCGCGATCCACCGGCGGATGGAGCCGGCCATCGGCACGAGCGAGATCGCCAAGGAGATCGGAGCGCGCATCCGCGAGGAACTCGACTACGAGCGCGAGGCCGCCCACATGCGGCTTTATGCCGGCATCTTCGAGGACGAGGCGGCGATCCGCGTGCCCCGCGTGCGGTCGGAGCTCTCGACGCGCCGGCTCCTGACCATGGACTGGCTCGAGGGCACGCCGATGCTCTCCCACAAGGAGGATGCGCTGGAGATTCGCAACCGGCTCGCCACGGCGATGTTCCGGGCCTGGTGGTTCCCGTTCTCGCACTACGGCGTCATCCACGGCGACCCGCATCTCGGCAACTACACGGTGTTCGAGGAGGACGGCGAGCCCGCCGGCATCAACCTGCTCGACTATGGCTGCATCCGCATCTTCCCGCCGAGCTTCGTCGGCGGGGTGATCGACCTCTACAACGGCCTGAGGACCGGCAAGCGGGACCTCGTGGTGCGCGCCTACGAGACCTGGGGCTTCAAGGGGCTGACCAACGAGCTGATCGACATCCTCAACATCTGGGCGCAGTTCATCTACGGGCCGCTGCTGGAGGACCGGGTGCGCAAGATCGCCGAAGGGGTGAGCGCGGCGGAATACGGCCGGCGGCAGGCCTTCGAGGTGCACAAGGCGCTGAAGGAGAAGGGGCCGGTGACGGTGCCGCGGGAGTTCGTGTTCATGGACCGCGCGGCGATCGGGCTCGGCGGGGTCTTTATCCACCTCAGGGCAGAACTGAATTTCCACCAGCTCTTCAACGAGACCATCGAGGCCCATGAAGAGGCGGAGCTGGCGGCGCGGCAGCGGGCGGCGCTCGACGCGGCGGGCGTGCCGACCTCGACCTGAAACAGAACGAAGCCCGCCGTGGGAGGCGGGCTTCGCTACTGAAAAACTATCGGAATCAGTCGCTTACTGAACCGGAGCCGGTTCGGCCGGAGCCTGGGGCTGCTCGATGCCGAGCGCGACCTTCACCTGGTCGACGGTCTGCATGCAGGCCGCCACGTCGCCCTGCTGCTCCTGCATCTGGGCCTGCTGCAGCACCTGGCCGACCTGATTCTTCTGGTCTTCCTCAAGCTGCGACTGCTGGACCGCCGCCCAGATCGCGTTCACTTCCTGCTCGCATTCGGACTGCGCCAGCGCCGGAGCGCTCAGGCCTGCGGCGAACAGAATCGCGAGAAAAATGCGGGACATTCGGTCTTACCTCCTGAATATGCTTGTAGATACGCCGGCGACGTAAACTGATCATCGGCGCGAAGGCAGACCGTGGTTCTCGAATGTGTCCATTCGCGGGCACATGACCATTACAATCCATCCATGATCCGCCTCCAAGACAATCCGATACAGTGATACTGCTCACTGGCAAGACTTTCCGTGCGTGGAATACTCGGTTTGCATGCCGACGGCTTGCGCGGTGATCCGGGAGCGAGGCAGGTCGCGTAGGGCTCGCGGGGCGACTTCGATCCGCGCAGACCGATTGCCGCACCGCCGTTGCCCCCGACGCCGGCTTTGATATACAAGGGCCAAAGCGTCGAGCGCGCCACGAAAAGGGGGCTCCCATGGCCGACAACAAAAACCAATCGATGGACCTCACCGATCACAGGGCCTCCTACGAGCTCTTTCTGTGGCTCTGCAAATGGACGGTCATCATCGTAGCGGTCGTCCTCGTCCTGATGGCGATCTTCCTCGTATGAGCGTGCCGCCGCCGGCGGCGGCGACGAAAGGTTTCACGCTTTTCCTACCATTGCCTACCGACAGGGCGGGCCGATGAAGATTGCCATTCCGAGTGAATCCGAGCCGTCCGAGCCGCGCGTCGCCGCGAGCCCCGACACCGTCAAGAAGTTCATAGCGCTCGGCGCCGAAGTCGCCGTGCAGGCGGGCGCGGGCGATGCGTCGCGCATCGTCGACGAGGCCTGGCGCGAGGCCGGCGCCACCGTGTCGAAGACCTTCGACACGACGGTGAAGGACGCCGACATCGTCCTCAAGGTGCGCCGCCCGACCGCCGCCGAGGCCAAGAAGATGAAGGCCGGCGCCGTGGTCGTGGCGATCATGGACCCCTACGGCAACGAGAAGGCGCTGGGCGACATCGCCAAGGCCGGCGTCACCGCCTTCGCCATGGAATTGATGCCGCGCATCACGCGGGCACAGGTGATGGACGTCCTGTCGAGCCAGGCCAACCTCGCCGGCTACCGCGCCGTGATCGACGCCGCCGAGGAGTTCGACCGTGCCTTCCCGATGATGATGACGGCCGCCGGCACGGTGCCTGCGGCACGCGTCTTCGTGATGGGCGCGGGCGTCGCCGGCCTGCAGGCGATCGCCACCGCGCGCCGGCTCGGCGCCGTGGTGACCGCGACCGACGTCCGGCCCGCCGCCAAGGAACAGGTGGAGTCGCTCGGCGCGAAGTTCGTCGCCGTCGAGGACGATGAGTTCAAGCAGGCCGAGACGGCCGGCGGCTACGCCAAGGAGATGTCCAAGGAGTACCAGGCCAAGCAGGCCGAGCTGGTCGCCAGCCACATCGCCAAGCAGGACATCGTCATCACCACCGCGCTGATTCCCGGGCGGCCCGCGCCGCGGCTGATCACCAAGGCGATGGTGGACTCGATGAAACCCGGGTCGGTGATCATCGACCTCGCGGTCGAGCGCGGCGGCAACGTCGAGGGCGCCAAGGCCGGCGAGGTCGTCGAGCACAAGGGCGTCAAGATCGTCGGCCATCTCAACGTGCCGGGACGCATCGCGACCTCGGCCTCGGCGCTTTACGCCCGCAATCTCCTCGCCTTCGTCGACACGCTCGTCGACAAGGAGAAGAAGGCGGTCAGCATCAACTGGGACGACGAACTGGTGAAGGCCACGGCGCTGACGCGCGACGGGGCCGTCGTTCATCCCGCCTTCCAGGCGAAGGGAGAGTGACGATGGAAAACGAACTCACCCCGGAACAGGCCGCGCAGCAGGCGGAGGCGGCGGCGCAGGCCGCGCGCGCCGCGGCCGAGCAGGCGCAGGCTCATGCCGACGCGGCCGCGGCCGCCCTGTCGGCCAGCGCGGAAGCGCTCGGCATAGGCGGCATCGACCCGTTCATCTTCCAGCTCTCGATCTTCGTGCTGGCGGTGTTCGTCGGCTACTACGTGGTCTGGAGCGTTACGCCGGCCCTGCACACGCCGCTGATGTCGGTCACCAACGCGATCTCCTCGGTGATCGTGGTGGGCGCGCTGCTCGCGGTCGCCGTCGACATCGTTCCCGGCGGCGACGACAACGCCGGCTGGGCCAGATGGCTCGGCTTCGCCGGCCTCGTGATGGCATCCGTCAACATATTCGGCGGCTTCCTCGTCACCCAGCGCATGCTCAGCATGTACAAGAAGAAGACAAAGTAGGGGGCACGCCAGATGGCCAACTTCACCGCGCTTCTATACCTCGTCGCGGCGGTCTGCTTCGTTCTGGCGCTGCGGGGGCTGTCGCACCCGGAGTCCTCCAGGCAGGGCAACATGTTCGGCATGGCCGGCATGGGCATAGCCGTGCTCGCGACGCTGCTCATCGCCGCGCCGTCGGGCTTCATGCCGTGGTTCCTGATTCTCGCCGGCATCGCCGTCGGCGGCGGCGCGGGGGCCGTGATCGCCAAGCGGATCCCGATGACGGCGATGCCGCAGCTCGTTGCCGCCTTCCACAGCCTCGTCGGCATGGCGGCGGTGTTCGTGGCGGCGGCCGCGCTCTATGCGCCGCAGGCGTTCGGCCTCGGCACGGTGGGCACGATCCCGGGCGCCAGCCTGGTCGAGATGTCGATCGGCACTGCCATCGGCGCGATCACCTTCACCGGCTCGATCATCGCGTTCCTGAAGCTCGACGGGCGGATGAGCGGCGCGCCGATCATGCTGCCGATGCGCCACGCCATCAACCTGGGGCTGGCGGTGGCGATACTGCTGCTCGTCATCTATTTCGTGATGACGGAAAGCCATGCCGCCTTCTGGATGATCGCGCTGCTGGCCTTCGCGCTCGGCGTGCTCATCATCATCCCGATCGGCGGCGCGGACATGCCGGTCGTGGTGTCGATGCTCAACTCCTATTCGGGCTGGGCGGCGGCCGGCATCGGCTTCACCATCGGCAACACGGCTCTGATCATCACCGGCGCGCTGGTCGGCTCGTCGGGTGCGATCCTGTCCTACATCATGTGCAAGGGGATGAACCGCTCGTTCATTTCCGTCATCCTCGGCGGCTTCGGCGGCGAGACCGCGGGGCCGTCCGGCGGCGGCGAGCAGCGCCCGGTCAAGCAGGGCTCGGCCGACGACGCGGCCTTCATGATGAAGAACGCCTCGCGCGTCATCATCGTGCCGGGCTACGGCATGGCTGTCGCCCAGGCGCAGCACGCGCTGCGCGAGATGGCGGACACGCTCAAGGCCGAGGGCGTGGAGGTGAAGTACGCCATCCATCCCGTCGCGGGCCGCATGCCCGGGCATATGAACGTGCTCCTCGCCGAGGCCAATGTGCCCTATGACGAGGTGTTCGAGCTCGAGGACATCAATTCCGAGTTCGCCCAGTCCGACATCGCCTTCGTCATCGGCGCCAACGACGTGACCAACCCCGCCGCGCGGGACGATCCGACCTCGCCGATCTTCGGGATGCCGATCCTCGACGTTGACAAGACCAAGACCGTGCTGTTCCTGAAGCGCTCGCTGGCGTCGGGTTATGCCGGCATCGACAACGAGCTGTTCTACAAGGACAACACGATGATGCTGTTCGGCGACGCCAAGAAGATGGTCGAGGAGATCGTCAAGGCGCTGTGAGCGGGGCCGACGACAGGCGGGCGCTCGAGCTCGCCTACGGCTACCCCTATCCGCGGCACGACCGCGCGGTGCGCTTCGGCCCGGCGGACGGCGGCTATCGCGCCGTCCGGCTGGCGGGGATCGCCGAAAGCGGGACGTTCAGGCCCGACGGCTACCGGCGCGCAGTGGCGACCTGGGAGGTCGTGATCGCCGACGTAGCGGTCGAGGAGCGGCTGCCCGACAGGGTCGCGGTCATTGCCACCGGCTCGAACGCCTCGCCGGAACAGCTCGCAAGAAAATGGACGGGGCTGCTCGACGACCGGCCGGTGATCGTCGCGCCCGTCGACGTTGCCGGGGCGACGAGCGTCTACTCCGCCCATGTCGCGCGCTACGGCGCAATCCCCGCGACGCTCCATCCAACGCAAGGCGTCACCTCCCGGCTGCACCTCCTCTTCGTGCCGGCGAGCGAGATGGCACTGCTCGATGCGTCGGAATCGCTCGGCCAGAACTACGTGCTCGCCGCACTCGACGATCTCGTCGCGGTGACGCAAGCCGGGCCGGTGGCCGCGCCGCTCGGCTATGTCTCGCTGCGTGGCGCGGTGCTCGACGAGGGACGGCCCGTGGCGCTGGCGGCGGGGCGGCCGGAGGGCCATGACGGGCCGGTGCGCGACGAGCGTGAAATGCTGGACTGGGTGCGGCGGCTGGTTGGCGACCGGCGGGATCTCGATGCGTTCGTGCTGGCGCTCGGCCGCGACGAGACATTCCGCCGACAGGTCGTCGCACGGCTCGCCGAACGGGGATCGGTCTGGGATCTTCCCGACGCCGCGATCGTCGCGGGCGGGCCCGCCTAGCCGAAGATGCCGCCGCTGGCAGGTGCGCTGGAGACGCTGACGCGCAGCCGCTGGGCGCCCTCGCGGGCGGGCTGGTAGTTGGGGCTCAGCGATAGGGCGCGGATGTAGGAATCTCCCGCCTCGCCGGTCCGGCCGAGCCGTTCCAGCGCCATGCCCCGCCCCGCCCAGGCCTCGTGATAGCGGTTGTTCAGCTCGAGCGCCCGCTCGAAATCCACGAGCGCCGCATCCGCGTCGTTCATCGCCAGATTCGACTGGCCACGTCCGTTATGCGGCTCGGGCGTGTTGGGCGAAAGACCGATCGCCGTCGTGAAGTCCTCGATGGCGAAGGAATGGAGCCCCCGGCCCTGATAGATCAGCGCGCGGTTGTGGTAGGCCTGCGGATCGTCGGGCTGGAGCTGGATCGCGCGCTCGAAGTCGGCGAGCGCCAGCGACACCTGGCCGGTCTGCCGGTGGACGTTGCCGCGCCCGACATAGGCTGCGGCATAGCTCTGGTCGACGGCGATGGCGCGGTCGTAGTCCTGCTTGGCCAGCTCGAGCTGGCCCATCTGCCTGTGAACGAGCGCGCGGTTGGCGAAGGCCTGATGGAAGTTCGGGTTGAGCTCGATCGCCTTGTCGAAGTCGGCGAGCGCCTCCTGGTAGCGTCCGGCCCGGCCATATGCGCTGCCGCGCACGTTGTAGGCGCCGGCGTCGTTCGGGTTGCGCTGGATCATCTCGCTGAGCGAGGCGATGTTCGCCGAGGATCCGGCGAAGAGCTGGCTGTCGCTGCCGGCGGTCGTCGATCCCGTCGTCCCCTGACACGCTCCCAGCGTCAGTCCGGCCGCGGCCAGGGCGGCGGCCAGGAAGGGAAGGCGGAAGGGGCGAGGATTTGTCATGTTGGCGTGGCCTGGCTGGCGGTGGAAGACGTCAGCTCAAGAGCCACGGCTTTGCGGCGACTTTGCGAAGGCTGCCGTCGTCGCCGTGTCCGGGCGGCTCCACCGCCTCCGCCCGGGCCGCACGAACGGGTCAGCGCGTCTTGCGCTTGCCCGGGATTAGACCTTCTCGCTGAGCCCGCTTGCGGGCCAGCTTGCGTGCGCGCCGGATGGCCTCGGCCTTCTCGCGGGCCTTCTTCTCGGAGGGCTTCTCATAAAAATTGCGAAGCTTCATCTCGCGGAAGATACCCTCGCGCTGCATCTTCTTCTTCAGCGCCTTGAGAGCCTGATCGACGTTGTTTTCGCGAACAATAACCTGCACGCGCGCACCTTTCCTCGTGTTCGTGTCAAACCGCTCGGGTTCGGGTATCGGGTCTGCCGGGCCGCCTTGGCTCCGACAAAAAACCGCACGGCCGTCATCGGGCGCGGGCGGGACTCGGGCGAGGAGATAGCAGAGTTCTTACCCGAAGTCTACTTGCCGACACAGCATTCGGGGCCGCCAATACGGCCGAACGAAAAAGATGAGGTGCGAAATGCGCCGAACGGTTGCATGCTGATGTCGATGCCCCGCTGCCGTAGCGGAGCCTGCTCATGGGGCTGACGGCATGACCGCAATCATAGACTTCCTCAACAACATCCTCTGGAATTACGTGCTGGTCTACGGTCTCCTGGCCGTCGGCATCTTCTTCACGATCCGGCTGGGCTTCCTCCAGATCGTCCATTTCGGCGAGATGTTCAGGGTGATCCGCTCCAGTCGGGAGGTCGACAAGTCGGGCATCACACCATTCCAGGCGCTCACCATCAGCCTCGCCTCGCGGGTCGGCACGGGCAACATCGCGGGCGTCGCGGTGGCACTCTATCTCGGCGGACCCGGCGCGATCTTCTGGATGTGGATGGTCGCCCTGGTCGGCATGGCGACCGCCTATTCGGAAAGCTCCCTTGCCCAGCTCTACAAGGTCAGGAACGCCGAGGGGCAGTACCGCGGCGGGCCGGCCTTCTACATCGCCCGCGGGCTGCACGCGCCATGGGCGGCGGGCCTTTTCTCGATCTTCCTGATCCTGTCGTTCGGGCTCGTCTTCAATGCGGTGCAGGCGAACTCGATTGCCGACGCCATGGAGGGCGCGTTCGGCGTGCCGAAAATCGGCGTGGGCATCGTCGTGGCGGTGCTCGCCGGCATCGTCATCTTCGGCGGAATCCGGCAGATCGCACGAGTTGCCGAAGTCATCGTGCCCTTCATGGCCGGCGCGTATCTCCTGCTGGCGCTCTACATCCTCGTCGTCAACCTCGCCGAGGTCCCGGGCGTCCTCGTCTCCATCGTCGGCCATGCCTTCGGGTGGGAGGAAGCGGCGGGCGGGGTCATGGGCGGGCTTATGGCGGCGATGCTCAACGGAGTGAAGCGCGGCCTGTTCTCCAACGAGGCGGGGATGGGTTCGGCGCCCAACATCGCCGCGGTCGCCACCCCGCAGCCGCACCACCCATCGTCGCAAGGCTTCGTGCAGGCGCTTGGCGTCTTCATCGACACCATCGTCATCTGCACGGCCACCGCGGTCATGATTCTGTTGTCGGACCAGCTCGTCCCCGGCTCGGAGCTGACCGGCACGGCCCTGACGCAGAGCGCGCTGCAGGAGCATATCGGGCAGGCGGGACTCTACTTCATCGCCATCGCGATCTTCTTCTTCGCCTTCACCTCGATCATCGGCAATTACTCCTACGCGGAGAACGCCATGACCTACCTGAACGCGGATTCGAAGACGATGCTGACGGTGCTGCGCTGCGCGCTGCTGCTCATGGTGGTGTGGGGCGCATATGAGAGCGTGGCGACCGTGTTCGACGCCGCCGACGCCTCGATGGGGCTCATGGCGTCCATCAACCTGATCGCCATCCTCCTTCTCTCGGGGACGGTGGTGAAGCTGACGAGGGACTACTTCGCGCAGCGCAAGGCGGGCAAGAACCCGCGTTTCGAGGCGGCGGAATATCCCGAGCTGCAGGGCGCATCGACAAGAACATCTGGTCGTGAGCGGCCGGGTCAGCGCAGCCTGGTGACGTGACCCATCTTGCGGCCGGGCCGGCTCTCGGCCTTGCCGTAGAGATGCAGCGCGGCGCCCGGCTCGGCGGCGATCCCGGCCCAGCGGTCCGCGTCAGCGCCGATCAGGTTCTCCATCTCGGCGTCAGCCACGCGCGAGGTCTGCGGCAGCGGCCAGCCGGTGACGGCGCGGACATGCGCCTCGAACTGGCTCGCGACGCAGGCCTCGATGGTCCAGTGGCCGGTATTGTGGACGCGCGGCGCGATCTCGTTGACGAGGAGGCGTTCGGCCCCGCCCTCGCGGATGACGAACATCTCGACGCCGAGCACGCCGACATGTCCGAGCTCGTCGGCGATCCTCCGCGCGATGGTCCTGGCCGCCCCGGCGGTTTCGTCGGCGATCGGGGCCGGCACCGTGCTCGTGCGCAGGATGCCGTCGCGGTGGATGTTCTCGGGGATATCGTAGGGTGCGAAGGACCCGTCCAGCCCGCGCGCGGCCACGACCGAGACCTCTAGCGCGAAGGGCACCAGCGCCTCCAGGATCGACGGCGCCGCGCCGACCTCGTCCCAGGCCTCGGCCGGCGACATGCGGTCGAGGCGGGCCTGGCCCTTGCCGTCGTAGCCCAACCGGCGCGTCTTCAGGAGGCTCGCTGATCCCAGCTCCGCGACGCCGGTCTCGAGGTCGGCGAGGCTCGCGATCTCGCGCCAGTCGGCCGAGGGTATGCCGAGGCCGGACAGGAGCCGCTTCTCCTCCAGCCGGTCCTGGCAGACGGCGAGAGAGCGGGCGGAGGGGCGCACGGGCACGCGGCCCGCGAGGCGCTCCGCCGTCGCGGCCGGCACGTTCTCGAACTCGAAGGTGACGACGTCGCAGGCGTCGGCGAAGGCGTCCAGGGCCTGCCAATCCTCATAGGCGGCGACGGTATGGGCGCCCGCGACCTCGAAGGCGGGGCTGCCGGCCTCGGGGCAGTAGACATGGCATTTCAGGCCGAGCTGCGCGGCGGCGACCGCGAGCATGCGGCCGAGCTGGCCGCCGCCGAGGATGCCGATGGTCGAGCCCGGCGGGAGCGGAGCGGGAGCGGACATGGGAGGGTCAGTCCGCAGGGGCGGGATGCTCGGCGACGCCCGCCGTCTGCTCGGCGCGCCATGCGTCGAGGCGCGCGGCAAGCGCCTCGTCGGACAGCGCCAGGACCGCGGCGGCGAGCAGCGCGGCGTTGACCGCGCCGGCACGGCCGATGGCGAGCGTGCCGACCGGGATGCCCGCCGGCATCTGGACGATGGACAGGAGGCTGTCGTGGCCGGAGAGCGCCTTGGATTCGACCGGCACGCCGAAGACCGGCAGGGGCGTGAGCGAGGCGGTCATGCCCGGCAGGTGGGCCGCGCCCCCGGCACCGGCGATGATCACCTTGTAGCCTTCCGCGCGCGCGCCCCTGGCGAAGGCATAGAGCCGCTCGGGCGTGCGATGGGCGGAGACGATGCGCGTCTCGTAGGCGACGCCCAGCTTCTCGAGCGTTTCGGCGGCGTGGCGCATGGTCGCCCAGTCGGACTGGCTGCCCATGACGATCGCGACTGGCGGCTTCTCAGCGGGCATTCCTGTCCTCCGGCCCCTCACGGAAAGGCGCGGATTATAGGGAGAGCGGGTCGCGGGGCAAGGCTTGCGCGGGAAAGCGGCCGATGGCGGCGCAACTCGCGATATAGTCCCGTCCATGAGCGAGGTCGAAACCGGGTCCAGGGTCAGCCGGGACGATGGCGGGCTGGCCGCGGAGGTGGAACGCCTGCGTGCCGAGCTGGCCGACAGCGCACGGCGGATCGCCGAGCTGGAGGCGCTGGCGACACAGGACGCGCTGGTGCCGGTGCTGAACCGGCGCGGCTTCCTGCGCGAACTGGAGCGGGCGATCGCCTATGTCGCGCGATACGGCGCCGGCGCCGCGCTGGTCTTCCTCGACCTCGACGGGTTCAAGGCGGTCAACGACCGCCACGGGCACGGCGCGGGCGACGCGGTGCTGCGCGACGTCGCGGCTGCGATCGCGGCGCAGATCCGCGCCTCCGACGCCGTGGGGCGGATCGGCGGCGACGAGTTTGCCGTCCTCCTGTGGAACGCCGGGCCGGACGACGCCCGGACCAAGGCCGCGTCGCTCGCGGAGGCGGTCGCGGGGCACGTCGTCAGCTTCGACGGGGCGGAGATCTCCGTCACCGCCTCGGTCGGGGCCGCGCCGGTGCGTGTCGACGATACCGCCGAGGAGGCGATGAAGCGCGCGGACCTGGCGATGTACGCGGCCAAGCGCGCCGTCAGGCGATGATGTCCGGGGTGAGCCGGTCCTCGATCTGCGAGATGCGGTCCTTGATCGACAGTTTGCGCTTCTTCAGCCGCTTGATCTGAAGAGCGTCGACGGGCCCCTTGGATTCTAGCGCGGCGATCGCCGCATCGAGGTCGCGGTGCTCCTGGCGCAGCCGGCCGAGCGCCTCGCGCAATATGTCCTCGTCGTCGTCGATCATGAATTCCCCGGCCTCCTGGGGGAGAGGTGACACGCGATGATAGCAGGAAATCGCGGGCGCCCAACGGGCCGGCTGTCGATACGGCCGACGAATTTCTCGCCCGCCCGCGGACACGGCCCGGTTGTTCGACAAGGAATGATGCTTATGTCAAACTCGTGACGTTGTTGAATGCGGCAAAAGGGAGAAATGGCATGGCGGTCGAATCGCATCTGGCCGAGCTTGTCGAGAAACATCGTGCCCTCGAGCGTTCCATCGAAGAGGAAATGTCCCGGCCTTATGCCGACGACCTGAAGGTCGGCGAACTCAAGAAACGAAAGCTGATCCTCAAGGAAGAGATAGAGCGCCTAAGGGACGGCTCGGTCTCCATTCACTAGCCATCGGACCACGGCGCCCCGATCCGGGGCGCCGCCTGGCGGTCGGGCTTGCGGACGGGGCGCGCCCGGGAGGGTGCGCCTTTTGCTTTTTCCGCCCTCACATTTCCTTCGCCATCTCGCGCAGCCTGAACTTCTGCACCTTGCCGGTCGAGGTCTTCGGCAGTTCGGCGAAAACGACGTGGCGCGGACACTTGAAGCGGGCCAGGCGCTCTCGGCACCAGTCGATGATGTCGGCCTCGCTCACCTCCGCGCCCGGCTTCTTCTCGACGAAGGCGCAAGGGCTCTCGCCCCACTTGTCGTCCGGCTTGGCCACCACCGCGACGGCGGCGACGCCGGGGTGCTTGTAGATCGCGTCCTCGACCTCGATCGAGGAGATGTTCTCGCCGCCGGAGATGATGATGTCCTTGAAGCGGTCCTTGAGCTGGATGTAGCCGTCGGGATGCATCACGCCGAGATCGCCGGAATGGAACCAGCCGCCGCGGAACGCCTCGTCGGAGGCCGCCCGGTTCTTCAGATAGCCCTTCATGACGATGTTGCCGCGGAACATGACCTCGCCGATGGTCTCGCCGTCGGCGGGGACGGGCGTCATCGTGTCCGGATCGCATCACCGACAGCCCCTCGAGCGCGGCGTAGCGCACGCCCTGGCGCGCCTTCCTCGTGGCGCGGGCCGCTCCGTCGAGGGCGTCCCACTCCCCCTTCCAGTCGTTGACCACCGCCGGGCCGTAGGTCTCGGTCAGGCCGTAGAGGTGGGTGACGTTGAAGCCGTTCTCGGCCATGGCCGCCAGCACGGCCTCGGGCGGCGGGGCGGCGGCGGTGAAGAATTCCACCACATGATCGAGCGCGCGCTTGTCGGCGTCGGGGGTCGCGAGGATCGTCGACATGACGATGGGCGCGCCGCAGAGATGTGTGACGCGGTGGTCGGCCAGCGCGTCCCAGATGGGCTTCTGGCGCACCTGGCGGAGACACACATGCGTGCCGGCAACGACCGATATCGTCCAGGGGAAGCACCAGCCGTTGCAGTGGAACATCGGCAGCGTCCACAGATAGACCGCGTGCTTCGGCATGGAGCCGGTCAGCACGTTGCCCTGGGCGAGCAGATAGGCCCCGCGGTGGTGGTAGACGACGCCCTTGGGGTTGCCGGTGGTGCCCGACGTATAGTTCAGGCTGATCGCGTCCCATTCGTCGCCGGGCATGTCCCATGCGAAACCGGGATCGCCGTCGGCGAGGAAATCCTCGTAGTCGATGTCGCCCAGGAGGTCTCCGGTCTGGGCGAACTCGGGATCGTCGTAGTCGACGACGAAGGGCCTCGTCTTCGCCAGCGCCAGCGCCTCCTTCACGACGGGGGCGAACTCGCGGTCGGTGATCAGCACCTTGGTCTCGGCATGGTCGAGGGTGAAGGCGACGATTGCCGCGTCGAGGCGCGTGTTCATGGTGTTGAGCACCGCGCCCGTCATCGGCACGCCGTAATGCGCCTCGAGCATCGGCGGCGTGTTGGCGAGCATGACCGAGACGGTGTCGCCCCGGCCGATGCCGCGCCGGCTGAGAGCCGAGGCCAGGCGGCGGGCGCGGGCGTAGAATTCGGCGTAGCTCGTGCGCGAGGCCCCGTGGACGATGGCCGTGTGGTCGGGGAAGACCGACGCCGAGCGTTCGAGAAAGGTAAGCGGGGTCAGCGGCTGATGGTTGGCCGGATTGCGGTCGAGATCGGTGTCGTAAGGGCTGCCGGCCATGCTTGTGCGCTGCTCCGCGGACGTTGTCGCTTCCGTCAGGAAGCTACGCCCCGGAGCGTGCGGCGTTCAAGCGGGCAGGCGGCCGGACCGCCCGCTGGGTCACGTGGTCAGCAATCCGCGCTGGTGTAGTCGGTGCCGTCGAATTCGATGGTGCCGGTCCAGGCGCCAAAGCAGAAGCCTAAGCCGAAGCTGGCGCCTGTCATGGTGTTTCCGCCGCCGGTGATGTCGACGTCGTCGTTAGCCCTAATCCCAAATCCGCCGATCGACCCGTCCAGCACGGAATCGTCCATTGTCAGATTGAGTGTGTTGGCAGCATCTATGGCATCGTCTCCGATATCGGAGAAGGTCACGCCTGACAGTGCAAATCTGTTCCCCGTCCCTCTGAGCAGAAGCCCGTCAGATTCAATGCCGGTAAATTCGGTGTCGGTAAACGTGACAGAAAGGCTGCCACTGCCCGCAATCGTGTATATTCCAAAGCCCACATTTCTGATGGTCGATCCGCTGACCGTCACCTGATTGTTCGTTCCCGAAACTTGAATCCCGTCATCGCCCGTATTCTCGATGACGGTGTCGAAGATGCGTACATCGCCGTTGTTGCCGCTGATCTGCACCCCGTCAGTCAATCCTCCCGCACCCGAGATGCCGAGTTGATTGAGGATGACGTTGGAGCGGCCTGTCGCCTGGACCCCGTAAGTTAGATCGGCCTGGACGTTCATGCCCGCGACATGGATGTTGTCGCCGCCCAGCAATAGCCCGTTGGTACCCGAAACCTGCGTCGGCCTTGCGCCCGCGTCGGTGAAGGTGGCGACCGTGCCCGACGTGGTGCCGCGCACCTCGATCGCCGTGCCGGAGCCGAGGATGGTCTGGTTGCCCTGGATCGTCTGCGCGCCGGCCGCGGGATCGCCGCGCACGATGATGAGGGCGTTCGCGCCGGCGGAAGCTGACGCGTCGCCGAGGGACTTGCCGGCCTCGACGATCTCGACGCGGTCGAAGGCCGTGCCGGTCAGTTCGTCCTCGACGTGCTCCGGATCGAGATAGTCGGTCGTGACGGTGCTGGTCGCGGCCGTCTGGGTGACGATGTCGGTGTCGCGCTCCAGCCCTTCCGTCATGCGCCGCTCCTGCGGGGAGAGGGAAGCCACCTGCGTGGCGGCGGCGCCGAACGGGATGCGCAGCCTTGCGCCGATCTCCCAGCGGTTGTCGCGCACCTCGTCGTGGGAAAACTCGCCCTCGAGCGTCAGCCGCGATCCGGGTGCGGCCGGGATGATGTCGTCGAAACGTAGCTCCATGCGCGCCCTGGGGCCGGCGATCGCCTCGGCGAGATCCGAATGGTCGAAGTAGAAGCCGCCGGCGTAGACGCGCAGTTCCGGCAGGCCGGTCCCGTATCCGCCGAACAGCCGCGCGCCGACCTCGCCGTCGACGCCCGACAGGGCAAGCTCGCGCGCCGTCGCGGTGGTGACGATGCCGGGCGTGACCAGAAGAATCTCGTCGCCGACGATCTCGACGGAGCGCACGCCGGTCGTAAACGTCGAACTCGTGTCGAACAGTGTCTTTTCGTCGTCGGTCGGCAGGTAGCCGTTGAAACGGATGTCGTAGTCGGCGGAGATGAGCTCGAAGCCGCCGGCGACCTGTCCGAAGGTGCTGCCGGCGGCGGTATGGCGCCGGTCGTAGCCCGCCCAGACGCCGACGTTCCAGCCGGACGCCAGCATGTGGCGGTAGCCGAAGGCAACGTTGATCTCGTCGGCGCCCTCCTCGAACAGCTTGCCGCGCACGTCCATGAAGATGAGCGAGGCGCCGTCCTGCGCGAGCGGCACCCAGAGCGCGGCTTCCCCGCGGCTCGACCCGTCCGAACCACCATGGCCGCCGAACTCGAACCACGGCGCCCATTTGGCGAGCGGCGAGGCGGGTGCCGCGGAGGAGGTCTGCGCGTCGGCGGAGATGCCGCTCGCAAACAGGATGGCGGCGGCGACCGGGATCGCCGTTGCGAACGTCGTCGGCTTCAATCTAACCCTCCGAGCCCCAGCCCAACCCGGAGGCTGCGCGTAGAAGTTGCCTGCGACGATGCTAATGGCTCAACCTGGGCGCGATCCACCCGTCCTGGCAAACTTCATGTCGGCGTGGCAAATCCGTCACGGTGCGATCAGCCGGATCCCGGGGTTCCCGATCAACTGGTGCGGGCCGACAGGACCTGCGATGCATGAGGATCCGTCGCAGGGACAACGCGCCTGCGATGCTGCCGCTCTGCCGCGCGGTCAGCAGTCGGCGTTCGTGTAGACCGTGCCGTCGAATTCGACCGAGCCGGGCCAGGCATTGGACGAGCAGAAGATACTGGTGAAAGTCGCTCCCACCCTCGTGTTGCCCGTGCCGGAGACAGTCGGGTTTCCGGTGAGGTAGAGTCCGCGGGTCATTGTTCCGGCGAACGCCGAGTTGTTGATCTCGAGGGAGTTGAGGGTGCCGTCGGCCCGAATGCCATCGTTCCCGATATCGGCGAGGGTCACGCCGGACAGCGTGTAAGCGTTCCCCGATCCGCTGAGCAGGAGCCCCTCGGATGCGAGATTGGATAAGGTGGTATCGATCAGCGTCATGGAGCCATTGTCGGCAATATTATATATCCCGTATTGCACATTCGTGATGGTCGATCCGCTGATCGTCACGTCATGGTTCGTTCCGAAAATTTCAATCCCGTCATCGATCGTATTTTCGATGACGGTGTCGAAGATGCGTACATCGCCGTTGTTGCCGTCGATCCGCACCCCGTCACCCAAGTTTCCCGAGCCGGAGATGCCGAGTTGATTGAGGACGACGTTCGAGCGGCCTGATGCCCGGATCCCGTACGATGAATTGGCCTGGACGTTCATGCCCGCGACATGGATGTTGTCGCCGCTCAGCAACAGCCCGTTAAAATTCGAGACCTGCGTCGGCCTTGCGCCCGCGTCGGTGAAGGTGGCGACTGTGCCGGACGTGGCGCCGCGCACCTCGATCGCCATGCCGGAGCCGAGGATGGTCTGATTGCCCTGGATCGTCGGAGATCCCGTCTCCGGGTCGCCGCGCACGATGATCAGCGTGTTGTCGCCGGCGCTCGACGAGGTGCCGCCGAGGGACTGGCCGGCCTCGACGATCTCGACCCGGTCGAAGGCGGTGCCGGTGAGCGCGTCCTCGACGTTCTCCTGGCCGGTGCCGGACGTTCTCGATCGTGTTTGTCGAAACGCCTTGCGTGACGATGTCGGTGTCGCGCTCCAGCGCCTCGGTCATGCGCCGTTCCTGCGGCGAGAGGGACGCGACCCGCGCCGCCGCCGC
This sequence comes from uncultured Alphaproteobacteria bacterium, assembly GCA_963803485.1. Taxonomy (GTDB): domain Bacteria; phylum Pseudomonadota; class Alphaproteobacteria; order Rhizobiales; family Tepidamorphaceae; genus CAWDMT01. Next base: position 51,474 of record CAWDMT010000003.1, on the reverse strand, counting down.
GCCGAAGGGGATGCGCAGCCGGGCGCCGATCTCCCAGCGGTCCTCGCGCACGTCGTCGTAGGAAAACTCACCCTCGAACGTCAGCCGCGAGCCCGGTGCGGCCGGGATGATGTCGTCGAAGCGCAGCTCCATGCGCGCCCTGGGGCCGGCGATCGCCTCGGCGAGATCGGAATGGTCGAAGTAGAAGCCGCCGCCATAGACGCGCAGCTCGGGCATCCCCGTGCCGTATCCGCCGAACAGGCGCGCGCCGACCTCGCCGTCGACGCCGTGCAGCGCGAGTTCCCGCGCCGTCGAGGTGACGATGGTGGACGACGACGTTATGAAGATTCTGGTCGCCGACGAGTTCCACCGTCGGCACGCCCGAACCGAACGTCGCCGTGGTGTCGAACAGCGTCTTCTCGTCGTCGGTCGGCAGGTAGCCGTTGAAGCGGATGTCGAAGTCGGCGGACAGGAGTTCGATGCCGCCGGCGACCTGGCCGAATGTGCTGCCGGCCTGTGTCCCGCGCCGGTCGTAGCCGGCCCACACGCCGAGGTTCCAGCCCGAGGCGAGCATCCGGCGGTAGCCCAGCGCGACGTTCGCCTCGTCGGCGCCCTCCTCGAACAATTTGCCGCGCACGTCCATGAAGATGAGCGAGGCGCCGTCCTGCGCGAGCGGCACCCAGAGTGCGGCCTCGCCGCGGCTCGACCCGTCCGTGCCGCCGTAGCCGCCGAACTCGAACCACGGCGCCCACTTGGCGAGCGGCGAGGGGGACGTTGTCGCGGATGCCGTCTGCGCCTGCGCGGTGGCAGTGGCACAGGCAAGCAAGGTGGCGGCAAGGAGCGCGGCGCGCCCCGACGTGAGCCTGCAGATCATGGAAGTCCCCCGATTACCCGCCCTGGTCCCTAGAACCCGCGCAGGTTGCGCCGTTCTGGATAGCATCCTATGGCGGGCCGTGGAACTTATTTGAGTATGATCCTCATCATTTTTTCCAATGGTTATATGCCGTTACGGCACTTTGCGGCGAGCCGTTCATCACAGGCCGAACACGCCGACCGTCCCATCCCAGATGAGCTTCAATGCAACCACGAACACGACGACGTAGGTGACGCGGTAGAAGGTGTCGCGGGGGACGACCTTGACCAGCCAGACGCCCATCAGGGCGGCGAGGGCAGCCAGGGGAACGAGCGTCGCCGATGTCGCGAGGTTCGCGGTCGAGAACTGTCCGAGGAAGAAGTAAGGGACGACCTTCACGACGTTGACGACGGCGAAGAAGATCACCGCGGTCCCGGCGAGATTCACGGGTCGAGCCTCAGCGGCAGCATGTACATCTGGAACGGCGGGCCGCCGGCGTGGCTGACGAAGCTGGTGAAGCCGGCGACGGCGCCCCAGAAGCCTCCCTTGGCGGGGCTGTGGCCGGCCGGATCGGGCGAGCGGCCGGAGCGGAACCAGTAGTCGAGCGTGAAGAGGAGCGCGACGACGCCGACGATGAGCCGGACCATGGACTCCGTCACCCACGCCGCGGTCAGCCAGCCGACCAGGATGCCGAGGAGGCCGGCGGGCAGGAGGATGACGAGGCTGCGCCGGTCGCAGGCGCCGCGATAGGAGGCGAGCGCGACCGCGTCCATCACCAGGAGGATCGGCAGCATGATGCCGGCGGCCTGCAGCGGCGAGACGACCAGCGCGATGAGGGGCACGCCGAGGAGCGAGGCCCCGCCGCCGAATTCGCCCTTGGAAAGCCCCACCAGTATGACGGCGGGGATCGCCGCGGCGTAGAAGAGGGGATCGGTGATCAGGTATGCCACCCGCGCCGGACAGGCTCCTGTGCGTCGATACGGACTTCGCGGTCGACTGTCCAGCCGGTCTCGCATGATGGGCGGGGTTGAAAATCGCAGGACGCAGGACACAATCGCGTCCGATCACAAGCAAGCGCCGCCGAGAGACCGGCCATGGGAGAGACATCGATGACGAGCCGCTACGCACGAGGTCTACGAGAGCTGGCGGCGCGACCCGGAGGGCTTCTGGGCCGAGGCGGCGGCGCGAGATCGACTGGTCGAAGCCGTGGGACAAGCGTGTTCGACCCCGACGCCGGCGTCTATGGCCGCTGGTTCGCCGGCGCGGAGTGCAACACCTGCTACAACTGCCTCGACCGCCACGTCGACGAGGCGGCCGGCGAGCAGACGGCGCTCATCTACGACAGCCCGGTCACCGGCACCGCAGCGAGCGTATCACCTATGCGCGAGCTGCTCGACGAGGTGGCGGCGCTCGCCGCCGTGCTGCGCGACCTCGGCGTCGGCAAGGGCGACCGCGTCATCATCTACATGCCGATGATCCCGGAGGCGGCGATCGCCATGCTCGCCTGCGCGCGGCTCGGCGCGATCCATTCGGTCGTGTTCGGCGGCTTCGCCGCGCACGAGCTCGCGACGCGCATCGACGACGCCAAGCCGAAGCTCATCATCTCCGCCTCCTGCGGCATCGAGCCGGGCCGCGTCGTCGCCTACAAGCCGCTGCTCGACGCGCGCGATCGAGCTGGCCAGGCACAAGCCCGACGCGCTGCCTCATCCTGCAGCGCGATGCGGAGCGCTGCGCGACTGATCGCCGGGCCGCGACCACGACTGGGCCGAGGCGATGGCGACGGCGCGCGCGGCCGCACGATCGATGCGTGCCGGTCGCGGCGACCGACCCGCTCTACATCCTCTACACCTCCGGCACGACCGGCCAGCCGAAGGGCGTCGTGCGCGACAATGGCGGCCACATGGTCGCGCTCAAATGGTCGATGCAGGACGATCTACGGCATCGATCCGGGCGAGGTCGTATCTGGGCGGCGTCCGACGTCGGCTGGGTGGTCGGCCATTCCTACATCGTCTACGCGCCGCTGCTGCACGGCTGCACCACGCGTGCTCTACGAGGGCAAGCCGGTCGGCACGCCCGACGCCGGCGCCTTCTGGCGCGTCATCTCGCGAGCACAAGCGTCGCCGCGCTGTTCACCGCGCCGACCGCCTTCCGCGCCATCAAGACGCGAGGATCCCGACGGGCGAGCTCATCGGCAAGTACGATCTGTCGAAGTTCCGCACGCTGTTCCTCGCCGGCGAGCGCGCCGACCCCGACACGATCCAATGGGCGGAGCAGCATCTCGGCGTGCCGGTCATCGATCATTGGTGGCAGACCGAGACCGGCTGGTCGATCTGCGCCAACCCGGTCGGGCTCGGCATGCTGCCGGTCAAGTACGGCTCGCCCGGCGTGCCGATGCCGGGCTACGACCTGCGCGTCCTCGACGACGGCGGCCAGCCGGTCGCCGCCGGCGACGCTCGGCAACATCGTCGTGAAGCTGCCGCTGCCGCCGGGCTGCCTGCCGACGCTGTGGAACGCCGACGAGCGCTTCCGCGCAGGCTATCTCGACGAATTTCCCGGGCTACTACAAGACCGCCGACGCCGGCTATCATCGACGCCGACGGCTACGTCTTCGTGATGTCGCGCACCGACGACATCATCAACGTCGCCGGCCACCGGCTCTCGACCGGCGCGATGGAGGAGGTGCTGTCGCGCGCATCCCGACGTCGCCGAATGCGCCGTCATCGGCGTCGCCGACGCAGCTCAAGGGCCAGGTGCCGTGCGGCTTCGTGGTGCTGAAGGCGGGCATGGCCCGCGACCGCGGCGAGATCGAGCGCGAGATGCGTCGCGCTGGTGCGCGACCGAGATCGGCCCGGTCGCCGCCTTCAAGACGGCGCCACATCGTCAAGCGCCTGCCGAAGACGCGGTCGGGCAAGATCCTGCGCGGCACCATGCGGCAGATCGCCGACGGCGAGGACTACCGAGATGCCGGCGACGATCGACGATCCGGCGATCCTCGACGAGATCACCGCGGCGCTGAGCGAGCGGGGGCTTCGGCCGGGGCGAGCTTGACTATTCGCCCGGGCGGTCGACCTGCCGGCTTCCCGAGCCACGAGGAACGAGATGAGACTCGAGGACAAGATCGCCATCGTCACGGGCGCGGCCAAGGGCATCGGCCGGCCTGCGCCGAGCGCTTCGTGCGCGACGGAGCGCGCGTCGCGCTGGTCGACATCGACGACAAGGCGGGAGAGGCAGCGGCCGCCAGATCGGCGACGATACCGAGGTCCACTACATCTATTGCGACGTCGCCGAGCGGCTCGAGGTCCACAACATGCTGGCCGCGACGCATCGAGCGCTTCGGCCGCGTCGACATCCTCGTCAACAATGCCGGCATCGTCCACGGCGCCGATTTCCTCGACATCGAGGAGGCGGATTTCGACCGCGTCCTGCGCGTCAACCTGAAGGGCGTCGTTCCTCACCGGCCAGGCCGTCGCGCGCCAGATGGTCGAGCAGGTCAAGGCGGGCGAGCGCGCCGGGCGCCATCGTCAACATGTCGCTCGGTCAACGCGGTGTTCGCGCATCGCCCAACCAGGTGCCCTACTCGGTCTCGAAGGGCGGCGTCAACCAGCTCACCAAGGTGATGGCGCTGTCGCTCGCGCCCTACGGCATCCGCGTCAACGCGCATCGGCCCCGGCTCGATCATGACCGACATGCTGGCCGCGGTGAACGGCGACGCCGGCGCGCGCCGAGCGCATCCTGTCGCGCACGCCGCATGGGCCGCATCGGCGAGCCCGCCGAGATCGCCTCGGTGGCCGCGTTCCTCGCCTCGGACGATGCGAGCTACATCACCGGCCAGACCATCTATGCCGACGGCGGCCGGCTGCCGCTCAACTACACGGTGCCCGTCAAGGCGAGGAGTGAGGCGGGCGCTCGAGTCCTCGTCGGCGTCGTCGCGCCTTCAGCGACTTGAGCTTGGCGAAGACCGTGTCGGCGTCGAGCTCGGCTTCCTTCGCCGGCTCCGGCGAGGGCTCGAAGACCGGCGCCTCGGGTACCAGGCCGACCGTCTCCGTCGGGGCTGAGGAGGCGTCGGGCCTTCCTCCATCTCCGGCGGACGGTCCTTGGCGGCGCGCTTGACCTCGAGGTCGAGGTCGATCTGCGAGCACAGGCCGAGCGTCACCGGGTCCATCGGCTGGAGGTTGGCGGAGTTCCAGTGGGTGCGGTCGCGGATCGACTGCGATCGTCGACTTGGTGGTGCCGACCAGGCGCATGATCTGCGCGTCCTTCAGCTCGGGATGGTTGCGCAGCAGCCAGAGGATGGCGTTGGGCCGGTCCTGGCGGCGCGAGACGGGCGTGTAGCGCGGGCCCTTGCGCTTGGCGCTGCGGCACGCGGACCTTCGGCTCGGCGATCTTCAGGCGGTAGTCCGGGTCGGCCTCGGCCTTCTCGATCTCCTCGCGGGTCAGCTGGCCGGTGAGTCACCGGGTCGAGGCCCTTGATGCCCGCGCCGACTCGCCGTCGGCGATGCGCCTTCACCTCGAGCGGGTGCAGCGTGCAGAAATCGGCGATCTGCTCGAAGGTCAGCGAGGTGTTGTCGACCAGCCAGACGGCGGTCGCCTTGGGCATCAGGGGTGCGTGTGGCCATATGTCTCTCCCTTGCGCTGCCGCCGGCTTCGGCAGGCGAAGCCCCGCACGGATGATCTTGACGGGGATGACGCCTATATAGGCGCGTTTCGCGGACGAGGGCAAACGCTCCGTCAGGCTCGCGTCGTCCAGCACGATCTTGCCGATATGGCGCGCTCGCTTCCATGCAGCGCATGGGCCTGCGCCGCCTCGTGCCAGCGGGAAGGTGGAGTCGATCACCGGCTTGACCCTGCCGGCGTCGAGGAGCGGCCAGACCTTCTCCTCAAGCGTCGCGGGCGATGCCGGCCTTCTGGCGACGGTGCGCGGCCGCAGCGTCGAGCCGGTGTGGGTCAGCCGCTTGATCATCAGCGCGCAGGAAGTCGACCTCGGCCTTGCGAGCCGTGCAGGAAGGCGATCTGGACGATGCGGCCCTCCTCGGCGGCGCCGGCGTAGTTGCGGGTCGATATAGTCGCCGCCGACCATGTCGAGGATGACGTCGGCGCCGCGGCCGCCGGTCGCCTCCTTCGACGGCCTCGACGAAATCCTCCGTCGCGTAGTTGATCGCGACGTCGGCGCCGAGACGCACGCATGCCTCGCATTTCTCGGCCGATGCCGGCGGTGACGATCACCGTCGCGCCGAAGGCCTTGGCGAGCTGGATCGCCGTCGTGCCGATGCCGCTCGAGCCGCCATGGACGAGCAGCGTCTCGCCGGGCTGCAGCGCGGCCGCGCTCGAAGACGTTGGGCCAGACGGTGAAGAAGGTCTCGGGAACGCCGGCCGCCTCGATCATCGAGAGGCCCTGCGGGACCGGCAGGGCATTCGTCTCGTGCGACGACGCAGTATTCGGCATAGCCGCCGCCGGGACCAGCGCGCAGACCCTCGTCGCCGACTCGTGAAAGCGGGTGACGCCCGGCCCGGCCGCCACGACCTCGCCGGCGATCTCGAGGCCCGGGATGTCGGGCGCGCCGGGCGGCGGCGGATAGCCGCCCTGCCGCTGCAGCACGTCGGGCCGGTTGACGCCGGCCGCGTCGACCTTGACCAGGATCTCGCCGCGGACCTGGGCGCGGCACGCTGCCTCTCCTCGATCACCAGCGCCTCGGGGCCGCCGGGCTTGGGGATGGCGACCGCGGTCATGATGGTCGGGATGCCGGACATGGAAAGACCTCCTGCTCGGATTCCTGTGGTTGGTCCCGCAATAGCCCCCCGCCGGGCTCGTGACAACGCCGGCCCGTTGGGCTTAGGCTGCGGCCCGCGGGAAAACCGAGGGAGAAGCGAAATGTTCGACGACGTTCGTCCGCCAAATTCCGTCGGGGCATGTGATCGGAATGGACCTCGCCACGCTGTCGGTAGACGAGCTGGAAGAGCGAATCGCGCTTCTGCGCAAGGAAATCGAGCGTATCGAAGCCGAACTCGCCGCGAAGGGATCGACGCGCGCCGCAGCGGAAAACCTGTTCTCACGTAGCTGAAACGCTGGTGACGTCAAGGGAATGTCGGGCGGAGTCGTTAACCTTTTATTAGTCTCTTAACGGTAAACAGGGGGTTATCCAGTCATCTGGATTTCGAGTGGCTCCTGTCCACTCTGTTTGACGCCTCCCTGTTAACCAACTGAGCCGCTAATCAAGCGGCTCTTTTCTTTTTCCCGTTGCATCCGTGGTCCCACCAACCATGATGGCGCGCGGGCGGGCTGCCGTTTTCGGGCGGCCACAGGGGGACCCATCTGGCACCGGAATTGCGGCGAGCCGGTCGGATATCGACCGGATGTCTCGCACAGGCACGTTTCAGCCACGCAACCGCCATCCGGGCACGCCAGAACGGGACCGACAGGGACAGGCATGAACGAGAACAGCAGAGACGACAGGCAGAATCGGACGGACGCGGCCGACCCGGTGCGTTTCGCGGAGCGCATGGCGGCCTCCGGCAATTTCATCACGCTGTTCCGGGAGGGCATGAGCCTTCTCGAGGAGACGGCCGACTATCTCGATGGTCCGGGCCGCAAGGATTCCCGCAGCCTCAACCGGCTCGGCGGCCTCGCCTACGCGACCGAGAGCATGAAGCTGACGACGCGCCTGATGCAGATCGCCTCGTGGCTTTTGCTCCAGCGCGCTGTGAACGACGGCGAGATGTCGGCGAAGCAGGCGCTGGAGGAGAAGGGCAAGGTGAAGCTCGAGCACCCCGAGGACCGGATCAGGTCGGCGGGCTACGACGACCTTCCCGATCCGCTGAAGGAACTGATCGACCGCAGCCTGCGCCTGCAGTCGCGTGTGCGCCACCTGGACCGTCAGCTTTCCGATCCGGAGCCCGAGATGCCGGCCGACAATCCGCTCGCCGACCAGTTCCGCCGCCTGAGGAACGTGTTCGGCGGCCAGGACATCTAGCTCCGCCCCGGCGACCTCCGCATACGAAAAGAGCCCCCGGCATGCCGGGGGCCCCTTGCCCTGCCACTCGCCGCGCGTCCTGCCCGCCAGGCGGCCGCGCGCCGTCGCGTCGTCAGATGAAGCCTTCGAACTTCTTCTTGAACCGGCTGACCCGGCCGCCGCGGTCGAGGAGATGCTGGCTGCCGCCCGTCCAGGCCGGATGGGTGTTGGGGTCGATGTCGAGGGTGAGCGTCGAGCCCTCCTCGCCATAGGTCGACTTCGTTTGGTATTCGGTCCCGTCGGTCATCACCACCTTGATGATGTGGTAGTCGGGATGGATGTCCTTCTTCATGGCATAACAACCCTGATGAGGCGCGCGTCCGTCCGGCCGGCGCGTTGTGCGATCGCGGTGATGCGGAATTCGCACGCCATATAACCCGCCACGCGCTGCGACTCAAGCGCGCGCGAGTGCTCGGGCGTTCTTGCCAGCGAACCATACGGTGGGCATGTTGGCGCGGCAGGGCGCGACAATCTCGGACGGACCGCCGGGTGGCAGAAACTGGGACCAACGGAACGGGGAGCGAGGCTGGCCGGAACGGCCGCTCGCGGCAGGCGGCGCTTCGGCCGCTGAGGATGCTGCTGCCCTATGTGACGCACTATCGCGGCAAGGTGCTGGTGGCGCTGATCGCGCTCGTGGTCGCGGCAGGCGCGATGCTGGCCGTGCCGCAGGCCGTCCGCCGGATGATCGACCACGGCTTCGCCGGCGAGGACTTCGGCTTCGTGAACCAGTATTTCGCGATGATGATCGTCGTCGTGCTGGTTCTCGCGACGGCGAGCGCGCTTCGCTATTATTTCGTGACCTGGCTCGGTGAGCGCGTCGTCGCCGACATCCGGGCCGACGTGTTCGCGCACGTCGCGGGGCTCGGCGCCGACTTCTTCGACCGAAGCCGGTCGGGCGAGATCGTCTCGCGGCTGACCGCAGACACCACGCAGATCAAGGCCGCGGTGGGATCGAGCGTCTCGATCGCGCTGCGTAACCTCGTGATGGGGATCGGCGCGGCGGCGCTGATGGTACTGACAAGCCCCCAGCTTTCGGCGCTGGTGCTGATCGCCCTCCCGCTGATCGTATTGCCGCTCGTGGGGTTCGGCCGGGCGGTGCGCCGGCGCCAGCGCCACGCGCAGGACACGCTGGCCGAGGCGACCGCGCAGGCGGCCGAGGCGATCGGGGCGGTGCGCACCGTGCAGGCCTTCACCAACGAGGCGGTGACGGCGGCGAAGTTTCGGGCCGCCGTGGGCGATGCCTTCGAGGCTGCGCGCGTCAGCATCGCCGCGCGGGCGACGCTGACCGGCTTCGCGCTGTTCCTCGTCTTCGCCTCGGTCGTCTCCGTCCTTTGGTTCGGCGCGCGCGAGGTCATGGCGGAGCGGATGACGGCGGGGACGCTCAGCCAGTTCGTGCTCTACGCGGTCTTCGCCGGCAGCGCGCTCGGCCAGCTCAGCGAGGTCTGGGGCGAGGTCCAGCAGGCCGCCGGCGCGGCGGAGCGGCTGGGCGAGCTTCTCGACGAGGAGCCCTCGATCACGGCGCCGGCCGACCCCGTCGCGCTGCCCGTCCCGCCGCGCGGCGAGATCGCCTTCGAGAACGTGTCCTTCGCCTACCCGACACGGCCCGCGGAACGGGCGGTGCGGGACATATCGCTGACCATTGCGCGCGGCGAGACGGTCGCCGTCGTCGGCCCGTCCGGGGCCGGCAAGAGCACGCTCTTTCACCTGATCCTGCGTGCCTACGACCCGTCGGCCGGCCGCGTCCTGATGGACGGGGTGGCGCTCCCCGATGCCGATCCGGTGGAGGTGCGCCGGCGCATCGCGGTGGTGCCGCAGGATACCGCGATCTTCGCGGCCTCGGTCGCCGAGAACATCGGCTACGGGCGGCCCGGCGCGAGCGCGGAGGAGATCCGCGCGGCGGCGCGCGCCGCCCATGCCGACGAATTCATCCGGCTCCTGCCCGACGGCTACGACACGCAGGTCGGCGAGCGGGGGACGACGCTGTCGGGCGGCCAGCGCCAGCGCGTCGCCGTCGCCCGGGCGATCCTGCGCGACGCGCCGATCCTGCTGCTGGACGAGGCGACGAGCGCGCTCGACGCCGAAAGCGAGACGCTGGTCCAGGACGCGCTGCAGAAACTAAAGGAAGGCCGCACCACCCTGGTCATCGCCCACCGCCTCGCCACGGTGCGCGACGCCGACCGCATCCTGGTCATGGAGGAGGGGCGGATCGTGCAGGAGGGGACGCATGCGAGCCTGATGGCGCGCGACGGCCTCTATGCCAGGCTGGCACGGCTGCAGTTCGACACCGACCCGGCGAGCCGCCGAGCGCCGGAGGCGGTTACCGCTCGGTCAGCTTGAACTCGATGCGGCGGTTGCATCTGGTAGGCTTCCTCGGTGTCGCCGTCCTCGAGCGGGCGGATCTCGCCGAAGCCGGCGGCGACGAGGAACTCGGGGATCCACGCCCTCGTCGATCAGCGCGCGCACCACCGAGATGGCGCGGGCGGCCGACAGCTCCCAGTTCGAGGGGAAGCGCGCCGAGGAGATCGGACGGTTGTCGGTGTGGCCGTCGATGCGGAGCACCCATTCGATCTCGTCGGGGATTTCGCCCTGCAGTTCGATGATGGCACTCGCCAGCTTCGCCAGCTCCTCGCGGCCGCGCGGAGTTGATCTCGTCGGAGCCCGAACCGAACAGCACCTCGGACTGGAACACGAAGCGGTCGCCGACGACGCGGATGTCGGAGCGCGGCTGAGGATTTCGCGCAGGCGGCCGAAGAAGTCGGAGCGATAGCGCGACAGCTCCTGGACGCGCTGGGCGAGGGCGACGTTGAGGCGCCGGCCGAGATCGGCGATGCGCGCCTGACTCTCGCGGTCGCGCGTCTCGGACGCCTCCAGCGCCTCCTCGAGCGCGCCGATCTGACGCCGGAGCGCCGCGAGCTGCTGGTTGAGGAGTGCGACCTGGGCGAGCGCCCGGCGAGACATCCGGCGCTCGTCGTCGAGTTCGGATTCCAGTTCGGATATCTGCGCCCCCGGTCCCCGCGGCGGAGGCCGCCTCGTCGTCCAGCAGGCCCTGCAGGCGCACCTGCTCGGCCTCCGAGGATGCGAGGTTGTCCTGCAGCAGGGAGAGTTGATCCTCGAGGGAACGCCGTCCCGCGCGCTCGAGCTGCAGCAGTTCGGTCAGTTCGGCGATCTGCGAGTTGAGCGCGATTGAGCGCCGTGTCCGCGCCCTGAGATCTCCTGGCTCAGGAAGAACTGGGCCAGCATGAACACCGACAGCAGGAAGATGATGACGAGCAGCAGGCTCGCCAGCGCGTCGACGAAGCCCGGCCAGTAGTTGGCGGTGCCGATCGGCGGCGGGAGCGGGCGAGAGCCATGTGACGTCCCTCAAACCTTCTCGCGTTCCTCGCGCTCGACCATGCGGGTGAGGAGATCGCGAATCTCGCTCTGCTGCTCGGACTGGGATTCGACCCACTCGCGGATGAGCTTCTGTTCGGCGCGCATGTGCTTGACGAGGCCCTGAATGCCCCGGCGAGTTCGGCCATGGCGCGGATGGGCGCGGCTCGATCCCGAGCCGGTGCCGCCGCCCTCGGCGAGGATGGCGCTCAACTTGTCGAGGCTGGCCTTGATCTCGGCCGAGGCAGGCGTGTCGGTCGGCATCTCGGAGGTGTCGAGCGGACGGATCTCGCTCGCCGACAGCTCGGTCATCGTGGTCATCCAGTCCTCGAGGTCGGTGTAGAAGGGGTTCTGCGCCTGGCTCGCCTGCAGGTCGAGGAAGCCCAGGACCAGCGAGCCGGCAAGGCCGAACAGCGAGGACGAGAAGGCGGTGCCCATGCCGCCAGGGGCGCGGCGAGGCCTCCTTAAGGTCCTCGAAGATGACGGCGGCGTCGTTCGAGCCGACGTCGAGCGACTGGATGGTGCCGGCGACGGAACTCACGGTCTCGAGCAGGCCCTAGAAGGTGCCGAGCAGGCCGAGGAAGACGAGAAGCCCCGTCAGGTAGCGCAGGATGTCGCTCGGCTTCGTCGAGGCGGTTGCCGACGGAATCGAGGATCGAGCGCATCGTCTGCGCCGAGATCGCCGTGCGGCCCATGCGGTCGCGCAGGAGGCCGGCCATCGGCGCGAGCAGCACCGGGGGGCGTGTGACCTCGAGGCCAGGGTCGGCGAGGCGGAAGTCGTTGACCCAGCGACCTCGGGGAACAGGCGGAAGACCTGCCGGATCGCCAGGACGATGCCGATGAGCAGCACGCCGAAGATCAGGCTGTTGAGGACGGGATTCGCCAGGAAGGCCGAATAGACCTGGGGGAACAGGATCGCCGAGATGAACCCCGCGATGACGAGGAAGACGAGCATTCGGACGAGGTAGATCCTCGGGCTCGCGAGCTGGTGGGGGTCCGGTCTGCGGGGCATCGGCGGTGCTTGTTTCCGAGGCAAACTACGAGTTGAATTCGACAAATCCGCGACGGAACGTTAGCGCCCGCGCGGGCCCATGTCCAAGGCGTTCCCTCAGGCCGCGCTGCGCTTTCCCGAAAGCGTGGCCACGAGAGCGCGGTGGATGTCCTCGTTGGCGGCAACCACTTCGCCGGAGGCCGGTGCCGTGTTGCGGCCGGAATAGTCGGTCACGTAGCCGCCCGCCTCGGTGACGAGCAGCGTCCCGGCGGCGATGTCCCAGGCGGACAATCCGCGCTCCAAGAAGCCGTCGAAGCGGCCTGCGGCCACCCAGGCGAGATCAAGGGCTGCCGCGCCCGTGCGGCGGATACCGGCGACCGAGCCCATGACCTGGCCGAGCTCGCGTAGGAATCCGCCGTGATCGCCGCGCCCGAGATGCGGGATGCCGCAGGTGATGACGGCCTGCGACAGGTCGCGGCGGCCGGCGACGCGCAGGCGCCGGTCGTTGAGGCACGCGCCGCCGCCGCTTTCGGCGGTGAACAGCTCGTCCATGACGGGGTTGTAGATGAGCCGGCGACGATCTCGCCGTCGCGCTCCAGCGCGATGGCGACCGCGAAGAGCGGGATGGCGTGGAGGAAGTTCGTGGTGCCGTCGAGCGGATCGACGATCCAGCGGTGGGTGAGATCGGTTCCCGTCCGACTCGCCGCGACTCCTCCATCAGGAAGCCGTAGCCGGGCCGCGCCCGCGACAGCTCCTCGTGCAGTATCTGCTCGGCCTTGTGATCGGCCGCCGACACGAAGTCGGCCGGGCCCTTCATCGAGACCTGGAGGTTCTCCACCTCGCCGAAGTCGCGCGCCAGCGGCCGGCCCGCCTTGGTGGCGGCCTGGACCATGACGTTCATGAGCGGTGTGCGGGGCATTTTCGGGCAGTCCCGTCAGTCGGCTCGGCGGACGTAGGTGAGCTCGCCGGTGTCGACGACGATCTTCTCTCCGGTACCGACGAAGGGGGGCACCATGACGCGCACGCCGTTGTCGAGCTTGGCGGGCTTGTATGAGGAGGTGGCCGTCTGGCCCTTCACCACGGGCTCGGCCTCGACGACCTCGAGCACGACGTGCTGGGGCAGGGTGATGCCGATCGGGCGGCCTTCGTGGAGCTCGACCGTCACCGTCATGCCGTCCTGCAGGAAGGCGGCGCGCTCGCCGACCCAGTCGGAGGCGAGCTCGAGCTGCTCGTAGGTGTCGACGTCCATGAAGACCAGGTTGTCACCCTCGGCATAGAGGAACTGGAAGTCCTTCTGGTCGAGGCGCACGCGCTCGACCGTGGCGTCGGAGCGAAAGCGCTCGTTGAGCTTGGTGCCGTCGATCAGGTTCTTGAGCTCGACCTGGTTGAAGGCGCCGCCCTTGCCGGGCTTCACGGCCTGCGTCTTCACCGCGACCCAGAGGCCGCCCTTGTGCTCGACGACGTTGCCGGGGCGGATTTCGTTGCCGTTGATCTTCATCGTTCGCTAGTTCCGACTGCGGTCCTTTACGGGCCAGCGGGAGCGCCGTGGCGGCGCGGGCGGCGCCGTCGTCTCCAGACCCTGGACCTTGAGGGATTTCGACGGCGCGGAACCTAACAGGCTTTCCACGCGGGATCATCAGAAATTAGCGGTGATGTCCCCCGCACCGCTGCTCGCCGCCCACCGGACGACGCGCTCGCGGGCCTCACGCCGGTCGGCTTCGTTGAGCGACGCCATATAGGCGTCGAGCCAGGGATCGCTCGCGCCGGAATAGCGGGCGATGAGATGCCACTTGGCGGCCTCGGCGGCGTCCATCTCCACGCCGCGCCCATCGGCATAGAGCCGGGCGAGGCGATTCTGCGCGACGGGGTTGCCCTTCTCGGCGGCGCGCTTGAGGAGTTCGGCGGCGGCCTCCTCGTCCTGCTCCACACCTTCCCCGCGGAACAGCATGATCGCGTACTCGACCTCAGCGATGGGGATGCCGGCCTCGGCGGCGCGGGCCATCCATTGGGCGCCGCGCTCGAGCTGGCGGTTGACGCCCTCGCCGGTGACGTAGATCACGCCGAGATTGTATTGCGATTCCGGATGTCCGCGGCTCGCCGAGAACGTCAGGAGTTCGGCCGCCTTCTCCATGTCGCGTGGAACGACGTCGCCCTCGATGTAGATGAGGGCGAGGTTGTAGTGGGCCTCGACGTGGCCGGCATCGGCGGCGACCTCGAACCACTCCGCGGCCTTGGCCTTGTCGCGCGCGGTGCCCTGGCCGCGCGCGAGCATCAGGCCGAGCGCGAACTGCGCCTCGCGATTTCCGCCGACCGCGCCCTTTCCGTACCACCAGACGGCGCGTTCCTCGTCCTGGGGAATGCCGAGGCCGTTGGCGTAAATCTCGCCGAGCAGGGTCTGGGCGGCGTGGTCGCCGGCTTCGGCGCGCTGCAGCGCCTCGCGGAAGGCGGTGAGGTACTGGCCGCGCTGAAACGCCCCATAGGCGACGTCCGCCGCGGTCCCTGTGCTTTCGGGGGTCTCCGCATCGGTCGGCGCGGCGGGCTGCGCCACGGCGGGTGCGCCGGCGGTGAGCGCGGCGGCCAGGATCAGCGAACGAAGGATCATCCGACGGTCTCGGGGCTCGCGGACAAAACGGCGGCCGCCTTCGACAGGGCCGCGGCCGGGCCGTCTGGGTCATTCCAGACGAGGTCGCGCAGCGCCACGAAATCGGGCTGCGCGGCGGCGAGCGCCTCCACCGAGGACCAGTCGTCGGCGGCGAGCGCGACGCAGGGCAGTTCGAACGAATCCACCCACCACTCGACCAACGTGCGGGCCGCCGGCACGTCGCCCTCGCCGTCGAGGCGGCCAAGGAAGACGTAGTCGGGATTGCGTTCGCCGATGGTCATCGCCGCATGTCGCGTGGTGCAGTCGCCGGCGCCGACGATAAAATGCGGGCGCAGCGCCTTGAGCGCATCGTCGAGGGCGCGGGGGCTCTCGCTGGCATGAGTTCCGTCCGATCCGGTCTCCACCACTAGCCTCGCGTGATCACGCAGGAGAAAGGCCGCCCCGCGGGCCTGGGCGACCGGGCCGAGAACCTCGGCCGCCGACCGCCACGAGGCATCGTCGGAGGCGGCGATATCCAGCAGCACCGCGGACACGTCCGCAGCCGCCAGCGCGTCCGCGAGCACGGTCGCGAATTCGCGCGGGTCTATCTCCCGCGGCGTGACGATTACAATCTGGGTTCGCCGTTCGTCCATCTTGCGCATGGTATCACTTAGCGCAGAGGAATTGACCGGCTACCGCCCGATTGCGGCAAATGAAGGGAATTCGCCGCCGCGCGCGGGCCGCCGATCAGGCCGCCTCTCTCTCCATATCCTCACGCCAACGGCCCATCGCCGCAAGCCCGTTCATGCGGGCGCGGTGCGAGAAGGCGCTCTGGGCGCTGGCGACGTTCTCCGTCTTGCCGCCCCAGGCCTTCAGCGCGGCGGCCTGGAGGGCGCGGCCGTAGGAGAAGGTGAGCTTCCACGGCAGCGGACCCATGGCGTTCATCAGCGACAGATGATGGGTCGCCTCCTCGTCGGACTGGCCGCCCGAAAGGAAGGCGATGCCGGGCACGGTGGCCGGTACGCAGGCCTTCAGGCAGGCGACCGTCTTCTCGGCGACTTCCTCGGCGGAGGCCTTCTTCGATGCGTTCTTGCCGGAGATGATCATGTTCGGCTTCAGCACCATGCCGTCGAGGTCGACGCGCGCCTCGTAGAGGTCGGCGAAGACCGTCTTCAGTACCCACTCGGTGACTTCGTAGCAGCGGTCCGCGTCGTGGGCGGCGACGGGTCCGTCCATCAGCACCTCCGGCTCGACGATCGGCACGATGCCGGCCTCCTGGCAAAGCGCGGCGTAACGGGCGAGCGCGTGGGAGTTCGCCTTGACGCAGCCCCAGGTCGGGATGCCGTCGGCGATGTCGATCACCGCGCGCCACTTGGCGAAGCGGGCACCAAGGTCGTGATATTCCTTCAGGCGACCTCGCAGGCCGTCGAGGCCCTCGGTCACCTTCTCGGCCGGAAAGCCCGGCATGTCCTGCGCGCCCTTGTCGACCTTGATGCCGGGGACCGCGCCTGCGGCCCTGATGACGTTCGACCAGCGGCGTGCCGTCAACGGCCTTCTGGCGCAGCGTCTCGTCGAAGAGGATGACGCCGGAGATGTGGTTCTTCATCGCGTCGGCGCGGAACAGCATCTCGCGATAGTCGCGCCGCTTGTCCTCGGTGGATTCCACGCCGATGGAATCGAAGCGCTTCCTGATCGTGCCGGAGCTCTCGTCGGCGGCGAGGATGCCCTTACCCTCGGCGACCATGGCCTGGGCGATGTCCTGGAGCGTCTCGGTCATGTCCGTTCGTCCTTCCCGTGGTGATGGCGCGCGTTCGACCCGCGCGCCCGTCTCGGTCCGATGTTGCCTTGGTGCCTATTTTCGCAAAGCCTCGACGCCAGGCAAGGCCTTGCCCTCGAGCCATTCGAGGAAGGCGCCGCCGGCCGTCGAGATGAAGGAGAAATCCTCGGCGACGCCCGCCTGGTTGAGGGCCGCCACCGTGTCGCCGCCGCCGGCGACCGACAGGACCCGCCCGCCCTTCGTCAGCGTCGCGACGTGATTGGCCACCGCCTTCGTGCCGACGTCGAATGGCACGAGTTCGAAGGCGCCGAACGGGCCGTTCCAGACCACTGTCTTCGCCACGTCGAGGCGTGCCTTCAGGGCGTCGACCGTCGCCGGGCCGATGTCGAGGATCATCTCGTCGTCGGCCACGTCGTCGAGACCGGCCACGCGATGCGCCGCGTTCGCCTCGAACGCCTTGGCGGCGACGACATCGACGGGCAGCACCACCTCGCAGCCCTGCGCCTTCGCCTGCTCGACAACCTGGCGCGCGGTCTCCAGCTTGTCGTGCTCGCACAGCGACTTGCCGACGGGATGGCCGGCCGCGGCGAGGAAGGTGTTGGCCATCCCGCCGCCGATCACGAGCTGGTCGACCTTCGCCGACAGGTTGCCCAGGAGATCGAGCTTGGTCGAGACCTTGGCCCCGCCGACGATCGCGATCACGGGCCGCTCGGGCGCGCCCAGCGCCTTCTCCAACGCCGTCAGCTCCGCCTCCATCGTGCGGCCGGCGGCCGCCGTCAGGTGGCGGGCAACGCCTTCGGTCGAGGCATGCGCCCGGTGGGCGGCGGAGAAGGCGTCGTTGACGTAAAGGTCGCCGAGGCTGGCGAGTACCCTGGCGAAGCCCTCGTCGTTGTCCTCCTCGCCCGGATGGAACCGCGTGTTCTCGAAGAGGAGGACGTCGCCGGACTTCGCCTCGGCCGCCGCCTTACCCGGCGCATCGTCGCGCCAGTCGGTGGCGACGAAGCGGACGGGCCGGCCGATCTCGGCCTCGAGCGCGGCCGCCAGCGGCTCCAGCGACATAGACGGCACGACCTTGCCCTTGGGCCGGTCGAAGTGAGACAGCACCATGACGCTGGCGCCGCCGTCCAGAAGGTCGCGGATGGTGCGGGCGGCGGCGCGGATCCTGGTCGCGTCGCCGACCCTGCCGTCCTGCATGGGAACGTTGAGGTCGGCGCGCAGGACCACGCGCCGGTCCTTCAGGTCGAGGTCGTCGAGAGTCCGGAACGAGGCCATGGGTATCCCTGGAACGATCAGAGCCGTCCCATGGCAACGGCCGTGTCGGCCATCCGGTTCGAGAAGCCCCACTCGTTGTCGTACCAGGACAGGACGCGGACGAAGGAGCCTTCCATGACCTTGGTCTGGTCGAGGGCGAAGGTGGACGACGCCGGATCGTGGTTGAGGTCGATCGAGACGAGCGGCTCGTCGGTAAAGGCGAGCACGCCCTTGAGGGCGCCCTTCGCGGCCGACTTGATCGCCTCGTTGACTTCCTCGACCGAGGTGTCGCGCCGGGCGACGAACTTGAAGTCGATCATCGAGACGTTCGGGGTCGGCACGCGGACGGCCACGCCGTCGAGCTTGCCGTTGAGCTCGGGCAGCACGAGGCCGACCGCGCGGGCCGCGCCCGTCGAGGTCGGGATCATCGACATCGCCGCGGCGCGCGCGCGGTAGAGGTCCTTGTGCATCGTGTCGAGCACCGGCTGGTCACCGGTGTAGGAATGCACCGTCGTCATGAAGCCCTTCTCGATGCCGATGGCGTCATTGAGGACCTTGGCGACCGGGGCGAGACAGTTCGTCGTGCAGGAGGCGTTCGAGACCACCGTATGCTCGGCAGTCAGCTTGTCGTGGTTGACGCCGAAGACGACGGTGAGGTCGGCCTTGCCGCCGGGGGCGGAGATCAGGACCTTCCTGGCGCCGGCATCAATGTGCTGGGCGGCCTTGTCGCGATCGGTGAAGATGCCGGTGCATTCGAGCGCGATGTCGACCTTCAGGTCCTTCCAGGGGAGTTCCCTGGGATCGCGGATCGCGGTGACGCGGATCGGCCCGCGGCCGACGTCGATGACTCGCCGGAAACCTTCACCTCGGCGGGGAAGCGGCCGTGGACGCTGTCGTAGCGCAGGAGATGCGCATTGGTCTCGACGGGTCCGAGATCGTTGATGCCGACAACCTCGATGTCGTCGCGGCCGGACTCGATGATGGCGCGAAGGACATTGCGCCCAATTCGGCCGAAGCCGTTGATCGCTACCCTGACAGCCATGTCGCTAAGGTCTCCTCGTGTGTTGCCGGATCACGCTTCGTCAACGTCGTCGAGCGCGTCGAGGCGATGGCGCGCCTCTGCGACAACCGCGTCCGCGGTGATGCCGAACTCTGCGTAGAGTTGCTTGTAAGGTGCGCTGGCGCCGAAACCGTCCATGCCGACGAAGCCGCCGTCGCGGCCGACGAAACGCTCCCAGCCCATGCGAATTGCCGCCTCGACGGCGACGCGCACCGGGGCGGCGTCGAGGATCGAGCGGCGGTATTCCGGCGACTGTGCCTCGAAGAGTTCGAAGCAGGGCACCGAGACGACACGGGTCGGCACGCCGTCGCGCTCCAGGCGGGCCGCCGCCTCGACGGCGATCGAGACTTCCGAGCCGGTGGCGAACAGCGTCACCTTGGCCTCGCCCGACGCGGGCACGATTTCGTAGGCGCCGCGGGCGCAGCAGTTGTCCTCGACGAAGTCGGTGCGCAGGGCCGGCAGGTTCTGGCGCGTCAGGGCCAGGAGGCTCGGCTTGTCGCGCAATTCCAGCGCGAGCTGCCAGCACTCGGCGGTCTCGGTTGCGTCGCAGGGGCGGAAGACGAGCAGGTTCGGGATCGCCCTGAGGCTCGCCAGGTGCTCGACCGGCTGATGCGTCGGCCCGTCCTCGCCGAGACCGATGGAGTCGTGGGTCATCACGTGAATGACGCGCTTGCCCATCAGCGCGGCCAGACGGATCGCCGGCCGGCAGTAGTCGGAGAAGACGAGGAAGGTGCCGGAATAGGGCACGACGCCGCCGTGCAGCGACATCCCGTTCATGGCCGCGGCCATGCCGTGCTCTCGAACGCCGTAATGGATGAACCGGCCCGAATAGTCGTCGGCCGACAGGACCGGCAGGCCCTTGCTCTGCGTGTTGTTCGACGGCGTGAGATCTGCCGAGCCGCCGACGGTATCGGGCAGCGCCTCGTTGATGGCACCCAGCACGACCTGCGAGGCCGACCGCGTCGCGGTGTCGGGTTTGTCCGACACGAACTTCTGCTTCAGGTCGCGGATCGCCGGGGCGAGGCCGACGGTCAGCTCGCCGCGCGTGCGGCGCTCGAACTCGGCGCGCGTGTCGCGGTCGAGCTCGCCGAGGCGCTTCTCCCAGGCCCGGCGGGCCTGGCCGCTCCGCAGGCCCGAGATGCGCCAGGCGTCGCGGATATCGGAGGGAATCTCGAAGGGGATGTGCGGCCAGTCGAGCTCTTCGCGGGCGGCGGCGATCTCGTCGGCGCCCAGCGGCGAGCCGTGGGTCGCGGCGGTGCCCTGCTTGTTCGGCGCGCCGTAGCCGATCACGGTGCGGCAGGCGATCAGCGAGGGCCGGTCGGTGCCCTGGGCAGCCTCGATGGCCGTGGCGATGGCGGTGGGATCGTGGCCGTCAACGCGGGTCACTTCCCATCCGGCGGCGGCGAAGCGGGCGAGCTGGTCGCCGCTCTCGGCCAGCGACAGGGGGCCGTCGTGGTTCCGTTGTCGTCGAACAGCACGATCAAGCGCGACAGCTTCAGATGGCCGGCGAGCGAGATCGCCTCGTGGCTGATGCCCTCCATCAGGTCGCCGTCGCTGGCGAGCACGTAGGTGAAATGGTCGACGATGCCGTCTCCGTAGACCGCGTTCAGGTGACGCTCGGCGATGGCCATGCCGACGGAGGTTGCCAGCCCCTGGCCGAGCGGTCCGGTCGTCGTCTCGATACCGGGCGTGTGGCCGTATTCGGGATGACCCGGCGTCTTCGAGCCGAGCTGGCGGAAGCGCTTGATCTCCTCGATCGTCATCGCCTCGTAGCCGAGCAGATGCAGCACCGAATAGATGAGCATCGAACCGTGGCCGGCCGACAGCACGAACCGGTCGCGATCGGGCCAGTCCGGCGCGGCCGGATCGAACTTGAGAAAACGGGTGAACAGGACGGTGGCCACGTCGGCCATGCCCATGGGCATGCCGGGGTGGCCAGAATTCGCCTGTTGCACGGCGTCCATGGACAGCGCGCGAATGGCGTTGGCCATCGCGCGGTGATCGACCTGTTCGGCTTGTTCGCTCATCCGGTGTCGGCTTTGGGCCGAAGGCACGGGGGACTTCGGCGTCCTCGATGGTGAGAGGGGGTGTCGGCTTGCGTGGCGCTCGACCGCATCCGACCGAAACGCGGGGGATCAATACCACCTCGCTTCCGCGAGTCAATCGAGGCCCCCGAGCGAGGCGGAGGGCCGCGCGCGCAGGATGCCAAAATTCCGCCCCTTAGCGATGCCACTCCCACCTATGGCACCGGCTTACCCGGAAGAGTAGGGGACAGAGGCTGCTAGCCTGTTGACCGCCCGTCGCGCGCACGCCTAATCTTCCCGGGTAATGCGTGGACCTTCCGGAACGTGACGATCCCGGTCAGGTCGCAGTCGAGCCGTTCGCGGGGGCGAGCGTAGCGGCTTTCCGGAGCCGACGGCTTCGGAAGGAGGCGGCATGGACAGCGACTTAAACCCAATGGAGCGAGCGACTCGTCGACTCGCGCTGGCGCTGGACGCGCTTGAAGCGGCGGTGGAGCGGCGTCGGGCCGTCGACCGCACCGCGGGCGCGCGTGACGCCGAGATCCAGACATTATCCAACGACCGCTCGCGCCTGGCCCAGGAGCTCGATCGCGAGAAGGCGCGCTCGGCGCGGCTCGAAATCGGTCACGGATCACGTCGCGGGACGGCTCAATTCGGCCATCTCTTCGATCGGCGACCTGCTCGACGGGCACCGGGCATCTTGAGCATGTCGGCGCCTTCCCACGACCTCCCACAACCTCAGATGTGATCGATGGCGCACGTAACCATCACCATAAACGGCCGTTCCTACAGGATGGGCTGCGACGAGGGGCAAGAGGAGGAGATCGAGGGGCTGGCCATCGATCTCGACCAGCAAATCGATCGCTTCCGGGCCGACTTCGGCGAGGTCGGGGACATGCGGCTGCTCCTGATGGCGGCGCTCGAGGTTGCCGACGAACTTGCCGAGATGAAGCAGCGGCTGGCCGCGCAGGAGGATGAGATCGCGAACCTGCGCGACGCCGATGCCTCCTTCTCGGAGCGGGTTTCCCGGGCGGAGACCGCCATGGCGACCTCGCTCGACGCGGCGGCGGAACGTGTCGAGCGTCTCACCGCCTCGCTAAATGGCGTGCCGGCGGACTGATCGGCCGAATGTTCCCACTGGCACGCCCGGCGTCGGGCGACTACATTCGGGACGGCGAGGCTGCGCGGTTCGACAGGAGACTTCTAATCCCCGGGGCCTTAACGATCTCGACGGGAGCTGTCACTGGTTGGGCCCGTGGGCCCTTTCAAACGGCGCCCACCTACGTTTGTAGGATCCCGGGATCGAAAATTCCAACGGCCGATGCGGCTTCGCCATCCTCTCCCCGCATCCCTGACGTGACCAAGGAATGACCGACCGCAAGGCCGAAAAGGCGCGGCTGCGGCGTGCGGCGCGTGCGCTGCGGCGGCGTATCCAGCCGGCCGAACGGATGCGCGCGGCAGAGGCGCTGACGGGATACGCGGCCTCGATCCGGGGGCTTGCCGGCGGCGGCACGGTCTCGGTGTTTTCCACTTTCGGCGATGAACTCGACACTGCCCCTCTCGTCGCCGCCCTCGTGCGTGCGGGAGCCCGGCTCGCGCTTCCGGTGGTCGCCGCGAAGGCGCAGCCGCTCGTGTTCCGGCCCTGGCGGCCGGGCGACGAGATGAAGTCCGGGCCGTTCGGCATCGCCGAGCCGCTCGACGCGGCGGGCGAGGTCGACCCGGCGATCTTCCTGGTGCCGCTTCTCGCCTTCGACCGGCGCGGCTACCGTGTCGGTTACGGTGGCGGGTTCTACGACCGGACCCTGCAGGCGGCGCGTGCCCGCCGCAAGGTCCTGGCGCTGGGGCTCGCCTTCGCCGCCCAGGAGGTTCCGAGCGTGCCGACCGACGAATTCGACCAGCCGCTCGACGGCGTGCTCACCGAACGCGGCGCAATCCGCTGCGAGGGAGGGATGCGTGCGGCTTCTCTTCCTTGGTAACGTCGTCGGCCGCTCGGGCCGCGAGGCGATCGCCTCGGCGCTTCCGGGGCTGATCGACGATCTGTCGGCGGACTTCACGGTCGTCAACGGCGAGAACGCGGCCGGCGGTTTCGGCATCACCGAGGCGATCTACGAGGAACTGCGCGGCGCGGGCGCCGACGTGGTGACTACCGGCAATCACGTGTGGGACCAGAAGGAGACGCTCGTCTTCATCGAGCGCGCGCCGAACCTGCTTCGCCCGCTCAACTATCCGCCGGGGACGCCGGGCCGGGGCGCCGGTCTGTTCGAGGCGCGGACCGGCGCGCGCGTGCTGGTGGCCAACGTCATGGGGCTGGTGTTCATGCCGGCGCTCGACGATCCGTTCGCCGCGATCGAGCGCGAGATGGCCGCCTGCCCGCTCGGCGAGGTGGCGGACGCGGCGATCGTCGACTTCCATGCCGAGGCGACCAGCGAGAAGCAGGCGATGGGACACTTCCTCGACGGCCGAGCGAGCCTCGTCGTCGGCACCCACACCCACGTGCCCACCGCCGACCACGCCATCCTGAACGAGGGCACCGCCTACATTTCCGATGTCGGCATGTGCGGCGACTACGATTCGGTGCTCGGGATGGACAAGGACGAGCCGCTGAGGCGCTTCCTCACCAAGATCGGCCGGTCGCGCTTCGAGCCCGCCATGGGCGAGGCGACGATCTGCGGCGTCGTGGTGGACACCGACGACGCCACGGGGCTCGCGACGAAGTTCGCGCCGCTGCGGATGGGCGGGCGGCTCGAGCCTTTGTGGCCGGCCTTCGCGACGTGACGCTCCATCACCCGTGCACGAGGACGCTGTCGGACGGCGCCTCGTCGCGCTCGTTCATGCCGTAGTCGCGGATGACGCCGGCGATCCGGAGCCGATAATCGGCAAAATGCGTGTGGCGACCCTTGGCTTGCGCAATGCGGTGTGCCGCGGTGTGCCGCCAGGCCGTCACCGCCGCCTCGTCGCGGAAAAAGGAGAGCGAGAGCATCTTGCCGGGCTCGGTCAGGCTCTCGTAGCGCTCGACGGAAACGAATCCGTCGATCTCCTCGAGCAGGGGACGCAGCTCGGCGGCGATGTCGAGATAGGCGCCGCGATGGCCTTCGCGCGGCCAGACTTCGAAGATGACTGCGATCATTCACGATCTCCGCGTCGGGGCTGTCGCGTCCTTCCTAGACGCTTTCGTGCCCCTCGTGCGAGCCGATACCGATCGCCATCAGAATCTTCTTCACTTCCGCGAGGAAGCCGTCGACATCCGTCGCCAGGTCGCCGGCCTGGCGACCGAGCGCATCGGCGGCGCCGAGCTCGCGCTTGGCGGACTTCCCCGTCGAGACCGCTCCGTCCTTCAGACCGGCCATCGTCTCGGACACCTCGCGGGTACCGGCCGGTTGCCACGATGCCGGGGCGGCCTCCGGCTCGGCGGTGGATTTCGCCGATCTCCCGACTTATAAGGCTGGCCAGCCTGGGACGCGCAGCAGTTGGGGCGCGCCGTCCCGAACCACACGATCACGCCGGGACGACAGGCCATGGCCGGCCATTCGCAATTCAAGAACATCATGCACCGGAAGGGCGCGCAGGACGCGAGCCGCTCCAAGCTCTTCTCCAAGCTCGCACGCGAAATCACCGTCGCGGCGAAGCTCGGGCTGCCCGACCCCGCGATGAACCCGCGCCTCGGCTCGCGATCCAGAACGCACGCGCGGAGAACATGCCCAAGGACAACATCGAGCGCGCCATCAAGAAGGCGCACGGGCGGCGACGCCGAGAACTACGAAGAGATCCGCTACGAGGGCTATGGGCCCGGCGGCGTCGCGGTGATCGTCGAGGCGCTGACCGACAACCGCAACCGCACCGCCGAGCGGGTGCGCTCGACCTTCTCCAAGTACGGCGGCATCGCTGGGCGAGACGGGTCGCGTCGGCTTCATGTTCGACCGCGTCGGCGAGATCGTCTACCCGGCGTCGGCCGGCGATCGCCGAGGCGATGCTCGAGGCGGCGATCGAGGCGGGCGCCGACGATGTCGAGAGCGGACGAGCAGGGCCACGTCATCACCTGCGCCTTCGAGGATCTCGGCGATGTCGCGCAGGCCCTCGAGGAGCGCTCGGCGAGGCCGAGACGGTGAAGGCCGTCTGGAAGCCGCAGACCACGGCGCCGGTCGACGAGGAAAAGGCCGCGACCCTGATGAAGCTCGTCGACACGCTCGACGAAGACGACGACGTGCAGAACGTCTACGCCAACTTCGAGGTCTCCGAAGAGGTCCTTCAGCGCCTGACGGCGGCCTGAGAGACAAGCTCCCGGCTACCTGAGGAACCCGTCCAGCAGCGGCAGGCTGGTGATCGCGGCCGCCGCGATGATCATGTAGGCGAGGCGGCGGTATCCGCCGCCTCCGGCGCGGGCGAAGATGCGCGCGCCGAGCCAGAGCGCGAACGCGTAGGCGGGCGCGAACACGACGATCATCCAGACCACCTCCGCCGTGAAGAAGCCGTTCCAGGCGTAGGCGGTGAAGGACGACAGGCTGACGATGGAGAAGAAGGCGATCAGGTTCGCGCGGATCACGGCCGGCTCGTAGGGCCCGCTCATCCAGAACACGATGGCCGGCGGCCCGGACACCTGCGCCACGCCGCCCAGCACTCCCGAGACGCCGCCGATCGCCAGCGAGGCGGCCAGATGCGGCTCGCGCTCGTAGCGCCAGCCCGACGCCATCAGGGCCAGCAGCGCGAGGATCAGGGCCGACAGGCCCCAGCGCAGCGTCAGCGGATCGCCGACCGCGAGGACCGCCGCGCCGAGCGGTACCGTGGCGCAGGCCGCGAGGGCTGCCGGCAGGACGGTCGGCCAGCGGCAGACGCGCACCGCGAACCACAGCATCGGCAGCATGAGGATCGTGCTCATCACGAGGAACGCCGCCGCCGCCGCGCGGGGTTCGTAGACGGCGCTCGCAAGCGGCATGAATATCATCGCGCCGCCGAAGCCCGCGAACCCGCCAACTAGACCGGCGAGGAACGCGGCCGCCAGCGCGGCGATGAAGGCGGGATCGAACGGCACGGTCGGGCGCTCGCGATGGAATGTCGGGACAGGCCCGATATCACGGAAGATGGTCGAGGGGCAGTGGCTCGTCGGCGGCGCGCTGACACGCGGCCGGTGAGGCGCTATCCATCGTGGCATGGCGGCACGCGCGATTCGCATCATCGGCATCGATCCGGGACTGCGGCGCACCGGCTGGGGCGTCGTCGACAGTCGCCGGCTCGCGGCTCTCCTTCGTCGCCGCCGGCACGATCCCGCCGACGACACGCGTCGCTCGCCGAGCGGCTCTGCGCATCCACGACGGCCTGTGCGGTGATCGTCGACCGATTCGCCCCGACGAGGCGGCGGTCGAGGCGACCTTCGTCAACCGCGACGCGGCGGCGACGCTGAAGCTCGGCCAGGCGCGCGGCATCGCCATGCTGGTGCCGGCGCGCGCCGGCCTCCCGGTCGCCGAATACGCGCCGAACGCGGTGAAGAAGGCGGTCGTCGGCGCCGGCCACGCCGAGAAGGGCAGATCCGCATGATGGTCGCGGTGCTGCTGCCGCGGGCGAAGTTCGACACCGACGATTCCGCCGACGCGCTCGCCATCGCCATCTGCCATGCGCATCATCGAGGCGCGGCGGCCTGCGGATCGCGGCGGCGCTGTGATGGCGTGTTCTCGAATTGTTCTATATCTTACTTCGGCAAGTAAGACCGAGGAGGTATTACCGATGCGCGTCACGTCCAAAGGGCCAGGTCACGATCCCCAAGCAGATCCGGGACGCGACAGGCATCCTGCCGGGCACCGAGGTCGAGTTCGTCGATGAAGGACGGCGAGGTCATCGGTCCAGGAAGGCTCGCGCGCATCGCTCCGGCCAGGGAGAGACGAGCGGCAGGCTGGTGCGAGTCTTCAGGAAGCGGTCCGCGGGGACGCTCGACAACTCGGCTGACGACCGACGAGATCATGGAGATGACGCGCGGACGATGATGACGTCGACTCTCGTCGACTCGAATATTCTGATCGACATGATCGACCGGCGATCCGGACTGGGGCGATTGGTCGTGGCCGGCTGCATCGAAGCGCTTGCGGACGAGTCGGGCGCCTGTCATCAATCCAGATCATCTATGCCGAGGTGTCGGTGCGGTACAGCGAATCGAAGCCGAGTTTGATCGCGGCGTACTGCGAGTCACCGGTTCACGTCGCGAGCCGCTGCCCTGGGAGGCGGCTTTCGAGCCGGAAAGGCGCATCGTCGAACTATCGCCGCCACGGCGGACGTCAGCGGTCAACGCTGCCCGGATTTCTTCATCGGCGCGCATGCGGAGGTGCGCGGGCTATCGCCTGCTGACGCGCGATCGCGCGCCGCTATCGCACGTACTTTCCGACGCTCGACATCATCGCGCCGGACACCCATCCATGATCGGCAAGCTCAAGGGCGTGTCGATTCCTTCGGCGCCGACTGGGTCATCCTCGACGTCGGCGGCGTCGGCTATCACGTGCATCTGCTCGGCGCAAGACGCTGGCGGCGCTGCCGCGCGCCGGCGAGGCGCCGACGTCTTCATCGAGACGCAGATCCGCGAGGACCAGATCCGGCTGGTCGGCTTCGCCATCGAGGTGCGAGCGCGAGTGGTTCCGGCTGCTGCTGACCGTGCAGGGCGTCGGCACCAAGGTGGCGCTCGCCGTGCTCGGCACGCTCGTCGACGTCCGATCTCGCCAACGCCATCGCGCTGCAGGACAAGGCGATGATCGCGCGCGCGCCCGGCGTCGGCCCGAAGGTCGCGCAGCGCATCGTCACGGAGCTGAAGGACAAGGCGCCGGCGCATCGCGCGCGCCGACCCGGCATGTCGCGGCTGCAGGCCGAGCTCGCGACGGCGCCGCGCCGAGCGCGCCGCGCCGACGCCGTCTCGGCGCTGGTCAATCTCGGCTACGGCCAGGCGCAGGCCGCCGCGGCGGTCGCCGCGGCGATGAGCAAGGCCGGCGACGGGGCCGCGACGGAGCCGCTGATCCGGCTCGGGCTGAAGGAGCTGGCGCGATGAGCGACGCGCCTCGATCGACCGCACAGGCGCGCGACGAGGACGAGGCGAGCACGCGTCTGCGTCCGCAGCGGCTCGCCGATTTCGTCGGCCAGGCGCAGGCCGCGCAGAATCTCAAGGTCTTCATCGAGGCGGCGCGGGCGCGCGGCGAGGCGCTCGACCATGTGCTGTTCGCCGGCCCGCCCGGCCTCGGCAAGACGACGCTGGCGCAGATCGTGGCGCGCGAGCTCGGCGTCAATTTCCGCGCCACCTCCGGCCCGGTCATCGCCAAGGCCGGCGACCTCGCCGCGCTCCTCACCAATCTCGAGGAGCGCGACGTCCTCTTCATCGACGAGATCCACCGGCTCAACCCGGCGGTCGAGGAAATCCTCTATCCGGCGATGGAGGACTTCCAGCTCGACCTGATCATCGGCGAGGGGCCGGCGGCGCGCTCGGTCAGGATCGATCTCGCCAAGTTCACGCTGATCGGCGCGACGACGCGGACCGGGCTTCTCACCACGCCGCTGCGCGACCGCTTCGGCATCCCGGTCCGGCTCGATTTCTACACCGAGGACGAAGCTCGAGCTGATCGTGCGGCGCGGCGCGCGGGTGCTCGGCGTCGCGATCACCGACGACGGCGCCCGGCGAGATCGCGCGGCGCTCGCGCGGCACGCCGCGCATCGCCGGCCGGCTTCTGCGGCGCGTGCGCGACTTCGCCTCGGTCGACGGCGACCGGCGCGATCGACCGTGCGGCCGCCGACCGGGCGCTGACCGCGCTCGAGGTCGATCGCGCGCGGGCTCGACGCGCTCGACCGGCGCTATCTGTCGACTGCATCGCCGAGATTTCGGCGGCGGACCGGTCGGCATCGAGACGATCGCCGCGGCGCTGTCGGAGCCGCGCGACGCGATCGAGGAGATCGTCGAGCCCTATCTCATCCAGCAGGGCTTCGTGCAGCGCACGCCGCGCGGCCGCCTGCTGACGCCGCACGCCTTCCGCCATCTCGGCCTCGCCGTCCCCGGCGGCACCGACGCACGCAGATGGGGCTGTTCGCCGACGGACCGATGGCTCGAGACGAACTGGCCCGACCTCGCCGGGCGCATCGAGGAGCGGGCGGCACGTCCTGCCGGTGCGCGTCTATTTCGAGGACACGGATTTCTCCGGCGTCGTCTATCACGCGAGCTATCTGCACTTCATGGAGCGCGGGCGCTCCGACTTCCTGCGGCTCGCTCGGCATCCATCACGCAGGATTGTTCGAGGGCGACGACGCCGTCGCCTTCATGGTGCGCCGGATGACGCTGTCCTTCGAGCGGCCGGCGCGAATCGACGATGTCGCTGGAGGTCGTCACACGGACCAGGGAGATTCGCGGCGCCTCCATGACGCTGGCGCAGCAGGTGATGCGGGGCGGCGAGGTACTGGTCGCCGCCGAGGTGCAGGTCGCGCTCGTCTCCAGCTCCGGCCGAGCCCGCCGCATACCCGCCGAGCTTCGGGCGGTGCTTGGAGAACCGGGCGCCACCTGACGCATGGTAACCGGGTATTAACCAAACAAGCCCTTTCCTCTCGGTGGTTTGACGGGCGGAAACGCCCTTGTTTCGACACATTGGGCCGCAACGTGTCGCGCCGCTGAACGAGGCTTTCTCGGCTTTGCGCGCGAAGACGTTTCGGCCGGTGAACCGGATCATCGCGGTGATCGCAGTTCCCAGTACCCCAACCGCCCCTGCCACGAGGTCTCGGCGATGGATCCCGTCGACGTAACGACGCTTGCCTCCCCCCACGACCTGTCGCTGTGGTCGCTGTTCCTGCAGGCCCACATCGTCGTCAAGCTGGTCATCATCGGCCTGATCATGGCGTCGATCTGGACCTGGGCCATCATCTTCGAGAAGGTCTACCTGTTCCGCCGGATCCGCGCGTCGATGGACCGGTTCGAATCGGTGTTCTGGTCGGGCCATTCGCTGGAAGAGCTCTACGGCACGCTCTCGGCGCGGACGAATCACGCCATGGCCGCGCTCTTCGTCGCCGCCATGCGCGAATGGAAGCGCAGCCACGAGGCGGGCGCGACATCCTTCGACGGCGTTCAGATGCGCATCGGCAAGGTGATGGACGTCACCATCGCGCGCGAGACGTCGAGGCTGGAGAACCGGCTCCTGTTCCTGGCCACCGTCGGCGCGGCCGCGCCGTTCATCGGCCTGTTCGGAACCGTCTGGGGAATCATGACGAGCTTCCAGGCCATCGCGGCGGCGGAAAGCACCAACCTCGCGGTCGTGGCACCCGGCATCGCCGAGGCACTGTTCGCCACCGCCCTGGGGCTGCTCGCCGCCATTCCCGCGGTTATCGCCTACAACAAGTTTTCCAACGACGTGACGCGGGTGGCGATCCGTCTCGAGGGCTTCGCCGACGAGTTCATCGCCATACTTTCGCGGCAATTAGATGAACGTTCTTAAGGTGTAAGGTCATGGGTGTCAGCTTCGCGGGATCGGGCGGTTCCGGCAGGCGCCGCTACAGGCGCCAGATGCGGCCGATGAGCGAGATCAACGTCACGCCGTTCGTCGACGTGATGCTGGTTCTTCTCATCGTGTTCATGGTCGCCGCGCCCCTCCTTACGGTCGGGGTTCCCATCGATCTGCCGGAGACCGCGGCGCGTCCCATCGAGGGCGACCGCGAGCCGCTGGCGGTGAGCGTGGACAGCCAGGGGCGGGTGTTCCTGCAGGATACCGAGATCGCGATAGACGACCTGGTGGCGCAGCTCACCGCGGTCGCAGAGGCGGGGTTCGAGGAAAGAGTGTTCGTTCGGGGCGACCGCAACGTCGACTACGGGACCGTCATGCGCGTGATGGGACGGCTGAACGCGGCCGGCTTCCGCCGGATCGCGCTCGTCACCGATCTCGAGCAGACCGGCGGGCAGTGAGGCCGTACGATGCGGGTCGCGCTCTCATTCTCCACGGTCGGTCACGCGGCGATCATCGCCTGGGGCGTGGTCGGACTGGCGAGCGTCGCACCCTACGAATCCATGTCGCAGGAGCCCGTGCCGATCGACATCATGTCGGTCGAGGAATTCACGCAGCTCACGGCGGGCACCCGTGACGGCGACCGCGAGGCCGAGCCGGCGGCGCCGGAACCCGTCGAGGCCGCGCAGCCTGCCGACGTGCCCGCGCCGACGCCGCGTCCGTCGCGGGAGCTGAGTTCGGCGCCCGAGCCGGCGCCCGCGCCGGAACCTGAACCGGAGCCCATGGAAACGGCCGCGCTGCCGCCGGAACCCGAGCCCGCCCCGCAGGCTGCGCCAGAGCCCGCGCCCGCGCCGGAACCCGCACCGGCGCCGGAAGCCGCGGCGGAGCCGGAGCCTGCGCCGCAGCCCACCAACGTGCCGCTTCCCCGCCGCAAACCGGCGGTCGCCGAGCGTCCGCGCCCGCAGCCGGAACCCCAGCGCCAGCCCGAGCCGCAGCGCCCGCCCGAGCCGCAGCGGCAGGAAAACGAGTTCAGCGCCGACCGTATCGCCGCGCTCCTCAACAGGGTGCCGGATTCGGGCGGCGCACCGCAGACCGACGCGGGCAGTCCCAATCCCGGATTCGGCGTACCGACCGGCACCGCTGCGACGCTGACGATCTCGGAGATCGACGCGCTGCGCCGGCAGATGGCGCGATGCTGGAACCCGCCCGTCGGCGTGGTCGAGGCCCATCACCTGGTCGTGCGGCTCGGGCTCGAACTCGCTCCCGATGGATCGCTGGTCGCCGCGCCGCGCGTGCTCAACGGCTCGCCCGACCCGATCTTCAACGTCGCCGCCGAGGCCGCCTCGCGGGCCGTCAGCCAGTGTCAGCCCTATAATCTGCCGGCCGACAAATACAGCCTTTGGCGGCAGATCAACGTCAACTTCGATCCCAGGGAAATCCTCGGAGGGTGACCGGCGTGCCATGCGGCACGGCGGCGCCTGCCCAATCGAGCGGAGCCGATGATACAACTCGCCACATTCGCCTTCGCGTCCGCTCTCGCGGTCTCGTTCGCCGCGCCGGCCCGGGCCCAGCTCGAGGTCGACGTCACCCAGGCCAACATCCAGCCCGTACCGGTCGCCATCCAGGACTTCGGCGGCGACGCCGAGATGGGACGCCAGATTTCCCAGGTGATTACCGACAACCTCCGCCGGTCGGGCCTGTTCGCGCCGATCGATCCCGCCGCCTTCATCGAGCGCGGCCTCGGCTTCGACGCGACGCCCAACTTCGGTAGCTGGCGCATGATCAACGCGCAGGGGCTGGTCTCCGGCCGCGTGCAGCCGCAGCCGGACGGGCGGCTGCGCACCGAATTCCGTTTGTGGGACGTCTATGGCGGCCAGCAGATGACGGGCCAGCAGTATTTCACCGATCCGCAGAACTGGCGCCGCGTCGCGCACATCATCTCCGACGCGATCTACGAACGGCTGACCGGCGAGCGCGGCTATTTCGATACCCGGATCGTCTTCGTCGAGGAGACGGGCCCCAAGGACCAGCGCCAGCGCCGCCTCGCGATCATGGACCAGGACGGCGCCAACGTCCGCTACCTGACGACCGCCTCGCCGGAGATCATCCGCAACCCGCGCTTCAGCCCGTCACGCCAGGAGATAACCTACGTCTCCCAGCCGCTCGGCGACACGGCTCGGGTCTATCTTCTCAACATCGAGACCGGCCAGCGCGAGACGGTGGGCGATTTTCCGGGAATGTCGTTCGCGCCGCGCTTCTCGCCCGACGGACAGCGCGTGATCATGAGCCTGCAGCAGGGCGGCAACGCCAACATCTACACGATGGACCTGCGCAGCCGGCAGACGACGCGGCTCACCAACTCGCCGTCGATCGACACCGCGCCGTCCTTCTCGCCGGACGGGCGGCAGGTCGTGTTCGAATCCGACCGGGGCGGGCGTCAGCAGCTCTACGTCATGAACGCCGACGGCTCCAACCAGCAGCGCATCTCCTTCGGCGACGGCTCCTACGGCACGCCCGTGTGGTCGCCGCGCGGCGACCTCATCGCGTTCACCAGGCTGTCGGGCGGGCGCTTCGGCATCGGCGTGATGCGGCCGGACGGATCGGGCGAGCGCATCCTGACCGAGGGCTATCACAACGAGGGGCCGACCTGGGCGCCGAACGGGCGCGTGATCATGTTCTTCCGCGAGGACGGGGGGCCGCAGGGCGGGCCGCGGCTCTGGTCGGTCGACCTCACGGGCCGCAACGAGCTGCGCGTTCCCACGCCCGGATTCGGGGCCGATCCGGCCTGGTCGCCGCTTCTGAACTGAAGCGCCGGGCCAGCGTAAACCATTTGCTAACCATGTTCCGGAACCGGCGGTTAAGGAAAACCGATTAGGTAAACGGTCAGTGTATCCGGTTCATACGAGGGAGTTACCGGAATGTCGGGAGTTTCGTTTTTCGGCCGCGCGCTGCGCCTCATGGCGGTGCTGACGGTCGCGGTCGCGGTTTCGGCCTGCGCGCAGAACAGGGCGCAGCAGGACGGCATGGCCGGCGGGCCCGGCGGGATGGGCGGACCGGCGGTGCCCGGCAGCGCGCAGGACTTCAGCGTGAACGTCGGCGACCGCGTGTTCTTCGAGACCGACCAGAGCACGCTGACGCCGCAGGCCCGCGAGACCCTTAACCGGCAGTCGCAGTGGCTGAGGCAGTACGCCCAGCACTCGGTGACCATCGAGGGCCATGCCGACGAGCGCGGCACGCGCGAATACAACCTCGGCCTCAGCGCCAGGCGCGGCAACGCGGTGCGCGACTACCTGATCTCCACCGGCATTCCGGAGAGCCGCGTTCGCACCGTCGCCTACGGCAAGGAGCGCCCGGTCGCGGTCTGCAACGACATCTCGTGCTGGAACCAGAACCGGCGCGCCGTCACGGTGGTGAACTCGGGTCCGTCGAGCTGACCTGAAAGCCACACCCGACGACAATTCGACGGCCCGCCGCGATCCTTCCCGGCGGGCCGTCGCCGTTCTGCTGCAGCGCCAAACTTTGGTCATCGTCGCCTCTATGGTATCGGAGCATTCACGACCATCTGCCCCGAGGGGCAAGGCCTTGCGAGATTGCCCATGACCTTCCGTTCGATTTTCCCGCGCCGCGCGGCGACCGGCGCGTTCGCCGTCGCCCTCTGCCTCGGCATGGCCGCGCCGCTTCACGCGCAGATGCAGTATCCCGACCAGGGCATGCAGTACCCCGGCCAGGGCGGCTTCGGCGCGCCTGCCAACGAGGCCGGCATGGCCGTTAGGCTCAACCAGCTCGAGGAGCAGGTGCGCCAGCTCAACGGGCAGGTCGAGCAGATGAGCCATATGCTGCGCCAGATGGAGCAGCGGCTCGGCGGCGGCCAGACGGGCGGCGGCTACGGCATGCAAGGCGGCGGCATGGGCGGCGCCCAGCCCGACTACCAGCAGCAGAACTACGGCGGGCCGTCCGTTGGCGGCTCCGGCGACGGCGAGTTCTACGGCCAGCAGTCCGAGGGCGGACAGCAGCTCGGCGCTCCGCCGCAGATCCTGGGCCAGATCCCGAACCGGCCGCTCGACCTGTCGGGCGCGCTCGGCGGTTCGACGGGCGGCTTCGGCGACCCGCAGGGACAGGGCTTCGGCGACCAGAGCTACGGCGGCCAGGGCGGCACGCAACTCGCCGTGGCGCTGTCGGGCAACCCGCGCGACGACTACGACCTCGCCTACGGGCATATCCTGCGCGGCGACTTCGATACCGCCGAGGCGAGTTTCCAGCAGTTTCTCGCTCACTATCCCGACGACGAACTGGCCGGCAACGCGCAGTACTGGCTCGGCGAATCGCTTTTTGCGCGGGCCCGCTACCGCGACGCGGCCGACGCTTTCCTGGCCGGCTACACCGAGTATCCCGACAACTCCAAGGCGCCCGACAACCTCTTCAAGCTCGGCATGTCGCTGAAGGAGCTCGGGGAGCGCGATGGGGCCTGCGCGTCGCTCGCGGAGATCGGACGCAAGTATCCGCAGGCGGCGCAGGCGGTGCGCGAACGTGCCCGAAGCGAGATGGACAAGAGTGGCTGCTGACACCGACAGGCGACCCGTCGCCGCGATCGAGGCCGGGCGCCTGCTGGCGCCGCTGGCCGAGGCGCGCGGGGTCGCTCTGGCGGTGTCGGGTGGCGCCGATTCCACCGCGCTCATGCATCTCGCCGCGGCATGGCGCGATGCGCACAGGCCCGCTCTTCACATGACGGTCGTCACCGTCGATCACGGGCTGCGGCCCGAGGCGGCGGGCGAGGCGGCCATGGTCGCCGAGCGCGCCCGGCGGCTCGGCCTCGGTGCCGCCGTCCTCCGGTGGGAGGGGCCGAAGCCCGCGACCGGCATCCAGGACGCCGCGCGCCGCGCCCGCTACGGGTTGATGGGCGGGTATTGCACCGGCCACGGGCTGACGCATCTCGTCACCGCGCATCATCTGGACGATCAGGCCGAGACCGTGCTGATGCGGCTGTCGCGCGGTTCCGGCCTCGACGGGCTGGCCGGCATGGCGGAGATGGTGCCACTTCAGGGGCCCGTGCTGTTCCGTCCTTTCCTCGACGTTCCCCGCGCACGGCTAGAGGCCACCTTGCTGGCGGCCGGCGAGACGTGGATCGACGATCCCTCCAACGAGAGCGACGCGTTTTCCCGCGTGCGGTGGCGGCGGCTCATGCCGGCGCTGGCGGCGGAGGGACTGACCGCGCGCCGTCTCGGCGAGGCCGCGCGCCGGTTCGCCCGGGCGCGCGCCGCGCTCGACGCGGCCGCCGCCGACCTGCACCGCGCGGCCGTGGCCGGCGACGAGGCCGGTTACTGCCGAAATCGACGGTACCCTCCTGGCGTCGGCCCCGGAGGAGGTGGCGATCCGGGTGGTCGCGAGGGTCGCCATGGGTGTCGGCGGCAGCGGGGAGCCGCCGCGCCTTGCCCGGCTGGAGCGGCTCTGCGCGAGCCTGCGCGACCCGGATTTCGCCGGCGCGACGCTGGCGCGCTGCCGCTTCTCGCCCTCGGGCGGCGGCATCCTGGCGTGCCGGGAGGCGGGCCGCGCGGCGCCCGGAGCGGTCGAATTGCGCCCCGGCGACGCGGTTCTTTGGGACGGCCGGTTCCGCATCAGCGTCGACGCCACCGTCGCCCGCCGCGCCGTGGTGCGCCCGCTCGGGCAGGAAGGGCTCGCGATGCTGCGGACCTCGTCTGCGCTTCGCAGCATGCCCGCCGTCGCGGCACGCGCGACCCCCGGCGTTTTCGTCGGATCGCAGCTATTCGCCGCACCCCAGGCCGAGGACGGGCGCGGTCCCTTCTCGCCGCCGGGCGTGGCCATCGACTTCATCGGAAGCGCACGTTTCGCGGGAGGCGCGGCGTGACCGGAACGTCCGGTTTACGGCGAATTCGCAATGTTGCGGCACAATTCTTGGCAACCCTGCGCCGCCCCCCTATCTTAGGCGGTGAAGCCCGCCGGGAACCGACGACCGACGGCGCCGTTCCAGGACGCCGCGTGCTCGGGTCAGAAGGACGCTCATGAACTCCAACTTCCGCAATTTCGCCCTCTGGGTGTTCATCGGTCTGTTGCTGATCGCGCTCTTCAATCTGTTCCAGAGTCCGACGCCGCGCAGCACGCCCAACGAGATGAGCTATTCGCAGCTCCTCGCCGAGGTCGACAACGGCAACATCCGTCAGGTCACGATTTCGGGCCAGCAGGTCACGGGCCAGCTCGGCGACGGGCGGGCATTCCAGACCTACGTGCCCGACGATCCGAACTTCGTCGGCACGCTGCGCGAGCGCGGTGTCTCGATCACC
Organism: uncultured Alphaproteobacteria bacterium; assembly: GCA_963803485.1. GTDB lineage: Bacteria > Pseudomonadota > Alphaproteobacteria > Rhizobiales > Tepidamorphaceae > CAWDMT01. The sequence continues at coordinate 14,852 of CAWDMT010000003.1, read as the reverse complement.
GCCAAGCCGCCGACCGACGACGTGCCGTCGCTGCTCGGCGTGTTCGTCTCCTGGCTCCCCATGCTGGTCATCATCGCGGTGTGGTTCTTCTTCATCCGCCAGATGCAGGGCGGCGGCCGCGGCGGCGCGATGGGCTTTGGCAAGTCGCGCGCCAAGCTGCTGACCGAGACGCAGGGCAAGGTGACGTTCGAGGACGTCGCCGGCGTCGACGAGGCCAAGCAGGACCTCGAGGAGATCGTCGAGTTCCTGCGCGATCCCGGCAAGTTCCAGCGCCTCGGCGGCACGCATTCCGCGCGGCGTGCTGCTGGTCGGCCCGCCGGGTACCGGTAAGACGCTGCTCGCCGCGCGCCGTCGCCGGCGAAGCCAATGTGCCGTTCTTCACCATCTCGGGTTCCGACTTCGTCGAGATGTTCGTGGGCGTCGGCGCGAGCCGCGTGCGCGACATGTTCGAGCAGGCCAAGAAGAACGCGCCGTGCATCATCTTCATCGACGAAATCGACGCCGTCGGCCGTCACCGTGGCGCGGGCCTCGGCGGCGGCAACGACGAGCGCGAGCAGACGCTCAACCAGCTGCTGGTCGAGATGGACGGCTTCGAGGCGAACGAGGGCATCATCCTCATCGCCGCGACCAACCGTCCCGACGTGCTCGATCCGGCGCTGCTGCGTCCCGGCCGCTTCGACCGCCAGGTCGTCGTGCCGAACCCGGACGTCATCGGCCGCGAGAAGCATCCTCAAGGTGCATGTCCGCAAGGTGCCGCTGGCGCCCGACGTCGACCTCAAGGTGCTGGCGCGCGGTACGCCCGGCTTCTCCGGCGCCGACCTCATGAACCTCGTCAACGAGGCCGCCCTGCTGGCGGCGCGGCGCAACAAGCGCTTCGTCACCATGGCGGAGTTCGAGGACGCCAAGGACAAGCTGATGATGGGCGCCGAGCGCCGCACGCTCATCGCTCACCGAGGAAGACAAGAAGCTCACCGCCTATCACGAGGCCGGCCACGCGCTGCTCGCGATCAAGATGGACGCGTCCGATCCGATCCATAAGGCGACGATCATCCCGCGCGGCCGTGCGCTGGGCATGGTGATGCGCCTGCCGGAGCGCGACCAGGTGTCGCTGACCCGCCGCAAGGCCTATGCCGACCTCGCGGTCGCCATGGGTGGCCGCGTCGCCGAGGAAGAGATCTTCGGCTACGACAAGGTGACCTCGGGCGCCTCCGCCGACATCAAGATGGCGACCGGCGCTCGCCCGCGCCATGGCGACCGAATGGGGCATGTCCGACAAGCTCGGCCCGCTGCTCTACGGCGACAACCAGGACGAGGTGTTCCTCGGCCGCTCGATGATGCAGCGCCAGTACGCACATGTCGGACGAGACGCAGAAGATCGTCGACGAGGAAGTGAAGCGCTTCGTCGAGGAGGGCTACCAGACGGCGCAGAAGGTCATCCGCGAGAACATCGACGACCTGCACGCGATCGCCAAGGCGCTGCTCGAATACGAGACGCTGACCGGCGACGAGATCCGCGGCCTGATGGACGGCCAGATGCCGCTGCGCGACACCGAGCGCCGACGGCGGTGCCGAAGTCCGGCCGGGCGTGCCGACCGCCGGCAAGCCGGCAAGAAGCGCCCCGGTCGCGGACGCCGCCCCGAGGGCGGCGCCGGAGCCGCAGCCGGGCAGCTGAGCCGAGCGGCGCAGATGAAGCTTAAAGGGCCGCCTCCGGGCGGCCCTTTCGTTTGCGCCGCTGTTACCACGCCGCTGCATCCGTCGGCCGTAACCTCACGACAACCTTGGCGATTTTGCGGCGAATTGCTGAGGCGGCTATAGTCGGCGCCGGCTGCAGTGCGGGGAAGAGGGCATGCGGTGATGACACGCAAGTATTTCGGCACCGACGGCATCCGCGGGCTGGCCAACGGCGACAAGCTGACGCCGGAGCTCGCGATGAAGGTCGGCATGGCCGCCGGCCTCAAATTCGTCAGCGGCGACCACCGCAACCGCGTCGTCATCGGCAAGGATACGCGCCGCTCCGGCTACATGATCGAGAGCGCGCTGACCGCCGGCTTCACCGCCGTGGGCATGGATGTCTACCTGCTCGGCCCGATGCCGACGCCGGCCGTCGCCATGCTGACGCGCTCGCTGCGCGCCGATCTCGGCGTCATGATCTCGGCCTCGCACAATCCGTTCGACGACAACGGCATCAAGCTGTTCCGCCCCGACGGCTACAAGCTCACCGACGACGGTCGAAGCCGAGATCGAGAGGCTGATCGATAGCGACATGACCGAGCAGCTGTCGCAGCGGCCGCGACATCGGCCGCGCCCATCGCGACGAGGCGCGCACAGACGCGCTACATCGAATACGCCAAGCGCACGCTGCCCAAGAACATCGACCTCAGCGGGCTGCGCGTCGTGCTCGATTGCGCCAATGGCGCCGCCTACAAGGTGGCGCCCGACCGCGCTGTGGGAGCTGGGCGCCGAGGTCTTCACCATCGGCGTCGAGCCCGACGGCTTCAACATCAACGACAAGGTCGGCTCGACCGCGCCCGAGGCGCTGCGTCGCCAAGGTCAAGGAAGTGCGCGCCGATATCGGCATCGCGCTCGATGGCGACGCCGACCGCGTCATCATCGTCGACGAGAAGGGCGAGGTGGTCGACGGCGACCAGTTCATGGCGGTGATCGCCGCAGTCCTGGCACGAGCGCGGCGAGCTGCGACGGCGGCGGGCATCGTCGCCACCGTCATGTGCAATCTCGGGCTCGAGCGCTACCTCGACAGTCGCTCGGGCCTGACGCTCGAGCGCACCCAGGTCGGCGACCGCTACGTGCTCGAGGCGATGCGCGCCAAGGGCTTCAATGTCGGCGGCGAGCAGTCCGGCCACATCATCCTCTCCGACTTCACCACGACCGGCGACGGCCTCGTCGCGGCGCTGCAGCTGCTGGCCGTGCTCAAGCAGCGGCGGGCAGGCCGGTCTCCGAGATCTGCCAGCGCTTCGAGAAGGTGCCGCAGCTGCTCGCAGAGCGTGCGCTACAAGCAGGGCAAGCCGCTCGACCACAAGCTCGTCGTGCAGGCGATCGCCGAGAGCCGCGGCGCGGCTCGGCACGGCGCGGCCGGCTGGTCATCCGCGAGTCCGGCACCGAGCCGGTGATCCGCGTCATGGCCGAGAGCGACGATGCCGGCCTCGTCGAGGCGGTGGTCGGCGAGATCGTCATGGCACTGGAGACCGCCGGAAGGTGACGCAACGTCACTTAAAGTCCCGCCACGCCACTCCGAAAGTTCATAGTTAACAGCATCTTAATCGCTCTGGTTAAGCGTCGTGGTTAACGCCGCTTTAACCATGTGGCTTCGATACTCCGCTCGAAACTCACGGGCGGGGGCCGACATGCGCGCCCCGTGTTCGCACAGCAAAGGGTGCATGGTCATGTCTCGTCTCACGATTGCCGCCGCGGCCGGTCTCGCCGCCATCTTCTCGATCGGGAGCGCGCAGGCCGCCGACATTTCCTACGAGCCGCCGATGATCGAGCCCCTGCCGATCGAGGCCGGCGGCTGGTATCTGCGCGGCTTCATCGGCATGAGCAACCAGCAGGTCGATAACATCTACAACGTCCTGTTCGAGACGACGGACGTGACCTTCCTCAGCGATCCGAGCTTCGAGAGCGGCATCATCGGCGGCGGCGGCTTCGGCTACCGGTTCAACGACTGGTTCCGCGCCGACTTCACGGGCGAGTATCGCGGCAAGACCGGCTTCACCGCCTACGACGTCTATCCCGGCGGCTCCAACGACTACACCGCCAAGAAGTCCGAGTGGCTCCTGCTCGCGAACGCCTATTTCGATCTCGGAACCTGGAAGGGCATCACGCCCTATGTCGGCGCGGGCGTCGGCGCGGCGCGCGTCACCATCCACGACTTCGTCGACGTCAACGTCATCACGGCGGGCGGCGGCACGGCGGCGGATGCCTCGAAGTGGAACTTCGCCTGGGCGCTGCATGCCGGCGTCGGCTACGAGGTCAACGACCGCCTGACCATCGATCTCGCCTATCGCTACGTCGACCTGGGCGACGGCGTGACGGGGGACATCGTGCGCTTCGACGGCGTCAACAACGTCTACAACCCCATGCACTTCAACGACATCACCTCGCACGACATCATGCTCGGCTTCCGCTACGCGCTCGGCGGCAAGGACTACTACTCCGACGCGCCGGTCTTCGCGCGCAACTGAGCCGGGCTCACGCGATTCTCAAGCGCCGTCCGCTCCCCGGGGAGCGGGCGGCGTCTTCGTTTGCAGGGCAGCGCCGCGGCCGGCCTCACATCCCCGATGAGAAGCTGTAGTTGAGCCCGACGCGGGCGATGTGCGCGTCGATGTCGATCTTGGTGGAATAGGTCGCCGAACCGCCGTCGGGACCTCTGAAGGCGAGGTTGTAGGTCTTGCTGCCGAGGTCGACGTAGAGATACTCCGCCTTCAGGGAGATCCGGTCGGTCAGCCTGGCCTCGAGGCCGGCGCCGATGGTCCAGCCGACATGGGTGTTGTCGGCGCTTGTGGTGCTCGTGAAGTCGAACGGGACCGGAACGTAGGCACCCTCCATCGACAACACTGCGTTGGCCTCGACGCGACCGTAGGCAAGACCGCCCGTGACGTAGGGCAGCAGATTGTCGAAGGGCAGGCCGATGCGGCCACGCACGGTGCCGAACCATTCGAGGCTGGCGGACGCGGTGATGGACCCGTCCAGCGTATCGCCGAGCACAGGGTCCCAGGTGCCTATGAGACCGAATCCGTCGCCCGTGTCGAATTCGCGGAGGACGGCGGAGCCGGAGTCCATGTCCGCCCACTGAAGGTCCGCCTCCACGCCGAACACGAAGCGCTCGTACTGCATGTTGGCGCCGATCTGGACGCCGCCGACGAACCCGTCGGCATCGAAGGAACGCGAGGCCACACCCAGCGATCCGTCCGCCGGGGGCGCGCCCGGCTCGAGTATCAGCGCGTCGTAAGAGATCGGCGCGCCGCTCGCGCCCGCGCTGCCCCAGCCATATCCCGCGTTGATGCCGCCATATACGCCCGTCCAGCTCCGGACGGTCGCGACCTGGCTTTCGATCGGCGGCGGCGCGTAGGAGGAGATGTCGGCGGCCATCGTCGCCGATGCGGCAAGCGACAGGAACGTCGTCGCAAGAAGCGCGGATCTCATGTCAGTCCCCCCATAACCCGAAAACTCGGTAGTGTCGGACATATCGATAGCCGCTTTACCTCAAGTTAGCTGTGTCCCGGAAGCAACAGGCGGCGCGAATTGATCGGTTGAAGTCATCACGGGCGGGTATTTCACCGGCGCCGAAACCGCGGGGCAGAGGACCTTTTCGTCGCCGTTAGGCATGACTTGACGATGTCCCGGAAGTGCCCTGCCGAGCCCCTCATTCCCGCTTGAGCTTTCGCGGGCGTTCGTCTATCCCCGTCCGCGGGACACCCCTCCCCAACGAGGGGCGCCTATCTGGAAGGGTAGGAGACATGACGACCCTCGCGAAGCCGGCCGTGCGGCCGGCCAATCCGCGCTTCTCCTCCGGCCCCTGCGCCAAGCGGCCCGGCTGGTCGCCGAAAGCCTGAAGAACGCCGTGCTCGGCCGCTCGCATCGCTCGAAGCCGGCGCAAGGCGCGCCTCAAGCGCGCCATCGACCGCACCCGCGAGGTGCTGCGGGTGCCCGCCGACTACCGCATCGCCATCGTGCCCGGCCTCCGACACCGGCGCCGTGGAGATGGCGCTGTGGTCGCTGCTCGGCGCGCGCGGCGTCGAGGTGCTGGCCTGGGAAAGCTTCGGCGAGGGCTGGGTCACCGACGTCGTCAAGCAGCTCAAGCTCGCCGACGTCGCGTGCTCGAGGCGCCCTATGGCGAGCTTCCCGACCTCGCCACGTCGATTTCGCCCGCGACGTGGTCTTCACCTGGAACGGCACGACCTCGGGCGTGCGCGTGCCGGACGGCGACTGGATCCCCGCCGATCGCGACGGGCCTGACGATCTGCGACGCCACGCAGCGCCGCCTTCGCGCAGCCGCTCGCCTGGGACAAGCTCGATGTCGTCACCTTCTCCTGGCAGAAGGTGCTGGGCGGCGAGGCGGCGCACGGCATGCTGATCCTGTCGCCCGCGCGCCGTCGAGCGGCTGGAGAGCCATACGCCGGCCTGGCCGATGCCGAAGCTCTTCCGCATGACGAACGGCGGCAAGCTCAACGAGGGCATCTTCGCGGGCGAGACGATCAACACGCCGTCGATGCTGTGCGTGGAGGACTACCTCGACGCGCTCGACTGGGGCCGATTCGATCGGCGGCCTTGCCGGCGCTGATCGCGCGCGCCGACGCCAACATCGCGCGTGCTCGCCGACTGGGTCGCCGCGCACGCCGTGGATCGATTTCCTCGCCGCGCGATCCGGCGACCCGCTCGAACACCTCGGTCTGCCTCATGGTCGTCGACCCGGACGTGCGGCCTCGCCGGCCGACGCGCAGGCGGCCTTCGCCAAGAGGCTCGCCGCGATCGCTCGAGACGGAGGGCGTGGCGCTCGACATCGGCCGCATCGCGACGCGCCCGCCGGGTCTTCGGATCTGGTGCGGCGCCACGGTCGAGACCGTCGGACCTCGCAGGCGCTGCGCCCTGGCTCGACTGGGCCTTCGCCGCCGCGAAGCAGAACTCGCGCAAGGCGGCCTGACGGCCTCCGCGAGGCGGTCCGACTCCATTCCATATCCCTTCAAGGCGCGTCCGGCGGCTCCGGACGCGGCCCCTTACGCAAAGGACTTTCCGTGATGGCACCCCGCGTCCTCATCTCCGACAAGCTGTCCCCGGCCGCCGTCGACATCTTCCGCGAGCGCGGCGTCGACGTCGATTTCAAGCCGGAGCTCGGCGCCGACAAGGAGGCGCTCGCGCACGTCATCGGCGACTATCGACGGCCTCGCCGTCCGCTCGGCCACCAAGGTCACCGAGAAGGTGATCGCCGCGCGCCGAACGGCTCAAGGTCGATCGGCCGCGCCGGGATCGGCGTCGACAACGTCGACATCCCCGCCGCCACCGCAGCAGGGCATCATCGTGATGAACACGCCCTTCGGCAACTCGATCACCACCGCCGAGCACGCCATCGCCATGATGTTCGCCTGCGCCCGCCAGATCCCCGCCGCCGACCAGTCGACCCAGGCCGGCAAGTGGGAGAAGAACCGCTTCATGGGCGTCGAGATCATCGGCAAGACGCTGGGCGTCATCGGCTGCGGCAACATCGGCGCCATCGTCGCCGACCGGGCGCTGGGCCTGAAGATGAAGGTCATCGCCTACGATCCGTTCCTGTCGGCCGGAGCGCGCCGTCGAGCATCGGCGTCGAGAAGGTCGAGCTCGACGAGCTTCTGGCGCGCGCCGACTTCATCACGCTGCACACGCCGCTCACCGACAAGACCCGCAACATCCTGTCGCCGCGAGGCGCTCGCCAAGATGAAGCAAGGGCGTGCGGATCGTCAACTGCGCGCGCGGCGGGCTGGTCGACGAGGCGGCGCTTGCGCGACGGCGCTCGACGGACGGCCACGTCGGCGGGTGCGGCCTTCGACGTGTTCGCCGAGGAGCCGGCGACGGACAACGTGCTGTTCGGCGCGCCGAACATCGTCTGCACGCCGCATCTGGGCGCCTCGACCACGGAGGCGCAGGAGAACGTCGCCCTGCAGGTCGCCGAGCAGATGGCCGACTATCTGCTCGACCGGCGCGGTCACCAACGCGCTCAACATGCCGTCGATCACCGCCGAGGAGGCGCCGCGCCTGAAGCCGTTCGTGCGGCTCGCCGAGCAGCTCGGCTCCTTCGCCGGCCAGCTGACCGAGAGCGGCGTGCAGCGCGATCGGCTCGAATACGAGGGCGAGGTCGCGGAGATGAACGTCAAGCGCGCTGACCGCGGCGGCGCTCGCCGGCGTTCTGCAGCCGCTGCTGCAGACGTGAACATGGTCTCGGCCCCGGCGTTGGCGAAGGAGCGCGGCATCCGCGTCGAGGAGACCGCCGCGAGCAGCAGGGCGCCTACGAGAGCTACATCCGCCTCACCGTCGTCACCGAGCGGCAGGAGCGCTCGGTCGCCGGCACCGTGTTCTCCGACGGCAAGCCGCGCATCATCCAGATCAAGGGCATCAACATGGAGGCGGAGCTCGGGCCGCACATGCTCTACGTCACCAACCGCGACAAGCCGGGCTTCATCGGCGCGCCTCGGCACGCTGCTGGGCGACGCGCGGCGTACAACATCGCGACCTTCCATCTCGGCCGCCAGCAGCGCGGGCGGCGACGCCATCGCGCTGGTCGAGATCGACGAGGCGCTGAATCCCGACGTGCTGGGCGCCGTCCAGTCCTTGCCGCACGTCCGGCAGGCCAAGCCGCTGGCCTTCTGACCCGGAACAGATACGCTTTTCCTTCCGGCCCGAGGATAAGTTCCGTCCGGGACCCAGCCTTCGGCAGGCGCGGTGCCCACCGGCTTCTGGATTCCGGCCTTCGCCGGAATGAGCGGAGAGTGCGGCAAGGCATCGCGCCGGCCGCGCTCCCGACAATTTGCGGCATGACGGTCGAGGGAGACACGCCGACCTTCCCCCAGTCGCTCGTCCCGGCGCAGGCCGGGACCCAGCCATCCCCAGGCGCCACGCCCGCCGCGTTCTGGGGGCCGGCCTTCGCTGGAACGAGCGAACAGCGGGGCACCGGCTACCTCATCCGCTCCACCATCGCGAAACCTTCAGGCGTCTCGCGGGTTGAATCCCCCGGAGAGAAGGGGGGGGCACACGGAGACAGGATCATGTGGGAACTCGCATACGGACTAGGCGCCCTCGTCCTTCTCGCCGCGCTCGCCTACGGCTTCACGCAGTGGCGGCGCGAGCGGGAGCAGGAGACGCCGGCACAGACCGCCGAGCGCAACGAGGCGACGCGCCAGCGCTACCGCGACAGCAACGAGGTGCACTGACCCCGGCGGTCAGCGCACGATGACGTTGCTGAACTGCCACGGATCGTCGCGGTCGAGGTCCTCCGGGAACAGGGCCGCGCGGCCGTCGAGCGGCGTCCAGTCGGTGTAGTGCGCCGACGACCGGACCGAGATAGGGCCGCTGCATCTCGAGGCAGCGGCGGAAGTCCATCTCGTCGGCCTCGACGATGCCGGCGCTCGGGGTTCTCCAGCGCCCAGACCATGCCCGCCAGCACCGCCGAGGTCACCTGCAGGCCGGTGGCGTTCTGGTAGGGCGCGAGCTTGCGCGTCTCCTCGATGGAGAGCTGCGAGCCGTACCAATAGGCGTTCTTCGCGTGGCCGTAGAGCAGCACGCCGAGCTCGTCGATGCCGTCGACGATCTCGTCCTCGTCGAGGATGTGCCATGCTCTCTGCGGCTCGCCCGGCGCGGCCGACCATCTCGTGCAGCGACAGCACGGCGTCGTTGGCGGGATGGTAGGCGTAGTGGCAGGTCGGCCGGTAGACGGCCTTGCCGCCCTCGCGCACGGTGAAGTAGTCGGCGATGGAGATCGACTCGTTGTGGGTGACGAGGAAGCCGTACTGCGGCCCCGGCGTCGGGCATCCAGGTGCGCACGCGCGTGCCGGCGCCGGGCTGCAGCAGATAGATCGCCGCGTCGCAGCCGGCTCATGGCGTGCGGCCGTTCGTCCGGCATCCAGCTGTCTCATGCGTGCCCCAGCCGAGTTCGGCCGGCTGCACGCCCTCCGACACGAAGCCCTCCACCGACCAGGTGTTGACGAAGACGTCGCGCGGCTTCGGCGTCTTGGCGCGCTGCGTGTCGCGCTCGGCGATGTGGATGCCCTTGACGCCGAGCGCTGCATGGCGAGCCGGCCCAGTCCTCGCGGCGTGGTCGGGCTCGCCGGCATCGAGCGCCGGTGTCCGTCGGCGACGTTCAGCAGCGCCTGCTTGACGAACCACGACACCATGCCGGGATTGGCGCCGCAGCAGGAGACGGCCGTCGGACCGCCGGGGCGCCGGCGGCGCAGGTCGAGCAGCGTCTCGCGCAGGGCATAGTTGGAGCGCGGTCCGGCGACCGAGCGGTCCTTGTCGATGTAGAAGCCGGGCCACGGCTCGACGACGGTGTCGATGTAGAGCGCGCCGATGTCGCTGGCACAGCTCCATCATGGCCACCGAGGAGGTGTCGACCGACAGGTTGACGCAGAAGCCCTGGCCGCCGCCCGCCGTCAGCAGCGGCGTCGAGCAGCTCGCGGTAGTTCTCCGCGGTCACGGCGCTCTGCAGGAAGCGGATGCCGCGCTCGTCGAGCGAGGTTGCCGGTCGGCGTCGTCGGGCGGATCGACGACGATCAGCGTCGCGTGTCGAACGCGAAATGGCGCTCGATCAGCGGCAGCGTGCCGCGTGCCGATCGAGCCGAAGCCGATCATGCACGATGGGGCCGTCGAACGTGGCGTGGTCGGCCAGTCGGCCATGAGCGGTTCTCGCCTCCGTTATGGTTCCGGTCGTGTCTGGGTTCGGTGGTCCTTATGGGCGCGGCGCGGATCGGCCACAACCGCCCGGCCTCGGGTTGGACGGCGGCCCGGCAGGCACCGGACCGCGCCAAGAGAAATCCGTCAGCATCCCGAAGGCGGGACGCTGGCGGTCCATGTCGACCAGCGCGGGCGCGCGGCTCGACGGTGGCCGGCGGCGCCCGTCGCGGCGACCGAGGCCGGTCGCGCCGGCGAGCGAACGCCGGGCACGCAGTTCGAGGCCGAGGAAGCGGCCGAGCTCGACCGGGCCGGGCATGCCACCGCGCGTCGGTCGCGCCGGAAGCCGAAGCGCGCGTAATAGGGCGCGTCGCCGACCAGCATCACGGCCTCGTGGCCGAGCATCACGGCGCAGGTCCAGCGCCGTCTCGACGAGCGCCGTGCCGAGGCCCGGCCGCGCGCGGCCGCCCTGCGACCGCGAGCGGCCCCAGCAGCAGCGCGGGCCGGTCGCCGGCTGCGACATGCCAGAGCCGGATGGTGCCGACGAGCGCGGCCGCCGTCGAGCGCCACGAGCGACGAGCCCTCGGCCGGTGCAGCGCGCCCTCGCGCAGGCGCTCGGACGTCTTGGCGCGGCCGGCGCGGGCCGAAGGCCGCGTCGAGCAGTCGCTCTCCGATGGCCCCGGTGTCGCGTCCGCGGGCAACCATCGCGAGTGAAGGATCATCGAACCCATCCAGCCGCGAGCTCCGCTCAGATCACGTAGGACTGCGAGCGGCGGGAAGCCGTTGAAGGCCGACCGAGCGAATAGGTCGTCGTATAGGCGCCGGTGGCCTCGATCAGCACCTTGTCGCCGATCGCCAGCGAGACCGGCAGCGTCGTAGGGCTCCTTCTCGTAGAGCACGTCGGCGGAGTCGCAGGTCGGGCCGGCGAGGACGCAGGGGCCATCGCGTCGCCGTCGCGCGGGGTGCGGATCGGATAGCGGATCGCCTCGTCCATGGTCTCGGCCAGGCCGCCGAACTTGCCGATGTCGAGATAGACCCAGCGGATCGTCGTCGGCCTCGGCCTTCTTCGAGATCAGCACGACCTCCGGCCTGGATCACGCCGGCATCGCCGACCATGCCGCGGCCCGGCTCGATGATGGTCTCGGGCAGGCGGTTGCCGAAATGGCGGCGCAGCGCGCCGAAGATCGCCTGGCCGTAGGCCTGCACGCGCCGGCATGTCCTTGCAGGTAGCGCGTCGGGAAGCCGCCGCCGAGATTGACCATCGACAGGCGGATGCCGCGCTCGGCGCAGGTCGCGGAACACGCCGGCGGCCGTCGCGAGCGCGCGGTCCCAGGCCGCCGTGTCGCGCTGCTGCGAGCCGACGTGGAACGAGACGCCGTGGGCGACGAGGCCGAGCCGGTGGGCGTGCTCGAGCACGTCGACGGCCATGTCCGGCGCGCAGCCGAACTTGCGCGACAGCGGCCATTCGGCGCCGTCGCCGTCGGACAGGATGCGGCAGAAGACGCGGGCGCCGCGGCGCGGCGCGGGCGATCTTCTCGACCTCGGCCACGCAGTCGACGGCGAACAGCGTCACGCCGAGCTCGTGGGCGCGGGCGATGTCGCGCTCCTTCTTGATGGTGTTGCCGAAGGAGATGCGCGTCGGCGTCGCGCCGGCGTCCAGCACCATCTCGATCTCGGCGACCGAGGCGGTGTCGAAGGACGAGCCGAGCGAGGCGAGGAGCTCGCAGGATCTCCGGCGCCGGGATTGGCCTTGACGGCATAGAAGATGCGGGTGTCCGGCAGGGCGCGCGCGAAGGCGAGGTAGTTGTCGCGCACGACGTCGAGGTCGACCACCAGGCAGGGGCCCTCGGGGCGTCGGTCGTCGAGGAACGTCGCGGATACGGTCGGTCATCATTGGGGCGTCTCCCGTCCCGTAACAGGGTGATTCCACGGGCGCCGAAGCCTTCGCGGCCGCGCGATGTGAGACGCGGGCACGCGGCGACCGAGGACGCCGTGTTATCGCTCCGGATGCGCGCTGACGGCGAAACACGCCGCTGCCAGTCCGAACCCGGAGTTGCCATCGCTTGGATCGGGAACACCCGTCCGCACGTCCGGCAAGGAGAGTGTGTGCCTCTTCAGTGTCGCCGGCCTTTGGACGAGCCGACAGAGACCAAAAAAGCCCGCCACCGTCGTTGCTTTAAGCCGCCTACCGAATTGAAAGTCGGATTGCCCGGCGACCACAGGCACGTGCGAATTTGGGCAGGGCGGAAGATGGGCGCATCGCCCGACATAATCAAGGGAAAATCGAACCCGCCGCCGGAATTCCCGATGTGTTGTCAAAAGCCCACGGTCGGAGCGCCCCGCGTCCCTCACCCTGGCGGCGGCGCGCCCTTCGGCCGGCGTGCCGCCAGGGCTATGCCCGAGACGATCGCCGCGAAGCCGGCGAGGTGGAACGCCTGCAGCCGCTCGCCGAGAAAGACGATCGACATGATCACGCCGAAGAGCGGGAGCAGGTGGAAGAAGGGCCCCACGCGGTTCGCCCCGATGAGTTCGACGCCGCGATTGAAGAAGACATAGGCGAGGATCGACGGGAATATCCCGAAATAGAGCAGCGACAGCACCGTCTCCGCGTCGAAGGTCATCGCGTGGCCGGCCGACAGCTCCCAGATGAGGAGCGGCGTCAACATGACGTTACCCAGGACGAACGTCGCGAAGATCAGGCTCAGCCAATGCACCTCGGGGCGCAGGCGCAGGAGCGCGGAATAGAGGGCGTAGCTCGCCAGCGCCGCGACGATCCAGACGTCTCCCCGGTTCAGCTCGAGATGCATCAGCAGGTCGGGATCGGCGCGCGTGATGATGACGACGACGCCGACGAGCGACAGCACTATGCCGGCGACCTGGCGTCCGGTCAGGCGGTCGCCGAACAGCAGGAAGGTCCAGACGCCTATGAGCAGCGGCGCCGTGGACTGGAGAAGCGAGCCGTTGAGAGCGCTGGTGTACTGCAGCCCATAGTAGACCATCGTGTTGTAGGCGGCGATGCCGGTGAGCGAGAGGGCCGCCAGTATCGGCAGCCCGCGCCGCAGCTCGGGCAGGTCGCGCCGGAGGTGCGGCCAGGCGAAGGGCAGGAGGATCGCGGCGGCCAGCGTCCAGCGGCACCAGGCCATCGCGACGGGCGGGAAGTGCCCCGCCATGAACCGCCCGAGAACGGTGTTGCCCGCCCAGAACAGCATGTTCAGCGACAGCAGCAGATAGGCCTGGCCGTAGAACCAGTGGCCGGCGCGGGAGAGCGGTGAGGTCATGGCGACGATCGACGGTGAACGGGTCCCGGGTAGCCCGCCGGAGGGGGCGGTGTAAAGGCCTGCCGGGCGCTTCCCCGGGTTGCCCCACCCCCAGGCGTCATTGCCGGAACTCGTTCCGGCAATCCACTCGCGATGCCATCTGCCGCAGCGTGTATTGGATGCCCGGGACGAGCCCGGGCATGACAGCGGTGCAGATAGACACCCGCCTCTCCCTCCCCGCTTGTCCCCGCGCACGCGGGGACCCAGCCCTCGCCGGGCGTGGCGCCCGGTGGATTCATGGCGCCCGGCCTCCGCCCCCGGCCCCGTCATTGCCGGAATCGTTCCGGCAATCCACTCGCGATGCCAGCTGCCGCAGCGTGTATTGGATGCCCGGGACGAGCCCGGGCATGACAGCCGTGCAGATAGTGGCTGGATTCCGGCGTTCGCGGAAATGTGCGGAAGGTGGTGGACGCTCCGGGACGCCTGCGCGAAAGAAATCCGAAGGCAACCACTACCCAGGCCCCGGTCCTGTCGCTATGACGCCACAATGACGCTATAGTCCGCGCGCCGCGCATCCATTGTGCGGCCTCGCAATGACAATCCCGCAAGTTCAAGGAACGGGTGAAAGATGGCGAATGTCGTCGTCGTCGGCTCGCAATGGGGCGACGAAGGTAAGGGTAAGGTGGTCGACTGGCTGTCGGAGCGCGCCGACGTTGTGGTGCGGTTCCAGGGCGGGCACAATGCCGGCCATACGCTGGTGGTCGACGGAACGACGTACAAGCTCAGCCTGCTGCCGTCGGGCATCGTGCGGCCGGGCAAGCTGTGATCATCGGCAACGGCGTCGTGTCGACCCGTGGGCGCTCGAGGCGGAGATCGCCAAGCTGAAGGAGCAGGTGTTGCCCCACGCGCGACAACCTGCGCATCGCCGACAACGCGACCCTGATCCTGCCCCTGCACGGCGAGCTCGACGCGTTCCGCGAGGAAGCCGCCGGGCGCGGGCTCAGATCGGCACGACCAAGCGCGGCATCGGGCCGGCCTACGAGGATAAGGCCGGGCCGCCGCTCGATCCGCGTCCTGCGACCTCGCGCCAGCCCGAAACCCTCGGCGCCAAGATCGAGCGTCTGCTCGTCCACCACAACGCGCTCAGGCGCGGGCTCGGGCGGCCGGAGATCGACGGCGGCGAACTCGAGCGCGCCCTGCAGGGAGATCGCGCCGGTTCCGATC
>CAWDMT010000002.1:0-200566 GCA_963803485.1 uncultured Alphaproteobacteria bacterium | reverse complement strand
GCACGAGGACGCTCTGCCGTTGATCATGACGCACGGCTGGCCCGGCTCGGTCATCGAGCTGCTGGAGACCGTCGGCCCGCTGACGGACCCGACCGCGCACGGCGGAGACGCCGAGGACGCGTTCCACCTGGTGCTGCCGTCCTTGCCGGGTTACGGCTTCTCCGGCGAGCCGGCCGAGCTTGGCTGGGACTCCGGCCGCACCGCACGTGCGTGGGCGGAGCTGATGTGCCGCCTCGGCTACACCCGCTACGTCGCCCAGGGCGGCGACGTGGGTGCCCTCGTCACGGACCTGATGGGCCGCCAGGCGGTCGAGGGTTTGGTGGGCTACCACCTGAACCTGCTCACGGCGGTGCTCGCGATCGGCGATCACCTGCCCAAGGAATCCGAACAGGAGCGCGCAGCGGCCGAGGCGTTCGGGAGTTCAGGGAGGACGGCTTCGGCTACTTCCTCGAGATGGCAACGCGGCCGCAGACGATCGGCTACGGCCTGCTGGATTCACCCGTCGCGCTGGCGGCCTGGCTGCTCGACCATGACACGGACAGCTACTACAGGATCTCCCGCGCGTTCGTCGACGGGGAGCCCGTAGGCAGTCTCACCCGGGACACCATCATCGACAACATCACGCTGTACTGGCTGACCGGCACCGCAGCTCGGCGGCCCGGTCGTACTGGGAGGACGGAAGAGCGCTGGCCGCAGCCCTTGCGAGCGGCCAGCCTCCTCCGGCGGTCACCGTGCCGGTCGGCTTCACGACGTTCCCCGGCGAGATCTGGGCCTCCCCGCGCAGCTGGGTCGAGGCGGTCTACCCCAACCTCGCCTACTTCAACGAGGCCGAGAGGGGCGGCCACTTCGCCGCCTGGGAGGAGCCGGAGCTCTTCTCCGAGATCCGCGAGGTCGCTGCGCTAACGCTGCAGTTCAGAACCACTCGTCCGCTCGCGCGAAGACAGGAGGGTCGGATCGCATCGGCAGTCCGTTGACCGAGCCCGCCCGACCAGGAACAGGAGTTCGTCATGACCAGCATCGTCGAGACAGCTACCGAGATCCGCCCTTCCATATCGACATTCCCGAAGAGGCGATCGTCGACCTTCGCCGCCGCATCGCCGCCACGCAGTGGCCGGAGAAGGAGACCGTCGCAGATCAGTCGCAGGGCGTGCCGCTCGCGACGATCCAGGAACTCGCGCGCCATTGGGCGACCGACTACGACTGGCGCAAGTGCGAGGCGAAGCTGAACGCCCTGCCGCAGTTCATCACCGAGATCGATGGGCTCGACATCCATTTCATTCACGTCCGCTCGAAGCATGAGGACGCGCTGCCGCTCATCGTCACGCACGGGTGGCCCGGCTCGATCATCGAGCAGCTGAAGATCATCGATCCGCTCACCAATCCGACGGCCCACGGCGCGAGCGCATCGGATGCGTTCCATGTGGTGATCCCGTCGATGCCGGGCTACGGGTTCTCCGGCAAGCCGACGAGCACCGGCTGGGGCCCCGAGCGCATGGGCCGAGCCTGGGCGGAGCTGATGAAGCGCCTCGGCTACACCCGCTACGTCGCCCAGGGCGGCGACTGGGGTGCGTTCGTCGTCGACCAGATGGGCCTGCAGGCACCTGCGGGATTGCTCGCCATCCACACCAACATGCCTGCCACCGTTCCGGCTGACGTCGACAAGGCCCTCCTGGCCGGCGACCCGCCGCCGTCCGGTCTCTCAGCCGAGGAGCGACGCGCCTATGAGCAGCTGGACAGGACGTTCAAGCAAGTCGACTACGCCAGGTTGATGGCGGTCGCGCCCGCAAACCCTGTACGGCATCGCGGATTCGCCCGTCGGTCTGGCCGCCTGGCTTCTCGACCACAACGATGCCGACGGCCAGCCGGCCGCGGCGGTCGCCTCGGCTCTGAACCGGACCACGAGCGCCACGGGCGAACTGACGCGTGACGAGATCCTCGACAACATCACGCTCTACTGGCTGACGAATACGGGCGTCTCCGCCTCTCGTCTCTATTGGGAGTACAAGGGCGGCTTTTTCAACGCCAAGGGCGTCTCGATCCCGGTGGCCGTGAGCGTCTTCCCCGGCGAGCAATATCAAGCGCCGCGGAGTTGGACGGAGCGGGCGTACCCGAACCTCATCTACTACAACAAGCTCGACAAGGGCGGCCACTTCGCCGCCTGGGAGCAGCCGCAGCTCTTCGCGTCCGAGGTCCGCGCGGGGTTCCGGTCGGTTCGGTAGATGAACGTCTTCGACCGTCTGCAGATGCCCCCGCTCGGCGGGGCGATCGAGTGGCTCAACTCAGAGCCGCTCGGTCCCGGCGACTTGCGCGGGCATGTCGTCGTCGTGAACTTCTGGACGTGGACGTGCATCAACTGGCTGCGCCAGGAGCCGTACGTGCGGGCGTGGTCGCAGGCCTACCGAGATGACGGGTTGATCGTTGTCGGCGTCCACACGCCGGAGTTCGCCTTCGAGCACCAGATCGAAGGCGTGCGGAAGGCGATCGAGGAGCGCGAGATCGCCTACCAGGTCGCCGTCGACAACGACTACTCGATCTGGACGGCCTTCGACAACCACTACTGGCCGGCGCTCTATTTCGTCGACTCGGACGCCGTCATCCGCCACCGTCACTTCGGCGAGGGGCGCTACGAGGAATCCGAGCGCGTATCCAGGAGCTGCTCGGAGTCGAGCGCGAGCTCGTCTCCGTTGCAGGCGTCGGCGTGGAGGCGGAGGCAGACTGGGAGCACCTGCGGACGCCGGAGACGTATCTCGGTTATGGCCGCGGCAGCGGGTTCGCGTCGGCAAACGGCCACGCACACGACGAACCCCACGTCTACGAGTCGCCCGATCGGCTGCGTGCCGGCGAGTGGGCCCTCGCCGGCGAGTGGACGATCGGGCGCGAGCAGGTCGTGCTCGGGCGGGCTGGCGGGAGCATCGCCTTCCGGTTCGACGCCCGCGACGCGCATCTCGTGCTCTCTCCCGAAGCCCACGAGGCGATTCCCTTCCGTGTGCTCCTCGACGGCGAACCTCCGGGCGCAGCTCACGGCGTCGACGTCGACCAGGCCGGAAACGGCGTTCTCGGGGAAGGCCGGATGTACCAGCTCGTTCGCCAGCACGACACGGTTCGCGAGCGAACGCTGGAGATCACCTTCCGCGAACCAGGGGCCGGGGCGTACGCGTTCACCTTCGGGTAACGGCGATTGCCTGGTGCCAGCGGCCCGTTGCTCGGCGGCGTAGGCTGCGGAGACACGTGTCGAACGACACATGGACAATGCGGAGCGGGCAACATGGGTCGGCAGCGGGGCCGATCAGCTCTGGTGTGCGCTTACTCGTGGGCAGAGATGCCGAGCTCGAGAGGCTAGGCGAGGTGCTCGCGGCTGTAGGGGCCGGTGGGAGCGCGGCGCTCGTGGTACGAGGCGAGCCAGGTGTGGGCAAGTCCGCGCTGCTGGAGCAGCTGATCGCTTCGGCGTCGGGGTTCCAGGTCGTCCGCGCTGATGGCGTCGAGGGTGAGGTCGACCTTCCGTACGCGGGACTCCAGCGGCTGTGCAGGTCGATGGCGGACGCGGTCAGTGCATTGCCGCAACCGCAGTCCGATGCGCTGCGCGTTGCGTTCGGCCTCGCTTCCGGCAAGGCTCCGGACCGGTACATGGTCGGACTCGCGACTCTCGGCCTCATGTCCGAGGTCGCCGCGGCGCATCCCCTTCTGTGCGTCGTCGACGATGCACATTGGCTCGATCCCGAGACGACGCGAGCGCTGGCGTTCGTCGCACGGCGTCTCGGCGCCGATTCCGTTGGGTTCTTCTTCGCAAGCCGGGAGATCGTCGAGGAGTTCGACGGCATCCCGGAGCTGCAGCTCGGTGGGCTGAGCACGGCCGACTCGCGAACCCTGCTCGAATCGGTCCTCATCGGGCAGATCGATGGCACCGTCCGTGAACGCTTCCTCGCCGAGACGCACGGAAATCCGCTCGCGCTGATCGAGCTCCCCCGGGCGATGACGTCTGCCGAGGGGGCGACGGGGGTCGTTCGTCAGTCGCACGATTCGCTTTCCGCGAGGATCGAAGACAGCTTCAGACGCCAGGTGGAGCAGCTCCCCGCCGACGCGCGGCGGTTGCTCCTCCTCGCTGCTGCCGAGCCGCTCGGCGATCCGCTCCTGCTCGTCAACGCCTTCAGCGGAGCTGGGTCTCAGCATCGAGTCGGCCGATCCTGCCGAGGTGGCCGGCCTCTTCGAGATCCGCGAGCGGTGCTCGTTTCGCCACCCGCTCGTTCGCTCGGCCGTTTACGGAGCGGCGACCCCGGGCGAGCGTAGGGTTGCTCACGGTGCGATTGCCGATGCAACCGACCCGAAGCTGGACGCGGATCGGAGGGCGTGGCATCGCGCGCAGGCAACGCCACGCTCCCGACGAGGAAGTGGCGACCGAGCTCGAGCGGACAGCCGCGCGCGCGAAGGCGCGTGGCGGTCTTGCAGCAGCAGGGGCATTCCTCGAGCGTGCGGCGATGCTCACGCCCGACGCGGGGAAGCGAACTGAACGCACTCTCGCCGCGGCGGAGGTGATGTACGAGGCGGGCGCCTACGAAGCCGTCGAGAACCTTCTCCGCGCCCTCGACAAGGCGTGCGCCTCGACGAGTCCAGGGCCGCACGTACCGAAAGCCTCGCCGCGCCAGGTCGCCTTGTCCCTCGGCCGCCGACGACGGGAGACGCGATCCTCAGGCTCGTCGGCGCGGAGCGACGGCTCGCCACCTCGTTCCGGGCTCGCGAACGTGGCTCACCTAGGTGCGCTGCGCTGGGCTTTCCACGTTTTTTAACCCCGATGTCCTCACAGCGCTCTCCTCGGACTCGTTGAACCGCTCGCCCGCTCGCCCAATCCGGCGAGATCGTCGAGCTAAATCCTGCCCGGGGATGGACGCAGATGCTGGAACAGGGCTACCCGGCAGGAACGGATCTGCTTCGCGAGGCGGTTTTCGCGCTCCGCGTGAAGCCGAGCTCGAGGAGTCGGACCTTCCTTTGCTCTCCTTCAGCGAAGGGATCGCGCGGTCGATCTGGGACGTCGACACTTGGGAGGCGCTGATGCGACGCGGTGTTCGAGCTCGCCCGCGACGCAGGCGCCCTGTCGCTGCTGCCCAGGGTATTGACAGCCTGGGCGAACGCCAAGGTCGCGATGGGCGATTTTTCTGCAGCCGCGATCGCCTTCGCGGAAGCCGAGGCCGTCGCCGACGCGACCCGGGAGAGCCCCGATTGGGATTCGGCCTTGTTCGATGCCTTCCAGCTCGGCGAGGCGGATGCGCTGAGACGCATCGACCTGTACGAGCACATGGACCCGCTCGGCGGTTCGTACTTCTTCGACCACGCACGCGCCCTCGTCCACAACGCGGCGGGACGATACGAACCTGCCCTCGAAGCAGCTCAGCGCTCGTGCGATCGCAACCCGACCGGCACGTACACCTGGGCCCTCGTCGAGCTCGTCGAGGCTGCCGTGCGCTGCGGTCAACAGGAACGGGCGGGCGTTGCCTTCGAGCAGCTCGCCGACAGGACTCGGCTCGCATCGACCGAGTGGGCGCTCGGCCTGGAGGCGCGTTCAGCCGCACTCCTGAGCGGCGATCCAGCCGTCGCCGAGCCCTACTACAGCGAGGCAATCGAGCGCCTCGGCCGTGCGGGGACGCGTCCTGATCTCGCACGGGCCTACCTCCTGTACGGCGAATGGCTGAGACGCGAAGGCCGTCGGCTCGACGCCCGCGAGCAACTGCGCACGGCGTACCAGATGTTCGGCGAGATGGGTATTCCTGGGTTCGCTGAGCGCGCACGACGTGAGTTGTCCGCGACTGGTGAGACGGCCCGCAAGCGCACCGACGACACGCGGGGGGATCTGACCGCGCAGGAGTCGCAGATCGCGCAACTCGCATCAGAAGGGCTGACGAATCCGGAGATCGGTGCCAAGCTCTTCCTCAGCCCGCGCACTGTCGAGTGGCATCTCCGGAGGGTGTATCCAAAGCTCGGCATTACTTCCCGCAAGCAGCTGCGCGCCGTCCTCAGCCCCAGCTGAGCGGAGGACGTGGTCGCCCTCACTGGGTGTCGTATCGCTCGGCGTGACGCGGCCAACCCTTCGAGGATGGCCGGGTTCGACTTAGGATTGAGCACAGCGATGGGAGGCCGCCGGTGAGGCGGGGTCGGGTACAGCGATTCCGCTGGTACGTTCGCGCGGCCAATTCCGGAGGTGCGGTTTGCCCGCTGAAGCGGAAAACGGGGCAGCCATGATGGTCGATCGTCGCCATGAGTGTGAGGTGCTCGACCGGCTGATCGCCGACGTGCGTAGCGGCACGAGCCGGGTGATCGTGCTGCGAGGGGAAGCCGGGGTCGGCAAGAGCGCACTGGTGGGCCATCTCTCCAGCCGTGTCACCGACTGCCGCGTCGCCAGAGCGGTCGGGGTCGAATCGGAGATGGAGCTGGCGTACAGCGGCCTCCATCAGATCTGCGCGCGCATGCTGGATCGTCTCGACCGGCTGCCAGTGCCCCAGCGTGAGGCGCTTGAGGCCGTGTTCGGGCTGAGCGTCGGGCCTGCGCCCGAGCGGTTCCTCGTCGGCCTGGCCACGCTGACGCTGTTCGCCGAAATCGCTGAGGAGCAACCGCTCATCTGCATCGTCGACGACGCACAGTGGCTCGACCATGCTTCCGCGCAGATCATCGGCTTCGTCGCCCGTCGCCTTTTCGCTGAGCAGGTCGCACTCGTGTGCGCGGCACGTACGGGCATCGGCGACAATGTCCTCGCCGGGCTACCAGAGTTGTCGATCGAGGGGCTTGGCGACGCCGATTCACGCACGCTGCTCCTGACTCACGTGAGCGGCCCGCTGGATGCCGCCGTCCGCGACCAGATCATCGCGGAGTGCCACGGAAATCCGCTTGCGCTGCTCGAGCTCCCGCGCACTTGGACGGCCGCCGATCTCGCCGGCGGGTTCGGGTTGCCAGGCGGCCACCCGGTTGCGGGCAAGGTCGAACAGAGTTACGCACGACGTCTCGCCCAACTCCCGGCCGACACCCAGTTGCTCGTCGTTGCCGCCGCTGCGGAGCCGCTGGGCGATCCCATGCTGCTCGGGCGCGCCGCAAGAGCCCTCGGTATCGAGATCGCCGCAGCTGATCCCGCAGTGGACGCCGGGTTGCTTCACGTCGGTGGGCGCGTCGAGTTTGCACACCCACTGGTCCGATCCACCGCGTACAGCCTGGCTTCTCCTGGCGACCGTCACCGCGTCCATCGCGCCCTCGCCGACGCCACCGACCCCGAGACGGACCCCGACCGCCGCGCCTGGCATCGGGCCTCCGCGACGGCGGCGCCTGATGAGCAGGTTGCCTTGGAGCTCGAACGCTCCGCCGTCCGGGCGCAGACACGCGGCGGCATGGCTGCCGCGGCCGCGTTCCTGCACCGTGCGGTCGCACTGACCGACGATCCCGCGCGGCGGGCTGAGAGGGCGCTTGCCGCCGCCCAGGCCAGCCTGGGGTCGGGGGCATTCGACCGGGCTCGCGAGCTCCTGGACATCGCGCATGCCGGGCCGCTCGACGATCTCGGGCGAGCTCGCATCGATCTGCTCCGGGCCGAGATTGTGTTCGCGCAAACCCGCGGCCCCGATGCCCCGCAGTTGCTGCTCCAGGCTGCGAGAAAGCTCGCGCCGCTCGATGCACGACTGTGCCGCAACACCTATCTCGACGCATGGGGCGCGGCGCTGTTCGCAGGGCACCTCGCCAGCGCCGGCGGCGGCCTGCTCGATGTCTCGTGCGCCGCGGCGACCGCCCCCGAGCCGGTGGGTCGTGTGCTTCCGTGCGACCTGCTGCTCGACGGCCTCGCGCTGCTCTTCACCGAGGGAACGCGCGCCGCGGGGCCAACCCTGCGGCGCGCGATCGCTGCGTTCGCAACGAGCGAGGTCTCTGTCGAGGAGGTGCTTCGGTGGGGTTGGCTAGCGGCGCGGGCGGCGATCTGGCTGTGGGACTATGACAGCGGCTCTCGAGATCCCCAGGCGCGCGGTTCAGATCGCGCGCGACTCCGGCGCGCTCGAGGTCCTCGCCGTGGCGGACAACGTGTGCGGTCAGGCCGCTGCGTGGGGCGGCGACTTCGAGCTCACCGCCCTGCTGGTGGCGGAGGTCGAGGCCGTCAAGGAGGCAACGGGGAGCCGCATCGGCCCGTACGCCGCGATCTCCCTCGTGGGACTTCGCGGCCGGGAGGCCGAGGCCTCGGAGCTCATCGAGGCCGTCATCAAGGGAGCCACCGCCGGCGGCCAGGGGACCGCCGTCCAGTACGCACATTGGGCGAACTCCGTCTCAGGAACGGCCTGGGTCGCTACGAGGAGGCGCTTGCGGCGGCCGTCGAGGCGACCGAGAGCACACCGCAGATCTTCATCGCCACGTGGGCGCTGAGTGAGTTGATCGAGGCCGCCTCCAGGACTGGAAACGCGGAACAGGCAAGGGACGCGCTCGCGCGCCTCGGCGAGCAGACGGAGGCGAGCGGCTCCGACTGGCCGCTTGGTATCTACGCCAGCTCACGCGCGTTGCTGAGCGAGGGCGAGGACGCGGAGCGTTTGTACCGCGAGGCCATCGACCGCCTGGGGCGCACGCGACTTCGACCCCACCTCGCGCGTGCGTATCTCCTGTACGGGGAGTGGCTGCGCCGCGAGGGTCGCCGCGGGGACGCGCGCGCTCAGCTGCGAACGGCACACGAGGCGTTTGTGGCGATCGGGATGGAGGCGTTCGCCGAGAGCGCGCGCGGGGAGTTGAGCGCCACCGGCGAGAGCGTCCGTAAGCGCAGTGACGAGACCCGCGATCAGCTCACCCCACAAGAGGAGCAGATCGCCCGGCTCGCCCGGGACGGCCTCTCGAACCCGGAGATCGGCGCGCAACTGTTCCTCAGCGCTCGCACGATCGAGTGGCACCTGCGCAAGGTGTTCGCCAAGCTCGGCATCAGCTCTCGCAGGCAGCTCCGCACGGCTCTACCCGAGACCAGTCGACCGCTTGCGACCGTCTAGCGCCGACCTGCCAACCACGAAGGAGGCGAAAATGCCGCCGATCATCTCGAGAGGCTTCCGCGGGCGACGCGCAGACGCGCCGGGCGACCGCGTGCCGCCCGGCCAGTACGTGACCAGAGACTTCCCCGTCCTCTCTGCCGGCCCCACGCCGCACACGTCGGTCGAGCACTGGGACTTCTCGATCGGCGGCGAGGTCGACGAGCCGCGCAGCTGGACCTGGGAGGAGCTCCGCGCCCTTCCAAGTGAAGAAGTCACCGTCGACATCCACTGCGTGACGAAGTGGTCCAAGCTGGACACCGTCTGGCAAGGCGTCTCCGTCGACACGCTGCTCGACGGACTCGAGACGTCGGCTGAGTTCGTCGTCCAGTTCTCCGACGGCGGCTACACGACCAACCTGCCGCTCGAGGACGTCACCGGCGGCAAAGCCTGGCTGGCATTCGGCTACGACGGCGAGCCGCTCGAGCCGGAGCACGGCGGCCCGGCGCGTCTGCTGGTGCCGCACCTCTACTTCTGGAAGAGCGCCAAGTGGGTGCGCGGGCTGCGCCTGCTCGCCGCGGACGAGCCCGGTTTCTGGGAAGTGAACGGCTACCACAACTACGGGGATCCATGGCAGGAACAACGCTACTGGGGCGACTGAACTGGCAGGTCGCAGACGTGGTCGACGTCGTCGTGGAGACGCCGCGCGTCAAGACGATCGCCTTCGACGTCGCCGGCTGGGCGGGACACCGCGCCGGGCAGCACGTCGACGTCCGCCTCACCGCCGAGGACGGCTACCAGGCCCAGCGCAGCTACTCGATCGCGTCGGCCCCGGACGGGACGCGGATCGAGCTCACGGTCGAGCGGCTCGAGGACGGCGAGGTCTCGCCCTACCTGACGGACGAGCTCCGGCCGGGCGACAAGATCGAGCTCCGCGGCCCGATCGGCGGGTACTTCGTCTGGGAGCCGTCGCAGACGGCCCGCTGCTGCTCGTCGGCGGAGGCTCGGGGGTCGTGCCGCTGATGGCGATGATCCGCGCTCGGGCGGCTGCCGCCGGCACGACGGAGACGAGGCTCCTCTTCTCGTCACGCAGCTGGGAGGACGTGATCTACCGAGACGAGCTCGAGCGGCTGAGCGGTGACGGCCTCCGCGTGGTGCACACCCTGACGCGTCTCGCAGCCCCCCGCCTGGACGGGTTATGCGCGCCGCCTCGACGAAGAGATGCTCGCCGAGATCGGCCCGAGCCCGGCCGATCGTCCGCGCATCTACGTCTGTGGCTCGACGCCGTTCGTCGAAGCCGCCGCCATGGCGCTCGTGAAGCTCGGTCACGAGCCGCATCGTGTCAAGACCGAGCGTTTCGGATCAACGGGAGGCTGAGCCGGCGCCACGCTGACGATGACGAGTTTCCAGAGGCGGTCGACCGTCATCGCAAGGATGCGTCGATCCGAGCGGCGCTGCTTGAGCGCATCGACCTGCCGATCACCTTGCGCCAGGCGCTCATAGAAGGGTTGTCGGAGGCCCTTCGCGACCTGGTGACGGGTCGCGAGTGGCTGGGCGAGGAGCGCGCCGAGCGTGTGTTGCGCGACGCGCGCGACCGGGCCGTCGTGGACCTGACTCTGACCAGCGACATCGGCCGGCTCAGGGCGCTGGTCGAACAACTGGCCGTGGATGGGCGACTGACCCCCATGCTGATCATCCGGGCCGTGTGTCTCGGCAATCCGCGCTTCCTCGACGTATCGCTGTCGGTACTGGCGGAGATGCCCACCCACCGCGTCATCTCGCTGCTCTACGACCGTCGAGGGACGGGGGTGACGGCCGTCTGTCGCCGGGCCGGCCTCCCGGAGGTCGTGGTGCCGGCGTTCCGGGCGATGGCCGATACGTTGCGCGAGCTCGACCCGGAACATGATGAGGTAACGAGCGCGCATGCAGGCAGCGGGATGATCGACCGTATCCTGGAGCGCTACAGCGCGCTGACGGGAGGAGCGACGGACGAGTTCCACGCACTCATCGGCCGGCTGGCCGCCGAGGCCGCCCGTGACGAGGCGCGCGCGGAGACGGGCGGCTACATCTGCGCCGCCTGAATGGTTCGGGGTTCAGTCGGGACGGTTTCCCGCCACGTAGTCGGCGGCGGCCGTGGCGAGGCTGTTCACCACCTTTTTCGCACGCTCGGGGCTGAGCGCGCGGTCGCTGGCGACGATCGCCATCGTCTGGAGATGGGCATCCACGATATCGCCGGGAAGGTCGTTGGGCTTGGACGCCTCGAGGATCTTCGCCAGGCTGTCGGCGATCTCGGCGACGAGCGGATAGCCGAGCGTGCGCGCCTCGCGGACCGTGCGGCGCACGGACTGGCGGAAGGCCCCCAGGGAGCTGTCGCTCGGCCGGGTCGCCGCGAAGCGGGCCTGGGCGCGGGCCAGATACTCGATCTCCTCCGAAATCCACTGCTCGAACTCGGTTGTCAGCGCGACCAGGGTCCTGGTGGTCTTCAGGGCGATATCGGCCGGCAGGAATGTCCGGCGCGGGACTCCGGGGTGGGAACTGGCTGGGCGATGGACACTGGGCTACGACGCTCACTGGAAACGATACGCGAAACAACTGCGGGCGACCGTAGGGGGGCAGGCTTAACATAGGCTGAATCAGTATCGTTAACGGGTAGCGGTTCAGTAACCGAACTGCTCGGCGAGGATGCGCTCGTCGAGATTGTGGCCGGGGTCGAACAGCATCAGCGCCTCGGCACCCCGCGCCTCCTCGACATGGACCGACACCACGCTGCGCGTCTCGATGTGATCGGCCACCGCCGAGACGGGACGTTTCTCCGGCTCCAGCACCTCGATGTCGATGCGCGCCTCGTTGGGCAGCAGGGCGCCGCGCCAGCGCCGGGGCCGGAACGGGCTGATCGGGGTCAGCGCCAGGAGGGGAGAGTTGATGGGGATGATCGGGCCGTGGGCGGACAGGTTGTAGGCCGTGGAGCCGGCGGGCGTCGCCACGAGCAGGCCGTCGCAGATCAGTTCCGGCAGGCGGACCTTGCCGTCGATGAGAATACGCAGCTTTGCCGCCTGATAGGACTGGCGCAGCAGCGAGACCTCGTTGATGGCGAGCGCGTTATGCTCATTGCCATCGCTGTCCCTGGCGACCATGGAGAGCGGGCGGATCACCGTCGGCTCGGCGGCGGCGAGGCGCTCCTTGAGGTCGTTCTCCTCGTACTCGTTCATCAGGAAGCCGACCGAACCGCGGTTCATGCCGTAGATCGGCTTTCCGGTGTTCATGAACTCGTGCAGGACCTGCAGCATCAGTCCATCGCCGCCAAGCGCGACGATGACGTTGGCGTCCTCGGGCGCGATCCGGCCGTATGCGTCCTCGAGCTTGTCGCGGGCCTTCTCGGCCTCGGCGATGGGGCTCGCGACGAAGGCGATGTGCCGGAAGTCGTTTCGATTGGCGGGGGCGTTCATCGGCGTTTCAATGGCGGCTGCGTCGGCGGCACTATAGCGGGCGGCGAGGGAAAACCAACGGGAGCACGACGATGACCGAGCAGGAAGAGCCGATCATCCTCATCTATTCGACCTTCGGGACGCTGGCCGAGGCGGAATCCTGCGGGCGTATCCTCGTGCAGAGAAGGCTGGCGGGATGCGTCAACATCCTGCCGTCGATGGTCTCGATATACGAGTGGGAAGGCCGGCTGGATCGCGACGAGGAGGTCGTGATGATCGTGAAGACGCGCGCCGGGATCGCGGAGGATGCCCGGCGCGCGCTGGAAGAGCTCCACCCTTACGACACGCCGGCGATCATCACGCTGGCGACCGAGGGGGTGAACGCGACCTACGCCGGCTGGCTCAGAGACCAGACGAGGCTGGCGGCGCCCCGAGCTTGACCTTCAGTCCGGCATAGGCGGCGAAGCCGGGAGACTGGAACGAGAAGACGTTCTCGTAGCTCTCGTCGAACAGGTTCTCGACGCGACCGTAGACCTCCATCTCGGGGGTGAGCTGATAGGCAAGGACGGCGTCCACGAGAAAGTAGTCGTCCAGCATGACGCGGGTGGTGGGGACCGTGAACCAGTCGTCCGGTGTCTCGCCGTTGTAGACGACGCTTGTCGTCAGGCGTCCCCTGCCCTCGTCGAAACGTACCGTTCCGTCGAGACGGGCGGCGTGTCGGGGCCGGCGGATTTCGGCACGTCCGTCTGGGTCCTTGCTGTCGATGTAGGTATATGCGCCGGACAGGGACAGCCACTCGACGGGCGTCCAGGTGCCGGAAATCTCCACGCCGCGGCGCTTGCTCTTGCCGTCGAGGTTGATCGGTGTCTGGTCGAAGTTCGGCGGCAGGAAGATCGAGACGATCTCGTTCTCGAGGTCCGCCTCGAAATAGGTCACGTCGACCACGAGCGCCCCGTCCAGCAGCGTCTGCTCGACCCCGATGTCCCAGCCGAGCGACTCCTCGGGGACCAGATCGGGGTTGGGGATGAAGTTCGAGAAGATGCCGAACTGCTCCACGAATGTCGGATTGGTGACGCCGGTGCCGACGCTCGAATGCAGGCGGGTGCCCGTGCCGGGGATCGAATACGCGCCGGTGAGCCGCCAGGTCGTGGCGTCCTCGAAGCCGCTGTTGCTGTCGTGGCGGACAGCCGCGGACAGCGAAACGGTCTCGGCGAAGTCCGCGCGGTACTCGCCGGCGACGGAGGTCGTGTCGCGTTTGCGTTCGGCGAGCTGGAAGTCGACGGGAGGGGCACCGAAGAAGTCGAGCGGCACCTTGTTCCGGTACGTATCCTCGCGATGCTCCACGAGGCCGACGACGGTGTGACGGGAGTTGTAGAAGGCCGGCGTGTCGAAGCGATAGGTCGTCTGGTAGGAGAGCAGCCGGCTCTGCTCCTCGGAGCCGCCGCTGGCGGCACCCTCCTCGAAGAAGTCGAATCCGAAATCGTTGAAGGTTCCGGTCAGCTTGTGCGTCCAGGCGCCGTCCAGGAGGTCGGCCTCCAGCGACATGCGGCCGATGATCTCCTGCGTGTCCGTTTCCTGATCGCCGTCGACGATCATTCCGTAGAACGGGCCGGGTATGAACGCGAAGTCGGGGCAGGGCCGAACGTCGCGGTATCGTCGGCGGGGTCGCCCTGAGCGCTCCGGCTGACGAAGCGCAGCATGCCGTCCATGCGCAGCCATTCGGTGAAGTCGACACCCCCGCGCACCACGCCGGTCAGGTTGTCGTAGCCGTCGCGCTCCGATCCGAAGCGCGATACGTTGAAGCCTTCCGAGCCGGAGGCCGCGAAGGTGGCCGCGCCCCAGACCGGACCATTCGAGCCGCGGAGCCCCAGGCTGAACAGGCCGGATGACTGAGTGCCGCCCTCGGCCCTGGCGTCGAGCTCGACCCCTTCGATGCCGCGCCCGGACTTGGTCACGATATTGACGACGCCGGCATGCGCGTTGGACCCGAAGATGCCGCTCTGCGGACCACGGATGATCTCGATGCGCTCGATGTCGACGGCGAGCAGGCTGGCGAAATCGAATTCGCCGGTACCGGCCCGGTTGGCGACCACGCCGTCGATGAGGACGAGGGTGTGGTTGGCTTCCGCGCCGCGAATGCGAACCTGGGTCTGACCGCCGCGAATGCCGCCGGCCGCGCTCACCGACACACCGGGTTGAGAGCGCAGCGCATCGACGGCCGTCGTCAGTTCCTGATCCTCGAGTTCCTGGCCGGTGATGACCGTCACCGCGCTTCCGGCCTCGCGGGCGGTGATGGGGACCTGGCTGGCCGAGATCAGCAGTTCCGGCAGCACCACGGCGTCCTGTGCGGAAACGGGTGCGGAAAGAAAGGTGAGGGTGCAGAGCGCGGTCGACGCAGCGAGCGCGCGCATGGGAAGTCGATACATGATTCAGCCCCCGTGGCGATCTGTGACGATCCCCGCACGAGCAGGCCTGAAACCGGTGGCGTGAGATGATTTGAAACTTCCGCCCGCGATGCCAGCCCTTCCCGAACGGGGAAGATTGCTGTCACCACTGCGGTTATCCGCTCCAGTGCGCGCCCCGCACACGGGATGGGTGACTCGACACAGGCAGGTCTCCTGGCTCGCGGGTCGTCACCGTTGCTCCGCCTTCCCGAACAGGCCCGGTGGGACCCGTTCAGTGGCTTCCTGGAGTTGGCTCGCCGCTTACAGTTGCGGGGGCAGCCGCGGTTTCGGGAAAATCCCCTACCGCGTTCCCTCTTGTCCGATGAACGAATTGTCCAGCGGAACACCTGTGCGATGGGGTGGATGCTATGCGCGCGGGGAAGCGGGAGTCAATGCGGCGTCACTCGGCGCCGAGGGATTCCACAAGTTCCGCCCATCGGGCGCAGGCGGCGGCGCGGCCGAAGTCGCGGTCGGCCATGCGCATGAAGCGCATGCGCGCCATGGGCCGAAAGGACAGGGTGTCGCGCGCGGTGCGGATCGCGGCTGCGATCGCCTCGGGTTCGCCGTCGACAACCAGGCCGGCCTCGGCCTTTTCGATGTAGGAGGCAAGCGCGCTGTCGCGCTCGACGATGGCGAGCACCGGGAGCCCCGCGGCGAGATAGGTCATCAGCTTGGACGGGAAGCCGACCCGGTGGATGTTCGGCGCGAGCGGAATCACGCCGACGTTGCAGGAGCGGACGAGGCGGAAGCTCTCTTGCGACGGCTCGGCGGCGGTGAACCGCACGTGGCGCAGGTTGCGCTTGCCGACAAGGCGACGCAGCCGAGCCTCGGCGGCGCCCGTGCCGATCAGCTCGAGTTCGATTCCCTCGTCCGGCGAGATCAGGGCCATGGCCTCGACAAGGCGGCGCAGGTCCTGGGTCCTGCCGAGATTTCCCCAGTAGACAAGGCGAAACGCCTCTCCCGCCCGCTCCGGCGGTGGCCTGTCGTCGCCCAGGCCGGCGAGGACGAAATTGTTCAGGACGTGAAATGCCACCGCGCCGTTGCCGCCGCGGTCGGCGATCGTGCGGACCATGTCGTCGGACAGAACGACGACGGCGTCGGCGGCGCGGCAGGTGAAGGAATTGATGGCCGCGAGCATCCGGCTGAACATGCCCGCGCGCAGCGCGCCAATCGCGACGGCGGCCTCCGGGTGGACCGAATGGACGTGATAGAGGAAGCGGGCGCCCGACCCGCGGGCACAGAGCAGTCCGACGAGTCCGTTGACCACCGGGGGCAGTGAATTGGCCCAGACCAGATCGAAGCGGTGCCGGGCGGCGTAGGCGAAGGCCTGGGCCAGGAAGACGGTGCCGCTCGCAGCGCGGCGGGCCATTCCCCCCGAATTGTGCGGGCTGCGCACGCGGATGACGCGAACTCCGCCGACAAATCCGCGCGCCGGCAGGTCGCGGCCGGCGTCGGGAGGATACCCGGTGAGCACCGTCACCTTGTGGCCGCGCGCGGCGAGGTGCTGGGCCAGCGTACGCAGCATCGATCCGAGCGGCCGCGTGTCCGGCCAGTAGTGCCGGTAGACAATGAGGATCTTCGATCTCTTACCCCGGCCGGTCGGGCCGCCCCTCGCCGTCAGACTCGATGGCGAAGGGCGGCCGGAGTCAACCCGGGCAGAAATGGCTCAGAACAGCCCGACGACCTGGCCATTGCTCCAGGCGGATCGAGTTGGCCGCCGGAACGCGGGGCAGGCCGGGCATGGTCATGATCTCGCCGGTGACGACGACGATGAACTCGGCGCCGGCCGATAGCCGCACCTCGCGGATCGGCACGATGTGGCCGGACGGCGCGCCCTTGAGGCTGGGTCGGTCGAGAAGGAGTACTGGGTCTTGGCCATGCAGATCGGGAACTTGCCGTAAGCCCATGTCCTCGCAGCTGCTTGAACTGGTCGCGCACCGCCTTGTCGGCGGTGATGTCGCTCGGCGCCGTAGATCGCGGTCGCGATCGTCCCGACCTTCTCCCAGAGCTGCATGTCGTCGCGGTAGAGCGGCTTGAACTTCGACCTGGCCCGAGTTCGGCGATCTCCACGACCTTCCTGCGCCAGTGCCTCGGTGCCCTTGCCGCCCTCGGCCCAATGCGTGCACATGATCGCCTCGACGCCGGCTTCCTCGCAGCACGCGCGTGACCACCTCGAATCTCGGCGTCGGTGTCGGAGGTGAACGTGTTGACGGCGACGACGGCCGGCACGCCGAACTTGGCCGACGTTGTGGATGTGCCGGCCGAGGTTGGCGAAGCCCTTCTTCACCGCCTCGACGTTCTCCTTGCCGAGATCGTCCTTGGCCGACGCCGCCGTGCATCTTGAGCGCGCGGACCGTCGCGACGATGACGGCCGCCGCCGGGCTTGAGCCCGGCCTTGCGGCACTTGATGTCGAAGAACTTCTCGGCGCCGAGGTCGGCGCCGAAGCCGGCCTCGGTGACGACGTAGTCGGCGAGCTTCAGCGCGGTCCGGGTCGCCAGCACCGAGTTGCAGCCGTGGGCGATGTTGGCGAACGGGCCGCCGTGGACGAAGGCCGGGTTGTTCTCGAGCGTCTGCACGAGGTTCGGCATCAGCGCGTCCTTGAGCAGCACCGCCATCGCGCCGTCGGCCTTGATGTCGCTGGCGCGTGACCGGCTTCCGGTCGCGCGTGTAGCCGACGACGATGTTGCCGAGGCGGCGCTCGAGGTCGTCGAGGTCGCTGGCCAGGCAGAAGATCGCCATGACCTCGGAGGCGACGGTGATGTCGAAGCCGGCCTCGCGCGGGAAGCCGTTGGCGACGCCGCCCAGCGAGCTGACGATCTGCGCGCAGCGCGCGGTCGTTCATGTCGATGACGCGCCGCCAGGTCGACGCGGCGGATGTCGATGCCGAGCGCGTTGCCCCAGTAGATGTGGTTGTCGATCAGCGCCGAGAGCAGGTTGTGGGCCGCGCGTGATGGCGTGGAAGTCGCCGGTGAAGTGGAGGTTGATGTCCTCCATCGGCACGACCTGGGCATAGCCGCCGCCGGCGGCGCCGCCCTTCATGCCGAAGCAGGGGCCGAGCGAGGGCTCGCGCAGGCAGATCATCGGCCTTCTTGCCGATGCGGTTGAGGCCGTCGCCGAGGCCGACGGTGGTGGTCGTCTTGCCCTCGCCGGCCGGCGTCGGGGTGATGGCGGTGACGAGGATCAGCTTGCCGTCGGGCTTGTCGGCGAGCTTCGAGATGTGATCCAGCGACACCTTGGCTTTCCAGGGGCCGTACTGAAGTACCGAATCCTCCGGTACGCCTACCTTGGCCGCCACCTCGGCGATCGGCTGCATCTTCGCTTCGCGCGCGATTTCAATATCGCTTTTCATTCCGGGTCTCCCTGTTGTTCCCCCGACGGGCGTGAGCCGGATCGGCACCGGCATCAAGTGGATGACGCCCTTGTATACGGGATACCCCGATTGCGTAAGGGCTTCTGTCGCATTGGCGGCGGAAGATTGCATCCGAGCGTCAGGTCTGGTAGCTCGCGCGGGCTTTCCGCGACCGTGGGACAGGCCCGTTCCCGCCACTCCAGGACCGCAAGTTCATGTCACATCGCGTCGTCGTCGTCGGCACCGGCTATGTCGGCCTTGTCTGCGGAGCATGCTTCGCCGCGCTCGGCCACAGGGTGACCTGCGTCGACGCCAACGAGAAGAAGATCGCGGAGCTGGAGGCCGGCGGCATACCGATCTTCGAGCCCGGCCTGAAGGAAATCGTGGACCGCGAGCGGAAGGCCGGACGCCTCGACTTCGCGACCGATACCGCGGCGGTCGTGCCGGAAGCCGAGTTCGTGTTCATCGCCGTGGGCACGCCGCCGGAGCCCAAGACCGGCAACCCGGACCTGACCGGCGTGATGGCGGTCACCGATGCGGTGACGAAGGCAGCCGAGGGATTTCACGATCCTGGTCACGAAATCGACCGTGCCGGTGGGAACAGCGCAGCGGATCGAGGAGCGTATCGCGGCATTGCGGCCCGACGCCGATGTCGTGGTGGCGTCGAACCCGGAATTCCTGCGTGAGGGTTCGGCCGTCGCCGATTTCATGGATTCCGAGAGGATCGTGGTAGGCAGCCGCGACGCGCGGGCCGTCGAGCTGCTGGAATTGCTGTATCGGCCGCTTATCCAGCGCGAATCGCTCTATCTGGCGACCGATCCGGAATTGTCCGAGCTCATCAAGTTCGCCTCCAACTCGTTCCTCGCGGCGAAGATCGCCTTCATCAACGAGATGTCCCGCCTTTGCGAGAAGGTCGGAGCGGATGTCGAGACGGTGGCGTACGGGATGGGTCTCGACCGGCGCATCGGACCGATGTTCCTGAAGCCGGGCCCCGGCTACGGCGGATCGTGCTTCCCCAAGGACGCCCAGGCGGTGGTGAACGCCGCGCGGGACGTTGGTTCGCCACTGTCGATCATCGAGACGGTGCTGGCTTCGAACAGGTGGCACAAGCATGCCATGGTGACGAAAGTGCGCGAGGCGCTCGGCGGGCTCGACGGCAAGCGTATCGGCGTCCTGGGGCTCGCCTTCAAGGCCAATACCGACGACATGCGCGAGGCGCCGTCGATCACGATCGTCTCGGAACTGACGAAGGGCGGGGCGGAGATCGTCGCCTATGATCCGCAGGCCATGGACAACGCGCGGGCGGCGCTGAACGGCATCGGCTATGCGGCCTCCGCGCTCGATGTGGCCGACGGGGCCGACGCGGTTGTGATCCTCACCGAATGGCCGGAGTTCAGCGGCATCGACCTGGCGGAACTCGCCGGCCGCATGCGGGCGCCGCTTCTGATCGACCTGCGCAACGTCATCGACCCCGGCGAGGCGCGGGAGGCGGGGCTGACGATCATGTCGCTGGGCCGGCCGAAGGCCTAGCGACCTTCGATCAGGGCCAGCGTTTCGCGGAAGAGCCGACTGTCCGGGTCGGCGAGATCCAGCACGACATCGAAATGGTTGCGGCCGGCGACCTCGAAATCGACGGCATCGCCACCGCCGGCACGCCATGCGGCGGCGTAGTCGCGGCTCTGGCGCGCGAACTCGGCCGTTTCCTCGCCGCCCCACGCGACCACCAGCGGTACGCCGTTTGCGGGTATGTGGCGATCCGGGCTGAGGCGGCGGGCCGCATCCCGGTCGAGCGAGAGCCACTCATTGACGTGGCACAGCCGGATCGGCTCCAGGTCGAACAGGCCGCTGACGGGAATCGCACCCTTCACGATGTCCGCGGGTACGCCGAAGGCCTCGTGCCAGCCTTCGGCGACCGTCATTCCCGCAAGATGCCCGCCGGCTGACGAACCGCCGACGAAAATGCGGTCGGGATCGATGCCGAACTCGCGGCCGTTGGCCCATATCCAGGCGATCGAGCTCCGGACCTGGCGCACGATCTCATCGAGGGTGACGGCGGGTGCGAGCGCATAGTCCAGCGCCACCGTCGCGACGCCCGCCTCTCGCAACGCCGGCGCCATGAAGGCGGAATTGTCCTTCGACAGCAGGCGCCAGTAGCCGCCGTGAATGAAGACGAACGCCGGGGCATGATCGCCGGCGGGAAATATGTCCATGGCCTCGGCCTCGGTCGAACCGTAGGCGACGTTGAGGTGGCAGGGCAGGGACAACCGTGCCTCGGCCGACATCACGGCGTAGCGCTGCATGAAGACGAGGAAGTCGGGGACGGTCTCCCGAGCATTATATTCGCGGTCGAGCGTCTCGCGGTCCATGCCACGATAAAGGGTAGTCATCGGCGGGCACCCCGTTGTCGCGTCCTAGATGCACGGCGAGAGCGGGCGGGGCAAGCGGGTGCGGTCCCGGCGAACGTCCGTCACTCCCACAGTCCCGGCGTCGCCAGCTCCAGCAGGTTCTCGTCGGGATCGCGGAAATAGACGCTGTGGCCGCCATTCGGCCAGTCCGTCCGCCCCTCGATCCCGACGCCCTTGTCCGCGAGATAGGATTCCCAGGCGGGCAGGGCGTCGGCGGCGATGGCGAAGGCCATGTGCAGCGAGCCGCGCCCATCGTGCGGAGGTATCGTTCCGCCGGGGAGGTGCAGGGTCTCCAGAGCGGTTCCGCGCAGGAAGAGGATCAGCAGGCTTCCGGGCGCCACCTTGAACACCGCCATGCGCTCCTCGGTCATGATCGGCGAAAGTCCCAGCGTCTCCTCGTAGAAGCGCCGGGCCCTTCCGATGTCGTCGACATAGAGGACGGTCTCGAGCACGCGCTCAATGGGAGGCGCACTCATGCCCGGTCTCGCAACTCCGTGACCCCCTCATGCTCCGCGCAATGCGCGCAGCAGAAGATGACGCCGTCCTTCTCGACTCCATGGCCGATGACGCGGCAATCGCAATGGGCGCAGGTCGGAGCCAGTGCCTGGATCGCGCATTCGAAGCTGTCGAACGTATAATCCCGTCCGGCCATCGAGACATTGAAGGACTTGTCGTAGTCGTTGCCGCATTGATCGCAGCGTGCCATGTCGGATCTCCCGCAGATGACAGCCCCGAACTTCAACAGGCGCGGCGCGGCGATGTTCCTCTCCGGAAAGAAAAAGGGCCGAACCGGGGTTGCCGGAACGGCCCAAGTCTAGGGAGGAAACGCCCAAAGGAGGGCCCCCATGACATAGGTAGGCAATTGTGACCCGACAATGGTCGCAGATGTCGCATGCGCCGATCGGGGGGCTGCGTGGCTTTCCGGTTACACCCCGAGAGTGCGATGGGCGATCGCCGGATCGGCGTCGAGGGCAGGGCTGTTGCCGGACCAGACGACGCGGCCCTTCTCCATGACGAAATGCCTGTCGGCGATACGCTTGAGGACGGCGAGGTTCTTGTCGATCAGCAGGATCGACTGGCCTTCGGCCTTCAACCGCCCGATTACCGACCATATCTCCGCGCGGATGAGGGGCGCGAGGCCTTCCGTCGCCTCGTCCAGGACGAGGAGGCGCGGATTTGTCATAAGGGCCCGGCCGATTGCCAGCATCTGCTGTTCGCCGCCGGACAGGGAGTTGCCGGACTGGCTGGCGCGCTCGTGGAGGCGCGGGAAGAGCCGCCAGATGCGCTCCAGCGTCCAAGGCGATGTCGAGGCGACGCGATTTGCCGCGGTGGCCACGAGATTCTCGCGGACGGAGAGGGTTGGGAATATCTGTCGGCCCTCGGGGACGAGGCCGATGCCGAGCCGTCCGATCCTGTGCGGCGGCAGGCCGGCGATCTCGTTGCCCAGGAAGGAGATCGGCCGCGCGCGGGGCGCGTCAGGCCGAGGATCGACCGGACCGTGGTCGTCTTGCCCATGCCGTTGCGGCCCATGAGCGTGACGACCTCGCCCTCGGCGACGTCGATGTCGACCCCGAACAGGGCCTGGCTGGCGCCGTAGAAGGTCTCCACGCCCTCCAGACGCAGCATCACGCGTCCTCCCCGGCGCCGAGATAGGCCTCGCGGACTGCCTCGTCGCGGCGGATCGCCTCAGGCTCGCCCGTGGCGATCGCGCGGCCGTAGACGAGGACCGTGACGCGATCGGCGAGCGCGAAGACGACATCCATGTCGTGCTCGATGAGGAGCATGGTCAGCGTGCCGCGAAGGCCCTTGAGCACCTCGACGATGAAGCGCGATTCTTCCGGGCCCATGCCGGCCATGGGCTCGTCGAGCAGGAGGAGGCGGGGGCCGAGGGCGAGCGCCATGGCGAGTTCGAGGCGGCGCTGCTGGCCGTGCGAGAGGGCGCGGGCCTCGACATTCGACAGGCCATCGAGGCCGACCTTCTCCAGGCACTCCAGCGCCGGCCCCTCAAGCTCCCCGTCGCCGTCGGCGGGGCTGAAGAAGCGGAAGGAGTGGCCGAGGCGCGACTGGACGGCGAGCGCGACGTTCTGAAGCGCCGTGAACTCCGGGAAGATGGACGTGATCTGGTAGGAGCGGACGAGGCCCAGGCGCGGGCGCTCGTGTCGCCGCAGGGCCGTGATGTCCCTGCCGTCGAAAAGGATGCGGCCACGGTCGGGCGCCAGTTCGCCCGAGAGCTGGTTGACGAGCGTCGTCTTGCCGGCGCCGTTGGGGCCGATCAGCGCGTGGATCTCGCCTTCGGCGACGTCCAGATCGAGGTCGTCCGTCGCGCGGAGCGCGCCGAAGGACTTCGCCAGGCCCTCGATCGTCAGAAGAGGCGTCATGGCCCCCGCCTTCGGCCGAAGACAAGGCCGTAGATGCCTCGGCGGGCGAAGAGAACCACGAGGATCAGAATCGGTCCGAAGACGACCCTCCAGTGATCCCTGAGGAGATCGAGCCCGACCCAGCGGAAGAACTCGGGAAGGAACTCCTCGAGCATGAGGAAGGCGCCGGCGCCGAGGATGGGGCCGGTGAGCGTGCCCATGCCGCCGAGAATGACCATGATCAGGATGTCGCCGGAGCGGGTCCAGTGCAGCAGGTCCGGGCTGACGAAGCGGGCGTGGTTGGCGATCAGGGCACCCGCCAGCCCCGCACCGGCGCCTGCGATGACGAAAGCCGCGAGCTTGTAGCGGTAGACGGGATAGCCGAGCGTCGCCATGCGGCCCTCGTTCTGGCGGATGCCCTGGAGCACGCGTCCGAAGCGCGAGGCGACGAAATAGCGACAGAGCACATAGAAGCCGACGAGCGCGGCGAGGCAGACGAAGTAGAACACGCGATCGCTGGCGATGTTCAGTCCGGGAAACTGGCTGCGGCCGGCGAACATGAACAGCCCGTCATCGCCGCCGTAGCGCTGGATCGACACGAACAGGAAGAACAGCATCTGCGCGAAGGCCAGCGTTATCATGATGAAGTAGACGCCCGTCGACCTGAGACACAGCGCGCCGATGACGAGGGCCGCCAGGGTAGAGACAAGGATCGCCAGCGGCCAGACGATCAGCGCGTTCGTGGTAGCGGGCAGGCCGAGGAACGCCGAACCCTCGAAGACGTGGAAGGACAGGATGCCGACCACGTAGGCCCCGACTTCGAAATAGGCCGCATGGCCGAAGCTGACCATGCCGCCATAGCCGAGGATCAGGTCGAGGCTGATGGCGGCGATGGCGAAGATGAGGACGCGGCTGACGGTCGACGTCAGGTAGCCGTAGCCGGTCGCCTCGGCGATGAACGGGAAGACAGCGAGCATCGCGAGCCCAGCGAACAGCAGCGCGATCTCGACGCGGCGGCGCATGTCAATGACCTCCCGCTGTGGCGGGAAACAGGCCGCGCGGGCGGACGATGAGCACCACGGCCATCAGGAGATAGATCAGCATCGAGGCGAGCCCGGCGCCGATGCCGTCGGCCTCTGCCGGCGGCAGGAAGAGCTTCAGCGTGGAGGGCAGGAAGGACCGGCCGAGCGTGTCGACCAGGCCCACGAGTATGGCACCCACGAGCGCACCGCGGATCGAGCCGATGCCGCCGATGACGACGACGACGAAGGTCGAGGATGAGGATCTGCTCGCCCATGCCGACCTGCACCGAGACGAGCGGCCCGGCCATCGCGCCGGCGAAGCCCGCCAGCACCGCGCCGGCGGCGAAGATCGCCGTGTTCAGGAGCGTGATGTCGGTTCCCAGCGCCGCCACCATCTCGCGATTTGTCGAGCCGGCGCGGATAAGCATGCCGATCCGGGTCTTCGCGATGACCAACCAGAGCCCGACGGCGATCGCGATGCCGGAGGCGATGATGACCAGCCGGTAGAGCGGGTAGGGCACGCCGGGGATGAGCTGCACGGAGCCCGACAGGACGGGCGGTACGTTCAGGAACAGCGGCGTGCGTCCCCAGGTCATCGTCACGAGCTCGTTGACGAAGAGAATGAGGCCGAAGGTCGCCAGCACCTGGTCGAGATGATCGCGGGCGTAGAGCCGGCGCATCACGACGACCTCGATCAGTATCCCGGCGAGCGCGGCGGCGGGGAGGGCGGCGGCGAGCCCCATGAAGAACGAGCCCGTCGCGGCGGTCACCGTCGCGCAGACATATGCGCCGATCATGTAGAGCGAGCCGTGGGCGAGGTTGATCAGGCCCATGATGCCGAAGATCAGCGTGAGGCCGGCCGCCACCAGGAACAGGAATATCCCGAGCTGGAGCCCATTGAGGGTCTGTTCGATGAGAAGAAGCATCTCGCGGAAACGTCCCCCGGCAATTCCGCTCGGTACAGGTCGGGCCTTCGATCCTTCGACCTCTTCCAGACGACGAGCGTGCGCGCCGCAAACACCTCACCCCGGGGAGCGCCCGCGAGGCGCGTCCCGAAGGATCGAGTCCCGGCGCCCCTAAGCCGCGTCTTCCTTCGCGGACGCCTCGAGCCGCTTGTCGAGATAGCCGCCGACGATGCCCATAAGCTCGTCCACCGAGTTCTCGAAGAAGTGGTTGGCCCCGTCGATCATCTGCTGCTCGACGACGATGCCCTTCTGCGTCTTCAGCTTCTCGACCAGCGTCTGCACGTCGGCGGGCGGCGCGACGCGGTCCTGCGAGCCGTGCACGATGAGGCCGGAGGACGGGCAAGGCGCGAGGAACGAGAAGTCGTACAGGTTCGGCTGCGGCGCGATCGAGATGAAGCCCTCGACCTCGGGCCGGCGCATCAGCAGTTGCATGCCGATCCAGGCGCCGAACGAGAAGCCTGCGATCCAGCAGGCGCGCGCGTCCGGATTGAAGCTCTGCACCCAGTCGAGCGCCGACGCCGCATCCGAGAGTTCGCCCTGGCCGTGGTCGAACCCGCCCTGGCTGCGACCGACGCCGCGCATGTTGAAGCGCAGGACCGCGAAGCCGCGCTCGGCGAACAGGTAGTAGAGCTGGTAGATGATCTGGTTGTTCATCGTGCCGCCGAACTGCGGGTGCGGATGAAGCAGGATCGCGATGCGCGAGGTGCGCGCCTTAGGCGGGTGATACCGGCCCTCGATGCGGCCTGCGGGTCCGGTGAAGATGACTTCCGGCATTGGACGTTCGTCCTTTCGTTGACGCGTCGGGTCCCGGCGGTTCAAGCTGCGGCCGGCCGCGAGTTTCGCGGGGTCCGGGCCGGTGATCGCGGCGCCTCTGACCGGGCCCGCGTTCCTTGACTCCCCCGGGATGCCCCCCTACAAACAGTTTAGAAGAATTCGAAACTGGTTGCCGCTCCATGCGGCACCGGCCTCTGGACTGGCGAAGCTCCGGTCCCGAGCCGCCGACAAACACCACATATCTTGCGTCGAACGCAAGTTTTTCAAGGCACTGGACGGTGCCGGGGGCAACAGGAAGGACGCCGGTGAGCGCCCAGCGGACCTATCTCGACCACAACGCGACCGCCCCGGCACGGCCGGAGGCGATTGCGGCCGTGGGCGAGGCGCTGGCTGCAGGAGGCAATCCCTCGTCGGTCCACGCACCGGGGCGTGCGGCGCGTCGGATGGTAGAGGATGCGCGCGACGTCGTGGCCGCGCTCGTCGGCGGGTCGCCGTCCGCGGTGACCTTCACGAGCGGCGGCACCGAGGCCAATGCCCTGGCGCTGTCGCCGCTCGGTGAGGACGACGTGCTGCTCGTATCCGCCGTGGAGCACCCGTCGGTGCTTGCCGGGGGGCGCTACCCGGCGAATCGTATCGAGACGATCCCTGTCGATGCCGACGGCATCGTCGATCTCGCCTGGCTGAAGGCGCGCCTGGCCCGTTCGTCGCGCGTCGGCCGTGTCTCCGTCATGCTTGCCAACAACGAGACCGGCGTTATTCAGCCCGTCCCGGAGGTCGCCGCCCTTGCCCGCGAGGCCGGCGCCGCCGTGCATTGCGACGCCGTTCAGGCCGCAGGCCGCGTGCCGCTCGACATCACCGAGCTCGGCGTCGACCTCCTGACCCTGTCGGCCCACAAGATCGGCGGTCCTCACGGCGTCGGCGCGCTGGTCCGAGCGTCGTCCGAGGTGCCCGTTGTGCCCTCTTGGCGTGGGGGAGGGCAGGAGCGTTCGCTGCGGGCCGGGACCGAGAACGTCTGCGGAATTGCCGGTTTCGGCGCCGCCGCGGTACTCGCAGCGCGTGAATCGGTGGAAACCGGTGACGTTCGCGACCTGCGGGACTGGCTCGAAGCCTCGCTCCGCGCTATCTCCCCCGGCACCGTCCTGTTCGGCGCGGGGGCGAACGCGGCTCGCGAACACGACCTGCTTCGCCGTTTCCGGGGTTACCGCCGAGAATGCCGTCATTGCCCTGGACCTCGACGGCGTGGCCGTGTGTTCGGGATCGGCCTGCTCGTCCGGCAAGGTCGGACCGTCCCATGTCCTTGCGGCGATGGGGGTAGAGCCCCATGTGGCGGGCGGAGCCATACGCGTGAGCCTGGGATGGGCGACCACGCGTGGCGACGTGGAGAAATTCATCGAGGCCTGGCGCCGTCTGACCGGCGTGCTGGGCCGCACGGGCCGCGATCGGGCGGCCTGACATCCGGCAAGGCTTTACCCGCGGCCCTTGAATCCGCGAGCGAAGGAGACGATCGATGCCTGCAGTGCGCGAGACGGTCGATCAGGTCAGCGCGATCGACGTCGACAAGTACAAGTACGGCTTCGAGACCGATATCGAGACCGACAAGGCGCCCAAGGGCCTGAACGAGGACACCGTCCGGTTCATCTCGGCCAAGAAGAACGAGCCGGAGTGGATGCTCGAGTGGCGGCTCGAGGCCTATCGCCGCTGGCTCACCATGACCGAGCCGACCTGGGCGCGGGTGCAGCTATCCCAAGATCGACTTCCAGGACCTGTACTACTACGCGGCCCGAAGAGCGCCCCGGGCCCGAAGAGCCTCGACGAGGTCGATCCGGAGCTGCTGCGCGACGTACGAGAAGCTCGGCATCCCGCTGAAGGAGCAGGCGCTGCTCGCCGGCGTCGAGGGCGCGCGCGTCGCCGTCGACGCGGTGTTCGATTCCGTTTCGGTCGTGACCACCTTCAAGGAGGAACTGGCCAAGCACGGGATCATCTTCTGCTCGATCTCCGAGGCGATGCGAGAACCACCCCGAACTGGTGCAGCAGTATCTCGGCTCGGTCGTGCCGGTGACCGACAACTTCTACGCCACGCTGAATTCGGCCGTCTTCACCGACGGTTCGTTCGTCTACATCCCCAAGGGCGTGCGCTGCCCGATGGAGCTGTCGACCTATTTCCGCATCAACGAGAGCCAGACCGGCCAGTTCGAGCGCACGCTGATCATCGCCGACGAGGGCGCCTATGTCAGCTATCTCGAAGGCTGCACCGCGCCGATGCGCGACGAGAACCAGCTCCACGCCGCCGTGGTCGAGCTGGTCGCGCTCGACGACGCCGAGATCAAGTACTCGACGGTCCAGAACTGGTATCCCGGCGACAAGGACGGCAAGGGCGGCATCTACAACTTCGTCACCAAGCGCGGCGACTGCCGCGGGCGAAACTCCAAGATTTCCTGGACCCAGGTCGAGACCGGCTCGGCGATCACCTGGAAGTACCCGAGCTGCATCCTGCGCGGCGACAACTCGCGCGGCGAGTTCTACTCGATCGCCATTTCGAACGGCCACCAGCAGGTCGATAGCGGCACCAAGATGATCCATCTGGGCAAGAACACGTCGAGCCGGATCATCTCCAAGGGCATCGCGGCGGGCCTTTCGGACAACACCTATCGCGGCCAGGTCTCGGCGCACGCCAAGGCGACCAACGCGCGCAACTTCACGCAGTGCGACTGCCTGCTGATCGGCGACCAGTGCGGCGCGCACACGGTGCCCTACATCGAGAGCCAAGAACTCCTCCGCCGTGTTCGAGCACGAGGCGACCACGTCGAAGATCTCCGACGACCAGATGTTCTACTGCCAGGAGCGCGGCCTGAACGAAGAGGAGGCGGTGGCGCTGATCGTCAACGGCTTCGTCCGCGACGTGCTCCAGCACTTGCCCATGGAATTCATGGTCGAGACCCAGAAGCTGATCGGCATCAGCCTCGAAGGCACGGTCGGCTAACGCCAGCACCAATTGAGACATACGGAAACACGACACGATGACCGCAATTCTCGAAATCAGGAACCTCCATGTGGAGGTCGAGGATCA
Source organism: uncultured Alphaproteobacteria bacterium (assembly GCA_963803485.1). Lineage (GTDB taxonomy): Bacteria > Pseudomonadota > Alphaproteobacteria > Rhizobiales > Tepidamorphaceae > CAWDMT01. The sequence goes on along the minus strand of CAWDMT010000002.1, from coordinate 171,803 downwards.
GCCGATCCTCAAGGGCCTCGACCTCACCGTCAACCCCGGAGAGGTCCACGCCATCATGGGCCCCAACGGCTCGGGCAAATCGACGCTCGCCTACGTGCTCGCCGGCAAGGACGACTACGAGGTGACCGAGGGCCAGGTGCTGTTCAACGGCGAGGACCTTCTCGAGATGGCGCCCGACGAGCGGGCCGCCGCCGGCGTCTTCCTCGCCTTCCAGTATCCGGTCGAGATCCCCGGCGTCGCCACGATGACCTTCCTCCAGACCGCCCTGAACGCCCAGCGCAAGGCGCGCGGGGAAGACGAGCTGTCGACGCCCGACTTCATGCGCAAGGTGCGCGAGGCCGCCGGCCGCCTGAGCTTCGACATGGACATGCTGAAGCGCCCGCTCAATGTCGGCTTCTCCGGCGGCGAGAAGAAGCGCGCCGAGATCCTGCAGATGGCGCTGCTCGAGCCGAAGCTCTGCGTGCTCGACGAGACCGATTCCAGGCCTCGACATCGATGCGCTGAAGATCGTGTCGGACGGCGTCAATGCCCTGCGCGGGCACGATCGCGCGATGCTGGTGATCACCCACTACCAGCGCCTCCTCAACCACATCGTCCCCGACGTCGTGCATGTGCTCTCCGATGGCCGCATCGTCGAGACCGGCGGAAAGGAACTGGCGCTCGAGCTCGAGAAGCCGGGCTACGCCGCCTACACGGAAGCCGCCTGAGGCGGAAGGAGACGATATGAACGCCGAAGTCCGCCGCATGGAAACCGCCGCCGAGAAGGCGGCCGCGGCACAGTACGAGGAACTGGCCGGCGACCTGCCGGGCGCGGCATGGGTGCGTGCCTGCGAGACGAGGCCATCGGCCGTTTCGCCGAGACCGGGCTGCCCCACCGGCGCATCGAGGAATGGAAATACACCGACCTGCGCGCCGTGATCCGGGCGCTGCCCGCGCCGGCCGTCGCCGGTAGCCCGGCCGACAAGACGCCGGTAACCCTGGCGGACGTCGACGCCTACCGCGTCGTCGTCGTGGACGGCGGCACCGCGCGTCTGCCGGGCGCCATACCCGGTGTCGAGATCGAGACGCTGGAGAGCGCGCTGGCTGGCGGCGACGCCGCGTTTCGCGATCTCGTCAGTGCGTGGCCCGACGAATGCGGTTCCGCGATCCTCGACCTCAACACCGCCTTCATGCGCTCGGGCGTCGTCGTCCGGTCGCGCCGGGCACGAAGGTCGACAAGCCGATCCACGTCGCCTTCGTCACCGCCGCGCCGAGGAAGCGGCGGTCTACGTCCGTAACGCCGTCGTCGTGGGCGACGGTGCCGAGGCGACCGTGATCGAGTCGTTCGAGGGGCCGTCCGGCGTCGCCTACCAGGTCAATGCCGCGACCCGCTTCACGGTCGGCGAAAAGGCGAAGCTCACCTACGTGAAGGTTCAGCGCGAGGGCGACCAGGCGGTCCATCTGGCGACCATCGGCGGCGACGTCGGCATCGGCGGCGAACCTCGTCTTCGCGCCCTATGCGACCGGTGCGGCGCTGTCGCGCAACAACGTGTCGATCCTGCTCGACGGTGCCGACACGGTGGCCAACGTCGCCGCCGTGCATCTCTTCGCCGGCCGCCAGCATGGCGACCTGACCATGTTCGTCGATCACAAGGAGCCGTCCTGCGTCAGCCGCGAGCTGTTCAAGACCGTGTCGACGGCCGCGCGCGCGGCGTGTTCCAGGGCAAGATCATCGTCGCGCCGGACGCGCAGAAGACCGACGCCAAGATGATGAGCCAGGCGCTGCTGCTCTCGGACGAGGCGGAGTTGCGACGACAAGCCCGAGCTCGAGATCTTCGCCGACGACGTCCTGTGCGGCCACGGCGCGACCTGCGGCCGGATCGACGAGGACCAGCTGTTCTACCTGCATGGCCCGCGGCATTCCGCAGGCGCGAGGCCGAGCCGCTTCTGATCGAGGCCTTCCTCGCCGAGGCGATCGAGGCCGATCGGCGACGAGGCGATCGCCGAGGCGCTGAAGGCGCGATCGCTCGCCTGGCGTGGCTCGCAAGAAGGACAGCGGCGAATGACGACCACCGTCTCGGCCGCGACCGGCTTCCGGCGGCGCCTACGACGTCGAGGCGGTCCGCCGCGATTTCCCGATCCTGTCGCGCGAGGTCTACGGCAAGCCGCTGGTCTATCTCGACAATGCGCGCCTCGGCGCAGAAGCCGCAGGCGGTCATCGACGCGATGGCGCATGCCTACGGCCACGAATACGCCAACGTCCATCGCGGCCTGCATTTCCTCGTCCAACGCCGCGACCGAGGCCTACGAGGACGCGCGCGAGACGGTGCGGCGCGTTCCTCAACGCGGCATCGGTCGACGAGATCATCTTCACCGCGCAACGCCACCGAGGCGATCAACCTCGTCGCGCACGTCCTTCGGCCATCGCGAGATCGGCGAGGGCGACGAGATCGTCCTCTCGATCATGGAGCACCACTCCAACATCGTGCCCTGGCATTTCCACCGCGAGCGCAAGGGCGCGGTGATCAAGTGGGCGCCGGTCACCGACGACGGCGACTTCATCCTCGACGAGTTCGAGAAGCTCCTGACCGCAGCGGACGAAGATCGTCGCGATCACCCACATGTCGAACGTGCTGGGCACGGTCGTGCCGGTGAAGGAGATCGTTGCGCATCGCCCATGCGCGCGGCATTCCGGTGCTGGTCGACGGCAGCCAGGGCGCCGTGCATCATGCCGGTCGACGTGCGGGACCTCGGCTGCGACTTCTACGCCTTCACCGGCCACAAGCTCTACGGCCCGACCGGCATCGGCGTGCTCTACGGCAAGCGCGACCTTCTGAACGCGATGCCGCCCTTCATCGGCGGCGGCGAGATGATCCGCGACGTGACGACCGACGACGTGACCTACGCCGAGCCGCCGCACCGCTTCGAGGCCGGCACGCCGCCGATCGTCCAGGCGATCGGGCTCGGCGCGGCGCATCGACTATGTCGAGGGCCTCGGCCGCGAGCGCATCGCGGCCCACGAGGCAGGCGCTTCGCGACTACGCCCACGAGCGCCTGCGCGCGCATCAACAGCCTGCGGATCTATCGGCACGGCGCCGGGCAAGGGCGCCATCGTCTCGTTCAAGATGGCCGGCGCCCATGCGCATGACGTCTCGACCATCATCGACCGCTACGGCGTCGCCGTGCGCGCCGGCACCCATTGCGCCCAGCCGCTGCTCGCACGCTATGGCGTGACGTCGACCTGCCGCGCCTCCTTCGGCCTCTACAACACGCATCGAGGAGGTCGATGCGCTCGCCGAGGCGCTGCAGAAGGCCGAGGAGTTCTTCGCCTGAACCGGACGGAGCGAAGCGATGACCAGACTCCGACACCGAAGCCAGCACCCGCCGCCGCGCAGCACCGGCATCCGCCATTCCGCCGGAGGAACTCGAGCGGCTGACCGACGACATCATCGCGGCGCTGAAGACCGTCTACGACCCGGAAATCCCCGTCGACATCTACGAGCTCGGCCTGATCTACCGGGTCGACATCGACGACGACCGCAACGTCGACGATCGACATGACGCTGACCGCGCCGGGCTGCCCGGTGGCCGGCGAAATGCCGGGCTGGGTCGAGAACGCCGTCACCGGCGTGGAGGGCGTCGGCACGTCGTGGTCAACATGGTCTTCGATCCGCCCTGGGACCCCAGCCGCATGTCCGACGAGGCGCGGGTCGCGCTCAACATGTTCTGACCCTATATTGACGCTCATGAGCACGACCAACACAGGCGATTCGACCGGCGAGCGCCCCACGGCGCGCCCGAAGCCCAGCGTCATGTCGCTGACCGAGGCGGCGGCCGAGCGTATCCGCGAGATCGTGGAAAACTCGGACAGCCAGATCGCCGGTCTGCGCGTCGGCGTGAAAAACGGCGGCTGTGCCGGCATGGAATACACCATGGAGTACGCCGCCACCCGCGAGCCGCACGACGAAGTGGTCGAGGACAAGGGCGTCACCATCCTCATCGACCCCAAGGCCATCCTGTTCCTGCTCGGAACCGAGATGGACTACAAGGTCGAGAAGCTGCGCTCGGGCTTCGTCTTCAACAATCCGAACCAGACATCCGCCTGCGGCTGCGGCGAATCCGTCTCACTGACGCCGGCGAAACTCGACGCCTGACCGGCGATCGCGTTGGGATTTGCAGGCTATGTCGAGGCGTGCCGTTCTTCGACGTGCTTGAGCGCGCGTCTGAGGTGTTCCAGCCTCGCCCCGCGCAGTCCGCTGCGCGTCGAGCGTAGCCAGGCCGTGTGGACGCCGCTGACCTCCACAGGTACCTTCGGCACTCCGAGAATGCGCGCCAGGTGGAAACGGTGCCTGCCGCTGCCCGTTTTCAACAGCCCGCCGTTTCTGCAGATCACCACCCGTCCGATATCCTGGCTGATGGATCGATCGTACCCGTCGCGTTTCATGGTTTCCACGAGCGCGACAAACCGGTCCTCGAACAACCGGTCCAGTTGCGGCACGGACGTGATCGTCACGTCCTTGTAGGCCGCGTGGCCTGTCTCGGCCAGTTGTCTCCGGAATCTCTCGTAGAAGGCCGTCCGTCGAAAATCGCCGTCGCAGTCCACCATTTCCGCCATGTCGCGATACGAGCCATGTTGGTGATGCGGTACGGCGGAGCGATCCCAGCCCCCGGGTACCGCAAACGGCCGAAGCCGGTAGAGGCGGCTCGCGGTTCGTGCGAAGGGAGAAACCGCACTTAGTATGCGCTCGATACGGAAGAGGGGAAACCGCACGAAGTGCGATATGGCAGCCGGATCGACGTTGAGCACGATGTGGTCGCCAAGTCGTTCCCTCGCCTTGCGATACGACAAGTACATTTCGACAGCACCAGCTCCCCTTCGCGCAATGGACGTTCTCTTTAACGTTATGCGCGGCCAAGTGGAAGTTTGTGTCGAATGTATAACGAGGGGCAAGTTTGATTTATTCCGCGTCAGGCGACGGCCGAGCGTTTGTCGACGACCGGGTCGTTCTCGTCCGTGACGCGATTTCGGCCAGCGTGCTTCGAGGCGTATAGGCAGGCGTCGGCCCGCTCCACGAAACATTCAGGCGATTCGTCCTCGCGGTAGAGTGCCGCGCCGCCGGACATGGTGATGCGGCCGAGGCTTTCGCCGGTGGAGCGCTTGATCAGTTCCTTGGCCATCACGGCGGTCCGAATCTGGTTGGCGACGGTCACGGCGGCGGGAAGCGGCGTGTTCGGGAGGATGATGCCGAATTCTTCTCCGCCGTAGCGCGCGGCGATGTCGCGGCCCTTGACCGAACTCTTGATCGCCGCGCCGACGAGACGCAGCACCTGGTCGCCGGTCTGGTGGCCGTAGGTGTCGTTGAACTGCTTGAAATGATCGATGTCGCACATCAGCAGCGAAAGCGGTTCCCCGCGCCGGGTCGCCGCCTCGATGGCGCGCTCAAGGCTCTGGTCGAAGTGCTTTCGGTTCGCCAGACCGGTGAGCTGATCGGTCAGCGATTCGAACCGGATTGCCTCGAGGCTCTCTTGCAGCTCCTTGATCTGCTTGTGGGAATCCTTGAGCTGGTCCTCGAGATGGGAATTGCTCGACTCCATGTCGGACGTTGCGCGGATCATGCGCTTGACCAGGACCTTCAGGTCGTCGGCCGATTGGACCTTGGACAGCGAGTCGGCCGCGCCACGCAGCGAATCGCCATAGTTGCCGGCGTTCGTGCCCGAGCGTTCGAGGACGCTGATGATCTCGTTGAGCTCGTTGGATACCTGCGAACTCACTTCGCCGACCCGGTCGCTCAGGCGGACGGGCGACAGGAATTCGTCGTAGAATCGCTCGGTGAGTTCGGGCGTCAGACGGCCAAGACGCTTCAGCGAATCGTTGACCGCCTTGTTGAGCTCGCGGTGGAAGCCGGCCGCATAGGTGTACCAGAGCTCGTAGTTGCGGGGGTAGGCCGGCGTCCGGTTCCCCTTCAGGTAGCTGAGGGCGGATTCACCATAAGAAATCGAACGATCGAATTCGTCGGTTGCAGTCACGTTTCGATGTCCCCCCAACCAAGCGACGAGCGCCGCCCCGATACCGGGAAGCCCGGTACCGATCGGAATAGTTAGCCGCTCGAACTTTAAGGAGCGGTTAAGCCAAACGCGATACTTGACGCAACGTCAGTTTCCTGTGCGCCGGCTCATTCGCCGTCGCTGGACGCAGGCGCGGGACGCCTCACGGGGCGGAGCAGGAAACTCGGCACATGATCCCCGAGCCCGACCACCGGAGGACCGTCGTCGTCCCTCTGGCGTCGGCGGTCGTCGTGCCGCCGGCTTCCGCCCTTGCCGGACCCGCGGCCATGTGAGGCCTCGCGATCCGAACGCTCCGCGGCAGGGCTTGTCTCCTCGGCCTTTGCCGGCCTGGCGTCGCGACCCTTGGCGGGTCTCGCGTCGCGGCCCTTGCCCCGGCCACCCTGCCTGCCGGTGCCACGGCGTTGCGGGGCGGGCTCATCCGCCTCGTCCGCGACATCCGCGACGTGGGGGGCGGAGGCGCCCGGCTGGGCCTCGGCGCGCGGAATTTCCTGTCCGAGGAGCTTCTCGATGGCGTCGACGTACTTGCGGTCGGCCGGGGTGGCGATGGTGATCGCGTGCCGGCCCGGCCGGCGCGGCCGGTGCGGCCGATGCGGTGGACGTAGTCCTCGGCATGGGTCGGCACGTCGAAGTTGAAGACGTGGCTCACCGCCGGAATGTCGAGGCCGCGCGCCGCGACGTCGCTGGCGACCAGCAGGTTGAGCTCGCCGGCGCGGAAGTCGGTCGAGCGTCTCCATGCGCGCGCTGCTGGTCCATGTCGCCATGCAGCGCGCCGGCATTGAAGCCGTGCCGCTCCAGCGAGCGGTGCGAGCGTCGCGACGTCGCGCTTGCGGTTGCAGAAGATGATCGCGTTCGTGCAGTCCCTCGCCGCGCGGATCAGCTGGCGGAGCGATCGCGCGCTTGTCCTCCGGCTTGCGGCCGAGACGCGACGCAGCTTCTGGTCGATCGTCGTCGGCCGTCGATGCCGCGCGTGCGACTTCGACCTGCGACCGGATCGCTGCAGGAACTGCTCGGTGAGCCGCTGGATCTCGGGCGGCATGGTCGCCGAGAAGAACAGCGTCTGGCGGGTGAACGGCAGCAGCTTGCAGATGCGCTCGATGTCGGGGATGAAGCCCATGTCGAGCATGCGGTCGGCCTCGTCGATGACGAGGATCTCGACGCCGGTCAGCAGGAGCCTGCCGCGCTCGAAATGGTCGAGCAGGCGGCCGGGCGTCGCGATCAGCACGTCGGCGCCGCGGTCGAGCTTCTTGTTCTGGTCGTCGAACGAGACGCCGCCGATGAGCAGCGCGACGGTGAGCTTGTGGTTCTTGCCGTATTGCTCGAAGTTCTCCTCGACCTGCGCGGCGAGTTCGCGCGTCGGCTCGAGGATCAGCGTGCGCGGCATGCGCGCGCGGGCGCGGCCCTTCTCGAGCAGCGTCAGCATCGGCAGCACGAAGGAGGCGGTCTTGCCGGTGCCGGTCTGCGCGATGCCGATGATGTCGCGGCCGCGCAAGCACGTGCGGGATCGCCTGCGCCTGGATGGGGGTGGGCTGGTGTAGCCGGCCGCCTCGACGGCGGCGAGTACCTTGGCGCTCAGTCCGAGCTCGGTGAACGGCATGAACCGCGTGCGTCTGCCCGGCTGGAGGAGGATTGCTAGGGATAAATTCGGCCGAAATTTCGACCCGGCCACGATCAGGCCGGAACATAAGGCGCACATGCCGCTTGTCAACGACATATCGCCAGTATTGTGAACGAGTTGGCCCGCTGAGCGGAATGCAACTTCTGGGGACAACCCGAAAGCTGCGTTGAGCCGGGCAGGCGGGCGCGCCAAAGTGCGCCGCGAGTTTAACGGGGAATGCGCATGACGACGACGCTGGTACTTGTGCCCGGGCTGCTGTGCACGCGGGAGGTCTACGCACCTCAGATCGAGGCCCTCGCGGACGCCGTGGACATCGTCGTCGCCGATCATACGCGCCAGTCGGCCATGCCGGCGATCGCGGCGGCAATTCTGGAAGAGCTGCCTGAACGCTTCGTGCTCGCGGGCCTGTCGATGGGCGGCTACGTGGCGCTCGAGATCATGCGCCAGCAGCCCGAAAGGGTGCAGGCGCTGGCCCTCATCGACACCAACGCCCGCGCGGACACCCCGGAGCAGACCGAGTTCCGCCGGACGCAGATCGCGCAGGCGAGGCGCGAAGGCATCGCACCCGTCATCGAGCAGCTCATCCCGCGCTTCGTGGACGAAAGCCGGCACGGAGAGAAGGACCTTCTCGACACCGTCCGCAGGATGGCCGCCGACACGGGCGTCGATGTTTTCGAGCGCCAGCAGAACGCCATCATCGGACGGGTCGACTCGCGGCCCTCGCTGGAACGGATTTCATGCCCGAGCGTCGTCATCGTCGGTGATCGCGACAAGTCGTCTCTGCCGGAGCTGTCCGAGGAGATGGCAGCCGGAATCCCCGGTGCGAAGCTGGAAGTGATCGCCGAATGCGGCCACCTCTCGACGCTGGAGCGGCCGGCCGAGGTGAACGCGGTGTTGAAGAGGCTGCTGGCCGAGGTCTGAGGCGCGCGCGCTTCTAGACGTCCAGGTCTTCCGCGAACTCGGCGTTGTCCTGGATGAAGCGGAAGCGCGCTTCGGGCTTGTTGCCCATCAGGCGCTCCACCGCGTCCGCGGTGTCCTCGCGCGCCGGCTCCGCCACCTCGACGCGCAGCAGGGTGCGCCTGCGCCGGGTCCATCGTGGTCTCCTTGAGCTGCGCGGGAAGCATTTCGCCGAGGCCCTTGAAGCGCCTGATGTCGACCTTGCCGCGACCGTTGAAGGCGGTGGCCATCAGCTCGTCCTTGTGCAGGTCGTCGCGCGCGTAGAGCGTCTTGCCGCCCTGCGTCAGCCGATAGAGCGGCGGCACGGCGAGATAGAGGTGCCCCTCGTCGATGAGCTTCGGCATCTCGCCGGTAGAAGAAAGTCATCAGCAGCGAGGCGATGTGGGCGCCGTCGACGTCGGCGTCGCGTCATCATGATGACCTTGCTCGTAGCGCAGGTCCTCATCGCGGTAGTGCGAGCCGGTGCCGCAGCCGAGCGCCTGGATGAGGTCGGAAAGCTGCTGGTTCTGCGACAGCTTGTCGCGAACCGGCGCTCGCGACGTTCAGGATCTTGCCGCGCAACGGCAGCACGGCCTGGGTCTGCCGGTTGCGCGCCTGCTTGGCCGAGCCGCCGGCCGAATCGCCCTCGACGATGAAGATCTCCGCGCCCGCGGCCGCCGTTGCCGAACAGTCGGCGAGCTTGCCCGGCAGGCGCAGCTTGCGCGTCGCGGTCTTGCGGCCGACTTCCTTCTCCTGGCGCCGGCGCATGCGCTCTTCGGCGCGGTCGATCACCCAGTCGAGCAGCCTCTGCGCCTGCTGCGGGCTGCCGGCCAGCCAGTGGTCGAACGCGTCGCGCATCGCCTGTCTCGACGATGCGGGCAGCCTCCGCGGTGGCGAGCTTGTCCTTGGTCTGCCCCTGGAACTCCGGCTCGCGGATGAACACCGACAGCATCGCGCCGCAGACGTCATCACGTCCTCGGCGGTAAAGAGCTGCGCGCGCTTGCTGCCCGTCAGTTCGGCATGCTGCCTCAGGCCCCGCAGCAGCGCCGAGCGCAGGCCTGCCTCATGCGTGCCGCCCTCCGGCGTCGGGATGGTGTTGCAGTAGGAGTGAGACGAAGCCGTCGCGGCTGGCGAACCAGGCGACGGCCCATTCGACGCCGCCGTGCCCGCCGGCTTTCTCGACGCGCCCGCCGAAGACGTCGCTCACGACGAGCGTCTCGGAGCCGATCTCGGCGCTCGAGGAAGTCCTTCAGGCCGCCGGGGAAGTGGAGCGGCTTTCCCGGGCCGGAACCGAGCCGTCTTCGGGCAGCAATTCCGGCGCGCAGGACCAGCGGATTTCGACGCCGCCGAACAGGTACGCCTTCGACCGCGTCATGCGGAACAGCCGCGCCGGCTTGAACCGGGCGGGCTTGCCGAATATCTCCGGGTCCGGCTGGAAGCGCACCCGAGTGCCGCGCCGGTTCATCGATCTCGCCGAGCGTCTTGACTTCCCGTGAGCGGGCGTCCGCGCGCGAAGACCTGGCGAGTAGAGTTGCCGGCCGCGCGCCACCTCCACCTCGAGCCGCTCCGACAGCGCGTTGACGACCGAGACGCCCACGCCGTGCAGGCCGCCGGAGGTCTCGTAGACCTTGGAGTCGAACTTGCCGCCCGCATGCAGCGTCGTCATGATGACCTCGAGCGCCGACTTGTCCTGGAACTTCGGATGCGGGTCGACCGGGATGCCGCGGCCGTTGTCGGTGACCGTCAGGAAGCCGTCGGCTCCGAGCGTCACCTCGATCCAGCGTCGCATGGCCCGCGACCGCCTCGTCCATCGAGTTGTCGATCACCTCGGCGAAGAGATGATGCAGTGCCTTCTCGTCGGTGCCGCCGATATACATGCCGGGCCGGCGGCGGACCGGCTCCAGCCCCTCCAGCACCTCGATGTCGGCCGCCGTATATCCCTCCTCGCCGGGCGCGGTGGATCGCGGCCGGGCAGGCGAGGGCGTTGGGCGGGGCGCCGGCTTCGGCGCGTCGTCCTCGCCAAAGGTTGAGAACAAATCCTGGGATTTCGACATTAGGGTCCGGTCGGAAGGTTTTGACGAGAGGCCAGAAGGCCCACGAATCAGCGGCGATTGTGCCATTTCGGCGGCATTCGGGCGATATCGGCGAACGCACTGTGCCTAGACAAGCGGGTGCGTACGATCTTAGAGGGAAGACGGCCGCCGCGCGAGCGGCCAACAGGGGAGGGTGTTGATGACCGACAGGCCCGAGATCACACAGGACATGATCCGCCTGTACGACGAGTACACGCACCTGACGCTGGACCGCCGCAATTTCATCGAGAAGCTCACGAGGCTTGCCGGCTCCTCCGCGGCTGCAGCTGTCATCGCTCCGATGCTGGCGGCGAGTTCGGCGCATGCGCAGGTGGTTTCGGAAGACGATTCCCGATTGTTCACCCAGGAGATGGACTTCTCGACACGCTACGGGCGGGTGCAGGGCTACATGGCGCGCCCCCTGCGCGCCACCGCGCCCGTGCCCGGCATTCTGGTCATCCACGAAAATCGCGGGCTGAACGCCCATATCCGCGACGTCACGCGGCGCTTCGCACTGGAAGGTTTCGTTGCCGTCGCTCCCGACTTTCTCTCGTCCTCAGGCGGCCGCACGCCCGCCGACGAGGATCAGGCCCGCGAGATGATCGCGGCCCTGCCGGCTGATCGGGCGCTGAACATCGCGGCCGGCGGCGTGGCCCATCTTGCCGGACGCCGCGAGACCACGCGGAGCGTCGGCGCGGTCGGATTCTGCTGGGGCGGCGGGCTCGTGAACCGGCTGGCCGCTTCGACACGTGAACTCTCCGCTGCCGTCAGCTTTTACGGCCGCGTCCCGGAACCGCGTGTCGCATCGAATATCCGCGTGCCGATCCTCCTGCACTTCGCCGAACTGGACGAGCGCATCAATGCCGACATCCTCGCCTTCGAAGAGGCGATGCAGTCGCGCGGCTTGAACTACACCCTGCACATGTACGAGGGCGTCAATCACGCCTTCCACAACGATACGTCTGAAGCACGCTACGACCAGGCGGCCGCGGAACTCGCGTGGGAGAGGACCATCGAGTTCTTTCGGCGGACCTTGAACTGACCTGCCGGAAACGGGACGGCCCCGCGGGCTGGAGGCCTCGCGGGGCCTGATGATGCCGAACCCTCGCCAACGGTCACGTGGCGCAGGGGGCTCACGTGGATGACTACATCCATTGTATTCGCCATTAATTCGCGTCTGCTCGCGGTGAAACACAAGCACTGCCGAACAACAGGCGAAATGAAAATCTGATTTGATTTTGATTTCGAGGGCGCCGTTGCGCGCGTGATGCTGTCTTACAGCGGCCGCAACGGCTCGATCTGCGTGGGCGGGATCATTTTCTTAGACCTCCCTTCCGGCAGTTGCCTGACATGAAGTTTGCGCGGCCGGCTATCTGGTGTCAATCGGATCGGGAAAAGAAAAGGACCGCGGGCGGTGGCCGCGCGGTCCCGAGGAAGGTTGTCGGGCTGGCGGGGAGCCGGGAGCTTCCGGGTCGCCGGACGGGGGTCGAAACGAGCCGGATTCACGCGGTCCGCAGAGCGGGTGCGGCGCGCAACCTGCTCCCTTTACGCGGCTTCCCTTGCCATCCCGCCCGAAGTCATACGGGCTCGACGTGACAGGCGCGTGACGGCCTCCAGCCGCCGACCGCCAAAGAAAAAGCCGGGGCGGAGGAGGTCCGCCCCGGCAGTCTGTGCGAGGATATCACACGCTATAGTACATGTCGTACTCGACCGGGTGCGGCGTCATCTCGAACCGCATCACCTCGTCCATCTTCAGCTCGATATAGGCGTCGATCTGATCGTCGGTGAACACGCCGCCGGCCTTCAGGAAGTCGCGGTCGGCGTCGAGGCTCTCCAGCGCCTCGCGCAGCGAGCCGCAGACCGTCGGGATGTCCTTCAGCTCTTCCGGCGGCAGGTCGTAGAGATCCTTGTCCATCGCGTCGCCGGGATGGAGCTTGTTCTTGATGCCGTCGAGGCCGGCCATCAGCATCGCCGCGAAGCCGAGATAGGGGTTCGCGCGCCGGATCGGGGAAACGGACCTCGACGCGCTTGGCCTTGGGCGACGTAGCGAGCGGAATGCGGCACGAGGCCGAGCGGTTGCGCGCCGAGTAGGCGAGCAGCACCGGCGCCTCGTAGCCCGGGACCAGACGCTTGTAGGAGTTGGTCGAGCGGGTTCGTGAAGGCGTTGATCGCCTTGGCGTGCTTCAGGATGCCGCCGATGTAGAACAGGCACTCGTCGGAGAGGTCGGCGTACTTCGTTGCCGGCGAAGACCGGCTTGCCGCCCTTCCAGATCGACTGGTGGACGTGCATGCCCGAGCCGTTGTCGCCGAAGATCGGCTTCGGCATGAAGGTGGCCGTCTTGCCGTAGGCGTTGGCGACCTGGTGGACGACGTACTTGTAGATCTGCATGCGGTCGGCCGTTGCGCGTCAGCGTGTCGAACTTCATGCCGAGCTCGTGCTGCGCCGCGGCCACCTCGTGGTGATGCTTCTCGACCGCGACGCCCATCGCCGGCCATGACGGTCAGCATCTCGGAGCGCATGTCCTGGGCGGAGTCGATCGGCGGGACCGGGAAGTAGCCGCCCTTGGTGCGCGGACGGTGGCCCAGGTTGCCGGTTTCATACTCGGTGCCGGTGTTGGACGGCAGTTCGCCGGAGTCGATGGCTGAAGCCGGTGTTGTAGGGCTCGGAGGTGAAGCGCACGTCGTCGAAGACGAAGAACTCGGCCTCGGGGCCGAAATAGACGGTGTCGCCGATGCTTCGTCTACTTCAGGTAGGCCTCGGCCTTCTTGGCGATCGAGCGCGGATCGCGGTTGTAGGCTTCGCCGGTGACGGCTCGAGCATGTCGCAGAAGATCGCGAGCGTCGACTGCGCGAAGAACGGATCGATCGTCGCCGTCTCCGGATCGGGCATCAGCGTCATGTCGGATTTGTTGATCGCCTTCCAGCCGGCGATCGAGGAGCCGTCGAACATCACGCCCTCGGCGAACATGTCCTCGTCGACGACCGCCACGTCCATGGTGACGTGCTGCATCTTGCCGCGCGGGTCGGTGAAACGCAGGTCGACGAACTTGACGTCCTTGTCCTTGATCATCTTCAGGACGGACTTTGCTTCAGCCATGTGGATATCCCCTTGAGTTTCTGTTCCGACCCTGTCGCGTCGGTTGGTTCGAGTGGTTGCCTCGGTGGCGCGGTCCGACGGTCAGATGGCGTCGTCGCCGCGTCTCGCCGGTGCGGATGCGGATCGCGTCCTCGATGCTGGAGATGAAGATCTTGCCGTCGCCGATACGGCCCGTCTGGGCCGCCTTCTGGATGGCTTCGATAGCCTTGTCCATCTGGTCGTCGGTCAGCACGACCTCCACCTTCACCTTGGGCAGGAAGTCGACGACGTATTCCGCGCCGCGGTAAAGCTCGGTGTGGCCCTTCTGGCGGCCGAACCCCTTGGCTTCGGTGACGGTGATGCCCTGCAGGCCGACCTCCTGGAGCGCCTCCTTCACCTCGTCCAGCTTGAACGGCTTTATGATGGCCTCGATTTTCTTCATGTGGTCGTGACTCCTCGCGTGGGGTGCACCGGTGGGAGCACGCCCGGTTCCGGGATAGCATGGCCTGTGCCAAAAGCACGATGGGACGAATTGCTTCAGGGAAACAATATGATAGGCGAAACTGCCTCGCAAACGGGCAAAATCCCAGCCGATCTGAAGCTGAAACTTTGTGCAAATGTCTGTCAAATAGGCAGCCGTGCGCGAGGTGGCCGGGGTTGAGGATCGAGCTGCTCACCACCGCCGAGATGGCCGGGGCCGACAGCGCGGCGATCGCCGGAGGCGTGCCCGGCCTCGCGCTCATGGAGAACGCGGGCAGGGCCGTCGCCGACGCCGTTCGCGATGTCGCGCCAGAAGGCTCTGTTCTGGTCCTCTGCGGTCCGGGCAACAATGGTGGCGACGGCTTTGTCGCCGCGCGACTGCTTGCCGAGGCGGGTAGGGACGTACGCCTCGCCCTCCTGGGTGCGCGCGACGGCCTGAAGGGCGACGCGGCGGAGATGGCGGCGCGCTGGCCCGGCGCGATCGAGAACCTCGGCGAACTGGAGGTCGGCACGCCCGCCGTCATCGTCGACGCGCTCTTTGGTGCCGGGCTCGCGCGGCCGTTGGCAGGCGCGGCGGCTGCGGCCGTCGATGCCGTCAACGCCTCGCCGGCGAAAGTCGTCGCCGTCGACGTTCCCTCGGGCATCGATGGGACGACCGGCGCGGCCGCGGGCCCATCCATACGGGCCGACGTGACAGTCACGTTCTTTCGCCTCAAGCTCGCTCACCTCCTGCTTCCCGCCCGCGCGCTTTGCGGCGAGATCCGGCTGGCCGACATCGGCATTCCGGATACCGTGCTGGAGACGCTCGGCGTGCGGACGTTCGCGAACCGGCCGGACTTGTGGCGCGCGGCCTTTCCGGTGCTGGAGGTTGCCGGGCACAAGTACAGCCGGGGCCACACGCTCTCGGTCTGCGGTGGGCCGTGGACCACGGGGGCGGCGCGCCTCGCGGCCCTCGCTGCGCTGCGCATCGGATCGGGCCTCGTGACCGTCGCAGGTCCCGCCGAGGCCCTCCCGGTGAATGCCGCGCACCTGACGTCCGTCATGCTGAAGCGCGCCGACGGAGCCGCCGAACTTTCCGACTTGCTCGACGACCGCCGCATCAATGCCGTCGTCATCGGTCCGGCGGCCGGCGTCGGGGACGAGACGGCCGCGAAGGTCGCCGCCGTCCTGGCGTCCGGCGCGTCCGCAGTAATCGACGCCGACGCCCTGACGAGCTTTTCGGGCGATCCCGGCCACCTGTTCGATCTCGTCCGGGCCGCGACGGCGCCGGTTGTCCTGACGCCGCACGAGGGCGAGTTCGCCCGCCTGTTCGCCATCGAGGACTGCCCATCGAAGCTCGATCGCGCCCGAAAGGCCGCCGTCGCGAGCGGGGCGGCGGTCGTCCTGAAGGGGGCCGATACAGTGATAGCCGCCCCCGACGGACGCGCGGCGATCAACGACAACGCGCCGCCATGGCTCGCCACCGCAGGATCAGGCGACGTTCTCGCCGGCATGATCGGCGGACTTCTGGCGCAAGGCATGCCGTCGTTCGAGGCCGCATGCGCCGCCGTCTGGCTGCATGGCGCGGCCGCGGCCGGCTTCGGGCCGGGTCTCATCGCCGAGGACCTTCCCGCGGCGCTCCCGGCAGCCATGCGGAACATCGCCGCCCGTTGAGGCACTCCACGAGCGGATCGACATCAATTGTCCGATCGCCACCGATCCGTCGGCGGCTCCGGTCATCGACGCGAGCGGGGCGATTCGAACGGCCCCTTGTCACGACCGGCGAACTTCGCTACCAACAAAAACGTAATGTTATAACATTACATAAGTGAATTCGTTTTCCTCCAGAAATTCAGGTTCGAGAGATGCACACTGCGATTACCAAGTACATCGGCGCGCTGGCGATCGGTTCGGTCTTGCTCGTCGCTGCGAACGCTACCGCCCACGATCATTCGCACGACGACGAGGGCGCACACGACCATTCGCATGGCGCCGAAAGGTCTGTTTACCAGGGGTACTTCGAGGACGACCAGATTCAGCACCGCCCGCTCTCGAACTGGGAAGGCGACTGGCAGTCCGTTTATCCCCACCTCCAGGATGGAACCTTGGACCCCGTCATGGACCACAAGGCGGCACATGGCGACAGGACGGCCGAGGAGTACCGCGAATACTACGAAACGGGGTATCGCACCGATGTCGATCGCATCGTCATCAGCGGCGACAGCGTAGCGTTCTATCGGGATGGCGGTGCGCTCGAGGCCAGTTACGCAGACGGCGGATACGAGATTCTGACCTACGAGGCGGGAAACCGGGGTGTGCGGTTCATCTTCGAAAAGACCGGTGGAGACGAGGAGGCCCCGCGCTTCATTCAATTCAGTGATCATCGGATCGCGCCCGAAAAGGCCGATCACTACCACCTCTATTGGGGGGACGATCGCGCGGCGTTATTGCAGGAGGTGACGAACTGGCCGACCTACTATCCGTCGTCGCTTTCAGCCGAGCAGATCGTCGAGGAAATGATGTCGCACTGATGCGGCGCCTGGTGTCGTTGCCGGCGGGCGCGGCGGGCACGTCTTCGGGTCCCGGCCCGATGTCCGCCGTGCCCGTCAATGGCGCCAATTTCCTCGCGATGTCGGCGAACCGGTCTGGGCTGGCCGTGACACGGTAGCCGGCGGCACATGGTTTGCGAACTCTTTCCGTGCAGGGGCGAGTTGTCCCGGAATGGCACGGGGAGGTGTCGTATGGCGAGGCTGGGAATAACGTCGCTGCTCGGGATGGCGCTGTTGATGGTCATCAGCGGGTCCGAGATGAGCGAAGGGCTGGCGCTCATGTTCGGGGCCGGCGCCTTCTATCTGTTGATGATGGCCTACCTCATGTTCGAATAGCGCCCGGTTTTCTCTGGCGCGCGGCGGAATCCCTGTGCTAATAGACCGGCGCCGCGCAGGCCGTCGCCCGCCGGCCGCGCGCCCAGCGGGCGTGGTGGAACTGGTAGACACGCGAGATTTAGGTTCTGTGGCGCAAGCCGTGGGGGTTCAAGTCCCTCCGCCCGCACCAGCGTCGGCCGACGGCCGAGTTTTTCCGATAGCAGGACGCAAACATTCACAGGCAGCCATCGGAAACGTGCCATGCAGGTCACCGAGACCGTCGATCGAGGGCTTGAAGCGCGAATTCAAGATCGTCGTCCCGGCCAAGGAGCTCGACGACCGGCTGACGATCGGCTCACCGAGCTCAAGGACCGTGTGCGCCTCAAGGGCTTCCGCCCGGGCAAGGTGCCGGTCGCGCACCTGCGTCGCGTCTACGGCAAGTCGGTGATGGCCGAGATCGTCGAGCAGCGCGGTCAACGAGACGAGCCAGAAGGCGATCGACGAGCGCGAGGAGCGCGCCGCCTTCCAGCCCGAGATCGAGCTCACCGAGGACGAGAAGGAGATCGAGAAGGTCCTGACCGGCGAGGCCGACCTCGACTTCACGCATGAAGTTCGAGGTGCTGCCGGAGTTCGAGCTCGGCGACCTGTCGACGATCGAGCTCACCCGCGAGGTCGCCGAGGTCGCCGACGAGGAGGTCGACGACGCGGTCGAGCGCATCGCCGAGCAGAACCGTGCCTATGAGGCGCGCGTCGAGGAGCGGTAAGGCCGAGAACGGCGACCGCCTGACGATCGACTTCGTCGGCAAGATCGACGGCGTGCCGTTCGACGGCGGCGCGGACGAGGGCGGCCAGATCGTCCTCGGCACGCGGCAGCTTCATCCCCGGCTTCGAGGACAGCTGGTCGGCGCCAAGGCCGGCGACGCAGCGCACGGTCAAGGTGACGTTCCCCGAGAACTATCCGGCGACCCATCTGGCCGGCAAGGACGCCGAGTTCGAGGTCACGGTGAAGGAGGTGGCCGCGGCCGGCCGAGCCAGCGATCGACGACGAGTTCGCCAAGCGCTCGGCATGGAATTGCTCGACAAGCTGCAAGGAAGCGGTCAAGGAGCAGATCGAGCGCGATTTCAACGCGCCAGCTCGCGCGCAAGGTGAAGCGCCGCTGCTCGACCGGCTCGACGAGATGCACGACTTCGACGCTGCCGAGACGCTGGTCGAGCAGCGAGTTCGACGACATCTGGCGCCAGGTCGACGCGGCGACCTGAAGCGCGCGGGCAAGACCTTCGAGGACGAGGGCACGACCGAGGACGAGCACGCAGGCGGAATATCGCAAGATCGCCGAGCGCCGCGTCCGCCTCGGCCTGCGTGCTGGCGGAGATCGGCGAGCAGAACGAGATCAAGGTCACCGACGAAGAGGTGCACCGGGCGCTCGTCGAGCAGGTGCGCCAGCTACCCCGGCCAGGAGCAGCAGGTGTTCGAGTTCTACCGCAAGAACCCGCAGGCGCTGGCCGAGCTCCGCGCGCCGATCTTCGAGGACAAGGTGGTCGACTATCATCCTCGAGCTGGTCGAAGGTCACCGACAAGACCGTGACGCGCGAGGAGCTGCTTCGCCGAGCCGACGACGAGCGACGATCACCATGGCCACCGCCATCATGGCCATGACCACGACCACGACCATGATCGACCATGACCATGACCATGACCATGATCATGACCATGATCATGGCCGAGGCGGCCGCGAAGCCGAAGAAGGCGCGCGCCAAGAAGCCGGCGCAAGGATTGACGCCACGCCGCTCGACCATGGGGGGCTCGGCTCGTCCTATGATCGGCGGCGAGCCGAATTGCGCTGCCGGCCGCTCGGCATATCGAATCGGAGACAGCGATGAGAGATCCTCGACGACACGTACATGAACACTGCTCGTGCCGATGGTGGTCGAGCAGACCAACCGCGGCGAGCGCGCCTTCGACATCTATTCCCGCCTCCTGAAGGAGCGCATCATCTTCGTGACCGGCCCGGTCGAGGACAACATGGCGACGCCTGATCAGCGCCCAGCTGCTGTTCCTCGAGGCCGAGAATCCCGAAGAAGGAAATCGCGATGTACATCAACTCGCCCGGGCGGAGTGGTGACGTCGGGCCTGGCGATCTACGACACCATGCAGTTCATCCGGCCGGCCGGTTCGACGCTGTGCATCGGCCAGGCGGCCTCGATGGGCTCGCTGCTGCTGACGCGCCGGCGAGAAGGGCATGCGCTTCGCGCTGCCCAATGCCCGCATCATGGTGCACCAGCCCTCCGGCGGCTTCCAGGGCCAGGCCTCCGACATCGAGCGCCACGCCGAGGACATCATCAAGATCGAAGCGGCGGCTCAACGAGATCTACGTCAAGCACACCGGCCAGACCTACGAGGCGATCGAACGCACGCTCGACCGCGACTACTTCATGACCGCCGAGGAGGCCAAGGAGTTCGGCCTCGATCGACAAGGTGTATCGACAAGCGCGCCGAACCGGCGTGCGATGACGCCGAGCCGGTCAGGACGGCTGAGATCGCCGGCGGTCGGCGGTCTGCCATGGCGCTGCGTCGCCGTATAACGCCTTGATCGGCGTTAAGGATCTGTTGAATGTCGCGGAGACCATGGCTTAGTCGCATCGGACGGCATCGCGTTCGGAGGGGCTACAGGATCATTTCGAGGCCGCACGGCTCCTGCGGGGTACGCGGTGCGGCATAACCGAGCGGGCTACGGACGTCGGCAGGTTCGCGGCCGCAGGGCCGCGATGCGGAGTGATCGAATGAGCAAGGTCAGCGGCAGCGACTAGCAAGAACACGCTCTACTGCTCCTTCTGCGGCAAGAGCCAGCACGAGGTCCGCAAGCTCATCGCCGGCCCGACCGTGTTCATCTGCGATGAATGCGTCGAGCTGTGCATGGACATCATCCGCGAGGAGAACAAGTCCTCGCTGGTGAAGTCCCGCGACGGCGTGCCGACGCCGACGGAGATCTGCAAGGTCCTCGACGACTACGTCATCGGCCAGAGCCACGCCAAGAAGGTGCTCTCGGTCGCCGTCCACAACCACTACAAGCGCCTCAACCACGCCGCCAAGAACAACGACGTCGAGCTCGCCAAGTCGAACATCCTGCTGATCGGCCCGACCGGCTGCGGCAAGACGCTGCTGGCCCAGACGCTGGCGCGCATCCTCGACGTGCCCTTCACCATGGCCGACGCCACGACGCTGACCGAAGCCGGCTATGTCGGCGAGGACGTCGAGAACATCATCCTGAAGCTGCTGCAGGCCGCCGACTACAATGTCGAGCGGGCGCAGCGCGGCATCGTCTATATCGACGAGGTCGACAAGATCAGCCGCAAGTCCGACAACCCGTCGATCACCCGCGACGTGTCGGGCGAGGGCGTGCAGCAGGCGCTGCTCAAGATCATGGAAGGCACGGTCGCCTCCGTGCCGCCGCAGGGCGGCCGCAAGCACCCGCAGCAGGAATTCCTGCAGGTCGACACGACCAACATCCTGTTCATCTGCGGCGGCGCCTTCTCCGGCCTCGAGAAGATCATCTCCGCCCGCGGGCAGGGCACCTCGATCGGCTTTCGGCGCCAAGGTCAAGGCGCCCGACGACCGCCGCACCGGCGAGATCCTCCGCGAGGTCGAGCCGGAGGATCTGCTGAAGTTCGGCCTGATCCCGGAATTCGTCGGCCGCCTGCCGGTGCTCGCGACGCTCGAGGACCTCGACGAGGCGGCGCTGATCAAGATCCTGACCGAGCCGAAGAACGCGCTGGTCAAGCAGTACCAGCGCCTGTTCGAGATGGAGGACGTCGAGCTGACCTTCCCCGACGACGCGCTCAACTGCGATCGCCAGCAAGGCGATCGAGCGCAAGACCGGCGCCCGCGGCCTGCGCTCGATCATGGAGGCGATCCTGCTCGACACCATGTTCGACCTGCCCGGCCTCGACGGCGTCGAGGAAGTGGTGATCTCCGCCGAGGTGGTCGAGGGCAAGGCGCGGCCGCTCTACATCTACGCCGACCGCGCGCGAAGGCGTGGAGCTCGAGCGCCTGACGGCGTTCGAGGAGGCCCGCGTTGCGCCTGGGACACGCCTGTGTCCCGCGCGCGGCGCCTGCCTTGACTTGGCCGCATGCCGGTCGCCACCTAATTGGTCGACTTCGACATAAAGCCAGCATCGCGAGTTGGCCGGATTCGGGTCGCTCTGACCCGATTTTCATTCTGTACCGGCTGCTTACCCGTGCGAGCCTCGGATGGGTCGCGTGGCCGGTGCACGCTGACATTAGAGAGGACATGCGAAATGACCGACGAGAAAGCGCGCTACCAGGGACGGCTCCGGAGCGACGGACGTCTATCCGGTCCTGCCGCTGCGCGACATCGTCGTCTTCCCGCACATGATCGTGCCGCTCTTCGTCGGGCGCGAGAAGTCGATCCGCGCGCTCGAAGAGGTGATGCGCGACGACAAGCAGATCCTTCTCGCGACGCAGAAGAACGCCGGCGACGACGAGCCGGCCGCCGATGCGATCTACGAGGTCGGCACGCTCGCCTCCGTGCTCCAGCTCCTGAAGCTGCCCGACGGCACCGTGAAGGTGCTGGTCGAAGGCGCGAGCCGCGCGCGAGTCCTGAGCTACACCGACCAGACCGAGTACTTCGAGGCCGAGGCGGTCGGGCTGGCCGAGGAGGTCGGCGACGCCGTCGAGGTCGAGGCGCTGGCGCGCTCGGTGGTGGCCGAGTTCGAGAACTACGTGAAGCTCAACAAGAAGATCTCGCCCGAGGTCGTCGGCGCGGTCAGCCAGATCGACGACTATTCGAAGCTCGCCGACACGGTCGCCTCGCATCTCGCGATCAAGATCCCCGAGAAGCAGGCAGATCCTCGCGCCGCCGACGGTCGCCGAGCGGCTCGAGCGGGTGCTCGGCCTGATGGAGAGCGAGATCTCCGTCCTGCAGGTCGAGAAGCGCATCCGCACGCCGCGTCAAGCGCCAGATGGAGAAGACGCAGCGCGAGTACTACCTGAACGAGCAGATGAAGGCGATCCAGAAGGAGCTCGGCGACGGCGAGGACGGCCGCGACGAGCTCGACGAGCTCGAGGAGAAGATCAAGCAAGACCAAGCTCTCCAAGGAAGCCCGCGAGAAGGCCACGACCGAGCTGAAGAAGCTCCGCCAGATGAGCCCGATGTCGGCCGAGGCGACGGTGGTGCGCAACTATCTCGACTGGCTGCTCGGCATTCCGTGGGGCAAGAAGTCCAAGGTCAAGAACGACCTGGACCATGCCGAGAAGGTGCTCGACGCCGGACCATTTCGGCCTCGAGAAGGTCAAGGAGCGCATCGTCGAGTATCTCGCCGTGCAGAGCCGCGCCAACAAGCTGCGGGGCCCGATCCTCTGCCTCGTCGGCCCGCCCGGCGTCGGCAAGACCTCGCTCGGCAAGTCGATCGCCAAGGCGACCGGCCGCGAGTTCGTGCGCATGTCGCTCGGCGGCGTGCGCGACGAGGCCGAGATCCGCGGTCACCGGCGCACCTATATCGGCTCGATGCCCGGCAAGGTCATCCAGTCGATGCGGAAGGCCAAGAAGGCCAACCCGCTGTTCCTGCTCGACGAGATCGACAAGATGGGCATGGATTTCCGCGGCGATCCGTCCTCGGCGCCTTCTCGAGGTGCTCGACCCCGAGCAGAACTCGTCGTTCAACGACCACTATCTCGAGGTCGACTACGACCTCTCGAACGTGATGTTCGTGACGACGGCGAACACGCTCAACATTCCGCCGGCCCTGATGGACCGCATGGAGATCATCCGCATCGCCGGCTACACCGAGGACGAGAAGGTCGAGATCGCGAAGCGGCACCTGTTCCCAAGACGATGCAGCGAGCATGGCCTGAAGCAAGAGGAGTTCACGCTCGACGACGACGCGCTGCTCGAGATCATCCGGCGCTACACGCGCGAGGCCGGCGTCCGCAACCTCGAGCGCGAGATCGCCACGCTGGCGCGCAAGGCGTCAAGGACCTGATCCTCCGACGAAGAAGACGATCAAGGTCAACGCCGGAGAACCTCGAGGACTACCTCGGCGTGCCGCGCTACCGCTACGGCGAGGCCGAGCTCGAGGATCAGGTCGGCGTGGTCACCGGGTCTCGCCTGGACCGAGGTCGGCGGCGAACTGCTGACGATCGAAGGCGTGATGATGCCCGGCAAGGGCCGCATGACGGTCACCGGCAACCTTCGCGACGTGATGAAGGAGTCGATCTCGGCGGCGGCGTCCTATGTCCGCTCGCGGGCGGTCGACTTCGGCATCGAGCCGCCGCTCTTCGAGAAGCGCGACATCCACGTCCACGTGCCGGAGGGCGCGACCCCGAAGGACGGTCCGTCGGCCGGCGTCGCGATGGTCACCGCGATCGTCTCGATCATGACCGGCATCCCGGTCCGCAAGGATGTCGCGATGACCGGCGAGATCACGCTGCGCGGCCGGGTCCTGCCGATCGGCGGTCTCAAGGAGAAGCTGCTTGCCGCGCTGCGCGGCGGCATCAAGACGGTGCTCATCCCGGAGGACAACGCCAAGGACCTGGCCGGAGATCCCGGACAACGTGAAGACCGGGCTGGAGATCATCCCGGTCGCGCGGATGGACGAGGTGCTCAAGCATGGCGCTGGTCCGCACGCCGGAGCCGATCGAGTGGGACGAGGCCGCAGAAGCAGGCAAATCGCCCGGTCGTCGGCGACGATGACAGCGCGATCCGGACTTGTAGCCCACTGAAGTGCTGCAATTAGACTGCCTGAACGCCCGCTACTCAGGCGGGCGCTTCATTTTTTGAGCCGTATTGCGGTCGAAATCGCGGAAATCCGCCGTTTTCGCTTGCCGCGCAATTCGCTAAGACTGTCCGCGCTGGAAGTCGGAGGATGCCCATTTGCTTTCGGCTCTGTCAAGAGGAAAGGGACTAGCTCATGAACAAGAACGATCTCATCGCCAGCTGTCGCCGACCGACCGGCATGTCCGAAGGCCGGCGCCGGCCAGGCCGTCGATGCGATGATCAATGCGATCTCAGCGGCGCTCAAGTCAGGGCGACGAAGTGAAGATCGTCGGCTTCGGCACTTTCGCCGTCGCCAAGCGCGCCGCCACCAAGGGCCGCAATCCCAAGACCGGCGAGCCGATCAAGATCGCCGCGTCGAAGATGCCCAAGTTCAAGGCCGGCAAGGGGCTCAAGGACGCGGTCAAGTACGACCACGCGTCACTCGGATTTCCGAACCTCATGCGGATGCCCCGTGCCGGATCGGTGCGGGGCTTTCCGCATGCGGGTCGGGCCGGCTCGCCCGGCGCGCTTGAACCCGGCGGGGCGCCGAAGTACACACTGCCCGAATACCTCTCGCGAGGGGCGGTTAGCTCAGCTGGTAGAGCGCCACGTTTACACCGTGGATGTCGGGAGTTCGAGCCTCTCACCGCCCACCAAACCGCGCTTGACTTGGACTGGGGCGTAACTTAAGTCGGGTCCACCTCGCCGCGACGCGGTTCTTCGCGGTTCAGGGGGTGTAGCTCAGTTGGTTAGAGCGCTGGCCTGTCACGCCAGAGGCCGCGGGTTCGAGTCCCGTCACTCCCGCCACTTTCCCTCATTCTCTTCGCATTAGCCCAATCGGTTGGTTGGCATCGCCAGGCAAGCGAGCCGACGGCTTTGAGCGCCATTTGTCGGCGACGAGCCGCCACGCCCCTTCCGCTGGGGAGCTTTAACGTCTGTCCGTCCGCCTCGATAGGGATGCCGCCCCTCCATGGCGCCCTGTCGGCCCGACGGATGGTGGCCGTCGAAGTCCCCCCTCCGCCCGCGGATTCCCGCGTTCACCATTATGTCATTTTACATTGCGGTCCGCCCCGGACCGGGCCATTGGATATGGCGTCGCCCTGGCGCTACGGCGTTCAGGGGGCGGCAGGCGGGGGCTTGCTGCTAAAAAGCGTCCGCGCCCGCATGCGCGCGCGCGAGGGGCATTCTGTATGATAGCGGTCGCGAGGCGGCATCCCATTCTGGTGCCGGTGATCGTCCTGATTATCGGTTTGGCGACCACCCTGGCCGCGGCGTACGGCGTCCATCGTCTGACGAAGGCGAACCTGGCGACGCAATTCGAATCCTATGTCATCCGTGCCGAAGCGGCCATCGAGGAGCGGATCAGCACCTATGTCGCGCTGCTGGAGGGCGTTACGGGCCTGTTCGCAGCGTCCGAGGATGTCTCGCGCGACGATTTCCGTGAGTACGTCCGGCGTCTTCGCCTGCCGTCGCGCTATCCCGGAATTCAGGGCGTGGGATGGACCGTCAGGATGGATCCAGGGGAGGTCGAGGCCTTCGAGGGAGTGCAGCGGGCCCAGGGTCTGCCGGAGTTCAGGGTCTGGCCGGACACGCCCCGCGACGAGTTCCATGCCATCGCCTTTATCGAGCCGATGGACCGGCGGAACCGCGCCGCGCTCGGCTACGACATGTTCAGCGAAGAAATTCGACGGGAGGCGATGGTCCGGGCCCGCAATTCCGGTCTGCCGGCGGCATCGGGCCGCGTCGAACTGGTGCAGGAAATCGACGAGGACAAACAGGCCGGCTTTCTCATCTACGTTCCCGCCTATGCGGGCGGCAGCGTTCCCGCCGCCCTGAGCGCCCGGCAGGGTCGCCTCCTGGGATACGCCTACAGTCCGTTCCGCGCCGATGATCTCTTCAGGAGCGTCGCTGTTGCGTTGGAAGACGTGCCTCTCGAATACGAGGTGTATGTCGGCCCCCCTTCCGAAGAGCGGCTTCTTCACCGCTCCTGGACGGGCGACGCCCCCGGCCTCGACACCGTCTGGCGGGCCGAGCGTCCGATGGAGGTGGCCGGCCAGCCATGGACCATCGTCTACATGGCCGTGCCGGGATTTGCGGCCGAGCGCGATACGGGCCTGGTTCCGGTCGTGCTGGGCGCCGGGTTCCTGGCAACTCTCGTGATTGCCGCCCTGACCTTTGCCGTGGCACGGGCCTGGCGGGAGTCCTTCCGCGAGGGGGCGTTGCGTCGCACCGCCGAGGCGCAGAGAACCCTGGCCCTTCGCGAGCTCAATCACCGGGTCAAGAACACCTTCGCGACCATCCTGGCCATCACCCGCCAGACGGCGCGCACGACCGAGGACAAGGAGGCCTTCGTCGAAGTGCTGACCTCGCGGCTCACCGCGCTGTCCAAGACGCACTCTCTTCTGACCGAAACCAACTGGACGGGTGCCTCCATGCGCCGCATCCTGGAGTCCGAACTGCAGCCCTATGGCTGCCTGGAGCAGGGCAGGTGTTCCATGTCCGGAGTGGACGTGGAACTCAACGCGCGCGTCTCGCTGGCGTTGGCGATGGTCTTTCATGAACTCGCGACGAACGCCGCCAAGTACGGCGCCCTGTCCGGCCCCGAGGGGCGGATAGACATCGGATGGACGGCGGCGCGGGACGCTGAACGTGGAACGGTCCTGCGCTTCGAGTGGGTGGAGTCGGGTGGCCCGGCCGTGGCGCCGCCAAGCCGCCGGGGGTTTGGTTCGCGGCTCATCGAGGGCAGCATCAATCACCAGCTCGAAGGCGAGGTCGAGATGGACCACGCGTCGACAGGGCTCGTTTGCCGGTTCACCGCGGTGATAGTTCCGCCCAGCGAGGCCCGGTCGAATGCCGAGGAGGTCGAGGCGCCGGAAGAGAGGTGGATGACCGACGCCGAGCGCCGCGCGACGGCCTGATTTTTCGGAAGTTGCGACAAAGCGCCGTAGCTCATCGAACGACGACTGGATTCTCTCTGAAATAGGCCTAAAAGAGGCTGGTAAGAACCGTGCCCCACGGCTTGCCCTCATGTGGGGCGTGGGCTAAGGCTACCCGCCGTGGACTTGGTATGCGGCATACCGGCTTCGCGCCGCTATCCGCTATACCGCATCGGACGGAGCGACATGCCCGAACTGCTGCAGGACTATCTGCCGATCGCCATATTCATCGGCGTTGCCGGTGTCATCGGCCTCGCGCTGATGGTCGCGCCGTTCGCTGTCGCCTACAAGAATCCGGACCCGGAGAAGCTGTCGGCCTACGAATGCGGGTTCAACGCCTTCGACGACGCCCGCATGAAGTTCGACATCCAATTCTACCTCGTGGCCATCCTGTTCATCATCTTCGACCTCGAGGTGGCCTTCCTATTCCCTTGGGCAGTGGCCTTCGGCGATCTCGGTTGGTTCGGATTCTGGTCGATGATGATCTTCCTCGGCGTCCTCACCGTCGGCTTCGTCTATGAATGGCGCAAGGGAGCGCTGGAATGGGACTGATCCGCGAGAACGGTGGCCCGCTCGTGGCGCCGGCGCCGACCGGCGCCGTGGACCCGCGTACCGGCCGGCCGATCGGTTCGGACAACCCCTTCTTCACAGAGGTCAACGCGGAACTCGCCGACAAGGGGTTCCTCGTCACCGCGACCGACGATCTGATCAACTGGGCGCGCACCGGCTCGCTCATGTGGATGACGTTTGGCCTTGCCTGCTGTGCCGTCGAGATGATGCAGGCCTCGATGCCGCGTTACGACGTGGAGCGCTTCGGTTTTGCCCCGCGCGCGAGCCCGCGCCAGTCCGACGTGATGATCGTGGCCGGCACGCTGACCAACAAGATGGCGCCGGCGCTTCGCAAGGTCTACGACCAGATGCCGGAGCCGCGATACGTCATCTCCATGGGCTCGTGCGCCAATGGCGGCGGCTACTATCATTATTCTTATTCGGTCGTTCGCGGCTGCGACCGCATCGTGCCGATCGACATATACGTTCCGGGATGCCCGCCGAGCGCCGAGGCGCTGCTCTACGGCATTCTGCTTCTCCAGAAGAAAATCCGCCGTACCGGCACGATCGAACGCTGATCTGGAATTTCGGGGGCGAAACAGAGCATCGGGATGGACGAGACCCTCACCGAACTCGGCGAGTACGTCGCGCAGTCGCTTGACGACGGCACCGTGGAATGGAGCATCGCCAGCGGCGAACTCACGCTCCAGGTATCGCTTGGCGACCTGATCGATACCATGCGCTTCCTGCACGACGATGCGCGCTGCGCCTTCGTGTCCTTCATCAACGTCTGCGGCGTCGACTGGCCGGCGCGCGAGAAGCGATTCGACGTCGTCTATCACCTGCTCAGCCCCAAGCAGAACCAGCGCGTGCGGGTGAAGGTGGCCACCGACGACGACACGCCTGTGCCGAGCGTCACCGAGATATGGCCCGGCGCCGACTGGTTCGAGCGCGAGGCCTACGACATGTACGGCATCCTGTTCTCCAACCACCCGGACCTGCGCCGCATCCTCACCGACTATGGCTTCGACGGCTATCCGCTGAGGAAGGACTTCCCGCTGACCGGCTTCGTCGAGGTCCGCTACGACGACGAGGCCAAGCGCGTCGTCTACGAGCCCGTCAGGCTCGCCCAGGAATTCCGCAACTTCGACTTCCTGAGCCCCTGGGAAGGTACGGATTACGTGCTTCCGGGCGACGAGAAGGCGAGCGGGGGCGGGGCATGACGGCCGCGCAAAAGATGTCGGGCGGATGCCTGTGCGGCGGCGTCAGGTTCGTCTTCCGCGTCAAATCGCACGAGGTTGGCGTCTGCCACTGTTCCATGTGCCGGCGCTGGGTCGGCGGTCCCTTCATGGCGGTCGAGGCTGCCAGCGGTGCCGACCTTCACAGCGGGCGCGGACGACGTTTCTGTCTATCCATCCTCGGATTGGGGCGAGCGTTGCTTCTGCCGCAAATGCGGCTCCGCGCTGTTCTGGCGGATGCCGGACGGCCCGCACTACGCCATCTCTGCGGGTGCGCTCGACGATGCCAGCGAATTCGCATTCGGCACGCAGATCTTCATTGACGAGAAGCCGGCTTTCTACGATTTCGCCAACGACACGCCGAAGCTCACCGGCGCGGAGGTGGCGGCCATGTTCTCTGAGGGCGGAAGCGGCGCGTAGGACACCCATGCCTGAAACCGATATCCGCAATTTCTCCATCAACTTCGGGCCGCAACACCCGGCGGCGCATGGCGTTTTGCGTCTCGTGCTAGAGCTGGACGGAGAGGTCGTGGATCGTGTCGATCCGCATATAGGCCTCCTGCATCGCGGTACCGAGAAGCTGATCGAGCACAAGACGTACCTTCAGGCGGTCCCGTATTTCGACCGGCTCGACTACGTCGCGCCGATGAACCAGGAGCATGCCTTCGCGCTTGCCGTGGAGAAGCTCCTGGAGATCGAGGTCCCGAAGCGCGGCCAGTTGATCCGTGTGCTCTATTCCGAGATCGGCAGGCTTCTCTCCCACATCCTCAACGTCACGACCCAGGCGATGGACGTCGGCGCGCTGACGCCGCCTCTGTGGGGCTTCGAGGAGCGCGAGAAGCTGATGGTCTTCTACGAGCGTGCCTCGGGAAGCCGTATGCATGCCGCCTACGTGCGTCCGGGCGGCGTCCACCAGGATCTGCCGGCGAAGCTCGTCGACGATATCTGGGACTTCTGCGACCCGTTTCTCAAGGTCTGCGACGACCTCGAGGGGCTGCTGACCGACAACCGCATCTTCAAGCAGCGCAACGTCGATATCGCCGTCGTGAAGCTCGAGGACTGCTGGGCCTGGGGCTTCTCCGGCGTCATGGTGCGCGGCTCCGGCGCGCCGTGGGACCTGCGCAAGTCGCAGCCCTACGAGTGCTACGAGGAGCTGCGAGTTCGACATTCCGATCGGCAAGAACGGCGACTGCTACGACCGCTATCTGATCCGCATGGAGGAGATGCGCCAGTCGATCCGGATCATGAAGCAGTGCCTCGAAAAGCTGCGCTCGGCCGAGGGGCAGGGCCCGGTTTCCTCCACCGACCAGAAGATCGTCCCGCCAAAGCGCGGACGAGATGAAGCGGTCGATGGAAGCGCTGATCCACCACTTCAAGCTCTATACCGAGGGCTACCGGGTGCCCGAGGGCGAGGTCTATGCCGCCGTCGAGGCGCCGAAGGGCGAGTTCGGCGTCTATCTCGTCTCCGACGGCACCAACAAGCCCTATCGCTGCAAGATCCGCGCGCCCGGGTTCGCGCATCTCCAGGCGATGGATTTCCTGTGCCGGGGGCACATGCTGGCCGACGTGTCGGCCATCCTCGGCTCGCTCGATATCGTGTTCGGCGAGGTGGATCGCTGATGGCTGTTCGTCGTCTTCATGCAGTACAGCCCGCGAAGCTTCGCGTTCAGCCGGACAACGCCGCCTGGGCGAGGAAGCAGATCGCCAAGTATCCGCAAGGGCCGCCAGGCCTCGGCGGTGATCCCGCTCCTGTGGCGGGCGCAGGAGCAGGAGGGCTGGGTGACCGAGCCGGCGATCCGTGTCGTCGCGGACATGCTCGACATGCCCTACATCCGCGTCCTGGAGGTCGCGACCTTCTACACGCATGTTCCAGCTCCAGCCGGTGGGCCGGAAGGCACATGTCCAGGTCTGCGGCACGACGCCCTGCATGCTGCGCGGGGCGGACGACCTGATCGAGGTCTGCCAGCGACCCGCATCGCGGCCCATGCCCATGAACTGTCCGACGACGGCGACTTTTCGTGGGAGGAGGTCGAGTGCCTCGGTGCCTGCGTCAACGCGCCGATGGTGCAGGTCTTCTCCGACACCTACGAGGACCTGACGGCGGAGAGCTTCGAGGCGCTGCTCGACACCTTCGCGCGCGGCGGGACGCCGAAGCCGGGACCGCAGGTCGACCGCCTCTATTCCGCACCCGAGGGGGGGCCTGACGACGCTCCTCGACGAGACCGCGACGAAGCCGATAGCGCAAGCCCGCCGGCCGGCGCGGAGTCCCCGTGCCGGCCCCGCGCGGGAGTCGCCGCGCACGCCGAAGGCGCGCAGCGAGGAGGCCGCTCGGCCGCAATCCGCAGGAGCGCGCCGAGGAAGAGGCCGCCCGCACGCCGCGCCGGCGCGCGCGTGAAGAAGCGCCGACGAGGCGGCGCGCGAAGACCACGGCAAAGCGCAAGCCCGCCACGCGCCGCAAGACGAAGGGCGAGTAGGCCATGCTCTCCGACAAGGACCGCATCTTCACCAACATCTACGGCCAGCATGACTGGCGCCTGAAGGGCGCCATGAGCGCGTGGCAGCTGGGACGGCACCAGGGACATCATCGCCAGGGGCCGCGACTGGATCATCGACGCAGATGAAGGCCTCCGGCCTGCGCGGCCGCGGCGGCGCCGGCTTCCCGACCGGGCTGAAATGGTCCTTCATGCCCAAGGAGTCGGACGGGCGGCCGCACTACCTCGTCGTCAACGCCGACGAATCCGAGCCCGGCACCTGCAAGGACCGGGAGATCATGCGCCACGACCCGCACCAGCTTGTCGAGGGCTGCCTGATCGCCTGCTTCGCCATGGGCGCGCACGCCGCCTACATCTACGTCCGCGGCGAGTTCATCCGCGAGCGCGAGCGCCTGCAGGCCGCGATCGACGAGGCCTACGAGGCCGGCCTGATCGGCAAGAACAACAACGCACGGCTGGGACTTCGATATTCTACGTCCACCACGGCGCCGGGCGCCTATATCTGCGGCGAGGAGACGGCGCTTCTGGAAAGCCTCGAGGGCAAGAAGGGCCAGCCGCGCCTGAAGCCGCCGTTCCCGGCCAACATCGGCCTCTATGGCTGCCCGACGACGGTCAACAACGTCGAGTCCATCGCCGTCGCGCCCGACCATCCTGCGCCGCGGCGCGGCCTGGTTCGCCGGCCTCGGCAAGCCCAACAACACCGGCACCAAGCTCTTCTGCATCTCCGGCCACGTGAACAGCCGTGCAACGTCGAAGAGGAGATGGGCATCCCGTTCCGCGAGCTGATCGAGAAGCATGCGCGGCGGCGTGCGCGGCGGCTGGGACAACCTGCTCGCCGTCATCCCGGGCGGCTCGTCCGTGCCGTGCCTGCCGGCGGACACCTGCCAGGACCTGTCGATGGACTTCGACTCGCTGCGCGAAGCTGAAGTCCGGCCTCGGCACGGCGGCGATCATCGTCATGGACAAGTCCACCGACATCGTCCGCGCCATCGCCCGCATCTCCTATTTCTACAAGCACGAGAGCTGCGGCCAGTGCACGCCCTGCCGCGAGGGAACGGGCTGGATGTGGCGCGTTCTCGAGCGCATGGCCGAGGGCCGCGCCGAGAAGCGCGAGATCGACATGCTGCTCGACGTGACCTACCAGGTCGAGGGCCACACGATCTGCGCGCTCGGCGACGCGGCGGCCTGGCCGGTGCAGGGGCTCATCCGCCATTTCCGCGGCGAGATCGAACGGCGCATCGACGAATATTCCGCGAACCCGCAGCCGGCCGAAATGCCGGTGGCGGCGGAGTAGGCGGGCGATGCCCACGATATTCGCCGGTCGTTGCCGAGGACGAGGAGAAGCATGGCCAAGCTGATCGTCGACGGCAACGAGATCGAGGTTCCCGCCGAGTACACGCTCCTCCAGGCGTGCGAGGAGGCGGGCGCGGAGATTCCGCGCTTCTGCTTCCATGAGCGGCTGTCGATCGCGGGCAACTGCCGCATGTGCCTCGTCGAGGTGAAGGGCGCGCCGAAGCCGGTCGCGTCCTGCGCCATGGACGTGCGCGACCTGCGTCCGGGACCCAACGGCGAGCCGCCGGTGGTGCTCACCAGCTCGCCGATGGTGAAGAAGGCGCGGGAAGGGGTGATGGAGTTCCTGCTCATCAACCACCCGCTCGATTGCCCGATCTGCGACCAGGGCGGCGAGTGCGACCTGCAGGACCAGGCGATGGCCTACGGTGTCGATTTCAGCCGCTTCCACGAGAACAAGCGCGCCGTCGAGGACAAGTACATCGGCCCGCTGGTCAAGACGATCATGACGCGCTGCATCCACTGCACGCGCTGCGTCCGCTTCACCACCGAGGTCGCCGGCGTGCCGGAACTCGGCGCCATCGGCCGCGGCGAGGACATGGAGATCACGACCTATCTCGAGAGCGCGATGTCGTCGGAGCTCCAGGGCAACGTGATCGACCTCTGCCCGGTCGGCGCGCTGACCTCGCGGCCCTACGCCTTCCAGGCCCGCCCTTGGGAGCTGACCAAGACCGAATCCATCGACGTGATGGACGCTGTCGGCTCGAACATCCGCGTCGATAGCCGCGGCCGCGAGGTGATGCGCATCCTGCCGCGCATCAACGAGGACGTGAATGAGGAGTGGATCTCCGACAAGACGCGCTTCGTCTGGGACGGTATCGCGCGCAGCGCCTCGACCAGCCCCTATGTCCGCGAGCGCGGCATGCTGCGCACCGCCTCCTGGGGCGAGGCCTTCGAGAAGATCGCCGCGCGGGTGAAGACGGCGTCGCCGGACAAGATCGGCGCCATCGCGGGCGACCTCGCCGGCGTCGAGGAGATGTTTGCCCTCAAGGCGCTGATGGAAAGCCTCGGAGTCGGCGATCGTTCGACTGCCGCCAGGACGGCTCCGCGCTGAACCCGGCGCTGGGCCGCGCGTCCTATCTGTTCAATCCGACCATCGCCGGCATCGAGGCCGCCGACGCCATCCTGATCGTCGGGGCCAATCCGCGCATCGAGGCGCCGGTTCTGAACGCCCGCATCCGCAAGGCGTGGCTGGCCTCCAACGGCAAGCTCCCGATCGGCGTCGTTCTCGGCGACCAGCCGACCTGACCTACGACTACGAGTATCTCGGCGCCGGCACCGACACCCTGTCGGAGATCGCCGACGCCAAGGGCTTCGCGCGCGTCCTGAAGAAGGCGCAGCGGCCGCTGGTGATCGTGGGGCAGGGCGCTCTCGCCCGCTCCGACGGCGCGGCCATCCTCGGATGTGCTGCGAAGATCGCGCTGGAAATCGCGCCCAAGGCCGACGCCGGATGGAACGGGCTGTCGGTCCTGCACACAGCCGCCTCGCGCGTGGGCGCGCTCGACATCGGCTTCGTTCCCGGCAAGGGCGGCCGCGATGTCGCCGCCATGCTGAAGCCCGGCGAGATGGACGTCCTCTTCCTGCTCGGCGCCGACGAGGTCGAGGTGCCGGACGGCGCCTTCGTCGTCTATCAGGGCACTCATGGCGACCGGGGCGCGCACCGCGCCGACGTCATCCTCCCGGGAGCGGCCTACACCGAGAAGTCGGCGACCTACGTCAACACCGAGGGGCGGGTGCAGCTCGCCAACCGCGCCGCCTTCCCGCCCGGCGAGGCGCGCGAGGACTGGGCGATCCTGCGGGCGCTGTCCGATGTGCTCGGCCACCGGCTGCCCTACGATTTGCTGGCGCAGCTTCGCGCCGCGCTCTATGCGGTCCATCCGCACCTCGCCCGAACTCGGCGCCATCGAGCCCGCTGATCCGGCGGCCGTGAAGGGCCTCGCCGGCGTTGGCGGACGCCTCACCAAGGCCGCTTTCCGCGGCGCCGTCGAGGACTTCTATCTGACCAATCCGATCGCGCGCGCATCCGCCGTCATGGCGGAACTCAGCGCGCTGGCGCGCCGGCGCAAAGAGGGGGCGACGGGCACCCATGGGTGACTTCTTCTGGACCTACGTCGTGCCGGCGCTGATCGTCGCCGGCCAGAGCGTGCTGCTGCTCACGGTCCTTCTGATCCTGATCGCCTACCTGCTGCTGGCCGACCGAAAGGTCTGGGCGGCGGTGCAGCTCCGGCGCGGCCCGAACGTGGTCGGACCCTGGGGCCTGTTCCAGTCCTTCGCCGACCTCCTGAAGTTCGTCCTGAAGGAGCCGGTGGTGCCCGACGGCGCCAACAAGGGCGTCTTCCTGCTCGCGCCGCTGGTGTCCTGTATCCTCGCGCTGTCGGCCTGGGCGGTCGTGCCCGTCGATTCCGGCTGGGTGATCGCCGACATCAACGTCGGCATCCTCTACATCTTCGCGATCTCCTCGCTCGGCGTTTACGGCGTCATCATGGGCGGCTGGGCGTCGAATTCGAAGTATCCCTTCCTCGGCGCCCTGCGGTCGGCCGCCCAGATGGTGTCCTACGAAGTCTCGATAGGCTTCGTCATCATCACGGTACTGCTGTGCGTCGGCTCGCTGAACCTGACCGACATCGTGGAGGCGCAGCGCGGCGACTTCGGCCTCTTCAACTGGTTCTGGCTGCCGCTCCTGCCGATGTTCGTGGTGTTCTTCATCTCGGCGCTGGCGGAGACCAACCGCCCGCCCTTCGACCTGCCGGAAGCCGAATCCGAGCTCGTCGCCGGATTCATGGTCGAATACTCCTCGACGCCGTATCTCCTGTTCATGCTCGGCGAGTACGTCGCCATCACGCTGATGTGCGCGCTGATGACGATCCTCTTCCTCGGCGGGTGGCTTCCGCCCTTCGAGGTGGCGCCCTTCACCTGGGTGCCGGGGGTCGTGTGGTTCACCCTGAAGGTCTGCCTCTGCTTCTTCATGTTCGCGATGGTGAAGGCCTTCGTGCCCCGCTACCGCTATGACCAGCTGATGCGGCTTGGCTGGAAGGTGTTCCTGCCTATTTCCCTGTTCATGGTCGCCGCCGTGGCTGGCAGTCCTGCAGCTCACCGGCTGGGCGCCCTGAAAACCAGAGGTGTGATTGATGGCCAGGCTCGATCAGGCCGCGCGTTCGATCTTCCTGAAGGAATTCGTACAGGCGTTCTTCCTGTCGATGCGCTACTTCTTCAAGCCGAAGGCGACGCTCGACTACCCCTATGAGAAGGGGCCGATCTCCCCGCGCTTCCGGGGCGAGCACGCGCTCAGGCGCTACCCGAACGGCGAGGAGCGCTGCATCGCCTGCAAGCTGTGCGAGGCGATCTGCCCGGCCCAGGCGATCACCATCGAGGCCGGTCCGCGCCGCAATGACGGGACGCGGCGCACGACCCGCTACGACATCGACATGGTGAAGTGCATCTTCTGCGGCTTCTGCCAGGAAGCCTGCCCCGTGGACGCCATCGTCGAGGGCCCGAACTTCGAGTTCGCGACCGAGACGCGCGAGGAACTCTACTACGACAAGCAGCGACTCCTGGAAAACGGCGACCGCTGGGAGCGCGAGATCGCAAAGAACATCGAACTGGACGCCCCGTACCGCTGAGGCGCGGTGGACGGGCGTTTGTAACCATTCTATAGAGGCCGCGCCTGCGGGGATTCCCGCACCTTCCGCGACCTCCGGGGGACCTTGAAGAGAGATGATGCTGGCGACCGCCTTCTTCTATCTGTTCGCCGGGGTGATGCTTGCCGCGGCGGTGATGGTGGTCGCCTCGCGCAATCCCGTTCACTCGGTCCTGTTCCTGATCCTCGCCTTCTTCAACGCCGCCGGCCTGTTCATCCTGCTCGGCGCGGAGTTCCTGGCGATGATCCTGGTTGTCGTCTACGTCGGCGCGGTCGCGGTCCTGTTCCTGTTCGTCGTCATGATGCTCGACATCGATTTTTCCGAACTGAAGCAGGGCGCGCTCCAGTACCTGCCGATCGGCGCGCTGGTCGGCCTGATCCTGATGGTCGAGCTGATTTTCGTCGTGACGGCCTGGGCGATCTCGCCGGAGATCGTCGCGCAGGCCGCCGCA
This sequence comes from uncultured Alphaproteobacteria bacterium, assembly GCA_963803485.1. GTDB lineage: Bacteria > Pseudomonadota > Alphaproteobacteria > Rhizobiales > Tepidamorphaceae > CAWDMT01. Next base: position 135,309 of record CAWDMT010000002.1, on the reverse strand, counting down.
CCCATCCCGCCGCCCTCCGAGGTGACCAACACGGAGGCGCTGGGGCTGCTCCTCTACACGCGCTACGTCTTCTTCTTCCAGCTTTCCGGCCTGGTGCTGCTGGTCGCCATGATCGGCGCCATCGTGCTCACCCTACGCCACAAGGAAGGCGTGAAGCGCCAGGACATCGCCGCCCAGGTCGCCCGCACGCCGGCGACCGCGATCGAGGTGCGCCAGGTCCAGAGCCGCAAGGGAGTTCTGACGATGGCGGTCGATCTATCCAATTTCCTCGCGGTCGCCGCCATCCTGTTCACGATCGGGATCTTCGGCATCTTCCTGAACCGCAAGAACGTGATCGTCATCCTGATGTCGATCGAGCTGATGCTGCTCGCGGTCAACATCAACCTCGTCGCCTTCTCGGCCCATCTGGGCGACCTCGTGGGCCAGGTCTTCGCGCTGTTCGTGCTGACGGTGGCGGCGGCCGAGGCGGCGATCGGACTGGCAATTCTCGTCGTCTTCTTCCGCAACCGCGGCTCCATCGCGGTGGACGACGTCAGCATGATGAAGGGGTGAGGGCAGCGTGTATTCGGCAATCGTCTTCCTGCCGCTGTTCGGCTGCCTGATCGCCGGCGCCATCTCGCTGTTCGGCGCCTCGGCGCGCACCAGCGGCCAGGCCCCGCACGCGCGCGCCCATGGCCACGCCTCGGGCGATCAGCACGATCATCACGAGCCCGCGGCCCAGGGATCGGCGGCGGCCGAGTACATAACCAGCGGCTTCCTCGTCATCTCGGCGATCCTGTCGTGGGTCGCGTTCTTCGCAGTCGGCGTCGGCGGCGAGGATACCCGCGTCGACGTTCTGCCGTGGATCACCTCTGGCGCGCTGTCGGCCGACTGGGCGTTCCGCATCGACACGCTGACGGTGGTGATGCTGGTCGTCGTGACCACCGTGTCGTCGCTCGTGCATATCTATTCGATCGGCTACATGAGCCACGATCCGCACAGGCCGCGCTTCTTCGCGTACCTGTCGCTGTTCACCTTCGCCATGCTCATGCTGGTGACGTCCGACAACTTCCTCCAGCTCTTCTTCGGCTGGGAGGGCGTCGGGCTGGCCTCGTATCTCCTGATCGGCTTCTGGTACACGCGGCCATCGGCCAACGCGGCCGCGATCAAGGCCTTCGTGGTCAACCGCGTCGGGGACTTCGGCTTCGCGCTCGGCATCTTCGCGGTGTTCCTGCTCTACGGCTCGGTCGAGTTCGACACCGTCTTCGCCAACGCCGCCGACGCCGAAGGGCGCTCGCTGATGGTGTTCGGGATCGAGTGGGACGCGATCACCATTGCATGCCTGTTGCTGTTCCTCGGCGCGATGGGCAAGTCGGCGCAGTTCCTGCTGCACACCTGGCTGCCGGATGCCATGGAAGGCCCGACGCCTGTCTCCGCGCTGATCCATGCCGCGACCATGGTCACCGCCGGCGTGTTCATGGTCGCGCGCCTGTCGCCGCTGTTCGAGCTGTCGGAGACGGCGCTGATCGTGGTCACCTTCATCGGCGCGACGACGGCGTTCTTCGCGGCGACCGTCGGGCTCGTGCAGAACGACATCAAGCGCGTCATCGCCTATTCGACCTGCTCGCAGCTCGGCTACATGTTCGCCGCCATCGGCGTCGGGGCCTATTCGGTGGGCATCTTCCACCTGTTCACGCACGCCTTCTTCAAGGCGCTCCTGTTCCTTGGATCGGGCTCGGTGATCCACGCCATGTCCGACGAGCAGGACATGCAGAAGATGGGCGGGCTCCGGACGCTGATCCCGGTCACTTACTGGATGATGGTCATCGGCACGCTTGCGCTGACCGGCTTCCCGTACACCGCCGGCTTCATCTCCAAGGACGCCGTCATCGAGGCGACCTACGCATCGCAACGCATGTTCGCCGACTACGCCTTCGGCCTCACAATGTTTGCCGCGCTGCTGACTTCGTTCTATTCGTGGAGGCTCATCTTCCTGACCTTCCATGGCCGGCCGCGCGCGCCCGCACGACGTGATGCACCACGTCCATGAAATCGCCGTGGGTGATGTTGGCTCCCGCTGTTCGTCCTGGCCGCCGGCGCCATCGCTGCGGGCGTCCTGTTCATGGGCCTGTTCATCGGCGACGGCCATGACGAGTTCTGGCGCGGGTCGCTGTTCTTCGGCGCCGACAACCACATCATCCACGACCTGCACGAGGTCCCGGCGGGTCATCGTGTGGCTGCCCACGGTGATGATGGCGATCGGCTTCGCGCTGGCCTGGCAGTTCTACATTCGCCGGCCCGACATTCCGGGCAAGCTCGCGACGCAGTTCGACCTCCTGTACCGCTTCCTGCTCAACAAGTGGTACTTCGACGAGATCTACGACTTCCTGTTCGTGCGCCCGGCGCTGCGGCTCGGACGGTCCTGTGGAAGTGGGGCGACGGGACGATCATCGACGGCCTTGGCCCTGACGGCGTCTCGGCACGGGTCATCGAGGCGAGCCGCCGGGTGGTCAGGCTCCAGACCGGATATCTGTACCACTACGCCTTTGCCATGCTGATCGGCGTCGCCGCGCTCGTCACCTGGTGGATGTTCCGGGGAGCCGTGTGATGTCGGCTGGCCTATCCTTTCCGTCGTCACGTTTCTCCCGCTGGTCGGCGCGCTCTTCATCTTCCTCATCCGCGGGAACGACCAGTCTCGCTGCGCAACGCCCGCTTCGTGGCGCTGTGGACGACGATCATCACCTTCCTGCTGTCGCTGCTGATCTGGGCCGATTTCGATCCCACGACGGCCGGCTTCCAGTTTGTGGAGCAGCGCCCGTGGCTCGGCGGCGCGATCAACTACCACATGGGCGTCGACGGCATCTCGATGCTGTTCGTCATCCTGACGACCTTCCTGATGCCGGCCTGCATCCTGGCGAGCTGGGATTCCATCACAAGCCGCGTCAAGGAGTACATGATCGCCTTCCTGGTGCTCGAGACGCTGATGATCGGCGTCTTCTGCGCGCTCGACCTCGTGCTGTTCTACCTGTTCTTCGAGGGCGGCCTCATCCCGATGTTCATCATCATCGGCGTGTGGGGCGGTAAGCGGCGGGTCTATGCCAGCTTCAAGTTCTTTCTCTACACGCTGCTCGGCTCGGTGCTGATGCTGCTCGCCATCATGGCGATGTACTGGGAGGCCGGCACCACCGACATCCCGACGCTGCTGACCTACGGCTTCCCGTCTGGCATGCAGCCATGGCTCTGGCTCGCCTTCTTTGCCTCCTTCGCGGTGAAGATGCCGATGTGGCCGGTCCACACCTGGCTGCCCGACGCGCATGTCGAGGCGCCGACCGCGGGCTCGGTGGTGCTCGCGGCGGTGCTGCTGAAGATGGGCGGCTACGGCTTCCTGCGCTTCTCGCTGCCGATGTTCCCCGAAGCCTCGGACGATGTTCGCGCCGCTGGTCTTCGCGCTGTCGGTGGTGGCGATCGTCTATACCTCGCTGGTCGCTCTCGTCCAGGACGACATGAAGAAGCTGATCGCCTATTCCTCCGTCGCCCATATGGGCTTCGTGACGATGGGCATCTTCACCGGCACGGTGCAGGGCATCCAAGGCGCGCATCTTCCAGATGCTGTCGCACGGCATCGTCTCGGGCGCGCTCTTCCTCTGCGTCGGCGTGATCTACGACCGGATACACACGCGCGAGATCGACGCCTATGGCGGCCTCGTGCACCGCATGCCGCTCTATGCCTTCGCGTTCCTGGTCTTCACGATGGCCAATGTCGGCCTGCCGGGCACCAGCGCGGTTCGTCGGCGAATTCCTGACGCTGCTCGCCGCGTTCCAGGTCAACACCTGGGTGGCCGTCTTCGCGACGCTGGGCGTGATCCTGTCGGCGGCCTATGCGCTCTACCTCTATCGCCGGGTGATCTTCGGCGTGCTGGAAAAGGAGTCGCTGCGGACAATCAAGGACATCAACTGGCGCGAGGGCGTGGTGCTGGCTCCGCTGGTCATCCTGACGCTTCTGTTCGGCTTCTACCCGATGCCGATCCTCGACGTGACGGCCGTGTCGGTCGATAACCTCGTGACGCAATATCAGGCCGCGATCGAGCAGGCCCGCAGCGTCGCCCAACTGGGCCAGTGACGGGACGGATGGACGAAAATGGAAGCTGACCTTACCGTTCCCAACCTGCTGCCGGCAGCCCCGAAATCCTTCTCGCCGTGGGCGCCATGGTGGCGCTGATGATCGGCGTGTTCCGCGAGGGCAGAGCGATCGCGCTCACGAGCGGGCTGTCGATGGCCCTCATCGCCGCCGCCGCGATCCTCGTCTGGCTGATCCCGGCGACCGAGGTCGAGACCTTCGGCGGCAGCTTCGTCCTCGACACCTTCGCCCGCTTCATGAAGACGCTGGTCGCCATCGGCTCGATCGCGGCCATCCTCCTGTCGATGGACTACATGCGCTCGGGCCGCCTGACGCGGTTCGAGTATCCCGGTGCTGATCGTGCTCGCGACCACCGGCATGTTCGTCATGGTCTCGGCCAACGACCTGATCGCGCTCTATCTCGGCCTCGAACTGCAGAGCCTGGCACTCTATGTGCTCGCGGCCATCAAGCGCGATTCCGCGCGCGCCACCGAGGCAGGGCTCAAGTACTTCGTGCTGGGAGCGCTGGCGTCGGGCCTGCTTCTCTACGGCGCCTCGCTGATCTACGGCTTCACCGGCACGGTGAGCTTCACCGGCATCGCCGCCTCGCTCGGGGGAGGAGAGGCCTCGCTCGGCGTCATCATCGGGCTCGTCTTCCTGCTTGCAGGTCTCGCCTTCAAGATCTCGGCGGTGCCGTTCCACATGTGGACGCCCGACGTCTATGAAGGCGCGCCGACCCCGGTCACGGCGTTCTTCGCCGCGGCGCCGAAGGTCGCGGCCATGGCTCTGCTGGTCCGCGCCGTGATCTCGGGTTTCCCGGCGATAACCACCGAGTGGCAGCAGATCATCGTCTTCATCGCCATCGCCTCGATGATCCTCGGCGCCTTCGCCGCGATCGGCCAGCGCAACATCAAGCGGCTGATGGCCTATTCGTCGATCGCCAACATGGGCTTCGCGCTCGTCGGCCTGGCGGCCGGCTCGGAAGCGGGCGTGCGCGGCGTGGTCATATACATGGCGATCTATCTCACCATGACGCTGGGCACCTTCGCATTCATCCTGGCCATGCGCCGGGGCGACCAGATGGTCGAGAACATCGACGACCTCGCCGGACTTGCCACCAACAACCCCATGTGGGCATTCATCCTCGCGATGCTGATGTTCTCGCTCGCCGGCATTCCGCCGCTTGCCGGCTTCTTCGCGAAATTCTACGTCTTCATGGCCGCCATCGAGGCCGGGCTCTATGTCCTCGCCGTCATCGGCGTGCTTGCCAGCGTGGTGGGCGCCTACTACTACCTCCGCATCGTCAAGATCATGTATTTCGACGAGCCGGCAGCGCCGTTCGAGAAGATCGGCGGCGAATTGAGGGCCGTCCTGGCCGTCACCGGCGTCCTCGTCATATTCTTCTTCGCATGGCCGGGACCGCTGGTGGAGGCGGCGGGAGCGGCGGCGCGCTCGCTGTTCTGATGCCGGGCTTCGTCCTCGGCGAGCACGCGGCCGCCGCGGGATACCGCATCCACGCCTTCGACACGATCGGATCGACGAACGACGAGGCGATGCGTCTGGCGCGCGCCGGCGATCCCGGCGCGATCTGGATCGCCACCGCCGAGCAGACGGCCGGGCGCGGCCGCCGCGGCCGGCGTTGGGAGACGCCGAAGGGCAATCTCGGCGCGAGCTGCCTGACGATCCTCGACGCCACCTCAGTTCGCCACGCCGCGACGCTCGGCTTCGTTGCTGGTCTCGCGCTCCACGACGCGCTGACCGCGATCGCGCCCGACCTGCCCTTCGCCGTCGGCCTGGACGCCGCCGAGGGAACGGGGACCCGCTTCGCGCTCAAATGGCCGAATGACGTCGTCGTCGGCACTGCGAAGCTCGCTGGCATTATGCTGGAATCCGAGATGCGGACGGACGGCGGCATGGCCATTGTCGTCGGCATCGGCGTCAACGTCGCCGCCGCCCCCGATGGGCTGCCTTATCCGGTCACGTCGCTGGCCGCGCTGGGAATCGAGACGGATGCCACCGGCGTATTCCGCGAACTGTCGGACTCGTGGCAGCATCACCATCGCGTCTGGGCCGGCGGCCGGGGACTTGCCGCGATCCGGTCGGCCTGGCTGGAGCGGGCGGCGGGGCTCGGCGGTCCAGTTGCGCTGAAGGTTGGCGAGCGGGTGCTGAGCGGGGTCTTCGAGACGATCGACGAGGACGGCCGGTTGATGGTGCGCACGGCCGATGGGGGGCTCGAGGCGGTGGCAGCCGCCGAGGTCCATTTCGGAGCGGTCGCCTCGACGGCCGCGATGTAAGGAGAGGGGCCTTGGCGAAACGGGACGAACTGGTCTTCCTGCCGCTCGGCGGCGTCGGCGAAATCGGCATGAACCTCGGCCTCTACGGCTACGGGCCCGCCGACGACCGGACCTGGCTCATGGTCGACTGCGGCGTCAGCTTCGCCGCCGAGGAGCACCTGCCCGGCATCGACCTAATTTTTCCGGATATCGGTTTCATCGAGGAAGAGCGCCGCGCGCTCGCCGGAATCGTGCTCACCCATGCCCACGAGGACCATTTCGGGGCGCTGCCGGATCTCTGGAGCCGGCTCGGCGTGCCGGTCTACGCGACGCCGTTCACGGCGGGTCTCCTGGCGGCCAAGCTGCAGGAGGAGCGCGGCGCGCCCGACATACCGGTCGAGGTGATCCCTCTCGGCGGACGCTTCGAGGTGGGGCCATTCGACCTCGAGTTCGTATCCGTCACTCATTCGATTCCCGAGCCCAATGCCCTGATCATCCGCACGCCGGCCGGCACCGTGCTGCACACCGGTGACTGGAAGATCGACGCGAATCCGGTGATCGGCAAGGCCTTCGATCCCGCGCCCTTCATCGCGCTCGGCGAGGAGGGGTGCCGCGCAGTCGTCGGCAATTCGACGAACGCCGTTCGCGACGGCCGCTCGCCGGGGGAGGGCGACGTGGCCAAGGTGCTGGCCGAGGTGGTCGCCGCCTCTCCGCATCGTGTCGCCGTCACGGCCTTCGCGTCCAACGTCGCCCGGATACGTTCCGTCGCGGAGGCCGCCGCCGCGGCGGGCCGGCAGGTGGTGGTCGTGGGCCGCGCCATGCACCGGACGATCCTCGTCGCCCGCGAACTCGGCTACCTCGACGGCATACCGGGTTTCCTGGGCGACGATCATTACGACCGCCTGCCGCGCGACAAGGTGGTTCTCCTGTGTACCGGCAGCCAGGGCGAGCCGCGCGCCGCCCTCACGCGCATCGCCCAGCACAATCACCCGACCATCGAACTCGCGCCGGGCGACCGCGTCGTCTATTCCGCTCGGACCATACCCGGCAACGAGCGCGAGGTCGGCGCCGTCATCAACGCGCTGATCCTCGACGGCATCGAAGTGATCACCGACAGGACGCACATGGTCCACGTCTCCGGTCACCCGCGCACCGATGAACTGCGCGACATGTATGGCTGGGTCCGGCCGGAGGTCCTGGTTCCCGTGCACGGCGAGGCACTGCACCTGCGCGAGCACGCCCGGCTGGGGCGCGAACTGGGCATCGGCGAGATCGTGCCCGCGATCAACGGCAACGTCGTCCGTCTCGCCCCCGGGCCCGCGGCGATCATCGACGAGGCGCGCTCGGGGAGGCTCTACAAGGACGGGCGGATCGTCATGTCGGCCGACGCCGAGGCGGTGCGCGAGCGCCGCCGGCTGTCGTTTGCCGGCCACGTCACCGTCAGCCTCGCCGTCGACGGCAGGGGCGATGCGGTCGCCGATCCCAAGATCGCGCTGATCGGGCTACCCGAACTGGACGGGGACGGGGACCCGCTGGAGGAGATCGTCGCCGACGCGGTGGACGAGGTGCTGGCGACCCTGCCACGCCCGCGCCGCCGCGACCCCGACGCGTTGGCCGAGGCCGTGCGCCGCGCCGTCCGCGGTGCGGTTGACGGGGCCTGGGGCAAAAAGCCCGTTTGTCAGGTGCATGTCCTGACGGTATGAGCGTTGGGCGCTCCCCAGGATGGGGAGCTGGCTCATACGCCGCTCCTCATCCTGAGAGGCGCGCAAGCGCGGTCTCGAAGGATCGAGGCCCCGGCACCGCCACGAGCGAGGGACGACAACAATGATCGGCAGGCTCAATCACGTCGCCATCGCCGTGCCCGACATCGCGGCGGCGACGGCGGTCTATCGCGACACGCTGGGCGCGACGGTTTCGGAGGCCGTGCCGCAGCCCGACCACGGCGTCACGACGGTCTTCATCGAACTGCCCAATACCAAGATCGAGCTCCTGGAGCCGCTCGGGGAGGGCTCGCCGATCGCGAAGTTTCTCGAGCGCAACGGCGACGGCGGCATCCATCACATCTGCTACGAGGTGGACGACATCCTCGCCGCGCGCGACAGGCTGGTGGCCGGTGGCGCGCGCGTGCTCGGCAGCGGCGAGCCGCGGATCGGCGCGCACGGAAAGCCGGTGCTGTTCCTTCACCCGAAGGACTTCTTCGGGACGCTGGTCGAACTGGAACAGGCGTGAGCCCCCGATGAGCATCACGGCCGGCATCGCCATCTATCTCGTGATCTGGTGGATCGTGCTTTTCGCGGTCCTGCCCTGGGGCGTGCGCACCCAGGGCGAGGCAGGGGACGTGGTGCCGGGCTCGGAGTCGAGCGCGCCCGTGGCGCCGTTCATGTTGCGCAAGGTGATCGCCACGACGATCGTCTCAGCGCTCGTCTTCGGGGTGTTCTACTGGGCGTTCGCAGTACAGGGATATTCGCTTCAGGATCTGCCGGACCTTCTCGGCTGATCGGCGAATCTCACGCCCGAATTCAATGATCGACGGCGATCATCCGGGCCTTTGGTGGTGCGTGACATAAAAAAGCAAGGCCAAAGCCTTGCTGGAGTTCGCTTATTTCGGCTGCCCGGCCTCTGGCAGGCCTCGCTTCGTCAACGAACCGGCTCTCCATACTCGGGAACCGTTGCCGTTGCGTCCTCCCTAGACTTGGACCGTAACACCTTATTGCTTTTGAGCAATTTTTGGCTTCGGGCCTCTTTTTTGTGCACCCACCTTACCCAGTTCAGCGGATGTTTCAAGATGTTTCTGCCAACGACGGCAAATTCGCAACGATGTTGCCCTGAAAGTGGAATTTGCCCCGTTTCCGCCATCTGCCGATTGCCGACGATGATGGAGAAAGTGCGGCGCGGCGGTGTCGTCCAGGACGTTGACGGGGAGCCGCGACGGGGGGAAGGAAAGCCCTTCGCTCTCTTGTGTTTTCCCCGGCGATGCGCTTTGTCTCGCCGTGATCCACCACGATACCGGAAGCAGACGAATCGATGCGCCTCAGCCGCTTCTTTCTCCCCATCCTGCGCGAGACTCCCAAGGAGGCGGAGATCGTCTCCCACCGCCTCATGCTGCGCGCCGGCATGATCCGCCAGGAGTCGGCCGGTATCTATGCCTGGCTGCCGCTCGGCCATCGCGTCCTGCGCAAGGTCGAGCAGATCGTGCGCGAGGAGCAGAACCGCGCAGGGGCGATCGAACTCCTCATGCCGACGATCCAGTCCGCCGACCTGTGGCGCGAGAGCGGGCGCTACGACGACTACGGCAAGGAGATGCTGCGCATCCAGGACCGGCACGAACGCGACATGCTGTTCGGGCCGACCAACGAGGAGATGATCACGGAGATATTCCGCGCCTACGTGAAGAGCTACCGCGACCTGCCGCTGAACCTCTACCACATCCAGTGGAAGTTCCGCGACGAGGTGCGGCCGCGCTTTGGCGTCATGCGCTCGCGCGAGTTCCTGATGAAGGACGCCTATTCCTTCGACCTCGACGCGGAAGGCGCGCGGAAGTCCTACAACCGCATGTTCGTCGCCTACCTCAGGACCTTCGACCGGCTGGGCCTGAAGGCGATACCGATGGCGGCGGATTCCGGCCCCATCGGCGGCGACATGAGCCACGAGTTCATCATCCTGGCCTCGACCGGCGAGAGCGAGGTGTTCTGCGACAGGGGGCTCCTGGAACTGCCGATCCCGCCGGAGGACGTCGATTTCGACGGCGACCTTCAGCCGATCGTGGACGAGTGGCTTGGCTCCTACGCGGCGACCGACGAAAAGCACGAGCAGTCGAGGTTCGAGAGCGAAATCCCCGCCGAGCGGCGCATCTCCGCGCGCGGCATCGAGGTCGGCCACATCTTCTATTTCGGCACCAAGTATTCCGAGCCCATGAAGGCGAACGTCGCCGGCCCCGACGGCGCAGAGAGGCCGGTTCACATGGGCTCATACGGCATCGGACCGTCGCGCCTCGTCGCCGCGATCATCGAGGCGAGCCACGACGACGAGGGCATCGTCTGGCCGGAATTGGTCGCGCCCTTCGATGTCGGCCTCGTGAACCTGAAGAGCGGCGATCCGGCGACGGACGGTGCCTGCGACGACCTCTACGCCAAGCTTACGGCGGCGGGTAAGGACGTGCTCTACGACGACACCGACGGGCGGGCCGGGGCGAAGTTCGCCACGATGGACCTGATCGGCCTGCCCTGGCAACTCGTCGTCGGCCCGAAGGGCCTCGCCGAGGGGCAGGTGGAGCTGAAGCGGCGGGCAACGGGCGAACGCGTCAGCCTGTCGCCCGAGGCGGCCCTGGCGAAGCTCACGGGCTGAGGCGTACGGAGTATCCGGCAGATGTCCGAGACCGCGATTCCCACCAAGTCACCGACGCGGCCGTTCTCGGCCTTCGAGTGGATGCTGTCGCTGCGCTATCTGCGCGCGCGCAGGAAGGAGGGGTTCATCTCGGTCATCGCCGGCTTCTCCTTCGTCGGCATCATGCTGGGCGTCGCCACGCTGATCATCGTCATGGCGGTGATGAACGGCTTCCGATCCGAACTCCTGAGCAAGATCCTCGGCCTCAACGGGCACATGATCGTGCAGCCGGTCGACAGCGCCATGACCGACTACGACGAGGTGAATGCGCAGATCGCGGACATCCCCGGCGTGCGGCTGTCCTTCCCCTTCGTTGAGGGGCAGGTCATGGCGTCGTCGGCCAACGCCGGCTTCGGCGCGCTGATCCGCGGCATGCGGGGCGAGGACCTGGAGCGGCTGACCACGGTCTCGGACAACCTGATCCTCGGCGACCTCGAGAACTTCGACGAAGAGGAATCGGTGGTCATCGGCATCCGTCTGGCCGAGCGGCTGGGATTGCGCGTGGGCGACAGCGTGACGCTGATCTCGCCGCGCGGCTCGGTGACCGCCTTCGGCACGACGCCGCGGCTGAAGGCCTATCCCATCGCCGCGATCTTCGAGATCGGCATGTCGGAGTACGACAGCGCCTTCGTCTTCATGCCGCTCGAAGAGGCGCAGGCCTATCTCAACCAGGAAGGCGCGGTGAACGGCGTCGAGGTGTTCGTCGACAACCCCGACGACATCCCGCGCTTCCGCGCGGCGGTCGAGGGGGCGGTCGAGCGGCCCATCTTCATCACCGACTGGCGCCAGCGCAACGTCACCTTCTTCTCCGCGCTCGAGGTCGAGCGCAACGTGATGTTCCTGATCCTGACGCTGATCGTGCTCGTCGCCGCGATGAACATCATCTCGGGCCTGATCATGCTGGTGAAGGACAAGGCGCACGACATCGCGATCATGCGGACGATGGGCGCGTCGCGCGGCTCGGTGATGCGCATCTTCTTCATCACCGGCGCATCGATCGGCACCGTGGGCACGCTCGCCGGCCTCGTCCTCGGCACCATCGTGTGCCGGAATGTCGAAGTCGATCCGCCAGTTCATTTCGCGGCTGACCGGCACCGAGCTGTTCTCGCCCGAACTCTACTATCTCAGCCGCCTGCCGGCCGAGATGGCGCCAGGCGACGTCACCGCCGTTGTCCTGATGTCGCTCGTCCTGTCGTTCCTCGCCACGCTCTATCCGTCGTGGCGGGCGGCGCGGCTCGATCCCGTCGAAGCCCTCCGTTATGAGTAAGGGCATGAACGATTCCGCACCCACCGCGCCGGCGGCGCTGAGACTTACCGGCATTTCACGGAGCTACCGGCAGGGCGAGACGCGCCTCGACGTGCTGCGCTCGGCGGAGCTCGAACTGCGCCCGGGCGAGATCGTGGGGCTGGTCGGCCCGTCGGGCGCCGGAAAGTCGACGTTGCTGCACGTCGCGGGGCTGCTCGAGACATCCCGACGAGGGCGACGTCCGGCTCGTCGGGCTGGATGCCACCCATCTCGACGATGCCGCCCGCACTGCGCTGCGGCGCAACGAGATCGGCTTCGTCTACCAGTTCCATCACCTGCTGCCGGAATTCACCGCCCTGCGAGAACGTCATGCTGCCGCAGATGATCGCGGGGCTGGACCGCAAGGAAGCGGGCAAGCGGGCCGACGAACTGCTGGGCTTCCTCGGTCTCGGCGAACGCGGGACACACCGGCCGTCGGAGCTCTCCGGCGGCGAACAGCAGCGCGTGGCGATCGCCCGCGCCGTCGCCAACGCGCCCCGCGTGCTGCTGGCCGACGAACCGACCGGCAACCTCGACCCCACCACCGCCGAGCATGTCTTCGACATACTTCTTCGGCTGGCGCACGGGACGGGCGTCGCCGCGCTGATCGCGACCCACAACATGGAGTTCGCCCGGCGCATGGACCGTCAGGTCACGTTGCGCGAGGGCAAGCTCGTCGACGTCTAGGCGTCAGCTCAGCGCGATCCAGGTCGTCTTGAGCTGCGTGTATTTGTCCAGCGCGTGCAGCGACTTGTCGCGGCCGATGCCCGACTGCTTGTAGCCGCCGAACGGCATCTTGATGTCGCCGCCGTCGACGCGTGTTGATCGCCGACGACGCCGGCACTTGAGCGCCGCGCGCCAGCCTGTGCGCCTTGTTGAGGTCGCTGGTCCACACCGATTGGCTGCGAGGCCGTACGATCGAATCGTTGGCGATGCTTCAGCGCCTCGGCCTCGTCTCGAAGGTGATGGTCGACAGCACGGGCCCGAAGATCTCCTCGCTGCGCGATGCGTCATGCGTTGCTCGACGCGGTCGAAGATCGTCGGCTCGATGTAGAAGCCGCCGCTCTCCTGCCGCACCCGCTTGCCGCCGAGCGCGAGCTCCGCGCCCTCGTCCTCGCCCTTCGCCGATATAACCCAGGACGCGCTTCATCTGCGTCTCGTCCACCATGGCGCCCATCGTGGTCTTCTCGTCGAGCGGGTCGCCCGGCCGACACTTCGCGCAGCTTCCTCGACCTTCTCGAGGAAGCGCGTCGTGGATTTTCTCCTCGACGATGAGGCGGGTGGCCGCCGTGCAGACCTGGCCGGAGTTGTAGAAGATGCCGTGCGGCCGCGCCTGTCGGCCGCCGCGTCGAGATCGGGCGCATCGGCGAAGACGATGTTGGGCGTCTTGCCGCCGCACTCGAGGCTGACGCCTTCATGTTGGATTCGCCGGCATATTTCAGGAACAGCTTGCCGACCTCGGTCGAGCCGGTGAAGGCGACGCATGTCGACGTCCATGTGCCGGCCGAGCGCCTGGCCGGCGGTCTCGCCGAAGCCGGGAACGACGTTGAACACGCCGGGCGGGAATCCGGCCTCGAGCGCCAGTTCGGCCGACGCGCAGCGCGGAGAGCGGCGACTGCTCGGCCGGCTTCAGGATGACGCGATTGCCGGCCGCGAGCGCGGGGCCGAACTTCCACGCCGCCATCAGGAGCGGGAAGTTCCACGGCACCACGGCCCGACGACGCCTATCGGCTCGCGGGTGATCATGCGCGATCGCGCGTCTTCGCCGTCGGCGCGATCTCGTCATAGATCTTGTCGATCGCCTCGCCGTACCAGCGCATGCAGTCGACGACCGCGGGGATGTCGACCGTGCGCGCGTTCGCGATCGGCTTGCCCATGTCGAGCGTTTCGAGCAGCGCCAGCTCGTTGGCGTGGTCCTGAAGGAGCTTCACGAACTTCGCGATGATCGCCTTGCGCTTGCGCGGCGCGGCCAGGGACCATTTGCCGCTATCGAAGGCGGCGCGGGCCGCCCTCACGGCGCGGTCGACGTCTTCTTCGCCGCAGAAGGGAATCCCGGCGAGCGCCGTGCCGTCGATCGGGCTGATGCAGTGAAGGTCCGGCCCGACGCGGCGTCCACGGCCTGGCCGCCGATGATCGCCTTGTCGGGGATGCGATCTTGTTGGCTTCAGCGTTCCAGTCGATGGGCGCGTTCATGGACGATCTCCTGCTCGAAACTCCCGAGGGGAACGGTCTCACAATAGCCAAAAGGCACCGCCTACGGCGATGCCCCTGGAACCGGTGTGCGGGCGCGCCGGCGAGGGCGCGCGAGGCTCACTTGATCTTGGCTTCCTTGAACTCGACGTGCTTGCGCACGTCGGGATCGTACTTCTTGACCGCCATCTTCTCGGTCATGCGTGCGGGTGTTCTTCTTGGTCACGTAGAAGAAGCCGGTGTCGGCGGTCGACACGAGCCTGATCTTGACCGTGGTCGGCTTGGCCATCGCTGCAATTCCTCGATCTACGATTGCGCCGCACCGGCGACGCCGCATGTTGAGCGGCAACCTACGCAGCGCCGGGAAAAAGTCAAGAAAGACACCGGCCGGGCCCGCGCGTGGGCCGCGGTGACATTCGCCTTCGGTTCAGGCCCCGGCTTCGGCATTCTGACGGGCGGGGCGGCGGCGGCGCTTGCGGGCGGGTTTCGGCGGGCGCTCGGGTGCGTCGCGATCCTCGGCGATTACCTTCTCGCCATGGACGACGAGCGCCAGACGGCCGGACTTCAACGCCAGCGCCTGCTCGCCGAAGAGTTCGCGCCGCCAGCCCTTCAGGGCCGCGACGTCCGCCTCGTCGTCGGCGGCAATGGCCTCGATGTCGTCGGAGTTTGCGATCATCCGCGGCGCGACGCGGTTCTCCTCGGCCACGTTCTTGAGCAGCACCTTCAGGAGATCGGCGACCGGGCCGGAGGCGCGCTGGGGACCGTCGAAGCGGGGCAGGGGCGGCAGGTCCTCGGCGGGGCGTTCCTTCACCTCCTTGACGACGCGCACGATCTCACGGCCGGCGGCCGATCGCTCGAAACCGTTGGGTACGGCGCGGAGGCGGCCGAGCGCGGATTCGGAGTCCGGTGCGTGGAGCGCGATTTCGTAAAGCCCGTCGTCCTTGAGGACGCGGCCGCGCGGCACGTCGCGATTCTGCGCCTCGCGCTCGCGCCAGGCGGCGATCTCCTTGAGGATCGCCAGCTCGCGCGGCTTGCGGACCTCGAGCTTGAGGCGCTTCCAGGCGTTGTCGGGATCGGTCTGGTAGGTGTCCGGCGAGGTGAGGACGTCCATCTCCTCGCGGATCCACTCCAGCCGCCCCAGCCGCTCGACCTCTTCGGAGAGAGCCTCGTAGACCGGGCGGAGATGGATGACGTTGGCGGCGGCGTATTCGAGCTGCGAGGAGCTCAGGGGACGCCGGCTCCAGTCGGTGAAGCGGTGGGTCTTGTCGACCTGGACGTTGGCGGCCTTGCGCACGAGCGCCTCGTAGCCGACGAACTCGCCGTAGCCACAGACGGCGGCGGCGACCTGGGTGTCGAAGAGCGGCGCGGGGATGAGGCCCGCACGATAGAAGACGATCTCGACGTCCTGGCGCGCGGCATGGAAGACCTTCACCACGCGCTCGTCGGCCATCAGCTTGAAGAACGGCTTGAGGTCGAGGTCCTTCGCCATGGCGTCGACCAGGACGGGCTCACCGTCGGGCCCCGCCATCTGTATGAGGCACAGGACCGGCCAGTAGGTGGTGTCACGCATGAACTCGGTGTCCACGGCGACGTAGGGGAATTTGGCGAGCCGCTTGCAGGCGGTGGTCAGGGTCGATGTGTCGGTTATGAGGTCCATAAATCCTATATAGCCATTGCGCGACTGATTCTCCGCCCCGGAGCTCCCGGTCAGCGGTTCGGTTTCTCGGTGCCGGTGCCGTTTCGACCGGCGAGCCGGTAGATGACGGGCGAGGTGCGCAGGAGCGCCACAAAACGCGTGCGCGCCGCACGGGGGATGCGTCGGCCGGCCGCGATGCGCCAGAGGGCGACGACGACGAAGAGACCGTGCACGACGCTCGTATAGGCGAATACCGCAGGGGCTCCATACCATTCCATGACGAGCGAGGCGAGGGGCGGGCCTACCATGGCGCCGACGGAGAAGAAGAAGGTCAGCCCCGCGGCGACCAGAATGAACTGCTCGCCGGTCGCCTGGTCGTTGGCATGGGCCGCCGACAGCGAATAGAGCGGGAGCGCGAAGGCGCCGAACAGGAAGATGCCGAGATAGAGCCGCCACGGCTCGCCGGGCGGCGTCATGGCCAAGAGGGCGCCGGCGATCACCGCGCCGATGGTGGCGATGAGCACGGTCCAGCGGCGGTCGAAGCGGTCGGAGAACATGCCGAGCGGGTATTGCAGCGCCGCGCCTCCGACGATGCCGGCGCCGATGAAGGTCGCGACGCCGGTGATGTCCAGGCCCATCTCCTGTGCGTAGATCGGACCGATGAGGCGGAACGACGAGTTGGTCATGCCGATGGTGATGCAGCCGAGGCAGGCCAGCGGCGAGATCGCCCAGATCGCCTTGAGGTCGAAGCGGAATCGTTCCGGCGCCTTCGGCCGGGACCGGTCTCCCAGAGACACCGGCACGAGGCAGAGGCAGAACATGATCGCGACGACGGCGAAGAGTTCGAAGCCGGACGGATCGAAGATCGGAAGAAGGAACTGCGAGCCGGTGACGGCGGCCAGATCGACGAGACGGTAGATCGAGAGGATGCGGCCCCGGTCGCTTCGCTCGGCGCTGGCGTTGAGCCAGCTCTCGATGACTGTGAAGAGGCCGGAAAAGCAGAAGCCCATCGCGAAGCGGATGAGAATCCAGACCCAGGCGTCGATGACCAGGACGAGGGCGAGGGTGCCCGCCGACGCGATGGCCGCGAGCGCGGCGAAGACGCGGATGTGGCCGACGGCCTGCACCAGGCGCGGCGCCCATATGCAGGCGGTGATGAAGCCCGCGAAATAGGCGGTCCCCATGATCCCGATGAGGACCGGCTCGAAGCCCTCGGCAGCGCCGCGCACCGCGACCATGGTGCCCTGGACACCGTTGCCGGCGAGCAGGATCGCAGCGGCGGCGAGCAGCGGCAGGAGAGGGCGGAGCGGCGTCATTGGAGAGGGGTGGACGCGTGAGAGGTGAAGGGCCTTATAGCAGGAGTTGCGAGCCGGCGCTCCTTGACAATCCGCGGCCCCTGTGCGCCTCTCCGCGCCGTTCCCGCAGAGCCAGTCGAACCGGTCGAGACGCAAGAGAATGCACGCCTACCGGACCCATACATGCGGTGCGCTGCGCGCCGACTGACGTCGGCACGTCGACACGCCTGTCGGGCTGGGTGCATCGGGTGCGCGATCATGGCGGGCTCCTGTTCATCGACCTGCGCGACCACTACGGCATCACGCAGGTGGTGGCCGATCCGGATTCGCCGGCCTTCAAGACCGCCGAGAGCGTGCGCGCGGAATGGGTGATCCGCGTCGACGGCGAGGTGCGGAACCGGCCGGCCGGACACGCTGAACACAGAACCTGCCGACCGGCGAGATCGAGGTGTTCGTCGCGCGAGATCGAGGTGCTTAGCGAGGCGGCGGAGCTGCCGCTGCCGGTGTTCGGCGAGCCGGATTATCCGGAAGACATCCGGCTGCAGCTATCGCTTCCTCGATCTTCGGCGCGAGCGACTGCATCGCAACATCGTGAAGCGGCACGCAGGTCATCTCGTCGCTCCGCCGGCGGATGACCGATGCCGGCTTCTTCGAGTTCCAGACGCCGATCCTGACGGCGTCGAGTCCCGGAAGGCGCGCGCGATTTCCTGGTGCCGGCTCGCGCCTGCATCCGGGCAAGTTCTACGCGCTGCCGCAGGCGCCGCAGCAATTCAAGCAGCTCCTCGATGATCGCGGGCTTCGACCGCTATTTCCAGATCGCGCCGTGCTTCCGCGACGAAGACGCGCGCGCCGACCGGTCGCCCGGCGAGTTCTACCAGCTCGACATCGAGATGAGCTTCGTCACGCAGGAAGACGTGTTCCCCGCGGTCGAGCCGGTGCTGCGCGACCTGTTCGTGGAGTTCGCCGACGGCAAGCCGGTGACGGAATCCTTCCCGCGCATCCCCTATGCCGAGGCGATGCGGAAATACGGCTCCGACAAGCCGGACCTGCGCAACCCGCATCGAGATGCAGACGTCAGCGACCATTTCCGCGGACTCAGGTCTTCAAGGTCTTCGCCAAGATACTGGCGAGCGACGCAGAGGCGCAGGTCGTGCGCGCCATCCCGGCGCCGGGCGGCGGCAGCCGCGCTCTTCTGCGACCGGATGAACGCGTGGGCGCAAGGCGAGGGCCAGCCGGGGCTCGGCTACATCTTCTTCGACGCGAGGGCGGGAGGGCGGCGGGCCCGATCGCCAAGAACATCGGCGAGGACGCACCGCGGCCATCCGCCAGCAGCTCCGGCCTCGAACGACGGCGATGCGGTGTTCTTCGTCGGCCGGCAAGGCCGAAGGCGTTCGCGACATTCGCCGGCAAGGCGCGCAGCGCGGATCGGCGAGGAACTGGACCTCATCGACAAGGACCAGTTCGAGTTCTGCTGGATCGTCGACTTCCCGATGTATCGAGTGGAACGAGGACGAGAAGAAGGTCGACTTCTCGCACAACCCCTTCTCGATGCCGCACGGCGGGCTTGAGGCGCTGGAGACGAGGGACCCGCTGACGATCAGCGCCTACCAGTACGACATCGTCTGCAACGGCGTGCGAGCTCGTCGTCCGGGCGCGATCCGCAACCATCACGCCGGAGATCATGAACAAGGCCTTCGAGATCGCCGGCTACGGGTCGGAGCGTGCTGGACGAGAAGTTCGGCGGCATGCTGCGCGCGCTGCCAGTACGGCGCGCCGCCGCATGGCGGCATCGCGCCGGGCATCGACCGCATCGTGATGCTGCTGTGCGGCGCCGAGCAACCTGCGCGAGGTGACGTCATGTCCCCATGAACCAGCAGGCGCAGGACCTGCTGATGGGCGCGCCCAGCGAGGTCTCGCCGAAGCAGCTTCGCGAGCTGCACATCCGACTGGCGCTGCCCGACAGCCAGCGCAAACAGGGATAAGGCGGTTCGACCGTTCCTGCGGCCGGAGCTTTGCGCTTCAATCGCGAAGAAACAGAGGAAAATCGGGGGAACGTACCAGTGGCGCGACCTGTCCGACGAACTTCGCGAGGCCGCGCTCGCCTACCACCGCGCCCGGCGGCCCGGAAAGCTCGAGATCCGCGCGACCAAGCCGCTGGCCACCAGCGCGACCTGGCGCTCGCCTATTCGCCCGGTGTCGCGGCTGCCTGCGAGGCAATCGCGGACGACCCGGAGCAGGCGGCGCGAACCTGACCGCCCGGCGGAATCTCGTCGCGGTGGTCTCCAACGGCACGGCGGTTCTCGGCCTCGGCGCTATCGGCCCGCTCGCCTCGAAGCCGGTCATGGAAGGCAAGGCGGTCCTGTTCAAGAAGTTCGCCGGCATCGACGTCTTCGACATCGAGATCGACGCGAACGAGGTCGACCGGATCGTCGACGTGGTGGCGGCGCTCGAGCCGACATTCGGCGGCATCAATCTCGAGGACATCAAGGTCGCCGGAGTGCTTCGAGGTCGAGGAGAAGCTCTGCAGAGCGCATGAACATCCCGGTCTTCCACGACGATCAGCACGGCACCGCGATCATCGTCGGGGCAGCCGTCACCAACGCGCTCCGGCTGGCCGGCAAGATCGTTCGACGCGGTGAAGCTCGTCACCTCCGGCGCGGGCGCCGCGGCGCATCGCCTGCCTCAACCTGCTGGTCTCGCTCGGGGTCAGCGGCGAGAACATCTGGGTCACCGACATCGAGGGCGTCGTCGTACAAGGGACGCCAGACGCTGATGGACCGCTGGAAGGCGGCCTTCGCGCAAGCGACGGACAAGCGCACGCTCGACGAGGTGATCGACGGTGCCGACATCTTCCTCGGCGTCTCCGCCGGCGGCATGCTCAAGGCGGAGATGGTGAAGCGGATGGCGGACAAGCCGCTGATCATGGCGCTGGCCAATCCGGTGCCGGAGATCATGCCGGAGGAAGCGCGCGCGGCGCGGCCCGACGCGATGATCTGCACGGGCCGGTCGGACTACCCGAACCAGGTCAACAACGTCCTGTGCTTTCCCTACATCTTCCGCGGCGCGCTCGATGTCGGCGCGACGGCCATCAACGAGGAGATGAAGCCCGCGGCGGTACGCGCCATCGCCGGCCTCGCGCGGAGGCGCCGTCCGACGTCGCCGCGCGCGCCTATGGCGGCGAGACGCCGGCCTTCGGCCCGAGAGCGCTCATCCCGAGTCCCTTCGATCCAAGGCTGATCCTGCGCATAGCGCCGGCGGTCGCGCGAGCGCGGCCATGGACATCGGCGTCGCCCGGCGCCCCATCGAGGATTTCGAGGCCTACGACGAGCGCCTCGACCGCTTCGTCTTCCGCTCGGGATTCCTCGATGAAGCCGCTGTTCTCGCTGGCCAAGGCGGCCCCGAAGCGCGTCATCTACGCCGAGGGCGAGGACGAGCGGGTCCTTCGCGCGGTCGCAGGTCGTGATCGAGGAGGGGCTGGCCAAGCCGATCCTCATAGGTCGCCCGCAAGTCGTCGCATCCCGCATCGAGCGCTACGGGCTGTCCATCGAGGCCGGCCGTGATTTCGACCTCATCAATCCGCAGGACGACCCGCGTTACCGGGACTATGTCGAGACGCTGATCGACCGGACGTGCCGCAACGGCGTGACGCCGGATTCGGCACGCACCACTCGTGCGCACCAATTCGACGGTCATCGCCGCTCTCGCGCTGCATCGCGGCGAGGCGGACGCGATGATCTGCGGAATGGAGGGGCGCTACGACAGCCACCTTCGCTGGATCAGGAGCATCATCGGCCTCGCGCCGGGCGTCGAGGACTATTCGGCGCTGAGCCTCATCATCCTGCCGCGAGGCGCCTACTTCCTCGCCGATACCTACATCACCCCCGATCCGACGGCCGAGGAGATCGCCGGCATGACCGAGCTGGCCGTCGCCCATGTGCGGCGGCTCGGCATCGAGCCCAAGGTGGCGATGCTGTCGCATTCGAACTTCGGCAGCCGCGACACCGACAGCGCCCGCAAGATGCGCCGTGCGGTCCAGATCCTGCGCGAGACGGCGCCCGATCTCGAGGTGGAGGGCGAGATGCACGCCGACGCCGCGCTCGACGAGGCGCTGCGCGAGCGGATCTTCCGCGCTCGCGGCTGGAAGGCGAGGCGAACGTCTTCATCATGCCCAATCTCGATGCGGCGAACATCGCCTACCAGCTGATCAAGGGTCTCGCCGATGCGTTGCCCGTGGGGCCGATACTCATCGGACCGGCTCGCCCGGCGCATATCCTGACCCCGTCGGTGACGGCGCGCGGCGTCGTCAACATGACCGCCGTGGCCGTGGTGGAAGCCCAGCACGCCGGCTCCTGAGCGCCGCACCCTCCGATGCCCGTCACGCTCGACCGCAAGCTGCCGCTCTCCTGCTTCATCATCGCGATGAACGAGGCGGATCGGATATCTCCGGTCATCGAGAGCGTGATCGGATGGGTCGACGAGGTGATCGTGGTCGATTCCGGCTCGGTCGACGGCACGCAGGAACTGGCCGCGTCCCTCGGGGCGCGAGTGATCCATCACGACTGGCCGGGTTTCGGACCGCAGAAGCGGTTCGGCGAGGATCAGTGCCGGAACGACTGGCTCCTCAACCTCGACGCCGACGAGGTGCCGACGGAGGAACTGTGTCGCGAGATCGTCGCGCTGTTCGGCGACGGCGTGCCCCCGCATCCGTTCTACTGCTTCAAGACGGAGATGGTGTATCCCGGCGACGAACGGCCCCGACTATGGGCCGACTATCACGACTTCATCCGGCTGTACGACCGGCGCGCGGGGCGGTTTTCGGAAAGCCCGGTGCACGACACCGTGCAGCCGGGAAGCGTAGAGCCGCGCCACCTAAAGGGCACGGCCTGGCACTTCTCCTATCGCTCGTTCAGCTTTCTCGTGGAGAAGCTGAATTACTACAGCGACCTGCAGTCGGTGAACATCCACAAGCCCAGCCGGCGGGCGCTGATGATGCGACTGCCGTTCGAATTCCCGCTGTCGTTCCTCAAATACTACATTCTGCGCCGCCATATTACCGGCGGGGCGAAAGGCTTCAGCTTCGCGATGATCAACGCCTTCGCCCGATTTCTGCGGCTGGTGAAATTGATCGAGCAGACGAGGCGCTAGTCTCGCTGGCGCCCTTAATCGCGGGTTAACTCGAATTCTGTTTTGATCTTCCGCCGACAAGCGGAGTTCATGAGTTAGTGCGTCGCCGGACTTTCCAGGCCGTAACGGTTGCGGGCTGTGCGCTGCTGGCTACCGTGATGCCGGCGGGGTTCGTGCAGTTGCTGGACAGCCATGCCGTCAGCAGCGCCGAGGAGACGCTGCAGGACTATGCCGGCCGCATGGTCAGCCACGTCGACCAGAAGATTGACGAGGGCGTCCTGGTCCTGACCGACCTTTACGCCGCCGGGGTCACGCGGTGCGACGAGGCGGCCCAGGTGGCGATGCGCCGCGCGATGTTCGAGACCTATCTGTTGCGGGAGGTCGCGATCGTCGGGGAGGGAAACGCCGTCTTGTGCGGTGATTTCATCATCGACACGAGCCGGTGGACACTGTCCCGCCACGCAGCGGTCAATATCGCGATAGATGTCTCCGTGGCCATCGAATACGGCACGCTGGAGCGGTCGCTGGCGCTCCGGTTCCGGCCGACGGAAGGGCCCTCGATCGTCGCCCATTTCGCGTCACGCAGCCTCGCGCTCGACATTCTGCCCGATCGCTGGCGGCGCGACGGCCGGGCCATGCTCGAACTCGTGGACGGCACCGAATTCGACAGGATGCCGCGGGGACGCATGTCATGGCGGCCGATCCGAGCGGGGCCTCCCCCCCGTCGATCCGCGCGCGCGCTGAATCCGAGCGCTACCCCTTCCACGTCGACATGCGCGTCTCGAAGGGCGCGGTCATGGCATCCTACGAGTTGCTCCAGACATATGTGTTCGGGGCGATGAGCATCTTCGTGCTCCTCGTCTTCGGTCTGGGCTTCGCGCTGGTCAGGCGGCGTCCGAGCGCCGCCGACGACATCGCCTACGGACTGCGTCGGGGTGAGTTCATCCCCTTCTACCAGCCGGTCATCGAACTCGCGACGGGCCGGCTCGAAGGGGCCGAGGTGCTGGTTCGCCGGAGGCGGCGGGACGGTACGATCGAGGTGCCGGCGGCGTTCATCGCGCAGGCGGAGTCCGACGGGCAGATCATCCCGATCACGCGCGCACTGATGCGCCAGGTCATTACCAACGTCGGCGCCGCCTATCGCCGGCGCCGCGAGCTCAGCGTCGCGTTCAATCTCTGCGCCAGCCATTTCCGGGACGACGAGATCGTGACCGACGTGGAGAACACCTTCGCCAATTCGGCCATCGAGTTCCGCCAGCTCGTGTTCGAGGTGACGGAGCGATACCCCCTGCACGACATGGCGATCGCGAAGCTGATCATGGCGCGCCTGCAGGCACTCGGCGCGCGCATCGCGCTCGATGACGCCGGCACCGGTCACAGCGGCCTGGCGGCGCTGCACCGGCTGGGGATCGATATCGTGAAGATCGACAAGCTGTTCATCGACCCGATCGAGGCCGAGACCAAGTCGGCGCCTATCGTCGACAGCCTCGTCGAACTGGCACAGGGCCTGAAGATGTCGGTCATCGCGGAAGGTGTCGAGACGCTGGACCAGGTGAACTACCTGCGCGCGCAAGGCGTGCATCAGGCGCAAGGCTACCTGTTCGCGCCGCCGCTGCCGGCGTCGTCGTTCCTGCGCCTGGTCGAGGCGATGTCGCCGATCGACGAAGACGTTACCGAGGTTCCCGCGGCAGCCGCGTGACGGCATGCTAGCGTCTCGCCGACTCGGCGAGCGAGGGCAAGGGGATGGACTGGACCGCACCGATCGACGCCTATTGCGAGCGGACCGACGCGTCGTTCTGGTCGGAGCCCGTCAATGCGGCGACGAACCTGGCGTTCATCGCGGGCGCCATTCTGGCCCTCGGGCTCTGGCGGCGGCGGGGCGGTGACGACTTCGTCGCGCTGGGTCTCATCGCCGTGGTGATCCTCATCGGGATCGGATCGTTCCTGTTCCATACCGTGGCCAACCGCTGGACGCTGCTCGCCGACGTCCTGCCGATCACGGTGTTCATCTACGCGTATTTCCTGGTCGCCATGCGGCGTTTCCTGGGGCTCGGCCTCATCGCGGCGGTCACGCTGACGATCGGATTCGCGGCTGCGTCCTGGGGTTTCGGCGCGATTTTGCCGCGCGGATTTATGAACGGTTCCGGCTCCTATCTGCCGGCCTTGTTCGCGCTGGCGACCGTCGCGGAGGTGCTGCGGAGGAGGGGGCATTCGGCCTGGAAGGGGCTGGCGGCGGCATCGGCCGTCTTCGTGGTCTCGCTGACAGCCCGAACGGCCGACCAGGCGGTGTGCGAGGTGTTCCCGCTCGGCACCCATTTCCTGTGGCACGTTCTGAACGGCGTCATGCTGTTCGTGCTGCTGGCGACACTGACGGGTACGGGGGCAAAAAGGGGCCGGCGGCTGGCCTGATGGCGCATTCAGCCTTCGGCCGGCGATTCTCCGAACGCCTCCAGCGCCCTGTGACGGGCCATGGCATGATCGACGATCGGCGCCGGATAGGTGCGGCCGAGTTCGACGCCGGCATCGCGGAGCGTCCCGGCGGAGGCGGTCCAGGGACTGTGGAGATGCTTGTCGGGCAGCTTGGCGATCTCCGGTACCCATCGGCGAACGTAATCGCCCGACGGGTCGAACTTCTCGCCCTGCAAGACCGGATTGAAGATGCGGAAATAGGGAGCGGCGTCCGCGCCGGACCCGGCAACCCATTGCCAACTCGCGGGATTATTGGCTGGATCCGCGTCGACCAGGGTATCCCAGAACCACGCCTCGCCCTCGCGCCAGTCGATCAGGAGGTGCTTGATGAGCAAGGACGCAGCGACCATGCGGACCCTGTTGTGCATCCAGCCGGTATGCCAGAGCTGGCGCATTCCGGCGTCCACGACCGGATAGCCGGTCTGCCCGCGTTTCCATGCCTCGAGCTGGGCAGGGGCACGACGCCAGGGCATCGCGTCGAAGCGTGAACGATAGTTTCGCGTCGCGAGGTCGGGGTTATGGAACAGCAGATGGTAGCTGAACTCGCGCCATCCGACCTCGGCGAGGAACTTGTGGACATCCCGGCCGTCGCCGCGGGCCAGCGCCGCGTGGCTGATCTGCACGGGGCCGATCTCGCCGAACCTCAGATGCGGCGAGAGCATCGAGGTGGAATTGCGGTCCGGCCGGTCGCGGCGGCTCGAATAGCCTGACAGGGAGCCGTCGAGAAAGGCCGCGAGCCTCGCCCGCGCGCCGGCCTCGCCCGGCGTCCAAGTCTCGCGCAGACCGCCGGCCCAGTCCACGGTCCGGGGCAGCAGGTTCCATGTCCCGAGGGAGTTGCCCGGAACGGCCTTGCCGGGAGCATCGAGGCGCTTCGGCGCCGGCAGAGGCGCGCGGGGCGCTGGCGCCTGGCGGGCGGCCTTCCAGAAGGGCGTGAAGACACGATAGGGCTGGCCGGATCCTGTCGCGAGTTCCCAAGGCTCGTGGAGGAGGTTGGCCGAGAAGCTCTCCACGGTCAGCCCGCCATCGCGCATGCCGGCCTTGATCCGGCGATCGACCTCGATCCCGGCGGCATCGTACCGACGGTTCCAGAACAGTGCCTTGGCTCCAGTCTCGCGGACGATCTCGCCGACGACGTTGAGCGGCGCTCCGCGCCGCAGGACGAGCGGGCTGCCGAGGTCGGCGAACGCTTGCGACAGGGCGTCGAGGGAGTGGTGCAGCCACCAGCGGGAAGCGCCGCCGAGATGGCGCAGGCCGTCGCTCTCCTCGTCCAGGACGTAGAGCGGAACGACGGCCCCGTCCCGCGCGGCGGCCGCGACGAGGGCCGGATTGTCATGCAGCCGCAGATCGTCGCGCAGCCAGACGATCGAGGGTCCCGAGGCGCCTGATCCGCTCATCGGGCCGCGGACAAGTGGGTGACGAATGTCTTCATGGCCTGGGGGATACGCGTCGGCCGGCCCCGCGGTTCGCCGGGAAACGAGCCATGCGCGCAATTAACTGGTCCGATGTGTCCTAGTACATCGCTCTCGCCACATTTCGCGAATAAGCTGCAAGACAAGGCACATAATCCAGATGCCATCCCCGAAGCACCAATTCATCGAGGGGAGGCCCAAACGATGAACGCTGCCGAACTCGGCCGCACGATAGACGCCTATATGGCGCAGCATTACGAATCCGAGGATGTCCCTCGATATCGGCCTGATAACCAAGTCCATTCTAGCGTCGCTCGCTCCGGGCGACCTTCAGGATGTGGACCCCGAGTCCTTGCGCCAGCGCGTCATGGCGCGCGGCTGCGCATATGCCGGAATGAGATGGTGACGCCCGCTCGGGCGGTCACCTGCGCGGGCGGCGGGGCTTCTTCGCCGCCCGCGTCGTTGCCGCTGCCTTCCTGACCGTCGGGATGGGCGCCCAGTCGTCGGCTATCTCCCCGCGCAGCAGAAATGCGCGATCGCAGCCCTTGTGCGGGCAGACGCGGATGCTCGGCCATTCGGTCCGCGGGCGCGGAACTTCCGTTACACGAACACCCTCAGGGAAAACGCACCTCCGTGCGCAATCGGTTGACACCGGCGCGGTCGCGGACAGGCTTTCGTTCGACATGACGATACTCACACAACGCACCGGCACTGAACGCAACGACACCGGCGGCGTATAGTTTTACCGCAAAGCGGCTGATTGGAAAGCGTTTTTCGACATCGGGTCCGGCCGGGAACCCGCACTGACCGCCGCCGCGCGCCGCGATGATCGTCGCGCCGGCCACGGCAGCCGATCGAGCGCATCAGTGCGAGTTTCACACGCTGTCGGCTCGATCATCGTGATATGCTGCGTCATGGACTACAGTGTCACGAGCTTAGAACGAGCTTTCACGCTTGCGAAGTCTGGCCGTTGTCGATCGGTCGATGACATCAGGAAGAGCCTGAAGTCGGAGGGTTACTCTCACGCTCAGGTGACCGGCCGAGTCATCATCAAGCAGCTCAATCAGTTGATCGACGAGGCGAGGAAAGGGCGCGATTAAGAGATCGGGAGCGCCCGGTCTCCAACGTCCCCATTCCGAACTGTCGCAACATCCCTTTATTCATACCGGCGGGGGCGGACGGCGGCTCCGAACGCGCTTTGCAGATTTATGGCAAACCTGGGAGTTCCTATGCCCCGATTTATTCTATTGATTTTAATTGTGCTTTTTGGTGGCGCCGCATTGGCTGCTGACGAGCAGCTATGCAACCGGGCGGTCGAGGAAGAAGAAGCTGGCCGCGAGATTGCGCTTCGAAGCGCCGAAAGCTACGCCACGTGCCTTGCGCGTTCTGGTCCCGCGAATCCTTGTACGACAGAGTTCACCCGTCTGGCTGCCGCCCACAGTGACCTCGGCTCCGCCGCGTGGAGGCGTCTCAGGGAATGTAGTTGATGCGATCGAACTGGAGGAATGACCGCGACACGAGTTGTACGCCTCGAAATCAGGCGGTGTCCGACCGAAGTCATCGTTGGTTGATGTCGCGGCGGCGAACGGTGGTCGTTCTGGCGCTTCTCATGATGGGGGGACTGGTCGCGTTGACCCTTGTGCTATGACGCGAATTCGCCCGTGACCGTCCCGGGTTTTCAGAGGCGAAGCGTCCTGCCTTCCTCTTGTGCGATGGCGCGGTCGATCGCCTCGACGACAGTCTGTAGCTCGAGAAACGACCGGCGCCATTGCTCCGTCTGGCCCTCGCTGTACGGTTCCGCAAGCCTTTCGACAATGTCACGACGAGCCTGCACGTGGAGGTCGCGCGCGACGCGAAGTTGATCAATATGCTCTCTGTTCATTGTGTCTCCGTGTCGCTTCGGTACTGCATCAGGCCGGGCATGCCAGGGGGAAAGAGCGTAGCATGGTCCTGATCAGAACGAGCCGATCAGTCCCGATACAGGCGGTAGTCCGACCTCAGCAGTGCCTCGATCTTGCGCCGTGCGTCGTCTATGTCGGCTGCGGAGCCGGAGTCCTGCAGCAGCAGTAGCGCCTCGTACGCCGCTTCCCCCAGGGTGCCGACCTTGTGCATGTCGAGGTTCAGATCGTTGAGGAGGAAGTCGAACACCTCACCGAACGTCCGCAGTTCGACCGGACCGTGGTTTGTCCGGACGCTGATCGGAGGCTCGAATTGTAGCCTGTCCCTGTTGCTGTCCACTGCGCGGCCGCCATCCCTTTCGTTCGTCGAGCTGAGTTCCACGGACCCTATATAAGCCGGGCCGCGGCTTCATCGTACACCGGTCGCGCCTCGGGTGTGCGTTGCCGCCTCGTCAGAGAATTCTTCCGAACCGGGCAATCTCGGAAGCTTGAGCCGTCTGGGGTCTGCAGCGGGACTTGTCTTCCGTGCCATCGGCCCGAATCCCACATATGCAGCACACGCTCAATAAAAAGGGCCCAGACGTCACCGTCTGGGCCCTTGGCTCAACTTGGCTCCCCGGGCCGGATTCGAACCAGCGACCAACCGGTTAACAGCCGGTTGCTCTACCACTGAGCTACCGGGGATCGACAAGCGAAAGCGGGTGTCTCGTAGTGGGCTCGGCTATAGCAAACCTGGCCGGCGATGCAAAGGCATTGTGACGGCATTTCGGCGATGCGCGTCCAATTGCCCCTCGACATCGTCACCCGCGCATCCTACCTGCCACCAGAAGCGTCCGGACGGGCCGGGGCTCGTGCCGGGAGTTTGGCGGAGATGTCTGCGACAGGTAATGCGTCCGGCGGGCCCGGCGATCTGGGCGGTCCGGATCCCCAGGGACCGCGCTACATAAACGTGGCAGGGCGCCGGTTCCGCGTTCCCGCCTCGCGCTGGGTCCGTGTCGTGATCGGTCTCGCGCTCGTGTTCGGCGGATTTCTCGGTTTTCTCCCGATTCTCGGCTTCTGGATGCTTCCGCTGGGGCTCCTGATCCTGTCGGTCGATCTGCCCCCCGTTCGCCGCCTGCGCCGACGGCTCGAGGTGCGCTACGGCCGCTGGCGAAACGGCCGCGCCGCGGCGCGTAACGGAAGGTGGGGGTAGGGGAGGCAAGGCCTCGCACGCCGGACTTGCCCAACGCGCTGCAAGCGTCTACCTATCGCCTCCGGCCGGCCTCGTGGCGGAGTGGTGACGCAGCGGACTGCAAATCCGTATACCCCGGTTCGATTCCGGGCGAGGCCTCCACAATCATCTCAATAGCTTGGACCCTGGCGGTCCCATTCTGACGTTGTGGGGCGTTGCGCGGGGAAGCCGTGTCCAGGACCGTCTCCCATAACCGCAACGGCCTGACCCGCGATGGACGAACGGGCGGACGCGTCGCGCGTCGCCTTGTCGTCCTGCTGTCCGGTCAATTCAGCTGCTCGTCCGGGCCAATCCAGCGCGTCGCCCCGCGTCGCGACCTTGCCCCTGCGCGCGCCTCCCGATAAACGTCTGCGCGCCGGGACCGGCCGACACGGGGTCCGGCAGGTTCGGCGGGAGAAGGGCAGCCATGATGGATTTCGCGCGTGCCAGGCGGAACATGGTCGATTCGCAGGTCCGACCCAGCGACGTCACCGACCGCAGGCTGATCCAGGCGATGCTGGAGATCCCCCGCGAGGAGTTCGTTCCCGCCGGGCGCAGGCCGCTCGCCTATATCGACGAGGACCTGCCGATCAGCTCGCCGTCCGGCGACGCGCCCGGACGCTGGCTGATGGAGCCGATGCAGTTCGCGCGACTGGTGCAGCTCGCCGGGCTGGGGCCGCACGATCTCGTCCTCGATGTCGGCTGCGGCACCGGCTATTCGACCGCGGTGATGGCGCGGCTGGTCGATTCGGTCGTCGGGCTTGAAAGCGATGGCGAGCTGTCGGCGCGAGCGGATGCGGCACTGGCGGACCTCGGCGTCGGCAACGCCGCGGTGGTCACCGGCCCGCTCGAACTCGGCTACCCGAGCCAGGCGCCCTACGACGCGATCGTGCTCGAGGGCATGGTGGAGGAGGTGCCCGGCGCCCTCATGGAGCAGCTTCGCGAGGGCGGGCGTCTCGTCGCGCCGATGCGGCACGGACCTATCGCGAAGGCGACGCTGTTCCAGCGCGTCGACGGCAACGTCAGCTCACGCGTCGCGTTCGATCTGGCCGTTCCCGCGCTGCCCGGATTTTCCCGGCCGCCGGCCTTCGTGTTCTGAGCGATCGCGCAGCCCATTTCGGGTGTGGCGCAAATGCGCCACCGTGGCGCAAATGTTGTCCCGCGCCATCGGATCAACTTCACGGTTGTAGAATCAACGGGTAGCATTGATTCCAAATTGCCGAAGCGGCATTGCGCATATGTTTCATGAGCCGCCATCTGCGAGGGGCAAAGTTTCAGTGGTGAATTCCGGGCACCAGTCGAGGTTGCGCATCATCCGCCGCGCCTGCAGCGTGGCGGCAGCAGCGCTCCTTTGCAGCGTGTGGTCGGCGCAGGCAGAGACCCTGATCTCGGCGCTGTCGCACGCCTACACGAACAATCCGCAGCTCAACGCGGAGCGCGCCAACCTGCGCTCGGTCGACGAGCTCGTACCTCAGGCCCTTTCCGGGTGGCGCCCGCAGATCATCGGCGGGGGAAGCGTCTCCTCGGTCTACCGCAACACCAGGCCGGGCCAGAGTTCTTCCCATACGTCGGCCGGCGTGGGCGTGACCGTCGATCAGCCGTTGTTTCGCGGCTTCCGGACGGTGAATTCGACCAAGGAGGCCGAGGCGACCGTGCGCGCCGGCCGCGAGGCGCTGCGCAACGTCGAGCAGAACATCCTGTTCCAGGCATCCGAAGCCTACATGGACGTGCTGCGGGATTCGGCAATCGTCGAGCTGACACGCCGCAATATCGAGGTGCTTTCGGAGGAAGAGCGGGCCGCGCGTGACAGGTTCGAGGTGGGCGAGGTGACGCGCACCGACGTGGCGCAGGCCGAGTCGCGCGTCAGCGGCGCGATCTCGGAACTGAACTTCGCCGAATCGAACCTCATGTCGAGCCGGGCCGTCTATCGCCAGGTCGTCGGACTGGATCCCACGAACCTGCAACTGCCCGGACCGGCCAGCGCGCTGCCGCGGTCGCTCGACGAGGCGATCAACCTGGGCGCCGGGCAACATCCCGCCATTCTCGCCGCGATTTATGCGGAGGAGGCATCCGCCTTCGCGATCAAGGTCGCCGAGGGCGTCCTGCTGCCGACGCTGTCGATCCAGGGATCGTTCGACTACGACGTCGAGCCCCAGCCGGGTATCGACCGGTCGGAGACGGCGGCGGTGGTCGCGCAGCTCACCGTGCCGATCTATCAGGGCGGCGCCGAATACTCGCAGGTGCGCGCCGCGAAAGAGACGCGCACCCAGCGTACCCTCGAGATCGACTCCGCCCGTCAGCAGGTGCGCGCCGCGGTACTGGCGGCCTGGGGTGGCCTCAAGTCCGCGACCGCTTCGATCCGTTCCGCCAACTCGCAGGTCTCGGCCGCGGAGATCGCGCTCAGCGGCGTTCGCGAGGAGGCCCGCGTCGGGCAGCGCACGACGCTGGACGTACTCAACGCGGAGCGAGAGCTTCTGGACGCCCGGGTTTCATTGGTCATCGCCCGTCGCGACCAGGTCGTGGCCTCCTACGCGCTGATGTCGGCCATCGGTCAGCTCAGCGCCAGCAATCTCGGGCTTGCCGTGAGCCATTACGAGCCCACGCAGCACTACGAGCAGGTCCGCGACAAGTGGTTCGGTCTGCGTACGCCGAGCGGCCAGTAGCAACGCGCGCCGGCTGACCCGTCAAAAGGCCCATCGCGACATCCTGACATATGCGGCGACCGCGCCGGACGGCGTGGACATTACCCGTCGACGGGTTGCGCGCCTCGACGGGCATGCCATAGTCGGAAACAGTGATTTCTCGGGTGAGTTGGCCGATTCGGCTCCTCACCCGTGCGGGGACCTGGAGACGCGACAATGAGCAAGGCCGGTGCCGCGGCGGAACCGTCCATGGAGGAAATCCTCGCCTCCATCAGACGCATTATTTCCGACGGCGATGAAGTTGCCGCGCCCCAGCAGCCGCCCGTCGCGATGGCGACGTTGACGGCAGGGTCGACGACGAAGAGGCCATCGACGAGGGCGTTACCAGTCAGGACGACATCGACGCCCTTCTCGCCGCGCAGGACGACGAGGACGAAGAGGCCTCGGCGGACGTGCTCGACCTCACGGAGGACATGATCGAGGCCGAGGACGAGGGCGATGCGGTCGAAGGCTCTGCGGAGGATGCCGAAATGATGTCGGCGGGCGAGGCGGAGGTGGCGATGGTCGAACCACGGCAGCCGGATGTCGTGTTCGGCGAGACGACACACGCAGCCGCGCCCAGAGCCCCGCAGAAGCCCGCAGCGGCGCCCCGCGCCGCGGAAGCGCCCCGCATGGAGCATATGCACGCCGACGAAGGCCAGCCGTCTGCCGGCGCCCGCCAACTCCTCTCTCCGACCAGCGATGCCACAGTCGCGGCTGCCTTCGGCAAGCTGGCGAACACCATCCTTACGCATGACGCCCGCACGCTCGACGATATCGTCAAGGAGATGCTGCGTCCGATGCTCAAGGAGTGGCTGGACGACAATCTGCCGCCACTGGTCGAGCGGCTGGTTCGCGACGAGATAGAGCGCGTGTCGCGCGGACGCCCCTGAGGGACGTTAGGGGCTGCCCGCGCGACACTGCCCGGGTTCGCCTCAGTAGATCACATCGACGATTTCCCGGGTAACGGGATCGATGACCAGGGTCCTGTTCTCGACCATCACGTAACGATAGTCGACGACCCCCGAGGCTCCTTCGATCGCATAGAGCTCGATCTCGGCGGCAAACCTCGCCGACCACGACCGGCACCTGCGGGCCGACCACGACCGGCGGGAGCGGGTGCTCGACGACATAGCGCTCGACATACGCCCGTCCATCGGGAGTTAGCACCACAGTGGACTGGGCATGGGCGGCGCCCGCTCCGATGAGCGCGGCGGCGGCCACGGCATTGAAGATCAGCTTCGACATCGGGTCGCTCCGATAATTGTTGTCATGCCGCCCAGCCGGCAGTGCAGTCCAACGCCCCGGTCTCCGCCGGGTTCCCGAATTGCAACCCACGGCGGCGTCTCACGGGATGTTCGCCGGACCGGCATGTTGACTTGCCCCTGCGGCTGGGCTTTTACCTCCGCCTGATCCAACCAACAGCGCTTCGCCACGGACAAGCCAATGCTCGACAAGACCTTTACCCCGGCCGAGGTCGAGGCCCGCATCTACGAGGCGTGGGAGGACGGCGGGGCCTTCCGCGCCGGCCGTCCCGGCGGGCGGGCGCGGCGCCCTTCACCATCGTGATCCCGCCGCCGAACGTCACCGGCAGCCTGCACATGGGCCACGCGCTCAACAACACGCTGCAGGACATGCTGATCCGCTTCGAGCGGATGCGCGGCCGCGACGCGCTGTGGCAGCCGGGCACCGACCACGCCGGCATCGCCACGCAGATGGTCGTCGAGCGCCAGCTCGGCAAGCCGAGCAGCAGACCGCGCAGCGACCTCGGCCGCGAGGCCTTCGTCGAGCGCGTCTGGGAGTGGAAGGCCGAGTCCGGCGGCACGATCACTCAGCCAGCTCAAGCGGCTCGGCGCCTCCTGCGACTGGTCGCGCGAGCGCTTCACCATGGACGAGGGGCTGTCGCAGCGCGGTGCGCAAGGTCTTCGTCGAGCTCTACAAGCAAGGGCTGATCTACCGCGACAAGCGGCTGGTCAACTGGGACCCGAAGCTCCAGACCGCGATCTCCGACCTCGAGGTCGAGCAGCGTCGAGATCGAAGGGCAAGCTCTGGCACTTCCGCTATCCGATCGAGGGCGAGGCCGAGGCGCGTATCATCGTCGTCGCGACGACGCGGCCCGAGACGATGCTGGGCGACACCGCCGTCGCGGTGCATCCCGACGACGAGCGCTA
The DNA here is from genome assembly GCA_963803485.1 of uncultured Alphaproteobacteria bacterium. Taxonomy (GTDB): domain Bacteria; phylum Pseudomonadota; class Alphaproteobacteria; order Rhizobiales; family Tepidamorphaceae; genus CAWDMT01. The sequence goes on along the minus strand of CAWDMT010000002.1, from coordinate 101,189 downwards.
CAAGGACCTGATCGGCAAGCACGTCGATCCTGCCGCTGGTCGGCCGCGCGATCCCGATCGTCGCCGACGAATATGCCGACCCGGAGACGGGCACGCGGCGCGGTGAAGATCACGCCGGCGCACGACTTCAACGACTTCGAGGTCGGCCAGCGCCACGAGCCTGCGAGCTGATCAACATCTTCGACGCGCGACGCGCGCGATCGAACGACGAACGTGCCGGAAGCCTATCGCGGCCTCGACCGCTTCGAGGCGCGCAAGCAGCGTCGTCGCCGATCTCGAGGCGCTGGGCGCTGGTCGAGAAGATCGAGGAGCACACGCCACATGGTGCCGCACGGCGACCGCGGCGGGCGTCGTCGATCGAGCCGTGCTGACCGACCAGTGGTATCGTCGACGCCGCGACGCTGGCGCAGCCGGCGATCGAGGCGGTCGAGAGCGGCGCGCACGCGCTTCGTGCCCGAAGCAGTGGGAGAACACCTACTTCGACTGGATGCGCAACATCCAGCCCTGGTGCATCTCGCGCCAGCTCTGGTGGGGCCATCAGATCCCGGCCTGGTACGGCCCGGACGGCGACGATCTTCGTCGCCGAGACGAGGCCGAAGCCGCGGCCGCGGCGCGCAGCGCACTACGGCGACGACGTCGACGCTGACCCGCGACGAGGACGTGCTCGACACCTGGTTCTCCTCGGCGCTCTGGCCGTTCTCGACGCTCGGCTGGCCGGACGAGACGCCGGAGCTCGAAGCGCTACTACCCGACGACGTGCTGGTCACCGGCTTCGACATCATCTTCTTCTGGGTCGCCCGGATGATGATGATGGGCCTGCACTTCATGGACGAGGTGCCGTTCCACACCGTCTACATCCACGCGCCTGGTCCGCGACGAGAAGGGCCAGAAGATGTCGAAGTCGAAGGGCAACGTCATCGATCCCGCTCGACCTGATCGACCGAGTACGGCGCCGATGCGCTGCGCTTCACCCTGGCGGCGCTGGCCGCGCAGGGCCGCGACATCAAGCTCGTCGGCGGCCGCGGTCGAGGGCTATCGCAACTTCGCCACCAAGCTCTGGAACGCCGCGCGCTTCTGCCGAGATGAACGGCTGCGTGCGCGTCGCCGGGCTTCGACCCGCGCGGCGCGAAGCAGACGGTCAACCGCTGGATCGTCGGCGAGACCGCGCGAGGCGGCGCGCGCAGTCACCGACGGCGATCGAGGCCTACCGCTTCAACGAAGCGGCGGCGGCGCTCTACCAGCTTCGTCTGGAACGTCTTCTGCGACTGGTACCTCGAATTCGCCAAGCCGGTCCTGACCGGCGAGGACGGCGCGGCGAAGGCCGAGACGCGGGCGACCGCCGGCCTGGGTGCTCGACCGAGATCCTGAAGCTGCTGCACCCCTTCATGCCGTTCGTCACCGAGGAACTGTGGCAGCGGCTCGGTGGCGAGGGGCTTCTGGCGCTCGCCGAGTGGCCGGCGCCGGAAGGCCTCGTCGACGCGCAGGCCAGGGCCGACATCGACTGGGTGATCGCGCTGGTCACGGCCGTGCGCTCGGTCCGCTCGGAGATGAACGTCCCTCCGGGTGCCAAGCTGCCGATCGTTCTGGTCGGAGCCAACGAGGAGACCAGGCAGCGGGCGGGTCGCTACGACGAGCCCCTGCAGCGGCTTGCGCGCCTCGACGGTGTCAGCTTCGGCGACACGAGCCCCGCGGGCGCGGTCCAGGTGGTGGTCGGCGAGGCGACCGTGGCATTGCCGCTCGCCGACGTCATCGACCTCGCCGCCGAGCGGGCGAGGCTAGAGCGCGAGATCGGCAAGATGGACGACGAGATCGGCAAGATCTCCGGCAAGCTCGCCAACGAGAACTTCACCAGCCGCGCCCCCGAGCACGTGGTCGAGGAGCAGCGCGAGCGAAAGGCCGAGGCCGAGGAGACCCGGACGCGTCTCAGCGAGGCGCTGGAACGGCTGAAGGGCGCGGCGTGACGTTCCTGGGCGGGGGGGCGTGACACGCCCGCCCAGATGACGCCCCGCCCAACCCCATCGTCATCCCGGACCGCAACGCCGATCCGGGATCGCCCGGGGAACAAGGCAAACCTGCGCACGCGCTGACCCGGACGGCGAGGCCGAAACTGGATTCCGGCCGGAGTTTATCCCCGGGCTCGACCCGGGGCCTGAATGAGCGGAGTTTGGCGCACGGGCGCGCGGGGGAGGCGGGGGTTTGTGACATCCCCGCAACAGCATGTGCGTAATATGTCTCACATTTAACCGTGTCCGAAAGGGCGCCCACATTGCGCCACAAACCCGCTGTCTCTGGATAACGCCTTGGCACCAAGGTCGTTTCCGGGGGCGGGTATGACCAAGTTCGCCCGAAGCGTCGCGTGAGGCGGCGGTTCGGGAAGAGTTGGTCCTCTTGCCTGTCCCGTGACCGAATGGCAGTCACAACGGCATCGTTAGCGACCGCCGGAGAGCGGTCAGCCAAGGGCAGGGAGAGTCATGGACGCGCGTGTGATCGATAAGTCGCGGCTGCCGAGCCGGCATGTCACCGAAGGACCTCAGCGGGCGCCCCATCGGTCGTACTACTATGCGATGGGGCTGACCGAGGATCAGATCCATCAGCCGTTCGTCGGCGTGGCGTCGTGCTGGAACGAGGCGGCCCCCTGCAACATCTCGCTGATGCGCCAGGCGCAGGCGGTGAAGAAGGGCGTGGCGTCGGGCAATGGCACGCCCCGCGAGTTCTGTACCATCACCGTCACCGACGGGATCGCCATGGGCCACCAGGGCATGAAGGCCTCGCTGGTGAGCCGCGAGGTGATCGCCGATTCCGTCGAACTGACGATGCGCGGGCACTGCTACGACGCGCTGGTCGGTCTGGCCGGCTGCGACAAGTCCCTTCCGGGCATGATGATGGCGATGTGCCGCCTCAACGTGCCGTCGATCTTCCTTTACGGCGGCTCGATCCTCCCGGGCACCTTCAAGGGCAAGCCGGTCACGGTACAGGACGTGTTCGAGGCGGTCGGACAGCATTCGGTCGGCAACATGTCGGACGAGGACCTGCACGAGCTCGAGCAGGTCGCATGCCCGTCGGCGGGCGCGTGCGGCGCGCAGTTCACGGCCAACACGATGGCCTGCGTCTCCGAAGCCATCGGCCTCGCGCTGCCGTATTCGTCGGGCGCGCCGGCGCCGTTCGAGCTGCGCGATCACTTCTGCCACATCGCCGGCAAGCAGGTTATGGAGCTGATCGCCAAGAACATTCGCCCGCGCGACATCGTCACCCGCAAGTCGCTGGAGAACGCCGCCACCGTCGTCGCGGCGACGGGCGGCTCGACGAACGCCGGCCTGCACCTGCCGGCGATCGCGCACGAGTGCGGCATCAAGTTCGACCTGATGGACGTTGCCGAAATATTCAAGAAGACGCCCTACATTGCCGACCTCAAGCCCGGCGGCCAGTACGTCGCCAAGGATCTCTACGAGGTCGGAGGCATTCCGCTCGTGATGAAGACGCTGCTCGACCACGGCTACCTGCACGGCGACTGCCTGACCGTGACCGGGCGGACCATGGCCGAGAACCTGGCGACGGTGAAGTGGAACGACGAGCAGGACGTTGTGCGTCCGGCGAACGATCCCATCACCAAGACCGGCGGCGTCGTCGGCCTGAAGGGGAACCTCGCCTCCGAGGGCGCGATCGTGAAGGTCGCCGGCATGGAGATGCTGAAGTTCTCCGGCCCGGCGCGCTGCTTCGACTCCGAGGAAGAGTGCTTCGAGGCCGTTCGCAGCCGCAAGTACAAGGAAGGCGAGGTTCTCGTCATCCGCTACGAGGGCCCCAGGGGCGGCCCCGGCATGCGCGAGATGCTCTCGACGACCGCCGCGCTTTACGGGCAGGGGATGGGCGGCAAGGTGGCGCTCATAACCGACGGACGGTTCTCGGGCGCGACGCGCGGATTCTGCATCGGCCACGTGGCCCCGGAAGCCGCCGTGGGCGGTCCGATCGGCCTCCTGGAAGATGGCGACATCATCGAGATCGACGCCGTGGAGGGGACGCTCGACGTTCGCCTGAGCGACGAGGAACTCGAAAAGCGGCGGCGCAACTGGTCGCCGCGGGCCCATAACTCTCCGTCCGGCACGCTCTGGAAATACGCCCAGACCGTCAGCTCTGCCAAGGACGGCGCCGTGACGCATCCCGGCGGTGCTGCGGAAGTCCTGCAATATGCGGATATCTAGGTTCGTCGTTTCGGGCATCGTAGGCGCCGCGCTCGTCGCGGCGTCGCCGGTGCTCGCCTTCGATCCGTCTCAACCGGTAATACCGCAGCCGACCTTGCCCCAGGTCCCGGACGGCGGCACCATCGATTCCTTCCGCGTCGGTGCGGAAGCCTACAACATCGGCGACCTGGAGGCCGCGTTCGACGCCTTCAGCCAGGCCGCCGAGGAGGGCAACGCCGTCGCCCAGTGGAAGATCGGGCGGATGTACGCCGACGGCGAAGGGACCACGGAAGACGATTTCAAGGCCTTCCAGATGTTCTCGCGCGTTGCCGACGCGCACGCCGAGGACAACCCCTATTCTCCGGTTTCCCGGGTCGTGGCCGACGCCTTCGTCAGCCTCGGCAACTACTACAAGCGGGGCATCGAGGGGTCGGCGATCAAGCCGGACCTGAAGCGGGCGGTGGACCTCTTCACGCACGCGGCGACCTATTTCGGCGATGCCGACGCGCAGTACCAGCTCGCTCGCCTGCACCTCGACGGCGAGGGGATGCAGCCCGACCCGAACCGCGCCGTGAGGTGGCTCAATCTTGCCGCCCGCAAGAACCATGTCGCCGCGCAGGCCACCCTCGGCGACATGCTCATCTACGGCCACGGCGTCCATGCCATGCCGGAGCGGGGCTATATGTGGCTTGTCGTGGCACGCTCCAATGCAGCGCCTTCGGAGCGCGACTGGGTACTGTCACTAGCGCACCGCGCCGAACAGACGCTGACGCCCGAGCAGAGGGCGGTCGGCGAGGCGCTTGCCCAGAACTGGATCCAGCGCAGCAGCTGACGCCGCTTCAGACGTTCGAGCTCCACCCAGACCGGCACGTGGTCTGACGGCTTCTCCCAGGAGCGGACGGCCTTTTCCACGCCAGACCGAACCAGCCGGTCAGCCGCCTGTGGCGACAGCATCAGGTGGTCGATGCGGATGCCGTTGTCCTTCTGCCAGGCGCCGCCCTGATAGTCCCAGAATGTGTAGAGCCCGCCGTCGACATGGCAGGCGCGGATGGCGTCTGTCAGGCCCAGGTTGCCGAGCGCGCGGAAGGCGCCGCGGCTCTCGGGCTGGAACAGGGCGTCCTTCACCCAGTTCTCCGGGAAGCGGGCGTCCTCGGGCTCGGGGATGACGTTGTAGTCGCCCGCCAGCACCAGCGGCTCCTCCAGCGCAAGAAGTTCGGTGGCGTGCCGGTTCAGCCGGTCCATCCAGGCAAGCTTGTAGGGGAACTTGTCGCTGTCGACGGGATTGCCGTTCGGCAGGTAGATCGAGGCCACGCGGACGACGCCGCTGTCGCTTGTCACGGCGGCCTCGATGTAGCGGGCGTGGTCGTCGCTATCGTCCCCGGGGAGCCCTCGCCGGATGTCGCCGAGCGGTCGCTTGGAGAGGATGGCGACGCCGTTGAAGCCCTTCTGGCCGTGGACGGCGAGATTGTAGCCCAATTCGTCCAGCGCATCGGCGGGAAAGGCCTCGTCGGCCGACTTGATCTCCTGCAGGCACAGGACGTCGGGCGAGAAGTCGCGCAGCCAGGCGACCAGGTTCTCGATGCGCGCGCGGACGCCGTTGATGTTCCAGGTGGCGATCCGCATGGCCGCCGTCAGATCGAGAACGAGGTGCCGCAGCCGCAGGAGGCGGTCGCATTGGGATTCCTGATCTGGAAGGAAGCACCGATCAGGTCGTCGACGTAGTCGATCTCAGAGCCGGCCATGTACATGAGCGACACGGAATCGACCAGAACGGTCACGCCATCCTTGACGATGACCAGATCGTCGTCCTCGCGACCGTCGGTGAGGTCGAACTCGTACTGGAAGCCGGAGCAGCCGCCTCCATTGACGCTGACGCGGAGCGCCGTCTTTCCGGGCTCCTTCTCGAGAATGCGTGCGATGCGCCGAGCGGCGCGCTCGCTCACCGTGACAGATGCTTCCTCGACGATGCTCATGCCGATCTTTCCCGATTTTCGGCCCGAATCCGAGGGAGACCCTTGGAACGGGATGCACCGATAAGGTATGTGCGGACCGCCGAGTGTCAATCGGCCCCCGTGACGAACAGGCAGGCCGGCGTGAAGCCCGATCGCCCCCTGGCGGACTACGCCACCGACGCAACCGCGAGCCGCGGCCGCCTGCACGCGGAAACGGAAAGCCCGACGCGCACCGAATTCCAGCGCGACCGGGACCGGGTCGTGCATTCCGCCGCCTTCCGCCGCCTGTCCCACAAGACGCAGGTCTTCGTCTATCACGAGGGTGACCACTACCGCACCCGGCTCACCCATTCGATCGAGGTCTCGCAGATCGCCCGGGCACTGGCGCGCAGCCTGCGGCTCGACGAGGATCTCGCAGAGGCGATCGCCCTGGCGCACGATCTCGGCCACCCGCCCTTCGGCCATGCCGGCGAGCGGGCGCTCGACAGGGTCATGGAGCCGTTCGGCGGATTCGACCACAATGCCCAGAGCCTCGCGGTCGTCACTCGGCTGGAGAACCGCTACGCGGCCTATGACGGGCTCAACCTGACCTGGGAGGCTCTCGAGGGCCTCGTGAAGCACAACGGGCCGTTCGAGGCGAAGGATGCCGCGGATGTCGCGATCCTCGACTATTCGGCGCGGCACGATCTCGAACTGCATACCCACGCGGGGCCGGAGGCGCAGTGTGCGGCGATTGCCGACGACATCGCCTACAACAGCCACGACATCGACGACGGCCTGCGGGCCGGTCTTTTCGGTATCGACGATGTTGCGGCAGCGGTACCGATGATCGGCCGGATGGTCGATGAGGTGAGGCTGCGCTACCCGGGGATCGAGCCGCCGAGACTGCAGCACGAGACGGTCCGTCGGGTCATCACCCGGCTGATCGAGGACGTGCTGGCCGAGACGAGCGATCGATTGACGGCGTCGGCGCCGCGCTCGGCGGCGGACATCCGCGCGGCGAACCGTCCGCTGGGGGCCTTCTCGGCCGGAATGACACGCGAGGTCGCGGCGCTGCGCGAGTTCCTGTTCCTGCGCATGTACCGCCATTCGCGCGTCATGCGGATCATGGGCAGTGCCGAAGAGGTCGTGGAGCGGCTGTTCGAGCGGTTCATGGACGCGCCCGCGATGCTGCCTGCCGAGTGGCGGGACGAGGCGGCCGGTGGCGCGCGGGCCCGGGCGGTTGCCGACTATATCGCCGGCATGACCGACCGCTTTGCGCTCGCCGAGCACCGTCGGCTGTTTGACGACGCCCCGGAATTACGATAGCCGACCGGCGCACGCGCCGCCGCGGCCCGAACCCCATGGATACCAATACAATGGACGTCTTCGCCGACTTCACGGCCCGTACCGCCGATGCCGTTCGCACCATCGCCGGAGACCGGCAGGTGGACACCTCCCGCATCGTCGTCGAGCCGCCGCGCGAGGCGAGCCACGGCGATCTCGCCACCAATGCCGCCATGGTCCTGTCGCGGGATCTCGGCATGAAGCCTCGGGACCTCGCCGAGGCGCTCGTCGGGCGGCTGTCGGAAGGGGAAGACGTTGTTTCGGCGGAGGTTGCCGGCCCCGGTTTCGTGAACCTGACGCTGTCCGACGATTACTGGAGGCGCCAGCTCGCGGCGATGCTCGCGGCGGGAGGCGACTTCGGCCGTAGCGGCATCGGCGGCGGCGAGCCGGTCAATGTCGAGTACGTCTCCGCGAACCCGACCGGGCCGATGCATGTGGGCCACTGCCGTGGCGCGGTATTCGGCGACGCCCTGGCCGGACTGCTCGAATTCAGCGGCTACAAGGTCACTCGCGAGTACTACATCAACGACGCCGGTGCGCAGGTCGACGTGCTCGCGCGGTCGGCTTTCCTGCGCTATCGCGAGGCGCTCGGAGAGGAAATCGGCGAGATTCCCGAGGGGCTCTACCCCGGCGACTACCTGAAGCCCGTCGGAGAAGCCCTGGCTGCCAGCCACGGGCGGGCGCTGCTCGATCGGCCCGAGGGCGAGTGGCTGCCGATCGTCCGCGATGCGGCGATCGATGCGATGATGGCGATGATCCGGGGCGATCTCGATGTGCTCGACATCCACCACGACGTGTTCTTCTCCGAGCGTTCGCTGATGGGCTCCAACGGCGGCGAGGTCGCGGCGACGATCGAGGATATGCGTTCGCGCGGACTGATCTACGAGGGCAGGCTGCCGCCGCCGAAGGGGCAACTGCCGGAGGATTGGGAGGATCGCGAACAGACCCTTTTCCGGGCGACAGAATTCGGCGACGACGTCGACAGGCCGCTGATGAAGTCGGACGGCAGCTACACCTATTTCGCCTCCGACATCGCCTATCACCGCGACAAGTTCCGGCGCGGATTCCGGCAGATGATCGATGTCTGGGGCGCCGATCACGGCGGCTACGTGAAGCGGATGCAGGCGGCGGTGAAGGCCGTGACGGACGGGCAGGGCGAACTGGACGTGAAACTCTGCCAGCTCGTGAAGCTTTATCGCGGCGGGGAGCCGGTCAAGATGTCGAAGCGCGCGGGCGAGTTCGTGACGCTGCGCGACGTCGTCGACGAGGTTGGCCGGGGCGTGGTGCGGTTCATGATGCTCTATCGCAAGAACGACGCCCCGCTGGACTTCGACTTCGAGAAGGTGACGGAACAGTCGAAGGACAACCCAGTTTTCTATGTGCAGTACGCCCACGCGCGGGCGCATTCGGTTTTCCGCAACGCCGCGGGAGCGTTCCCCGACGTAGGGTTTCCGATGAACGGCGCGGAGAAGCTCGATCTTTCCGCGATCTCCGACGAGGCGGAACTGGCTTTGGTGAAGACGCTGGCACAGTTTCCGCGCCTGGTCGAGCAAGCGGCACTGGCACACGAGCCGCACAGGGTCGCATTCTACCTGTACGAGCTCGCGAGTTCATTTCACGGGCTTTGGAATCGCGGCAAAGACATGCCACAATTACGCTTTATTAACCCAGCTGATCGAGTTTCGACGTTAGCTCGATTGGCTCTCGTTCAGACAGTCGCGTCGACATTGGCCTCCGGGCTGCGGATACTCGGTGTCGAGCCCGTCGAAGAGATGCGTTGAATGACTGTGCGTTCGCTGAAGCTGGCGGGCGCCGACCAGCAAGAGTACGTAACTGCATGTCGGACGACAGCAACGACAGGCGCGGCGAGGGCTGGCCCGGAAGCTCGTATCCGCGGCAGGGTGCCGGCCAGCGCGGGCGTCAGGACGATCCGCTTGCAGAGCTGGCGCGGCTGATCGACGAGGATCCGTTCGCCGACTTCGATCGCCGGCGCGGCGCGCCGGAAGCGCCCGACCAGCCGCGACAGGCGGCGCAGGCCGGCCAGGACCACGACTCCACTGAGATCGCCGAAGATACCCATCACGATGCGTCGTCCCGGCCAGGTGAGGAATATCCGCCCCAGCCTTACGATGACGAGCCATACAGCGCTGGCTACGCAGGCGACGTCGATCACGACAAGCTCTTCGCCGATCTCTCGGACGAAGCTCCGCATGAGGAACGCCTCGACGACGACGATCTCTTCGCCGCGCCCGCAGCGGACCCGTTGGCCAGTGCGCCAGGCAACCCGGTGGGTTCGAGGCCCGGAATTCCCGAAGGCTACGACCCGGCGGCGGAACTCGAGGCAGAGTTGTTCGCCGCGCGCCATGCGCCGGTCGAAAGTCCCGACGACGATCTGAAGACGGACGAGGAGCGGATCAGCTATTCCGATCCCGTCGACGACAGCGGATGGCAGTCGCGTTTCGAGAGGCGCACGGCATCGCCTGGCGCAAGCGTGGCGGCGGGCGCCGGTACGGTAGCGGCTGGAGCGGCGCTGGGTGCGGTCACGGCACATGGCGTCTCCGCCGGGACGTCCCATCCTCGCCCCTACACCAGCGTCGCAAGTCCCGCTGCGCCGGCTCCCATCGCCGAGGCGCCCGCCACTCCGACGACGGCCGATCCCCATACTTGGGACGAAAGCTCCTGGGATGAGGTCGAGCAGGGTCATGCCGGCCGGCCGCAGGCTCACGATGCGGTGGATGCCGCCGAGCAGTATCAGACCGAGCCCGCCTATTCGGAGAGCGACCCCGTCTATGAGGACGACGGCTACATGCCGCCCTATGCCGAGGAAGGCGCGCGGTCGCGGCGTGGCCTGACGGTGGTTCTCGCTCTCGCCGGACTGGTCGTCGTGGGCGGCGTCGTGGCATTCGCCTATCGAGGCTTCTTCGGCGAAGCCGGCGGTCCGCCGCCTGTGATCCGCGCCGAGCCCGGACCGACGAAGACGGTTCCGGAGGGTCAGGTGGCCGAGGACGCCGATGGCCAGAGCAAGATCGTTTTCGACCGAGTCGCCGGACAGTCCACGGAGCGCGAGGAGCGCATCGTGTCGCGCGAGGAGCCGGTCTTCGATGTCGAGGGGCGAGAACGCCAGATCCGCGTCATCGAGACGAACCAGGAGGAGGTCGGACTTCGCGGTGGCGCCCAGGACGGTGCGTCGTCGGCGGCCAGCGCGGATCAGCCGCGGCGGGTCCGCACAGTCGTCGTCCGCCCGGATGGAACGATCGTCGAGAACCCCGCGCCGGTAGATACCGCGCTGCGAGCGTCCGAGAATGCAAGCCCGCCGTCTCCGCCGCCTTCCCAGGCTCTCGAGACGAGCAGCGCAAATGAGGCACCGGCCTCGACGAATGGCGCCCAGTCGCCCGTGCAGAACGACGCACTCGCCGAGATAGCATCGCCGTCCTCGAATGCAGTCGCCACGAACCCAACAGCGACACCTGCGCCCGCCCAGCAGCAGGCCGGACAGCCGCTGCAACTCGGTCCGGCGGCTTCTTCGCCGTCCCCGGCGCCTGATCCCTTCCAGGCGACGCAGCAGCCGCCGCAACAGCAGCAGGTTGCCCAGGCACCCACGCCCGCCGCGCCGGCCACACCGCCGAGCGACGTCCAGCAGGCGCGTTTCCCGGCCGGTTCTTACGTCGTGCAGGTAGGCTCGACCCGCTCCGAAGGCGAAGCGCGCACGGCGGCGTCGTCGATCCAGCAGCGCTATTCCAACCTGCTGACCGGTTACGAGCCGGCGGTCGAGCGTGCCGATCTCGGCGAGCGCGGCATTTTCTATCGCATCGCCGTCGGACCGCTGGGTGCGCAGGCCGACGCGACCTCGCTTTGTGAGCAGCTCAAGTCCGCTGGCCTCGACTGCTTCGTGCGGCGCAACTGACGGCGGTTGACCGCACCTCGCGGGCCGGATAATCCCGGCCCGTGGCACCACTTTCCATCATAACCGGCTGCGCCGGACCTAGTCTCTCGGGCGAGGAGCGGGCGTTTCTGCGCGACGCACGGCCTTGGGGATTCATCCTTTTCGCGCGCAACATCGTCGATGCCGAACAGGTTCGCGCCCTGGTCGCGGACCTGCGCGACACGGTCGGTGCGCATGCCCCAGTGCTCATCGACCAGGAAGGCGGCCGGGTACAACGGCTCAAGCCCCCGCTCGCGCCGATCTATCCGCCGGCCGGCAGGATCGCAGAGCTGCACGCTCGCGATCGGGAAGCGGGGGAGCTCGCCGCCTGGCTGCACGCACGGCTGATCGCGGAAGATCTCTTCAGCCTCGGAATCGATGTCGACTGCGTACCGGTGCTCGACCTTAGGATCGACTGCGCGCACGACATCGTCGGCGACCGCTCCTACGGGAGCGACCCGGAAACCGTGAGCCGGCTCGCAGGCCTCGCGAGCGAGGGGCTGAAGGCCGGAGGCGTGGCGGCGATTGCCAAGCACATCCCCGGACACGGGCGGGCACTTGCCGACAGCCATGTGAGCCTGCCGATGGTCGACGCCGGCGTGGAGGAACTGGGCCGGACAGACTTCGTGCCGTTTCGCAAACTGGCTACACTGCCGATGGCGATGACCGCGCACATCCTTTACACAGCCATCGATGCGGAGCGGCCGGCGACCCTGTCGCCCGTTGTGGTCGGTGATATCATCCGTGGGGACATCGGATTCGACGGTCTTCTCATGACGGACGATCTCTCGATGAACGCGCTGGCCGGCTCCATGACCGAACGGACTGCGGCTGCCTTCGCTGCCGGCTGCGACATCGCGCTTCACTGCAACGGCGATCTTGGGGAGATGGAGGCGGTTGCCACGGCGTCGCCGGAGCTTTCGGGACGGTCGCTGGAGCGGGCGACGGCGGCTCGGGCCTGGGCGGCGCGGCAGGAGGCCGACATCGCGGCCCTCCGGGCGGAGTTCGACGCGCTGATGGGAACGGGCACCGCGTAATGGCGGACGCCGGCGCCGATCTCTGGGAAGTCGAGGAGCGGAAGCCGCGCGAGACCGAGGCCTTCATGGTCGACGTGGAGGGGTTCGAGGGACCTCTCGATCTCCTCCTGACGCTGGCGCGCAGCCAAAAGGTCGATCTCGCCCGGATCTCGATCCTGGCGCTTGCCGAGCAGTATATCGAGTTCGTCCGCGAGGCGCGGAAGGTACGGCTGGAACTGGCCGCCGATTATCTCGTGATGGCCGCCTGGCTTGCCTATCTGAAGTCGCGACTTCTGCTGCCGAAGGTCGTCGAGGACGAGCCGTCGGGCGAGGAGATGGCGGCCGCGCTGGCCTTCCGCCTGCGGCGGCTGAGCGCGATGCGCGACGCGGCGGTGAAGCTCGTGAACCGGAATCGGCTCGGCCGCGATGTTTTCCCGCGCGGGATGCCGGAAGGCGTGCGCGTCGAACGGCGGAGCATCTACGAGGCGAGCCTGTTCGATCTCCTGAAGGCTTATGCCGAGCAGCGCAGCCGCCACGCGGTACGCCGCGTGGTGCTGAAGGCCCGCAAGGTGATGGCGCTCAAGGAGGCGCGAGAGATACTCGAGCGGCTGATCGGCGATCTGGCCGCCTGGACGCCGCTCGACGCCCTTGTCGGAGAATTTCTGCAGGATGAGGGAATGCGCCGAACCGCCGTCGCGAGCACGTTTTCGGCGAGCCTCGAACTGTGTCGGGAGGGCGTGATCGAGCTGAATCAGGAGACTGCGTTCGCGCCGCTCTATATGAGATCGCGGAGAGCCGCGGAATGACGACCGAGCGCATCGGAAACGTCGCCAGCATGACGCCGAGCGATCGGCGCGAGCATCTCAGGATGCTGGAGGCGCTCCTGTTCGCTGCCACGGAGCCGCTGGACGTCAGGACGATGGCGCAGCGGCTTCCCGAGGGCGCGGACATCGAGGGTCTGCTCGGCGAACTGCAGGCGGTTTATTCGAACCGTGGCGTCAACCTCGTGAAGATTGATGGCTGCTGGCGTTTCCGGACCGCCGACGACCTGACCTTTCTCCTTCGCCGCGACCAGGTGGAACAGCGCCAGCTCTCGCGGGCCGCGCTGGAGACGCTGGCAATCATCGCCTATCACCAGCCGGTAACGCGCGCCGAAATCGAGGAGATCAGGGGGGTCAGCACCTCGAAGGGCGTGATCGATGTCCTGCTTGAAGCTGGATGGATCGTGATGCGCGGACGCAGGCGTACACCCGGGCGCCCGATCACGCTGGGCACCAGCCGCGAGTTCCTGGACCACTTCGGGCTGGAGACGCTGAAGGATCTGCCGGGCATGCAGGAACTGAAGGACGCCGGGCTCCTGGACAGCAGAATTCCGGCGGACCTCGTGGTTCCGCAGCCGAGCGACGATGCCCTCTCGGACGAAGAGGATCCGCTGGACGAGGACGACGCGGAATTCGAGATGCACCCGCGGTCCGGGTCCTGAGCGGTCACGAGGAGCGGGTGGGTTGAGCGAGGTGGCAGACCGGACAACGCTTTCGGAGCGACTGGACTGGGGCCGGCGCGGGACGGCAGGCGCAGCCATCGCCGCGCGGCTGTCGTTCGAGCAGGTGTCGCATTCCTACGATACCGAACCGGCGGTCGCCGACTTCACCGCGGACATCGAGCCGGCCGAGATTGTCTGTCTGCTCGGGCAGTCGGGGTGCGGCAAGACCACCTTGCTGAAGATTGCTGCCGGGCTGGAGATGCCGGGCGCCGGGCGGGTGCTGGTCAACGGTCGCGAGGTGTCGGGGCCGGACCGCTTCGAACCTCCGGAGCGGCGTGGCATGGGGCTGATGTTCCAGGATTTCGCGTTGTTCCCGCACCTGACGATCCTGCGCAACGTGATGTTCGGGCTCACCACCCTTGGCCGGCGCGAGGCCGAGCAGGTGGCGCGCACGGCGCTGCGCCGGGTCGGGCTCGAGGATTACGCCGAGCTCTATCCGCATCTCCTGTCGGGCGGTGAGCAGCAGCGCGTGGCGTTGGCTCGGGCCATCGCGCCGCGGCCGAGCGTGCTCCTGATGGACGAACCGTTCTCGGGGCTGGACAGCCGCCTGCGCGACGAGGTGCGTGACGAGACGCTGGCGGTCCTGCGGGAAACCCGCGCGACGTGCATCATCGTCACCCATGACCCCGAGGAGGCGATGCGGATGGCGGATCGCATCTTCCTGATGCGCAAGGGGCGTCTCGTGCAGGCCGGCACTGCCGCCGATCTCTATTTCCGCCCGGCCGACTTCGCCGCGGCGCGGTTCTTCAGCGAGCTAAACGAAATCCCGGGGGTGCTGGAGGGCACACGGGTGTCCACGCCGCTCGGCACGTTCGATGCCTCGGGCACCGACGTGGCAGGGGACGCCACGGTCTGCGTCCGACCTCACGGTATCCGGGTCGTCGCGCCCGGTGAGGGCGTGCCGGGGCGCCTCGTCGGGCGCAGGTTCCTGGGCGAGGTCGAGTTGCTCGACATCGTCGTGGAAGGGGTGGACAGGCCGCTCCAGGCGCGCGCGCGCGATCCCGGGGTCACGAAGGTCGGCGCGGAGATCGGGCTGGTGATCGACGAATCGGCCGTGCTGATCTTTTCACGCGAGAGGGAATGAGACCGGTTCCCACGACGTTAATACATCGAACGCGATGAGGGCCGTGCCCTGTGTTGCCGGGGGGCGGCGACCTATATAATGTCGCCACGGGCCACACCAAGCCCGTGGCCAGAGGAGAGGTAAATGGCACCGAGTTGGTTGCAGATTCTGATTGTCGTCGTGCTTCTGGTGCTGCTCTTCGGACGCGGCAAGATCTCCGAGCTGATGGGCAACGTCGCCAAAGGGATCAAGAGCTTCAAGAAGGGGCTCAACGAGGAGGACCAGGACGTCGCCGAGAAGCCGGGCGACGCCAGGACCATCGAGCACCAGACCGCCGAGCCCGTCGAGACGCCCGCCCAGCAGCCGGCGCGTCCGCAGGCCAAGAAGGCGAAGGCGAGCTGAGCCAGACCGCTTTTTCCGGCTGACGGCGATACGACGCCGGTCACCGGGGCGGCCCGGACGGCGCGGCACATACGTCGATGTTCGATATCGCGTGGACAGAGATCCTCATAATCGCAATCGTGGCGATCCTCGTGGTGGGGCCGCGGGAGTTGCCTGCGATGCTGCGTACCATAGGTAAGTTCATGGGCCAGATGCGGCGCATGGCGGGGGATTTCCAGAAGCAGTTCAACGACGCGATCCGCGAGACCGAACTCGATGACGTCAAGCGCGGGATCGAGGGCGTTCGCAGCGCCAATCCGCTGAACAAGATCAAGGACGACCTCAACCCGCTCAAGAAGGCGGGCGACGACCTGCGCAGGTCGATCGAGAGCCCCGGCGGCGCCAAGCCGCAGAGCGGTTCGGCGGCAGCCGCTGCTTCGGCGCAGGACCGGCCTTCGGTGTCGTCCAAACCCAAGCCGGCGGCGGCGTCCGCCAAGACGGCGGGCACGGGAACGACGGCCGCCTCGAAACCGACCAATTCCAAGCCGGCGGCGCCGAAGACTGCGAAGCCCGCCGCTTCAAAACCCGCCGCGTCGAAGCCCGCCGCCTCGAAGCCCGCGCCAGCCGCGGCGAAGGCCAAGCCGGCGGCGGCGAAACCCGCGGCGAAGGCCAAGCGTACGCCAAAAGCCAAACCCGCCCCCGCCGACGGCGGCTCGGGCCGATAGGGGCGGGGAATGAGCCAGGACGACATCGAGGCCACCCGCGCGCCGCTGATCGAGCACCTGATCGAGCTGCGCAAGCGGCTGATGTGGGCGATCGCCGCGATCCTCGTCGCCGTTCCTCGTCTGCTTCTTTTTCGCCAAGGACATCTTCAACCTCCTGCTCTTCCCCTACGAAGCGGCCGTGGCGGGGCGCGCTACGATATCAAGCTGATCTACACCGCGCCGCAGGAATTCTTCTTCACGCAGATCAAGCTCGCGCTGTTCGGCGCGCTGTTCATCGCCTTCCCGGTGATCGCGATCGCAGATCTACAAGTTCGTCGCGCCCGGCCTCTACAAGAACGAGCGCGGCGCCTTCCTGCCCTACCTGATCGCGACGCCGCATCCTGTTCATCCTCGGCGGCGCGCTGGTCTATTTCCTCGTCATGCCGCTCGCCATGACCTTCTTCCTGTCGATGGAGCAGACGGCGGCGAGGGCGGTGGCGCGATCGAGCTCCTGCCGCAAGGTCAACGAATATCTCAGCCTGATCATGACGCTGATCCTCGCCTTCGGCATCTGCTTCCAGCTTCCGGTCGTGCTGACGCTGCTCGGCCGCGCCGGCATCGTCACCTCCGAGGAGCTGAAGGCGAAGCGGCGCTACGCCATCGTCGTCGCCTTCGTGGTCGCCGCGTTCCTGACGCCGCCCGACCCGATCAGCCAGATCAGCCTTGCCATCCCGACGCTCCTCCTCTACGAGGTCTCGATCCTCTCGGTGCGTATGGTCGAGCGGAAGCGCGAGCGCGAGCGGGCGGAGCGGCGAAGAAGAGGCGGAATCGGCGGCCTAGGGCCGACGGTCCGTCATTCCGGCGACTTCAGAGCCTGATTCTCTATCGTCAGTGCCGGACCGACCCGCCGAATCCACGCCGGGCACCGAGAAGAACGACCGTGGATGCCCGGAACAAGTCCGGGCATGACACCCGCAAATCTGGAAGTCCTGTCCCATGCTCGACATCAAGTGGATCCGCGACAACCCCGAGGCCTTCGATGCCGGGCTCATGCGCCGGTCGGCGGAGTCGCCGGGACAGCGGAGCGGCTCCTCGCGCTGGACGAGGCGCGCCGCGAGATCACGACGCGATTGCAGGCGCGCAGGCCCGGCGCAACGCGGCCTCGAAGGAGATCGGCAAGGCCAAGGCGGCAGAAGGACGAGGCGCCGCGCGCAGGCGCTGATGGCCGAGGTCGGCGGGCTGAAGGACGACGATGCCGCGCGACGAGGCCGCGCGAAGGAGGCGACAGGCCGCGCTCGAGGAGGCGCTGGCCGGCATCCCGAACCTGCCGCTGGACGACGTGCCGGTCGGGCCGGACGAGACGGCCAACGTGGAGATGCGCCGCGTCGGCGAACCGCGAAAGCTGGACTTCGCGCGCCGAAGCAGCATTTCGAGCTCGGCGAGGCGCTGGGCCTGATGGATTTCGAGACGGCGGCGAAGCTGTCGGGCAGCCGCTTCGTCGTGCTCAAGGGCGCGCTCGCACGGCTGGAGCGGGCGCTCGGCCACTTCATGCTCGACCTGCATACGGGCGAGCACGGCTACACCGAGGTCAAGCCGCCGCTGCTGGTGCGGGACGAGGTGATGTTCGGGACGGCGCAATTGCCGAAATTCGAGGAGGATCAGTTTCCTACTCGAGATTCTCGATCTGGATCGGTTTTGGCCAGATTACGACGCTGCCCGAGATCAGCAGCTCGACGAGATCGGAATGGCCACTTTCGCCAGGACGAAATTCGTGAAATGTCGGCGCGGCGCCAGCTAGACATGGAAGCGCCGACTGTATTCTAGCGAGTACGGTCGTAAGCTCTGGCTCATCCCGACTGCCGAAGTCCCGCTCACCAATCTCGTCCGCGAGATAATCCTCGACGAAGTCTGCTCTCCCCATGCGCGTCACCGCGCTGACGCCGTGCTTCCGCGCCGAGGCCGGGCGCGGCGGGGCGGGACACGCGCGGCATGATCCGGCAGCACCAGTTCGCCAAGGTCGAGCTCGTCTCGATCACCACGCCGGAGCAGTCGCTGCGACGAGCATGAGCGCATGCGGCCTGCGCCGAGGAGGTGCTGAAGCGGCTCGACCTGCCATACCGCGTCATGACGCTGTCGACCGGCGACATGGGCTTCTCGGCGCGCGAAGACCTACGACATCGAGGTCTGGCTGCCGGGGCAGGACGACCTATCGCGAGATTTCGTCCTGCTCGGTCTGCGGCGATTTCCAGGCGCGGCGCATGAACGCGCGCTACCGGCCGGAGGACGGCAAGGGCGACCGCGCTTCGTCCACACGCTCAACGGCTCCGGCGTCGCCGTCGGCCGCGCGCTGATCGCGATCCTGGAGAACTACCAGCACGCCGACGGCAGCGTCACGATCCGGAGCGCTGCGGCCCTATATGGGCGGGGCGGAACGAATTGGCGAATAGGGAGTGGCGAATAGCGGGGCAGACGCTGTACTGGCACTACTCGCTATTCGCCATTCGCTACTCGCTCCAGGGAGCAAAGCGATACCATGCGCATCCTCCTCACCAATGACGACGGCATCCACGCGCCGGGCCTCGAGCGTGCTCGAGCAGATCGCCGCGGAGCTGTCCGACGACGTCTGGGTCGTCGCGCCGGAGACCGACCAGAGCGGGCTGTCGCATTCGCTGTCGCTCAACGATCCGCTGCGCCTGCGCGAGGTCGCCGACCGGCATTTCGCGGTGCAGGGCACGCCGACCGACTGCGTCATCATGGGCGTGCGGCACATTCTCGGCGACAAGCGGCCGGACCTCGTGCTGTCGGGCGTCAATCGCGGCCAGAACGTCGCCGACGACGTCACCTATTCCGGCACCATCGCCGGCGCCATCGAGGGCACGCTGCTCGGCATCCGCTCGATCGCGCTGAGCCAGGCCTACACTCGGACGCGCCGAGAACATCCCCTGGGAGACGGCCGAGGCGCACGGCCGGACATCATCCGCGAGCTGCTCGAGTTCGGCTTGCCGCGACGGTCATCCTACAACGTCAATTTCCCGAACCTGCGATCCCGGCGAGGTCGAGCGGCATCGAACTGACCGAGCAGGGCAAGCTCGACCACGGCCTGCATATCGACGCCCGCATCGACGGGCGCGGCAACCCGTATTTCTGGCTCGCCTATCGGCGCGAGCGGTCCGCCATCGCGCCGGGACCGACCTCGACGCGCTGCGCGACGGGGCGATCTCGGTGACGCCGCTCCGCCTCGACATGACCGCCGCACGATCTCGGCGACCGCTGCCGACAGGCTGGCGTGCGCGAGGGCGCCTGAGCGCGCATCTCGATGGATACAGACGACGATCACGGCCCGACGAGGAGCGCGTCGCCACGGCGCCGAGCTCATCCTCGCGCCTGCGCCGCGGCGGCATCACGGACGCAGCGCGTGCTCGCGGCGATGGAGGCGCGTGCCGCGCGACGCTGTTCGTCGCCGGACGAATAGCCGGGCGAAGGCCTATGCCGAGCGGGCGCTGCCGATCGACTGCGGCCAGACCATCAGCGCAGCCCGTGATCGTCGGCATGATGACCGACGGCGCTCGACCTCGGCGAGCGCGACCGGGTTCTGGAGATCGGCACCGGCACCGGCTACCAGACGGCGTCCTCGCGCAGCTCTGCCGGCGGGTCTACACCATCGACCGGTTCCGCACCGCTGGTCGCGCGCGAGGCGCGCTTCAAGCCGCTGCGCCTCGCCAACGTCACCACGATGGTCGGCGACGGGATGAAGGGCTGGCCCGAGCAGGCGCCCTTCGACCGCATCATCGTCACGGCGGCCGCCGAGACCATGCCCGAGACGCTCCTCGAGCAGGTCAAGGTCGGCGGCATCATCGTCGCGCCGGTCGGGCCGGTCGGTGACGTGCAGAACCTGTACCGGGTCGTCAGGACCGAGGAAGGTTATGACGCCGAACGGCTTCTTCCGAGTACGCTTCGTGCCGCTTGTCGCCGGAAAGGCGAGCCATCTCTGACGCGGAGATGGGTAGCTGCGGAACGCCTTTGCGATCCTTCGCCGCTTAAGGCGATCTTAACCTCAACGGCCTTTAACTCGACGGTGAGTTAATCTGTACGGCGCGAGTGAGGCCATGCGTAACTTTGTCCGCAGTGTGCGTTCATCCACATCCCTGAAGTTGATGCTCGTCGGGAGCATCGGCCTCGCGGTGGCGGGGTGCAGCTCGGAGGTGACGCGGTTCAGCGCGCCTTTCTTCGGTGGTGGCGGGGGCGCGAGCAGCGCCACCCAGTACACCGGCTCGGTGACGCCCAGCCCGACGCCGCAGGTGCAGCAGTCGCCGCTCGACGCGCCCGGCGGACAGCCGGGTTACGGCCAGACCTACGGGCAGCAGCAGGGCGGCTACCAGATGGCCTCGCTGCCGGCGCCGACCAACAGCCAGTACCAGGGTGGCTACGCGCACAGGCGCCCGGGCAGCCGACCAGGACGCATACGGTCCAGTCGAGCGACAACCTCTATTCGATCGCGCGCCAATACAACGTCCCGCCGGCGACGCTGATGCAGGCCAACGGGCTGACCGATCCGAGCGCGGTGCGCGCGGGCCAGCAGCTCGTCATCCCGAACTTCTCGCAGTCCAACGGCTCGTGGCAGACCGCGCAGCAGCCGCAGCAGCCGCAGCAGCCGTCCTACGGCGCCCCGGCGCAGCAGGCCCAGCAGCCGCAGTATCAGCCCCCGCAGCAGATGCAGGCATCGCTGCCGCAGCCCTCGCAGCCCGCTCAGGCCGCGCGGCCGGCACAGAGCCCGTCGTCGCAGTCCGGCGGGTCGCACACCGTGACGCAGGGCGACACGCTCTACTCCATCGCGCGCGCCTACAGCGCCAATCCGCGTGACATCGTGGCCGCGAACGGCCTCGACTCGCCCGATCGTATCCGCGTCGGCCAGCGACTGACGATACCCGGTTCGAACGGCGCGGCCCCGCAGCAGATGGCCTCGCTGCCGCAGCCTTCCCAGCCGGCACCCCAGGCCCAGCAGCTTCAGCTTCCCCAGGCCAGCCAGCAGCAGCCCCAGCAGTCGGCCTCGCTGCCGCAACCGACGGTGCAGGTGCCCGCGAAGCCCGAGGCTTCCGAGCAGCCGCAGCCCGCCGCGCTGACGACGAGCAACAACCAGTCGTCGGGCCAGACCGACACGCGGGCAGGGCTGCCGGAGCCGGCGGCCATGTCGGCGGGCAACTTCCGCTGGCCGGTGCGCGGCCGCATCATCTCCGGCTTCGGCGCCAAGCCGACGGCGAGCAAGAACGACGGCATCAACCTCGCGGTGCCGGAAGGCACCTCGGTGCAAGGCCGCCGAGACCGGCACCGTGATCTATGCCGGCAACGAGCTGAAGGGCTACGGCAACCTGGTCCTGATCCGTCATGCCGACGGCTGGGTGTCGGCCTATGCCCACAACAGCGAGCTCGAGCGTGAAGCGCGGCGACGTCGTGACGCGCGGCCAGACGATCGCCAAGGCGGGCCTGACGGGTTCGGTCACCTCGCCCCAGGTCCACTTCGAACTGCGCAAGGGCGCGAAGCCGGTCGATCCGCTGCGACTATCTGTCAGAGAACTGACGTTTTCCTGAAGCGAGAGCCGACTCGTCAGGACCGGCGCCGGCTCGGGCGCTCCTATAACGGGACGCCCAGCCGTCCCGCCAGTCCTGCACGAACTGCCAGGCGACGCGGCCGGAACGGCTGCCGCGCGTCGTCGACCATTCCAGCGCCTCGCGCTGCCAGTCTCGGCGGCATCGATCTTCAGCCCGAAGTGACCGACATAGCCGCGCACCATCGCGAGATATTCGTCCTGGCTGCACTTGTGGAAGCCGAGCCACAGGCCGAAGCGGTCGCGACAGCGAGACCTTCTCCTCGACCGCCTCGGACGGGTTGATCGCCGTCGAGCGCTCGTTCTCCATCATGTCGCGCGGCAGGAGGTGGCGGCGGTTCGACGTGGCGTAGAAGACGACGTTGGCCGGGCCGCCCCTCGATGCCGCCTTCCAGCGCCGCCTTCAGCGACTTGTACGAGGTGTCGTCGCCGTCGAAGGACAGGTCGTCGCAGAAGAGGATGAAGCGGTGCGGCGCTCCCGGACCAGCGCCATCAGCTCGGGCAGCGTCTCGATGTCCTCGCGGTGGATCTCGACCAGCTTCGAGGGGCGGCGGCCGCGGCGTCGGCGTTGACGGCGGCGTGGACCGCCTTGACCAGCGAGCTCTTGCCCATGCCGCGCGCGCCCCAGAGGAGCACGTTGTTGGCCGGCAGCCCCCGGGCGAAGCGCTCGGTGTTCTCGAGGAGGATGTCGCGCATGCGGTCGATGCCCTTGAGCAGCGACAGCTCGACCCGGTTGACCTCGCGGCACCGGCTGCGAGCTGCGGCGGTCGGGCTGCCAGACGAAGGCGTCGGCCGCCGAAAGATCGAGCGCAGGAGGCGCCGGCGGGGCGATGCTCTCCAGGCTGTCGGCAATGCGGGCCAGAAGCCGCGCCAGCTCGTTGTCGGTCGTCGCTCAAGTTCACCGTCCCCGAAAGACTGTCCGCCCCCCACGAGGCGGGCGGACCGTATTGAGGGCGGTGCGGGTGGTCAATGCGGCGGTCGCGCACGGCTCGCGCTATATGGTTTGCAAAGCGGGCGCGGTCGCTATAGTCCGCGCCGCTTCGGGAGCCGGTGCGGTCGCCGGGGCGGAGGCAACGATTCTCAAGCACCCATCAGGAGGAATTGATGTTCGTGACGCCAGCCTATGCCCAGGCCGGAGGCGCCGGCGGGGCGAGATTTCCTGATCCAGTTCCTGCCGTTCATCCTCATCTTCGTGATCATGTACTTCCTGATCATCCGGCCGCAGCAGGCCAAGGCGAAGCAGCACCAGGAGATGGTCGCCAGTCGCTCAGCCGCGGCGACACGGTCGTCACCTCCGGCGGCCTGATCGGCAAGGTTGCGAAGGTGGTCGACGACGAGCGAGATCCAGATCGAGCTCGCCGAGGGCGTCCGCGTGCGGGTCGTCGCGCGGCATGATCGCCGAGGTCCGCGCCAAGGGCGAGCCGGTCAAGGAAGGCGCCTGAGGCGCCGGGACGGGTGGCGGGCCGCTGATCCGCGCCTATATTCCGGGAACCGGGGCTCCAGTCGGACATCATAGCAGAATGCTCTATTTCGCGCGCTGGAAGATCACGTCATCCTGCTCTGTGCCTCGCGGGGCTCGTTGGCGACCATCCCGAATTTCTTCTCACGCGACACCGTCGCGTCCTGGCCGGACTGGATGCCGAAGCGCCAGCTCGTCCTCGGCCTCGACCTGCAGGGCGGCGCCGACCTCCTGCTACGAGGTCGACGCCGAGACTATCCGCAACGACCGGCTCGAGACGCTGCGCGGCGACGTCGCGGCAGGCGCTGCGCCAGGCCCGCATCGGCTATACCGGTCTCGCCGCCGAGGGCACGACCGTGCAGCTCCGCGTCCGCGACCCGGACCGTCTGGACGAGGCCGAACGGCTGCTTGAGCGCGCTCGCGACCCGCTATCGGCTCGATCTTCTCGGCGGGACGGCCACGCTCGACGTGACCGTTTCGGCTCGGGCGGTCTGTTCACGCTGCAGCTCACCGAGGACGGCCTGGAGCAGCGCGTGCGCCGGCATCGTCGATCAGTCGATCGAGGTCATCGGCCGCCGCATCGACGAACTCGGCACGACCGAGCCGAGCATCCAGCGGCAGGGCAACGACCGCATCCTCGTCGAGGTGCCGGGCCTCGACGATCCGGCGCGGCTCAAGGCGATCGTCGGCCAGACGGCGCAGCTCACCTTCCATCTCGTGGACATCTCGATGCCGGCGGAGCAGGCGGTGCAGGGCAGGCCGCCGCCGGATTCCGAGGTGCTCGATTCGGACGGCGATCCGCCGCAGCCCTATCTCGTCGAGCGCCGCGTGATGGTGACCGGCGAGGACCTCGTCGACGCGCAGCCGGGCTTCGACCAGCGGACCAACGAGCCGATCGTCATCTTCCGGCTTCGACCGCCGGCGCGCAGCAAGTTCGGCGACGCCACGCAGCAGAATGTCGGGCGGCCCTTCGCCATCGTGCTCGACGACGAGGTGATCTCAGCGCCCCGGTCATCCGCGAGCCGATCCTCGGCGGGTCCGGCCAGATCAGCGGCAGTTTCACCGTCCAGGAGGCGAACGACCTCTGCGATCCTGCTGCGCGCCGGCGCGCTGCCGGCGACGCTGACCATCGTCGAGGAGCGCACCGTCGGTCCGAGCCTCGGCGCGGACTCGATCCGGGCCGGCATGATCGCGGCAATCGTCGCCGCCATCGCTGTCGTCGTGTTCATGCTCGTCTGCTACGGCCTCCTCGGCGTCTTCGCCGACATCGCGCTGATCGTGAACATTCCTGATGATCGGCATCCTGTCGCTGCTGCGGGCGACGCTGACGCTGCCGGGCATCGCCGGCATCGTGCTGACCATGGGCATGGCGGTCGACGCGAACGTGCTGATCTACGAGCGCATGCGCGAGGAGCAGAATGCCGGGCGCAGCGCGATCGCCGCGATCGACACCGGCTTCAGCAGGGCGCTCGTCGACCATCATCGACTCGCACATCACGACGCTGATCGCCGCGCTCGCGCTGTTCTATCTTGGCTCGGGCCCGATCCGCGGCTTCGCCGTCACGCTCGCCATCGGCATCATCACCACGCTGTTCACGGCCTACTCTGTTCACCTCGCCTGATCGTCGCCTTCTGGGTGCGCCTGGCGCGGCCCAAGGCCGTTCCGCTCTGACGGCAGGGAAGGTAGGTACCGATGCGTCTCCTCCGCCTAGTCCCCGACAACACCAATCTCCGCTTCATGTGGCTGCGGCGCTTCATGCTGCACGCCGATCTCGCCATCCTGTCGATCCTGTCCGCGGTCGCTGTTCTTCACCGTCGGCCTCAACCTGGGCATCGACTTCAAGGGCGGCATCGCTGATCGAGGTCCGAACGCTCGACGGTCCGGCCGACATCGCGGAACTCCGCAATACGGTGGGCGCGCTCGGCCTCGGCGACGTTCAGATCCAGGAGTATCGGCGACCCCAACGACGTGCTGATCCGCGTCGCGAGCAGCAGGGCGGCGAACTCGCCCAGCAGGCCGTCGTCACCAAGGTACGCGAGGCGCTGGGCGATAACGTCGAGTACCGGCGCGTCGAGGTCGTCGGCCCGACGCGTCAGCCAGCGAGCTTGCGCAGACCGGCACCATCGCCGTGCTCGTGACCATCCTCGGGATCATGGTCTACATCTGGTTCCGCTTCGAATGGCAGTTCGCCATCGGCGCCGTCGTGTCCACCGATCCACGATGCGGTGCTGACCATCGGCTTCTTCGCGGTGACTGCAGCTCGACTTCAATCTGGCCAGCATCGCGGCAATCCTGACCATCGTCGGCTATTCGCTCAACGACACCGTCGTCATCTTCGACCGCATGCGCGAGATTCTCCGCCGATTACAAGCAGATGGCCATGTCGGACGTGATCGACCTGGCGACCAACCAGACGCTGGCGCGCACCGATCATGACGTCGCTGACCACTTTGCTCGCGCTCGTCTCGCTCTACATCTTCGGCGGCGAGGTTATCCGCAGCTTCGTTTTCGCGATGATCTGGGGCATGATCGTCGGCACCGACTCGTCGATCTTCATCGCCGCCCCGGTCCTGCTCTATCTCGGACTTCAGCGGGATGCGGTCGCCGAGGCGCGGACGGCGGCCCCCGCCGAGTAAGTCCGTCGCACTCCGGGAGCGGCCAACGAGGCCGTCCACAGCGATGCAGATGAGGCAAGCGCATTTCCCCGGCCGCGCGCCGATCGATGCATATGGCAATGGCGGGTTCCGCTTCGCCGACATGTCGCATCGCGGATCGATCCTGATGCTCGACAGCGGCGTCTACGGGTGGGCTCCGACCAGCGCAGGGGAGATCGACGAGGCGTCCTTCGACAAGTTGTTCGCCGAGACCACGCCCCCAGAGGTCCTCCTGGTCGGTACGGGCCGCAGGCTCGTCCACCTCCCTCCCGCCCTGCGCCGCGCGCTGCGTGAGCGCGGGATCGTCGTCGAGGTCATGGACACGGGCGCGGCGGCGCGGACGTTCAACGTTCTCCTCGCCGAGGGCCGTTCGGTCGGCGCGGCCCTCATAGCGGTCGATTAGCCATGCACGGCAAGGCTACCGCCGCCTGCTACGCCCATTGCCGCGACCTCGTGCGCGCCGCCGACAAGGACCGATTCCTGGCGACGCTGTTCGCGCCCGCCGACCGGCGCGACCACCTCTATGCGCTGTACGCCTTCAACATCGAGATCGCGCGGGTCCGCGAAATGGTGAGCGACGCATTGCCCGGCGAGGTGCGCCTGCAATGGTGGTCGGAAGCGCTGGCGGGCTGCGGCCACGGGGAGGTGGGCCGGCATCCCGTAGCGGCCGCCCTGCTCGAGACCATCGATCGCTTCGTCCTGCCGGCCGAGACCTTCATCGACATGGTGGAGGCGCGGTCGTTCGATCTCTACGACGAGCCGATGGCGACGGTCGCCGACATGGAGGCCTATGCGGCCTGCACCTCGTCGGTGCCGATCGAGATGGCGATGGCGATCCTCGACTGCGCGGACAAGGCCGAGCTGGGATCGACCATCCGGCACGGCGGCATCGCCTATGCGCTGACGGGTCTGTTGAGGTCCGTCGGCTTTCATGCCGCGCAAGGCAAGATCTATGTCGCCGAGGAGATTCTGGCGCGGAACGGGGTGCCGCCGCACGACGTGCTCGCCGGCCGGCCGACCCCGCAACTGGCCGCGGCGCTCGACGAGACCCGGGCGATCGCGCGCGGCCACCTCGCGAGATCGGACTTCCGCCCGCCCGAACTGCCGGCGACCAGCATGCCCGCGCTGCTGCCGCTCGCGCTGGTGGAGCCTTATCTCGACCGCATGGAGCGGCCGGGCCACGACCCGTTCTCCGACGCGTTCATACCGCAATGGCGGCGGCAGTGGATCCTGTGGCGCGCGGCGCGGCGCTGTTCGTCGGGATCGGCTACTCGGCGGCCTCGCGCGGTCGCGTGAGCCAGGCGTCGATATCCCGCAGGGCCCGCGACGTCGTCGCCTGCTTGCGGGCGAGGGACTTGTCCTTGCCGCGAAACCGCTTCACGCCCTCGGGCCGGGTGATCTCGACCGGCGGGAAGAGGCCGAAGTTGACGTTCATCGGCTGAAACGAGCGACTGCCTTCGTCGGCGAGGTGGCCGCCGGTGATATGGCCTACGAGTGCGCCGAGCGCCGTGGTCGCCGGTGGCAGCGCGATCTCCGCTCCAAGTCGTTCGGCAGCGGCGAATCGTCCGGCCAGAAGTCCTATGGCCGCCGATTCCACATAGCCCTCGACGCCGGTGATCTGCCCGGCGAAGCGCAGGCGCGGCATCGCCTTCAGGCGGAGCGTGCCGTCGAGGAGCTTCGGGCTGTTGAGGAAGGTGTTGCGGTGAAGGCCGCCGAGCCGGGCGAATTCGGCCCTTTCCAGTCCGGGAATCATGCGGAACGTGTCGGCCTGGGCGCCGTATTTCAGCTTCGTCTGGAAGCCGACCATGTTGTAGAGCGTGCCGAGCGCGTTGTCCTGGCGAAGCTGGACGATGGCATGGGGCTTCACATCCGGCTGGCGCGGGTTGGTGAGGCCGACGGGCTTCATCGGCCCGTGGCGCAGCGTTTCGCGACCGCGCCCGGCCATGACCTCGATCGGCAGGCAGCCGTCGAAATAGGGTGTCGACGTTTCCCACTCGTGGAATTCGGTCTTGTCGCCCGAAATCAGGGCGTCGACGAAGGCCTCGTATTCGTCCCTTGTCATCGGACAGTTGATGTAGTCCGCGCCGGTGCCGCCCGGGCCGGCCTTGTCGTAGCGCGACTGGAACCATGCCTTCGAGAAGTCGATCGATTCCTTGTAGACGATGGGCGCGATCGCATCGAAGAAGGCGAGCTCGTCCTCTCCGGTGAGCGCCCGCACGGCCTCCGACAGGGCGGGGGAGGTGAGGGGGCCGGTGGCGACAATCACCGAATCCCAGTCCTCCGGCGGAAGGCCCGCGATCTCCTCGCGGCGGATCTCGACCAGGGGATGGGCCTCCAGCGCCGCGGTCACGGCCGCGGAGAACCCGTCGCGGTCGACGGCAAGCGCCCCGCCGGCGGGCACCTGGTGCGCGTCGCCGGAGCGCATGATGATGGAGCCGCAGCGGCGCATCTCCTCATGCAGCAGGCCGACAGCATTGGTGGAGGCGTCGTCGGAACGGAAGGAGTTCGAACAGACGAGTTCCGCGCAGGCATCCGTCTTGTGGGCGTCGGTGCCCCTGACCGGGCGCATCTCGTGCAGGACGACGGGGACGCCGGCGCCGGCGATCTGCCAGGCGGCTTCGGATCCCGCCAGCCCGCCGCCGATCACATGAACGGGTTTCAGTGTCATGTCGCGGAAGTTAGGATGCGCGCGATCGAACGGCAACAGGACGGCACCGAAGACAGGGGAGAGACGGGATGAGGCATTCGGGCGGGGTGTCCGCATGAGCGGAAGGAATCGTGCCGTGATACTGGGCGCGCTCGGCGTGACGGGACGCGGCCTGTTGCACTGGCTGGAAGAGCATACCGACTGGGACATCGTCGGCGTGGCGAGGCGCAAGCCGGATTTCGAGACGCGGGCGGAGTTCGTCAGCGTCGACCTGCTCGACCGCGACGCGGCATTCTCCGCGCTTTCGGGACTGACCGACGCGACGCACATCTTCTTTTGCGGCTTCATCCAGATGCCGACATGGACCGAGCACGACGCGCCCAACCTCGCGCTGCTCGCCAACGGCGTCGAGGCGATCGAGAAGGCCTCGCCCGCGCTGCGGCACGTCCACCTGATCGAGGGGACGAAATACTACGGCGCGCAGCTCGGACGCTTCCGCACGCCGGCGAAGGAAGACGATCCGCCGCACATGCTGCCGAACTTCTATCACACGCAGGAGCAGTGGCTGCGCAAGCATCGGGTGGGCAAACAGTGGAGCTGGTCGGCGCTCAGGCCGCAGACGGTGTGCGGGTTCTCGCTCGGCAGCCCGATGAACCTGATCAACGCCATCGCGGTCTATGCGACGATCTCCAGGGAGCTCGGCCTGCCGCTGCGCTTCCCGGGCACCGAGGCCGCGTATCGGGCGATCTACCAGGTGACCGACGCCGACCTGCTCGCCAAGTGCATGCACTGGTGCGCCACCGCCGACGGCGCTCAGGACGACGTCTTCAATATCACCAACACCGACTTCTTCCGCTGGGAGAACGTGTGGCCGCGCTTCGCCAAGGCCTTCGACATGGAGCTTGGCCCTGTCCAGACGATCAGCCTGGCGCAGTTCATGCCCGACAAGGCAGACCTGTGGGCCGATATCCAGAAGCGCGACGGACTCGAACCGTACCCTTACGACCAACTGGTGAGCTGGCCCTTCGCCGACTACTGCTTCACGCGGGACTACGACGTGATGACCGACACGCTGAAGATCCGGCGCGCCGGCTTCCACGACTGCCTCGACACCGAGCAGATGTTCCTGGACCTGTTCGACACCCTTCGCGAAAGGCGGATCATCCCGTGAGACGGGCCTGGGGGGCTTTGGCGGCGGTATCGCTGGTTGTTTCGGCAGGCTGGGTGTCGCCGGCCGCGGCGCAGCGCGTGACATCGGTGGCGGTGCATGACGTGCCGGCGCCGCGCGCGGGCCGGATCGTCGTGTGCCACGGCTATGGCTGCTTCTTCCGCACGGCGGTGCAGTTCAGCGCGTCGGACATGGCGCGGATGCGGGCGATCCTGGCGCAGGGCGCGGCGAGCGAGGCCGCCGAGCGGACGGCGGTCGCGCGGGCGGTCGCCTGGTTCGAGACCCGGGTGGGCGGGATCGCGGGGACGTCCGACGACGAGCCGCGCTCTCCTCCATCGCGGGCGGGGGAGCGGTCGCAGATGGACTGCATCGACCACGCACTGAACACCACGCACTTCCTTGCGATCGCGGGCGACAACGGCTGGCTGCGGCATCACGTCGTGGCGCGGCCGACCTCGCGCGGCTTCTTCCTCGACGGACGCTATCCGCATTCGACGGCGGTGATCCGCGCCAAGGAATCCGGGGCGGAATGGGCGGTCGATTCCTGGCCGACGAGGATGGGGGACGAGCCCGAGATCATGCCGCTCCGCGACTGGAGGATCGCGACCTGAGGGTCGATTGAGGCCGTGGCATGCCCGGGGCGGAACGCAAGCGAAGCCTGATCGTCGGTGCCGGCCCGACCGGCCTGACCGCGGCGGTCGAACTCGCGCGCCGTAGGTGCTGTCCCCGCATCATCGACCGCAACGACGGCCCGACGCCGCTCAGCAAGGCCGTCGGCATCAACGCCCGCAGCCTCGAGCTGCTGGAATCCTCGGGCGTCACCGAGCGGTTGCTGGCGAAGGGGATCCGCATCCGCCGGTTCAGGTTCTGGCGCGACGGGCGGCCGCTCGCCGAACTGCGGTTCTCGGTCCTGCGCCATCGCTTCGACTTCCTCCTTTCGCTGCCGCAGAGCGAAACCGAGGAAATTCTCGAGGCGAGGCTCGCGGAGCTCGGCGTGGAGGTGGAGCGGCGGACGGAACTGACCGCTCTGCGCCTGACCGGCTTTCAGGCCGAGGTGACGATGGATGGACCCGCGGGTGCGGCCGAGCGGGCCTATGATCTCGTGCTCGGCGCGGACGGTATCCGCAGCACGGTGCGGCAGGGGCTGGGGATTGCCTTCGAGGGCCGGGAGCACGAGCGGAGCTGGAGCATCGCAGACGCGCGGATAGCCGACTGGCCGCATGGCGACGACGCCGCCAACCTGTTCATCCATGCGGGGGGCGATCTCGGCTTCATCATCCCGATCGGGCCCGGCCGGTACCGCGCGATCTCCAACACGGCCGATGCGCTGGCGAGGATTCCCGGCGGAAGGGTGGAGGAGGTTCTGCGAACCGATACGTTCCGCATCCATGTCCGCCAGGTCCCGCGCTACGGGCAGGGCTGCGCTTTCCTCGCCGGCGACGCGGCGCACGTGCATTCGCCGGCGGGGGGACGCGGGATGAACGTCGGCATCGAGGACGCCTGCTCCTTCGCCCGGCGTGCCCTGGACGACGATCTCGCGGGATATTCCGACGAACGACGGCCGAGGGGAGCGCAGTCGATCGCCATGAGCGAGCGGATCCTGCGTGCCGCCCAGGCGACGGGCGCCGTCGAGACGGCTGTGAGGGATCTAGCGGTGCGGGCCGTCGGCGCGCTGCCGTTCCTGCAGCGGCGCATCCTGTCCGACGTGATGGGGCTCAGATAAGATGATGGCCGCAGCGCCATGCGCCGCGGCCACCGGCATTTCGATGGGTCAGGCCGCGCGCTGCGTGTGGCGGCCCTCGGCGATCTCCTCGACGATCTTCTCGCAGAAGGCGTCGAGGTCGCCGGGATGGCGGCTCGTGATGATGCCCTGGTCGTTGACGACCTTCTCGTCCATCCAGTTGGCGCCGGCATTGATCATGTCGGTCCGGATGGACTTGTAGGAGGTCGCGTTCCGGCCCTCGATGATCCCGGCCTCGATCAGGAGCCACGGCGCGTGGCAGATCGCGGCGATCACCTTCTTCTGGGTGTGGAAGGCCTTGATCAGGTCGATGGCCTTCTCGTTGACACGGAGCAGGTCCGGGTTAATCTGCCCGCCGGGCAGGACGAGGGCGTCGTAGTCGTCGGCCTTCACCTCGCCGAGCGTCTTGTCGACGGCGATCTCGTTGCCCCAGTCCTTCTCCTTCCAGCCCTTGATCCGTCCGCTCTCCGGCGACACGACATGCACCGTCGCGCCCGCCTCCTTGAGCTTTGACAGCGGCACCTCCAGCTCCGACTGCTCGAAGCCGTGGGTGGCCAGGATCATGACCTTCTTTCCGGAAATGTCGTGCATGACTGATGAACCTCCTCGGGGGTACGCAGCCCCCAGTCCCAAAGGCTCAACGGGGCAGCGTAGTCGGTGTTCCGGCCTTCGACGAATTTAATGCCCGGTCGACTAGCGACGCGGTAGATTACGCTAGGGAAGTTTTTTGGGAGGGGCCGCTCGCGGCCAGTCGGACCAGTGATGAATTGGCTCGCAATGGCGATTGTCGCGGTCAGCCTGTTCAACGCGACTGCCGGGATTTCCGGGGTTGCCGCGGCAGACGAAGTCCGCCGGGAGGAGATCCGGTTCGCCCCCGGCGAGAGCTCGGCCAGGGTCAGCGGACGCATCACCGGCCATGACAGCGTGGAGTACCGTCTGGAGGCCGGAGCCGGTCAAAGGCTGACGGTATCCTTCAATCCGACGAACGCGAGCGCCTACTTCAACATCTTCGAGCCCGGACGCGGTCCCGGCGATCAGGCGATGTACATCGGTGCTTCCGAAGGCAACCAGTTCGAAGGGGTCGTGACAGCGGACGGGTCGTACACGGTTCAGGTCTACCTGTACCGCAACGCCGCACGTCGCGGTGAGCATGCCGACTACACCATCGAGTTCGCCGTGTCCGATGATGAGGCGGCGGCTTCGGCTGTCTCCCCCGACTTTGCAGATGGCCTCTCCGGCGGGCCGGATTTCTGGCGGGTTACGGCGGACCGCCTCAACCTGCGTCGCGGCCCCACGACGCGCGACGCGGTCATCGTCACGTTCGTCGGCGGAACGACACTGCGCAATCTCGGCTGCCAGATGAGCCAAGGCGCCAGATGGTGCCGGGTGCAGGGCTGGGAAAACACCGCGCTCGACGGCTGGGTGGACGGCCGCTACCTGGCCGAGGCGCCGCCGCCAACGCACCCCGCCGGCGACGCGCTCGTGCCGGGGACGCCATACCATGCGACGGGGGAGATCGACTGCGGCTTCACGGGGGACCGGTCCGTCCGGTCGTGCCGGTTCGGTGTCATGCGGAACGGGCCGGGACGCGCGTCAGTCGAGATCACCTTCCCCGACGGCTTCAAGCGCATGCTGGAATTCGATGCGGATGCCGTCAGGTCGCCGCGGACCGGCGAAATTTCCGTCGAGCGGGACGGGGGCGCAAGACGCGTCACCGTCGATGGATCGGAGCACTTCGTGATCCCCGACGCGGTGATCGACGGCGGCTGATCAGGCGCCGCCCGAAACGCGGCGCGCGCCTACTCGGCCGCCTCGGTCTTTCTCCCGGGCCGACGCTCGAGAAGCTCCTTGAGGAACTGGCCGGTGTAGCTGCGCGGCTCGGCGGCGATGTCCTCCGGGCGTGCCGGTGGCGACGATCTCGCCGCCGCCGTCGCCGCCCTCGGGGCCGAGGTCGATGATCCAGTCGGCGGTCTTGATGACCTCGAGATTGTGCTCGATGACCACGACGGTGTTGCCCTGGTCGACGAGCTCGTGCAGCACCTCGAGCAGCTTGGCGACGTCGTGGAAGTGGAGGCCGGTGGTCGGCTCGTCGAGGATGTAGAGGGTGCGGCCCGTGGCGCGGCGCGACAGCTCCTTGGCGAGCTTCACGCGCTGGGCCTCGCCGCCCGAGAGCGTCGTCGCCTGCTGGCCGACCTGGATGTAGCCGAGCCCGACGCGCTGCAGCGTCTCCATCTTCTCGCGGATCGACGGCACGGCGTCGAAGAACTCGCGCGCCTCGTCGACGGTCATGTCGAGGACGTCGGCGATCGACTTGCCCTTGAACTGCACCTCCAGCGTCTCGCGGTTGTAGCGCTTGCCCTTGCAGACCTCGCAGGTCGACGTAGACGTCGGGCAGGAAGTGCATCTCGATCTTGATGACGCCGTCGCCCTGGCAGGCCTCGCAGCGGCCGCCCTTGACGTTGAAGGAGAAGCGGCCGGGCGCGTAGCCGCGCGCCTTGGCTTCGGGCAGGCCGGCGAACCATTCGCGGATCGGCGTGAACGCGCCGGTGTAGGTCGCGGGGTTGGAGCGCGGCGTGCGGCCGATGGGCGACTGGTCGATGTCGATGACCTTGTCGAGGAACTCCAGTCCCTCGATGCGGTCGTGCGGCCAGGATGCTCGCGCGCGCCGTTCAGCCGGCGGGCGACGGCCTTGTAGAGCGTGTCGATGATGAGCGTCGACTTGCCGCCGCCGGAGACGCCCGTGACGGCAGGTGAAGGTGCCCAGCGGAATTTCGGCGGTGACGTTCTTCAGGTTGTTCGCCGTGGCGCCGACGACGCGGATGCGACGGTCGCGGGACAGCTGCGCGCCGGTCCGCCGGCAGCGGAATCTGCCGGAAGCCCGTCAGATACTGGCCGGTCAGGCTCTCGGGCGTGGCCATGATCTCGTCCGGCGTGCCCTCGGCGACGATCTCGCCGCCGTGGACGCCCGCCGCCGGCCCGATGTCGATGACGTAATCGGCCGTCCGGATGGCGTCCTCGTCATGCTCGACGACGATCACCGTGTTGCCGAGGTCGCGGAGGTGCCGGAGCGTCTCGAGAAGACGGGCGTTGTCGCGCTGGTGGAGCCCGATCGAGGGCTCGTCCAGTACGTAGAGGACGCCGGTCAGGCCGGAGCCGATCTGCGACGCCAGCCGGATGCGCTGGCTTTCGCCGCCCGACAGCGTGCCCGACGGCGCGAGAGAGTGAGGTATTCGAGGCCGACATCGTTGAGGAAGTCGAGACGCTCCCGGATCTCCTTGAGGATGCGCCCGGCGATCTCGTTCTGCTTGTCGGTCAGCCGGGCGGGCAGGGCGCCGAACCACTCGCCGGCCATTCTGATCGACATCGCGGAGACCTGCGCCGATGTGGAGACCATCGATCTTCACCGCCAGGGCCTCGGGCTTCAACCGGGAGCCGCCGCAGGCGTGGCACGGCTTCTGGCTCATGAAGCGCGTCGATCTCCTCGCGCGCCCAGGAGGAACTCGGTCTCCTTCCAGCGGCGCTCGAGGTTGGGGATCACGCCCTCGAACGTCTTCGACGTGTCGTAGGCGCGCAGGCCGTCATTGTAGGTGAACTGATCTTGGTCGCCGCCGGAGCCGCGCAGGATCACCTCGCGCGCCTCCTCCGGAAGATCGCTCCAGCGGTCCGTGATCCTGAAGCCGTAGATGCTTGGCCAGGGCT
Organism: uncultured Alphaproteobacteria bacterium; assembly: GCA_963803485.1. Taxonomy (GTDB): domain Bacteria; phylum Pseudomonadota; class Alphaproteobacteria; order Rhizobiales; family Tepidamorphaceae; genus CAWDMT01. The sequence continues at coordinate 66,135 of CAWDMT010000002.1, read as the reverse complement.
TCCAGCGTCTGGAGATAGTAGGGCGACGACGACCCGCCCAGGGCGCGATGGCGCCGCCCTGCAGCGTCGCGGTCTCGTCGGGCACGACGAGCTCGGGGTCGATCTTCTTCTCGGAGCCGAGCCCGTCGCATACCGGGCAGGCGCCGTGCGGGCTGTTGAAGGAGAACAGGCGCGGCTCGATTTCCGAGATCGTGAAACCGGAGACCGGGCAGGCGAACTTCTCGGAGAAGATCGATGCCGCTTCGGATCTGCCCCTCTGCTCGTCGGTGCTCGTCGGCGAACTCCACGACCGCGATGCCGTCGGCGAGCTTCGAGCGCCGTCTCGAAGGAATCCGCCAGCCGCGCGGCGATGTCCTGCGCGCACGACGATGCGGTCCACGACGACGTCGATGTCGTGCTTGTACTTCTTGTCGAGGGCGGGCGACGTTCGGCGATCTCGTGGAAGGTGCCGTCGACCTTCACGCGCTGGAAGCCCTTCTTCTGGAGCTCGGCCAGCTCCTTGCGGTACTCGCCCTTGCGCCCGCGCACCATCGGGCGCGAGCAGGTAGAGCCGCGTCCCCTCCGGCAGCTCCATCACCCGGTCGACCATCTGGCTGACCGTCTGGCTCTCGATCGGCAGGCCCGTTGCAGGGGAATAGGGCACGCCGACGCGGGCGAAGAGGAGGCGCATGTAGTCGTAGATCTCGGTCACCGTGCCGACGGTCGAGCGCGGGTTGCGGCTGGTCGTCTTCTGCTCGATCGAGATCGCCGGCGACAGGCCTTCGATGTGGTCGACGTCCGGCTTCTGCATCATTTCCAGGAACTGCCGGGCATAGGCCGACAGCGATTCCACGTAGCGGCGCTGGCCCTCGGCATAGATCGTGTCGAAGGCGAGCGACGACTTGCCCGAGCCGGACAGGCCGGTGATCACCACCAGACGGTCGCGCGGGATGTCGACGTCGACGTTCTTGAGGTTATGCTCGCGAGCGCCGCGAACGGAAATCACTCTGGAGGACATCCGGTGCTCCGGGACGGGAAACGGCGCCGCTAGGCGATGGCGCCGCCTAGAGATAGTCCATCACGCCGCGATTGACAGGTGGCAGTCCCGCTACGGCATCGGCGCCATGCACCCACCGCAACCATTCCGCCGGAACCCTTGCCATCGCGACTCGTCCACGATAAGAGAACATAGCAGGAACATCGTCAAGGCGCTTGTGGATAGCGGGCAGCGCCTGTGGCCTGCCGGTCATGATAAAGCCTAATCTGTCCGCAACTACGAACGCCGCCTCGGAGCGGATCGCCCGCGCGCGGGCATGAAGGAGAACAACGCCATGTCGGGCAGCGTCAACAAGGTCATCCTCGTCGGCAATCTGGGCGCCGATCCCGAAATCCGTCGCACCCAGGACGGCCGGCCGATCGCCAACCTGCGGGTGGCGACCTCCGAAACCTGGCGGGACAAGGCCTCGGGCGAGCGCAAGGAGCGCACGGAATGGCACCGGGTCGTGATCTTCAACGAGGGCCTGTGCCGTGTCGCCGAGCAGTATCTGAAGAAGGGCTCGAAGGTCTATCTCGAGGGCCAGCTCCAGACCCGCGAGTGGGAAGACCAGCAGAACCAGAAGCGGTACTCCACGGAAGTCGTGCTGCAGGGCTTCAACTCGGTCCTGACGATGCTCGATACGCGGTCCGGCGGCGGTGGGGACAGCCGTTCCGACTACGGCTCGTCCGGCGGCTCGGACTTCGGCCGTTCCGGCCCGATGGAGCGCAGCGGTGGCGGTGGCGGCGGTCGCCGCGAGGAACTCGACGACGAGATTCCGTTCTGAGCGGGGCGCCCTAGCCGCCGACGCCGACGGTCGCCAGCGCGACCTTCCTGCCCTCTCCGTTCGCGGCGATGCCGAAGCCGAGATGCGTCGCGTCCGGGTTGAGCAGGATCGAACGGAAGGCTGGGCGCTCGAGCCATTCCGACACGAAGAAGCGGATGTCGGCGCCGACCGGGTCGCGGCCGCAGGCGCCGCAGGCGCCGTAGATCGTTCCGACGCCGGACCACCGCGCCCGCTCCGCTACCGGGATCGCCTGCTGCACATCGCCGGTACTGCGCACGTCGAAGCCCGGCGAACCGGGGCGCGGCAGCGTCTGCCTGATGGCGGAGTTCAGGCCGCCGGCGAGCATCAGTGGAGATAGGCCCGCGCGGGCGCGGGCGGCGTTGACGCGGTCGAGCGCGTCGCGCGCCTGGGCCTCGGCGGAGAGCGGGGCGAGGCTGTCGGAGGCGGTCAGCCCGGTCGGCTGTCCGGGACCGGAGAAAGTCTGGACGAGATAGTAGCCTCGCGGGCCGGTGATCGCCGCGAAGCCGAAGGAATCCAGGCCCGGCGACAGGATGTTCTCGCGGTGCCCGGCGCTTCCCATCCAGCGACCATGAAAGTCGCGCACCTCCTGCGCGCCCGGCTCGACGTTCGGGCAGCGCGAACAGCGAGCGATGTTCTCCGCCACCAGCCGCCAGTCCGCGCCGCCGGCCCCATCGTGGCGGTCCTGCACGCCTTGTCCGTTCGGGGAAACGTGGTCGTAGTAGTTGCGGGCCTCCATGTCCCGGGCATGCTGGAGCGCGATGCGCGACAGGATCGGGTCGGGCCGCATCGGCTCGAGGCCGCGCTGGCGGCGCTCTTCGTTGACGAGGGCGAGCGAGGACCGCTCCAGCCCGTCAGACGGCGCGAAGGCGGTGACGGGCGCCGAGGCGACGGTAAAGGTCTCGGAGCCCATGCAGGCGGGCAGGGAGAGGGCGGCGGCGAGAAGCGCGATCCTGATCATGCCGGCCCGCCTAGCCGCCGATCATGGCAGCAATACCGTCGGCGACGAACTGGACCGCGAGGGCGGCGAGGATGACGCCGAGGAGGCGCGTCACGACCGCCCGGATCGTCGCGCCGAGCAGGCGGTCCAGCGGGATGGCGAGCAGCAGTATCACCAGCGTGATCGCCAGGACGGCGATGGTGACGATGGCGACCGCCAGGATGCTCGACGCATAATGGGGGATGTTGCCGGCCAGCAGGATGACGGCCGTGATCGCGCCGGGACCGGCCATCAGCGGAACGGCGAGCGGGAAGGCGGCGAGGTCGCTCGGGTGATCCTCTTGCATCGAACGCTCGGTGCTGCCGGTCTTCCGCGCCTGGCGCTTCTCGAAGACCATCTCCGCGCTGATCCAGAACAGGAGCAGGCCGCCGGCGACGCGGAAGGCCGGCAGGGTGATCCCCATCGCGGTGAGGAGCTGCTGTCCGAACGCGCCGAAGGCCAGCAGCACGACGGCCGATATGACGACTGCCCTGAGGGCGACGGAGCGTCTTGCGGCCGGTTCCAGATGGCCGGTGAGGGCGGCGAAGATCGGCGCGATGCCGATGGGATCGATGACCACGAAGAGAGTGACGAAGGCCGAGATCAGCAGTTCGACGCTCACCGGACACCCCCCGATTCGCCCCCGCCTTCATCCGGTCCGGGGGCCCTGCGCTCCGCCCGAGGCGGCCGATGCTTCCGACGCGACGAAAATTCCCTTCACGGACTTTAAGAAAACGTCATAAACCGTTGTTTTTGAACTATAAAAATAAATATAGATATCCCGTTCAAATTTGCTTTCCGGGATGGAATCGCTTATCTTTTCACATAATCAACCTGCCCCTCGAAAGAGCAAGCCTTGTCAGACATCGAAACCCCGCCTCCCGGCGATCACGAGCCGGGCGGACCGTCCGATATCCGGCCCATCTCGATCACCGACGAGATGCGCCGTTCCTACCTCGACTACGCGATGAGCGTGATCGTCAGCCGCGCGCTGCCCGACGTGCGCGACGGCCTGAAGCCGGTGCATCGGCGCATCCTGTTCTCGATGAACGAGAACGGCTACGACTGGAACAAGCCGTATCGCAAGTCCGCCCGCGTGGTCGGCGACGTCATCGGTAAGTACCACCCGCACGGCGACCAGTCGATCTACGACGCGCTGGTGCGCATGGCGCAGACCTTCTCGATGCGCCTGCCGCTGGCTGACGGTCAGGGCAATTTCGGCTCGGTCGACGGCGACCCGCCGGCGGCCATGCGCTATACCGAGGTCCGCCTTGCAAAGCCCGCCCATTCGCTGCTCGACGATCTCGACAAGGATACCGTCGACTTTCAGGCGAACTACGACAATACCGAGCACGAGCCGGTCGTCCTGCCGGCGAAGTTCCCCAACCTGCTCGTCAACGGCGCCGGCGGCATCGCGGTGGGCATGGCGACCAACATCCCGCCGCACAATCTCGGCGAGGTGATCGACGCCTGCATGGCGATGATCGACAATCCGGCGATCGAGCTGGACGAGCTGATCGACATCATGCCCGGCCCGGACTTCCCGACGGGAGGCATCATCCTGGGGCGGGCCGGCATACGTTCCGCCTACACGACCGGGCGCGGCTCCATCGTCGTGCGCGGCAAGGTGCATACCGAGACGGTGCGCAAGGAGCGCGAGGCGCTGGTCGTCACCGAGATCCCGTATCAGGTGAACAAGGCGACGATGATCGAGCGGATTGCCGAAGGCGTCCGCGACAAGCGCATCGAAGGTATCGCCGACATCCGCGACGAGTCCGACCGCGAGGGCATGCGCGTGGTCATCGAGATCAAGCGCGATGCCATGGCGGACGTGGTGCTGAACCAGCTCTACCGGTTCTCCGCACTGCAATCGTCCTTCGGCTGCAACTTCGTCGCGCTCAACGGCGGCCGGCCGGAGCAGATGACGCTGACCGACATGCTGCAGGCATTCATCGCATTCCGCGAGGATGTGGTCAGCCGCCGGACCAAGTTCCTGCTCAACAAGGCCCGCGACCGGGCGCATGTGCTCGTCGGCCTCGCCGTCGCCGTCGCCAACATCGACGAGGTTATCCACCTGATCCGCACCGCGCCGGATCCGGCTTCGGCCCGCGAGGCCCTGATGGCGCGCGACTGGCCGTCCAAGGACATGGCGCCACTGATCGCGCTGATCGCCGACCCCCGGCACGTCATGTCCGAGGACGGCTCGTTCCGGCTGTCCGACGAGCAGGCGCGCGCGATCCTGGATCTGAGGCTGCAGCGACTGACCGCGCTCGGCCGCGACGAGATTGCCGAAGAGCTCGAGAAGCTTGGAGCGCAGATTTCCGACTATCTGGACATCCTGCGCTCGCGGGCGCGCATTCAGCAGATCATCCGCGAGGAACTGACCTCGATAAAGGAGGAGTTCGGGACGCCGCGGCGGAGCGAGATCACCGACGCCGACGGCGACTTCGAGGACGAGGACCTGATCCAGCGCGAGGACATGGTCGTCACCGTCTCCCACGCCGGCTACATCAAGCGCGTGCCGCTCTCGACCTACCGGGCGCAGCGGCGCGGCGGCAAGGGCCGGTCGGGCATGTCGACGCGCGACGAGGATTTCGTCACCCGGCTCTTCATCGCCTCGACCCATACGCCGGTGCTGTTCTTCTCCTCGCGCGGCATGGTCTACAAGATGAAGGTCTGGCGGCTGCCCATCGCCGCGCCGCAGGCGCGCGGCAAGGCGCTGATCAACCTGCTTCCGCTGCAGGAAGGCGAGTGGATCACCTCGATCATGCCGCTTCCCGAGGACGAGGAGCAGTGGGCCGAACTCGACGTGATGTTCGCCACGAACTCGGGCACCGTTCGTCGCAACAAGCTGTCGGACTTCGTGCAGGTCAACCGCAACGGCAAGATCGCCATGAAGCTCGAGGACGGCGATTCCATCGTCGGCGTCCTGACGTCGACCGAGAACGACGACGTGCTGCTGACCACGGCGAACGGCCAGTGCATCCGGTTCGCCTCGACCGAGGTTCGCGTCTTCAAGGGGCGCGACTCGATGGGTGTGCGCGGCATCAATCTCGGCAGGGGCGACCACGTGATCTCCATGTCGATCCTGCGCCACTTCGATGCCTCGCCGGCGGAACGTACCGCCTATCTCAAGATGCGCCGCGCGCTGGCCGGTGAAACCGCCGAAACCGCCGAACCTAACGGCGACGATCTCGAGGAAGGCGTCGACGTGAACGGCGTCGAGCTCGGCGAGGCGCGCTACGCCGCGATGAGCGCGTCCGAGCAGTTCGTCCTGACGCTGTCGCAGAACGGCTACGGCAAGCGGACCTCGTCCTACGAGTACCGGGTGACCGGCCGGGGCGGCAAAGGCATCGTCGCCATGGTCACCAGCGACCGCAACGGGCCGCTCGTCGCGTCGTTCCCGACGGAGGACGGCGACCAGATCATGCTCGTCACCAATGCCGGCCAGCTCATCCGCGTGCCTGTCGAAGGCATCAGGATCGCGGGGCGCAACACGCAAGGGGTGATCGTCTTCAACACCGGCGATGGCGAGAAGGTCGTCTCGGTCGGGCGCATCGGAGAGGTCGAGGCCGAAGAGGGCGAGGACGGCGACGAGGAAGGCGAGGGCGAAGCGCCTGACGGCGACGGCGGCACGGACGAAGGCGGCGAGAGCTAAGGGTCCGCCTACTCGGATATCGGCGGCGGACCCGGCAAGGGCGGCAACTTGCCGAACCTCGCCCGCCAGTCGGCTTCTGACATGACGGCGCCGGTATGGCCGACATCGCCGGCGTCGACCGGCGTCCAGTCGCCGCCGGGCCGCAGCACGGCCCAGGCCGCTTTCCAGCCTTCGGTCAGCACCGCCGGCCGGGCGTCCCAGTCTATGAATTGCATGGGAGCCGGTTCTCCAAGCAATTCGGGATTGTCGGTGAAGCCCCGCGCCTGGGGAGGGGAGCCCGGGCCACCCAGTCGATCCAGGAAGCCAGCTGGGCTCCACCAAATCCGACCTTAGCCAAGCCAGAGGTGCGCGGCAATTCAGCCGTCGGTAGTGGGTCGGTTTGAACAGCCGTGCTGCCTGGTCCGACTTCACGATGAGGCCGGGGAAGCTCCTGTTACGCTCGTCCCCGTGGACGCGGGGACACAGCCATCCGCTAGCGTGGCCTGTGCCGCATGGCTGGATTCCCGCTTTCGCGGGAATGCGCGGAAGGTGGTGGACGCACGGGACCGCCGGCACGAAGGAATTCAGACCGCCCCCCTCCCAAACTTGCTCCTCGTTGGCGCGGGGTGGATGCTTGGGGCGAGCCCGGGAATGACCGCAGCTCATCAGTGGCGCCGCAGTCCTGAATTGCTCCGCCTGCTCCACCGGACCCATCATCCCCATTGACGACGCGCGGCGCCTGAGGCTGGCTCCCGTGGTTCAGTCCGTCTCGAGCGACATGCCATGAGCCTCGAGATTTATCTCGCCTATGTGCTGGCCTGCATCGTCATCGTGATCGTGCCGGGGCCGACGGTGACGATGATCATCGCCAACAGCCTTGCCTACGGCACCCGCGCCGGCCTTCTCAACGTCGTCGGCACCCAGCTCGGTCTGGGCGTCCTTCTCCTGATCGTCGCCGTGGGACTTGCCACGATCATCCAGACGATGGGCTGGTGGTTCGACTGGATCAGGCTCATCGGCGCGGCCTATCTCGTCTATCTCGGCGTCAAGCTGATCCGATCGTCGGGTTCGCTCGACCGGCAGGCGGCCGCCCGACCGCCTCGCGGCGGCTTCGTGCTCCAGGGGTTCCTCGTGATGCTGAGCAACCCCAAGGGTCTCCTCTGGTTCGGCGCCTTCATCCCGCAGTTCGTCGACCCGACGCGAGACTATCTGTGGCAGCTGGCATTTCTTGGTGCGACGGCGATGGCAGTGGCGGCCATCTTCGACGGGGCTTATGCCGTGCTGACCGGAAAGGCGGGGGCCATGCTTTCGCGCCAGCGCGTCAGGTTCGTTTCGCGCATGAGCGGCCTGTTCCTGATCGGCGGAGGCATCTGGCTGGCTCTTGCACGGCCCCGATAAATAAAAAGGCCGGCGCTGGAAGGGCGCCGGCCGAGAGTCGGGGTCAGATGGAACAGGGGGCTCAGTAGGAGGTCCGCAAGACGGTCAGCACGCGCTGCGGCGACTGCTGATCGGTGTCCCGCGACATCGTCGCGAGGCAATCGGGTGTGAAATGAGGCCAGGTCTGCCCATGGCAGGCCGACTTCGTCTCCGGGGTCGACGCCTCGGCGATCGCGGCGGACACGGGGGAGGGAAGCAGACGGTCGCCCATGGTGAAGGCGGCTGCCAGAAACACGCTGCTGATTACTACGGCCGCCAGGGGCAAGGACTTGGAGAACTTCATTTCATTTTCCTCCGTCTCGAGGAATTCGCCGGTGTCTTGCGATTAGAACGTCGGCCGCGCCAAAAGGTTCACGAATTTCGACACAATCGCGTCAGATTCCTCGAACGGCCTCCTTCAGGCGGCCTCGACGCAGTCGTTCTGCCTCGCGGTCCGTCACCACAACGCGAACAGTGCTGCGTGCTTGCACGTTCCCGACCGCTTCGAGGCAGCGGGCCTCCACATAGGGCCAGGCGCTCCGCGGGCAGGTTTCGGTGTCCGGCTGCTTGTCGACCGCCGCGGCGACCGCTTCCACCGGAGCGGTCTGCCGTCCCGCCTCGACGGGTTCATAGGCATAGAGAGCCGACACCCCGGCGGCGAGAACGGTCAGAATGTACGGCACTGCCCGGTTCGGCACGGTCATCTTGACGCCCCTGTCAGTCTCCGCTTTTGCGCGGTATTGGGGCGAATGATACGGCCGCATCCTTGAACGAACTCCGAATTGTCCGTTCATGCGGCGTTAATCGCGTGGCGGGCTTCGCTTGTGCTGGCGGCGCCGGCGCGCTATCCACGCGCCCATGACCCGTACCGGCCTCTATTCCGGCAGCTTCGACCCGATCACCCTTGGGCATCTCGACGTCATCCGTCGGGCCGCGACTTTGGTGGACCGGCTCGTCATCGCGGTCGGCACCCACCACGGCAAGACGCCCGTCTTCACCGTCGACGAGCGGTGCGAGATGATCCGGCGCGAGGCCGAGGGAATTGTCCGGGGTGCCGGAGCGGAAATCGTGGTGACGACGTTTTCCGGCCTTCTCGTGGATGCGGCGCGCGAGGCTGGCGCCAACGTCGTCTTCCGTGGACTTCGCGACGCCACCGACTTCGATTACGAAATGCAGATGGCCGGCATGAACGGCACTCTCGCGCCCGACATCGAGACCGTCTTTCTGCCGGCATCTCCGGATGTCCGTCACATCGCCGCCAGCCTGGTCCGACAGATTGCGTCGATGGGCGGCGATCTGGAGCCGTTCGTTCCCGAGCGGGTGGCCACCGAACTGGCCAATCGGTCGGCACGTTGATCGGCGCCGCGCACCCGAAACTCACAGGGAGATCACACGTGCGTTTTTTTCTCGCTGCCATGCTCACCTGCGCCGTCGCACTGGCGACCGTTCCCTCGAAGGCGCAGGTCTCCGACCCGGAGAACACGCTCTTCATCGATCTCGACGACGGGCGCGTGGTCGTGCGGCTGTTCCCGGACGTTGCACCGCGGCATGTCGAGCGGGTGAAGCAGCTCGCGCGCGAGGCATTCTATGACGGGGTGGTGTTCCACCGTGTGCTCGAGGGCTTCATGGCCCAGACGGGAGATCCCACCGGAACCGGCGGCGGCGGGTTGTCCGTACCCGGATTTAGCGGCCGAATTCTCGGATCGGCCCTTCCAGCGCGGCACGCTGGGAATGGCGCGCACCGCCGACCCCAACAGCGCCAACAGCCAGTTCTTCATCATGTTCGACGAGGCCCCCCACCTGAACCGCCAGTACACGGTGTTCGGAGAGGTCATCGAAGGCATGGAGCACGTCGACGCGATCAAGCGCGGCGATCCCAACAACAACGGGTCCGTGAGCGATCCCGACCGGATAATCCGCGTGCAGGTCGCCGCGGACGCCCAATAGAGCCGAGGAGCAGGACGAATGACCGAACGCGATAATGAGAACACGCTGGTCATGGAGACGAGCCAGGGCCAGGTCGTGATCGAGATGCGCCCCGATCTGGCGCCAGGCCATGTCGCCCGGATCAAGGAGCTCGTGCGCGAGGGCTTCTACGACGGGGTCGTCTTCCACCGGGTGATCGACGGCTTCATGGCGCAGACCGGCTGCCCGCAGGGGACCGGCACCGGTGGCTCGGGCCAGAAGCTGAAGGCTGAGTTCTCGCGCGAGCCGCATGATCGCGGCACCGTCTCCATGGCGCGTGCCCAGAACCCCGATTCCGGGGACAGCCAGTTCTTCATCTGCTTCGGACGCGCGCCGTGGCTCGACGGCCAGTACACGGTCTGGGGCAAGGTGGTCGACGGGATGGACAACGTCGACAACATCAAGCGCGGCGAGCCCGTGAGCGATCCCGACAGGATCGACAGCCTCAAGGTCGCCTCGGACATCGTCTGACGCGGGCGCGCCATGCGCGTCGACCAGTTCGATTTCGAGCTGCCGCAGGACCGTATCGCGCTGAGACCGGTGGTCCCGCGCGACGCGGCGCGCATGCTCGTGGTCAACCCGGGCGGCGCGCCGGAAATGGCCGACCGGACTGTCCGCGACCTGCCGGACGCGCTGGCGCCCGGCGATGTCCTCGTCTTCAACGACACGCGCGTGATCCCGGCACGGCTGCATGGCCGGCGCGTAGGGCGGGGCGGCAGCGAACCGAGGATCGAGGCGACGCTGCACATGCGCCTCGACGGCTCGCGCTGGGCCGCCTTCGTGAAGCCGGCCCGAAAGCTGGAGGTCGGCGACACGATCCGCTTCGGCGCGGAGGGACGGGTCTGTCTCCTGGAGACGCTCGACGCGCGGGTGGAGTTGAAGGGGGAGGGTGGGGAGATCACGCTGTCCTTTGCCTTTCACGGCCCCGTGCTGGACCAGGCGATCGCCGAACGCGGGGAAATGCCGTTGCCCCCATACATCGCGGCGCGCCGGCCGACCGACGATCGGGACGAGGCCGACTATCAGACGGTCTATGCGCGCGAGGACGGTGCCGTCGCCGCGCCGACGGCCGGACTGCATTTCACCGGGGACCTGCTGGCCAGGCTCGGTGAACGGGGAATCGGGCGCGAGTTCGTGACGCTTCACGTGGGCGCCGGCACGTTTCTGCCGGTCAAGGCCGAGGACACGGATGCCCACCGGATGCACGCCGAATGGGGGGTGGTGAGCCCGGAGGTCGCGGACCGACTGAACGCGGCTCGCGCGGCGGGCGGCCGGATCGTCGCAGTCGGCACGACGGCGCTGCGGCTTCTCGAGAGCGCGGCCGGCGAGGACCGGGTCATCCGGCCGTTCTCGGCGGCGACCGAGATATTCATCACGCCGGGCTACCGGTTCCGGGCGATAGATGCGCTGATGACGAACTTCCACCTGCCGCGCTCGACGCTGTTCATGCTGGTATCCGCCTTTTCGGGACTGGACACGATGAAGCGCGCCTATGCCCATGCCGTCGCGGAGGAGTACCGCTTCTATTCCTACGGCGATGCGAGCCTGCTGTTTCCGGAGGCTCGATGAGCGGCGAGTTCAGCTTCTCCGTCTCCGCGCGCGACGGAGCGGCCAGGCGGGGCGACATATCGATGCCGCGGGGGACAATCCGTACTCCGGCATTCATGCCCGTGGGGACGGCAGGCACCGTCAAGGCGATGTATCCGGAGCAGGTGCGCGCCACTGGCGCCGACATCGTGCTTGGCAACACCTACCATCTGATGCTGCGGCCGGGGGCCGAACGGGTCGCCGAACTCGGCGGACTGCACGAATTCATGCGCTGGCCGCACCCGATCCTCACCGATTCCGGCGGCTTCCAGGTCATGTCACTGTCGGCGTTGCGCAAGCTGACCGAAGACGGCGTCACCTTCCGCTCGCACCTCGACGGCTCGGAGCACCACATGTCGCCGGAGCGGTCCATCGAGATCCAGCGGCTTCTGGGTGCGGATATCACCATGCAACTCGACGAATGCGTTGCACTGCCTTGCCCCGACGAGGAGGCGGAGAGGGCGATGCTGCTGTCGTTGCGGTGGGCGGAGCGATCGAAGTCGGCGTTCGGCTCGGAGCCGGGCAGGGGGCTTTTCGGGATAGTGCAGGGCGGCACCGTCCCCGCCCTGCGCCGGAAGTCGGCCGTCGGGCTGGTCGATATCGGCTTCGACGGCTACGCGGTCGGCGGGCTTGCCGTCGGCGAGCCGCAGGAGGTGATGCTTCAGACGCTGGACGTTACGGTGCCACTCCTGCCGGAAGATCGACCGCGCTATCTGATGGGCGTCGGCACGCCGGACGACCTGCTGAAGTCGGTCATGCGCGGTATCGACATGTTCGACTGCGTCATGCCGACCCGGGCTGGCCGCCATGGACAGGCCTTCACGCGATTTGGCCGCATCAACCTGCGCAACGCCCGGCACGCGGACGATCCGCGCCCCCTGGACGAGGAGAGCGATTGCCCCGCCGCACGCGACTATAGCCGTGCCTATCTCCACCATCTGGTGAAAGCGGGCGAATATCTGGGGGCGATGCTGCTGACCTGGGCGAACATCCACTATTATCAGAGCCTGATGTCGGGCATTCGCTCCGCGATCGAAGACGGCCGCCTCGAGGCGTTTGCCGCCGAGACGCAGGCCGCGTGGGAACGTGGCGATCTGCCACCGCGTCCGTGACGCGGGAGACGCCTGCGTTTGCTTGACCTCCCCGAGCCCGACACCTAGGTTGCCGGCGCGGTCGAGCCCGTAGCTCAGTTGGTAGAGCAACTGACTTTTAATCAGTGGGTCCCGGGTTCGAGCCCCGGCGGGCTCACCAATCTTTTCAAGGGGTTGGTGATATCGACTGCGTGAACGGGGCGAGGTCATCCGACGCTCCGAGCGGATGGTCTTGGGGAAGGGTATGACGGCAGCGGAAGACACCAAGGCGACGGTACCCGCCGAGACGCCGAAACTGGCCCCGAAAACCGCCGAGCGGTGCCGAGCGATCATCGAGCACGAGAGGACCTTCGCCCGGGAATTCGCCTCCCGCGCGATCGACCAGCCAAGGCTGACCCCCTGGATGGTGGTGCTCCCGGTCATGCTGATTCCGTACTTCATCGCTCGAGGGTCAGCGAAGAAGGGCGTCGCCACCTGTATGGAGTATCACCTCAGGCCGCGGCTGGCCGCGCTCGAAGTCGCGACCGAACCGGAGACCCGGGCCGAAGTTGCGGACGAGCCGAGCGAAGCGCTCCGGCTCGCCGAGAGCGGCCAGATCGAGACCCTCGCCGAACACTATCGGCGGCTTCTCGACGCGAAGGGCGCGGATTACCGGGCGTTGGTACTGTCGAGCTATCGGAAGGCAAAGGCCTATCGGCAATACCTGGACAAGCTCGAATCAGCCCAGATCGCGCTCGACGAGGCCCTGCTCGTGGAGGCGGAATCCGATGTCGGTGCCCAGGCCGCCACGCAGATGCGGGAGGCGTCCGAGAAGCTCATGTCGGTCCGCCGCGACATGCACCGCGAGGAAGTGGCCTGGCTGTTCGAGTGAGGGCCACTGGCCTGGCGTTCGTCGCGGTCAAAGCGACCCGATGATCCGGCGATAGCCCTCTTCGGGAAACGCCTTCAGTGTCGTGGTGCGGATGTTTCCTCCCGCGCCGAGCGACAGCATGACCTTTGCTGCCGCCTCGTCGTCCGGGGCTTCGATCTTCACCACCATGTCGTGGGCGCCGATCGTCAGATAGGCGTCTCCAATCTCGCATCCGTATCGGCGCGCCATTTCGCGGGCCGCGTCGAGTTGCTTCGGTGAGTCCTTGACGGCCTTTATGCCCTGATCAGTCCAGTTCACGAGGGCTATATATGTCGACATCGCGTCCTCCATCGAGCGGAAGGCACGTCCGTGTCTTCCGTAAGGGAAGAATAGCAGACTTCGCCAGTTCGGGCGTGCCCCGCTTGCGTCAATCCGCCGGCGGCCGGCGACGGTCCGATTGCCTCCATCTCCCCATAACGCACTGATTCGAAAGGTGTCATGCATGGCGTCAAGAGGGCATGTATTATTTCTGCCACAGGCCGCGACATTTGCCGAACATACCTCTGAAGACACCTTTTTCCGTAGCGTCAATCGGTGCTAGATTTTCCTGGCGCTGGCAAAAATAAGAAGAAAGCAGCGTCACCACTGAAATTATAAATGCAACCTTCTATAGATCTGCCGAATAGTTCTCTTCGTGCGTGTGCTTATAATTTAATCGCAGAAGTTGAGTTCTACGCCGTCCCGGGGCAGGGCGACGTTCTGGAAAGTCCTCTCGAGTGCAGTTGGAATTGCGGATCTCTGCAGGCCGTATGGGGGGCACCTGATGGGCGCGCGAGCATGCCTTGTGGGACAGAGCAACCTGTTCCGGGCTGGATTGAAGCTTCTGTTGCGGCAGACACCGGTCGAGGTGATCAGTGAGGCGGAGTCGCTCCGAAAGGCGGCGACGATACCCTGCGCCGGCGACCTGGTGATCGTCCACAAGGCGACCGATATCCGAGACATGACCGGGGATCTGGCGGCATTGCGCCGAGCCGTACCATGCTGCCGGATCGTCCTGCTGGCCGGATCGATGGAGACCGACCAGATGGCGCTGGCCTTCGCTGCCGGCGTGGACGGCTACCTTTTGGAGGAGATTTCGCCGGAGGCCCTGCTGGAGTTGCTGCAACTCGTCCTTCTGGGGGAAAAGGTTTTCCCCAGCCGGCTCGCGATCCTCATGTGCAGCGAAGGCTGGACACCTCACGTAACGCGCAACGAACTGCCAGCCGACATCGACCTTTCCGATCGGGAACTCGAGACTCTGCAGAGCCTGACGGACGGTCTGCCAAACAAGCTGATCGCCACCCGGCTGTCGATTTCCGAGGCCACCGTGAAGGTCCACATCAAGACCATCCTCAAGAAGCTCGGCGCCCACAACCGCACCCAGGCCGCGATCTGGGCAGTTCAGCACGGCCTTTCGATCGCGCCCGCGATTATTGCCGGCACCCCGTCCAACAGTGGGATGGTTTCGGCGGCGTGATGCGTGGCGGCGTCAGCGGCCACGCATGTAATAGACCATCGTTGTCCACTGATCGACGGATCCGCCGCCGGCCCCGACCGGGCCGCCGCTGAGAACGCTCCCCGTCCATGCGCTGATCGTCGCGCGCGTCGAGCCGTATTCGGAATATGCCTGATACGGTAATCCGTCGAACTCCACGAAAAAGCTGTTGAACTGGCCGGCGCCGAGCCGCTTGTCGAAGCCGCGGCGCGGGTTCACCGGCAGGATCTCGCCACTGCGCGTGGTGGCGAAGGCCGTGTCGCCGGGCCCCGGCGTGACCGTCAGGAGCTGACCGCCCGGACCTCGCATGATGTTGTCCGGCGTCGATCCGAACAGCTTCTGATCGATGATCGCCTGCTTGCCGGCGAGGCTCATGCCCAGCCCGCCTCCGGGCGAACCGAAGGAAAATGGACGGTTGCTCATCTGTGCGTCCGCCGCACCGGCGAAAAGGATCATTCCGGCCGCGAAGGAGGCCGTAAGTGCCGTGGTCCGTCGGTTCATCTCGCAGGGTCCTCGCAAGGATGCGCGCCAAAACAGGCGATCGCCTCCGCGACCGCCCTGACCAGCTTGGACCAATAGCGGGATTCTTCAAGACGATCCGTTCCGGCTATACCCCCTTTGCCATCGGGCTATCCAAAGTGGTAGCGGGCGCCGAAGCGCCCGCCAGCGTGACCACCGCGAAGACGGCGGCGTCGGTTCGGTTGCGAAATCCCAGTCGTTCCATGATGCGCCGCATGTGAACCTTGGCCATCGGCAGGGACATGCCGAGCTGACTGGCGATGGCGCGGTTGCTCTTGCCCTGGCCCAGCTCGGCGAGAACCTGCATGTCGCGCCGGGAGAGCTGTCGCAGCCGGTCGACACGCGGGCTCACGCTCAGTTCCTCGCCGGGCGTGGCATGCGGCATGACGCTGAGGCCGTGGGCGCTCAGCATCACGAGGCTGGGGAGCAGGAAGAGCGTCTCGTCGACCACCACGAAGGCGTCTGCGGCCGCAATCTGCGCGCGGTGTCTGGCGATCGCATCCTTCCGCAGCGCCAGGATTACCGGCGGGAGCTCAGTGGCACATGAGCTTTCGCGCCGGAAGCGGCGCTCGAAGGCGTCCGGGCTGGTCACGACCGCATCGCAGCCCGACTCCGCCCAGTGGCCCTCCAGGACCTCGTCGCGATCGAAGATCGCCACGGAGTAGCGGCGCGACTCCACCAGTATGCGGGAGACAGTCGAGACCATCGCCCGGTTGTCGAGCGCAATCCCGATCGTGAAGGGGGTTGGCACGTCCTCGTTGAGCCGCAACATCTCTCATCCGCTCGCTTTCATCGGCGCAAAGCGGCCTGGACCTCGGGGCCGCCGCGCAACCGGGCATGTCGCCCCGCCGCAAACCGCATCCCAGAAACGAACTCGAGCCGAAACACGTCCCATACCCGGGACATGGAGAGGATGTGACACCCGGGAGATAATTGACAGTTCCAAAGCGTACCGGAAATGGAAATTTCGAGATACCCAACCGGGTATGTGTGTAACCACTTCATATATACAGAACTTAAATCCGATCTAATTCGGATATGCCGATACCCGAACAGGACATGAATGGCTATTTATTTCCATTAAGAATGTATTAATCATCCTATACCCTCCCACTCGACTATCTGAATCGCAGCCGGGCGATTGCGCCGGCACGGGGAGGATCGGATGCGTACAGCAGCAAAGCTCGTCTCGACCATCGCGGCACTTGGCCTCGGGGGCTGCGCCTCGATCCCGCCGGACTTCACCTCCGCCGGCGTGACGCCGGTGATGAGCTACGCGGTGACCAACAACCCGACTCCCTGACAGCCAGTGCCTGGAATCGATCGCGGCGCTGAACGTGAACACGCCGCGGCTACCGGTCTTCTCTGTCGGCGAGATCGCCGACAAGACCGGTCAGGTCGATGCGGACAATAACAGTCACGCTCTGAGCCAGGGCGCGTCCGAGATGGTGATCAGCGCACTCTACAAGACGCGCAAGGTCCATCAGGTAGAGCGGCTCGACCTGCGCATCCCGCTGGCCGAGGTGAAGCTCGCCGAGCAGAACAAGCTGTCGCGCACGGAGGCGCAGTACGGCCGGCTGCCGGCCAGCGACTTTATCATTGTCGGCGCCCTGACCGAGCTGAACTACAACATCGTCTCCGGCGGCGGCCAGCTCTTCGTCAAGGGGATCGGCGGCGGCGCGCGCACGGTGATCATCAACGTGGCGCTGGACCTTCGTGTGGTCGACGCGAAGTCGTTCCAGATCCGCTACGTGACCAGCCTGCAGAAGCAGATTTTCGGGTTCGAAGTGGAAGCCAACGTCTTCCGCTTCTTTGGAAGTACGCTCGTCGAGTTCGACGCCGGAGCCATTCGCAACGAACCGCTCCAGCTCGGCGTGCGCTCCGTCGCTGAAATGGCGGTTCACCAGATCATGACGGATTTCCTCGGTCTCCCCGGGGGCGAGGGCTGTGGCCTCGTGGAGAACGAAACCATGGCGTCATACCTGAATACGCAGCCCGCGAGTGCACAAGGAGCAATGAAATGACCAGTCGTAGAACGAGACTGCTCACGGCGACGGCGACCGCCGCGCTGCTGAGCGTGAACGCCTCTGGGGCCATGGCCTTCGATGAGGTGAACTGGGTCTGGAACAACCTCGTCGACCAGAATGTCCTGATCGATGTCGACATCACGACCAGCATCGACCCGAATGGGTTGGTGCAGGTCGAGAAGCTGCAGATGCACTTCGGCGACATCGATGCGCAGGCGCATGTCTCCGGCATCCAGAACAATGCCCCTGGAACGCTGGTCGACGGCGGCACGGAGACCGCGCTGGTCTCCGGCAACATCGACTATGCGGACGGGCCCATTCCCGGCGGTACCGTCAACCCCATCACCGGGGCGACCTACGGTTCGACCAACCCGAACATCGTCGTCACTCCGGTCGCGGGAGGCAACGTCGATGAGCAGAACAACGAGGTCGACTTCGTCTTCCAGATCGACGCCAACTTCGACATCACTGACCTCGAGGGTGTTCACGATGCCCTCGACCTGCCGAAGATCGAGAACGCCGCGACGGCGGTGGCCAACAACCAGTCGATCACGTCCGACGTCCCGATCTATCTGCACGACGCGCAGTTCGCGGCGGGAGGAATTAACGACTTCTCGGACGCCGGGACGGGCGAGATCATACAGGGCGTCGTCGGGCTTCTCGCCGCCGGCCTGGCCTTCGACGCTTATGCCGACGGCAACATCCACACCGCGCTTGCGCTCGGCATGACGGCGGCGGCAGCCGGCGGCATCATCGAGCCGGCAACGGTGAACGCTTCGGCATCGGTCTCGGGCATCCTGAATGCCTATGTCGAGAACTCGGCGACGGCCGTGACGAACAACGCGTCGTTCACGATCGAATCCGACAACCCGGTCAACCATGTCGTCGTCGCCGACCTTACGCAGTGGGGATACGCCGACGTCACGGCGGCGGCCGGTGTGACGAACGTCGTGCTCAACGGCTACACCAACTTCGGTGGCGCCGGCATGGGCGGCGGTCTGAACCCCAATATCGTTCCGATCGTCTCCAACACCGCCACCGCGGTGGGCAACAACCTCAACATCAAGGTCGGAGCTCCGTCGGTCGATTGACAGGCTGAGCAGGTGGGGGGGCTTCGGCCTCCCCATCCTCTTTCTTCCAGCGGGAGGTGCTTTGACATGACGACGTTTCGGAAGCTCGGCGTGGCGGCGATGGTCTGCGGGATAGGACTCCTGCCGGCGGTCCTCTCGACGGCGGCCCACGCGGACACTCTGATGGGCAAGCGGCCCTGGGGATTCCGCCAGGAGGTGAGCCGGGCGAGCATCGCGGCGCTGATGATGCAGCGCGAGCAGCAACAGTCGAACGGGCTCGGCGCCTACGGCTACGGCGGCAGTAACATCTATTCGTGCGGCGGCGGGGGGACGGCGACGGCGACGGCCAACTACACCTGCATCAACGTCGGCAAGGGCGCGACGGCGATCATCAATGCGCTACAGGAAAACAACGGCAACCAGACCGCGACCGCCTCGTCCGAGGTGACGGCAAACGGCGTCAGTGAAGGGAGCATGTCCGAGGCGCTCGAAGCGATGCAGTGAGGGCCCCGGGACCGGACCCGGGAGGCCCAGAGGCGCGGCGGACAGACGGGGGCCGGACCCAGACGGGCCCGGCCGGACCGTCAGCCTTCGCCTCTCGCCAACAGGGCCGCCAGTACCCGCACGTCGCACAGCCCAGTCGGGTCGGTCATGGCCACGTCCCGGTCGCAGCGCCTGGCGACCTCCGCGGCCACACGGATGGCCAGAGCCAGGGGCACGTTCTCGAAGACGAGGGGTTCGTAGCCGGCGCGTAAGGGAGAAGATACAGACGCCATCCACTTGCCGTCAGACTGGATCACCTCGAGACGGATATCTCCGGTACGCGGCGCTCGCGTATGAAAGCGCGCGAGAATGCCGGGGTCGGGCATGCCTGTCATGCATGTTCCTCCGCGCCCCGCAGTCGGATTTAACGCTGGCCGGCGGAAACTGTTCCCCTTATGGGCCAGCCGCCTGAACTGTACGCGGCGGGCAGGCCGGAGGATCACCGCTTCCGAAGGCTTTCTTCCACAAAGACAAGGCGCGCCTGGGCATTGGCTGCGAAGCGCTGCGCGGCGCACCAGCGGCGGAATGCCTTCGGCTCTATCACGTATCTGACTGTCTCACGGCCGTTGGCGCGGACCCTTTCCTCCAGGTACTCGGCGCCGACGCGCCAACGGTCATATGAAGGCGGCAGGTGCCCCCCGTCCGCCATGATCGACAATATCTCCGGATAGTCGCGTCGCCGGTACCAGGGAATCCCGATGATCGCTTCTTTGCTCATGCCCGCCGCCTCACCCAACGTCAAGATCATGCTGCCGCTTCAAGGCGATCCCGGCAATACCCTCCGTGGATATGTGGATGAGCGGTGGATAACGCCGTTCTTGCCTTACACGACCTTTGATTGCGCGGGGTGGAGCGCCGTGGGTGGCTGGTCGCCCAGCCGGCGAGTGAACCCTTGATTTTGCGCCAGTCGGCGTATCTCTTGGGCGCCCGCCAAGGGGGACCGGAAACCATGTCCAAAATCGTCGTCGCACCATCAATCCTGTCGGCTGATTTCGCGCGCCTGGGAGACGAGGTCACCAGCGTCGTGGAGGCAGGGGCGGACTGGATCCACGTCGACGTGATGGACGGACACTTCGTACCCAACATCACGATCGGCGTCCCCGTCGTGAAGGCGCTTCGGCCGGTCACGGACAAGGTCCTGGACGTCCACCTCATGATCGCGCCGGCCGATCCCTATCTCGCCGATTTCGCCGAGGCCGGCGCGGACGTGATAACCGTCCACGCCGAGGCGGGACCGCATCTGGAGCGGTCGCTGAAGGCGATCCGCGGCATGGGCAAGCGGGCGGGCGTCGCCCTCAATCCCTCGACGCCCGAAAGCGCGATCTCATACGTGCTCGATACCGTCGACCTGGTGCTCGTGATGACCGTGAATCCGGGCTTCGGCGGGCAGTCGTTTATCCGCGAGATGCTGCCGAAGATCGCCCGCGTGCGCGAGATGATCGGCGACCGGCCGATCGATCTCGAGGTCGACGGAGGCGTGACGCCCGACAACGCGGGCGAGGTCGCGGCCGCGGGCGCCAACGTGCTCGTCGCCGGGTCGGCCGTTTTCAGGGGAGGGGCCTCGGCCTACGCGCCGAACATCTCCGCGATCCGCAAGGCGGCCGGCGGCTGATCAGCCTGCCCGGGAGCGTTCCAGTCGGCGCCAAAGCGCAGCGGGCGCAGTGGCAGATACGACGCCCAGCATCACCAGCAGGAATCCCAGGCCGTGATACGGGCGCACTTCCTCGCCCAGGAACACGATGGCGAGCGCGACGCCGTAGACCGGCAGAAGGTACATGAAGATGGAGGTCAGCGTCGGCCCGACCGTCTTAACGCCGTACTGATAGGACGAGTAGGCGAGGACGGAAGAGACGAGCACCAGGCCGGCGATGCTGATCCAAGCGTCCGGCGTGGCGGGAAAGCGTCGCAACGAGGCGACTTCCCATGCCGCGAAGGGGAACAGGACGACAGCACCCGCGAGCGCGATCGCGGCGAATAGCACGTGCGTGGGCAGCGCGGCGAGCGCGGGACGCTTCAGGACGACGGAATAGATCGCCCAGGCCGCGGCCGCGAATGCGATGCCGAGGTCGCCGGAATTGAACTCCAGCGAGACGAGCCGTTCAGGCTCTCCGCGCATCAGGATCACCACGACGCCGAGAAAGGCGAGGGCGATGCCGACTACCTGTCGCAGCGAGGTTCGCTGCCCCCGGAAAACCATCTCCAGCAAGAGGATG
The DNA here is from genome assembly GCA_963803485.1 of uncultured Alphaproteobacteria bacterium. GTDB lineage: Bacteria > Pseudomonadota > Alphaproteobacteria > Rhizobiales > Tepidamorphaceae > CAWDMT01. The sequence continues at coordinate 44,887 of CAWDMT010000002.1, read as the reverse complement.
AAGACGGGTGTAGAGGTGTAGATCAGCGTTCCGTTGGTGGCGGTCGTGTGGCGCAGCGACATGTAGACGATACCGCCGCAGATCCACATGCCGATAAAGCCGAGGAGGGCGATTGACGGCCACTCGGCAACGAGTTCCGCACGATGGCGGCGAAATCCCGCATGCGCGCCCGGCCACAGGACGAGAAATGCGATGAACCACCTGAGGAAGGCGAGTGTCCACGGCTCGACGGTCTCGACCGCTACTCGGCCGATGATCATGTTGGAGGAGAAGAACAGCGGCATCAGCGCCAGGATTGTATAGGCGCGCCAGTTCGCTGACGTTTCGCTGCTCATCGTCCCGCCGAATGGATACAGGGGACTGGAGGCCTAGCCGATGAGGCCGACGCGGACAAGCCGGCGGCCCTGCGCTCACTGCATGGCCAACGCTTCGCCCTGATGAACGGCGGGGAGGCAGTCGACATTGCGGCCGGCAAGGGATACGCAGGCATTCATCGCATCCGCCGCATTTGGCAGGGGGCCGGCGAGGAGCCTGTAGCTGGAGCGCCCCTCCGAGTCGGTCTGGCGCACCACCGTCGGCTCGAGGTTGCCGAGGACCTCGGCGTGGTCGGCCGCCAGGTCACGCCAGGTGTCGCGCAACTGCTCAACGGTGACGCCGGCGCCGATCTCCAGAGCGAACCTCGTGACGGTCAGCGGCATGTCGGCGATGCGTGCCTCCGGCGCGGCCAGGGCGGCGAGGTCCATGTCCCCCGGGGACTCTTCTGCCCTGGTGGCAGGCGGCGACGGCTCGAACGAGTCGACATCCGCCAGTTCCTCGATCTCGGCAGGGCTGGCCGGAACGGGCGGGTAGACCTGCCGGCGCGCAACTGGCGCGGTGGATGGCACACGGTCGACGGACCGGGTATCCACGCGTCGGGGAATCGAGGCTGTCGTAACCGGATCGATGCCGGCCTGGATATCGGCCAGCTTCGCGCTCAGCGCCTGGCGTTCCAGCGCCATCAGCCGAGATTCGGACCTCAGCCGCCCGATTTCGGCGTAAAGCCGAGCGATGTCGCCGGCGGGATCGGACTTGGCGAGCGTCGTCGGCTCCGCGCCCATCAGCACCGCGATCCGTTCCTGCCCGCGCTCCTGCATCCCCGAGACCACCACGGCGGCCATGGACACGACGGCGAGGCTCGCCCAGACGGCCGAGGACGCATGATTGCGCCGGCGGCGCGACCATTTTCGGAGACGTCCGTTTCAAACCCCGGCCCCTTGATTGGCGCGTGTCCGCGCGAGTACGTAGAATTAACCAATTCTCACCGCAGTGTTGGGGCAAACCGTTACCGATACGGTAACTATGGGGCCATTCGGCGCCGTAGCGGAACCGGTGCCCAGGGAGTGCAGCGCCTCATGCCGTCAGCCACCTGCCTGTTCGTCGTGCTTGCCGCTGGCGAGGGGACGCGGATGCGCTCGGCGTTGCCGAAGGCGATGCACCGTCTCGCCGGGGATCCGATGCTCGGACATGTGCTGCGCGCCGCGACATCCACGGTAACCGACGCTCGGAGCGTGGTCGTCGTGGGTCCGGGAATGGACCCGGTGGCCGAATTCGCGCGTCAGCGCGGCGCCGTGGGGACCTGGATACAGGCTGACCGGCTCGGTACGGCCCACGCGGTTCTCGCCGCCCGCGAGACGCTGGCCGGGCACGCCGGTGACGTCGTCGTGCTCTACGCGGACACGCCGCTGATCCGACCGGAGACGATCTCCCGGCTGCGCGACGCTCTGGCAGGTGGGGCGAACGTCGCCGTACTCGGATTTTACACCGAAGCGCCCACGGGGTACGGGCGGCTGATCTTGCGGGACGGGCGTCTCACCGCGATCCGCGAGGAGAGCGATGCCACGGAGCAGGAACGGGCCATAACGCTCTGCAATTCCGGCGTGATGGCATTCCGCGCGGGCCTGCTGCCGGACCTGCTCGACGAGATCGGCAACGACAACGCCAGGGCCGAATACTACCTGACCGACGCCGTGGAGGTGGCCAACCGGCGCGGGCTCAGGGCCGTAGCCGTCGATGCGGAGGAGAGCGAGGTCCTCGGCGTCAACAGCCGTGCCCAGCTCGCCGAAGCCGAAGCGGTCGTCCAGTCCAGGCTGCGGCGGGCGGCTCTGGAGGGTGGCGCGACGCTCGATCGCGCCAGACACCGTATTCTTCAGTCACGATACGAAGATCGGCTCAGATGTATTTATCGAACCTAATGTTTTGTTCGGTCCTGGTGTCAGTGTCGGCGACGACGTGCAATTCTTGCCTTCAGGCATTTCGAGGGCGCGAAGATCGAGGCAGGCGTGACCGTTGGGCCCTTTGCGCGGCTGCGGCCGGGTGCCGAGATCCGGCGGGCGCGCACATCGGAAATTTCGTGGAGGTCAAGAAAGGCGGTGATCGAGGAAGGCGCGAAGGCCAACCACCTGTCCTATATCGGCGACGCGCATGTCGGTGCGAAGGCAAATGTCGGCGCAGGCACGATCACCGGCAATTATGACGGCGTTTCGACAAGCATCTGACCGATATCGGCGCCGGAGTCTTCATCGGATCCAACAGCGCCCTGGTGGCGCCGGTGACGATCGGGGACGGGGCCATGTCGGCCTCGGGGAGCGTCATCACCAACGATGTCGAGCCGGGTCTCTCGCCTTCTGCCGGGCGCGGCAGGTCACCAAGCCCGGGCGCGCGCCGGCACAGGGGTCCAAGGGATGAACCCGCCGACAGGCGGCGGTTAGAGAGATACACAAGATTTGAATTTGCGTCGGTGTGCCAAGGCGCTAACGCCATGGCTGGATGCAACCTCGGAGAGTGACTGCTCACATGTGCGGTATAGTCGGCATTCTCGGCAAGGAGCCGGTCGCCCCCGGGATCATCGAAGCCCTGCGGCGACTGGAATATCGCGGCTACGATTCCGCGGGCATCGCCACGCTGGAGAGTGCCCGTCTCGAACGGCGTCGGGCCGAGGGCAAACTGCGCAACCTCGAGCAACGTCTCCTCGAAGAGCCGCTCGATGGCATTGTCGGCATCGGCCACACCCGGTGGGCCACGCATGGCGCGCCGACCGAGGCGCAATGCGCACCCGCATGCCGCCGGCCATGTCGCGATCGTCCATAACGGCATCATCGAGAACTTTCGCGAACTCAAGGCGCGAACTGTCGGCGGACGGCTGCATGTTCGAGACACAGACCGACACCGAAGTCGTGGCCCATCTGCTCGATCGCGAACTCGCCGCGGGTCGAAGCCCGGTCGATGCCGTGAAGGCGACGCTCGGAAAGGCTGGAGGGCGCCTTCGCGCTGGCGATCCTGTTCGACGGCGAGGACGACCTTCTGATCGGCGCCCGCCAGGGCAGTCCGCTGGCGATTGGTCATGGCGCGGGCAGATGTACCTCGGATCGGACGCGATCGCGCTGGCGCCGTTCACCGACGCCATCACCTATCTCGAGGACGGCGACTGGGCGGCCTGACGAGATCAGGCGCGCGAGATCTTCGACGTCTATGGAAGCGACGTAACGCGGCCGCTGCAGTTCTCTCAGGCTACGTCGCTGCTCGTCGACAAGGGCAACCATCGCCATTTCATGGTCAAGGAAATCTACGAGCAGCCGGAAGTCGTCGGCCACACGCTGGCGCATTTCATCGACCTGGCGGAAGGCAAGGTGCGGCTGCCCGACGGGCTCGCCTTCAGCTTCGCCGATCTGCCCCGGGTTACGATCTCGGCCTGCGGCACGGCCTACTACGCCGGGCTCGTCGCCAAATACTGGTTCGAACGCTTTGCGCGGCTGCCCGTCGACATCGACGTCGCGTCCGAGTTCCGCTATCGCAACCCGCCGCTCCAGACGGACGGCCTGTCCATCTTCATCTCACAGTCGGGCGAGACCGCCGATACGCTGGCCAGCCTCCGCTACTGCCGGGAGAACGGCCAGCACGTCCTGTCGGTCGTCAATGTGCCGGAATTCGACGATCGCGCGGGAAGTCGGAAACCGTGTTCCCCACGCTCGCCGGTCCGGAGATCGGCGTCGCGTCGACCAAGGCGTTCACCTGCCAGCTCTCTGCCCTGGCTTGCCTGGCCATCGCGGCGGGGCGGAGCGCGGCGTCATTGACGCCGCCGGCGAAAACGAACTGGTCGACGCGCTGACCGAGGTGCCGCGGCTCATCTCCGAGGCGCTGAAGCTCGAGCACGAGATCGAGGAGATCGCGCGCGACCTGTCGAGGGCGCGGGACGTCCTGTATCTCGGGCGCGGCCTCAACTATCCGATTGCGCTCGAAGGCGCGCTGAAGCTTAAGGAAATCTCCTACATCCATGCGGAAGGCTACGCCGCCGGAGAGCTGAAGCACGGGCCGATCGCTCTGATTGACGAGAATGTGCCGGTCATCGTCGTCTCGCCGTCGGACGGGCTGTTCGACAAAACCGTCTCCAACATGCAGGAGGTCGCAGCGCGCGGAGGCAGGATCATCCTACTGACCGACGCCAAGGGAGCCGGAGCTGCCGGCGACCAGCCCGCCGCGACGGTAGTCATGCCCGACATGCCGCAGTTCGTGCAGCCCATCATCTACGCCGTCCCTGTACAGTTGCTCGCCTATCACACGGCCGTCTTCATGGGCACGGACGTGGACCAGCCTCGCAACCTCGCCAAGTCCGTGACCGTCGAATAGCGCTTGCCGCCGGCCGCCTGCGACCCATTTGACCGGCTGCGCCAAGGCGGTTTCCCGGGCGGCAAAGCTTTGTATGATGCCCAAGGGCAGCGAGACGGATAGCGGCGTTCGATGAGTCCAGACCACGACCACAAAGGCTCGGGCCTCGGCGAAATACTCGCTTCGGAGCCGCCGGAGAAGCCGCGGTCCACCTTCGGACTCAGGCTCCGCAACTACTTCCTCACCGGCCTCATCATCGCCGCGCCACTGTCGATCACGATCTACATCACGTGGACGATCATCGGCTGGGTGGACGGATGGGTGAAGCCTTGGATCCCGGCAAGCTACAACCCGGACAACTACCTCCCTTTCACGGTGCCGGGCTTCGGGCTGATCGTCGCTGTGGTGCTGTTGACGCTGCTCGGCGCGGCCACGGCAAACCTGTTCGGTCGCACGATCGTCCGCTATGGCGAACTGATGCTCGACCGCATGCCGCTGGTACGCTCCATCTATCGTGGGCTGAAGCAGATCTTCGAGACCGTGCTGTCGCAGTCCAGCGGCTCGTTCCAGAAGGTGGGGCTGATCGAGTATCCGAGGAAGGGCCTCTGGGCGATCGTCTTCGTCGCGGCCGAGACGGCCGGCGAACTCGCAGTGCACGCCGGCGGCGAGGACGATCAGCTCTACAGCGTATTCCTGCCGACCACGCCGAACCCCACGTCCGGATACCTGCTGTTCGTCCGCAAGAGGGACATGATCATCCTCGACATGACCGTCGAGGAAGCAGCGAAGGTGGTCATCTCAGCCGGTCTCGTTCTGCCTGAGCGCGACGCCCAGCAGCTCGCCGGCCTGCAGCCGCTGCCCCGCTCGGAACCCAGTCTCTCCGACGATTTGGGGCATGCTGCGCGCAAGCCGGAGACCACGGCCTAGCCAGCCTCGATCAACCGCATCGCGGTATCCCGGCGGAACAGATACAGCAGGGTCCGCAGGGCCCTGCCGCGCGGGCTGGTCAGGCCTGGGTCGCGCTCCAGAATGAGCCGCGCGTCGTCGCGGGCGGCCTCGATGAGGCCCAGATGGGTCTCCGGCCGTACGACGCGGAACCCGGGCATACCGCTCTGGCGCGTTCCGAGGACTTCCCCTCCGCCCCTGAGCTTCAGGTCCTCCTCGGCGATCCGGAAGCCGTCCTCGGTCTCCCGCAGGATCGAAAGTCGCGCCTTCGCCGTCTCCGAGAGAGGCGGGCGGTAGAGCAGAAGGCAGCTCGACGCCCGGTCCCCGCGTCCCACTCGACCGCGAAGCTGGTGGAGCTGGGCGAGCCCGAAGCGCTCGGCGTTCTCGATGATCATGATGGTGGCGTCCGGCACGTCGACGCCGACCTCGATGACGGTGGTCGCGACGAGCACGCGCAGGTTGCCGTCGACGAAGCGAGCCATCGCCGCGTCCTTTTCGGCTCCTCGCATGCGACCGTGGATCAGCCCCACGGCATCGCCGAGGAGAGGCGTCAGCGCCGCAAAGCGTTCCTCCGCCGAGGTCGCCTCGAGTTCCTCGGAATCCTCCACGAGCGGGCATACCCAGTAGACCTGAGAACCCGCCTCGACCGCGCGCGATACGGCGGCGACGACCTCGTCGATGCGCTCCACAGGCACGGTGCGCGTCTCGATGGGGCGGCGACCGGCGGGCTTCTCGGTGAGCTGGGTGGCGTCCATGTCGCCGTAGTGCGTCAGGAGCAGCGTGCGGGGAATGGGCGTGGCGGTCATCACCAGCATGTCCACCGCCTCTCCCTTGGCCGCCAGCGCCAGCCGCTGATGGACCCCGAAGCGATGCTGCTCGTCGACGACCACGAGGCCGAGATCTCGGAACGCGACGCCGGCCTGGAACAACGCATGGGTGCCGACGAGAACATCGAGGCCTCCACTCTCTGCGGCCTCCAGTATCGTTGCGCGTTCCTTGCCCTTCTCGCGGCCCGTCAAAAGAGCGACCGTCAGGCCTGCCGCCTCGGCAAGCGGTGCGATGGTGCGATAGTGCTGGCGCGCGAGGAGTTCGGTCGGCGCCATCAAGGCCGACTGTGCGCCCGATTCCGCGACCGTCGCCATGGCGATCAGGCCCACCAGCGTCTTTCCGCTGCCGACGTCGCCCTGCAGGAGGCGCAGCATGCGCTCGGGCTCGGCGAGATCGGCGCGGATTTCCTGGATCGCCAGCTGCTGAGAGCCGGTCAGCTCGAAGGGCAGGGCGGCGACGATGCGCTCGGACCGGCTGCCGTCGCCGACCCGGGAGATGCCCCGGGCGCGGTGCAGGTGGCGGCGGACGAGCGACAGCGCGAGTTGCCCGGCGAGGAGCTCGTCATAGGCGAGCCGCGACCACGCGATGCCCTCGGCGGAAGCGTCTTCCGGCAGGTCGGGCCTGTGAATACTGCGTAGTGCAATTGCAAAGCCCGGCCATCCGCGCTGGCGAAGCCACGCGGTCTCCTGCCACTCCTCGAGCTCCGGAAGCAGATCGAGGACACCCGCCGCCGCCTTTGCGATCGCCTTGGCGCCGAGGCCTTCCGTTCTGGGATAGACCGGCTCGACGAGCGGTTGGCCGGCAAGGCCCTCCTCGTCGACGATAAAGTCGGGGTGGGCCATCTGCGGCACGCCGTTGAACTCGTCGATGCGACCGCTGACCCAGCGCGTCGCGCCGACCGGCAGGGCCTTCTCGAGCCAGTTGCCGTAGGCGTTGAAGAAGACCAGCGTGATGTCGCCGGTCTCGTCGTAGCAGTAGACACGGTAGGGCACGCGCCGCCCGGGCGGCGAGGGCTGGTGCTCGGCGACCGTCACCTTCAGCGTAGCCACCGTTCCGGGCACCACGTTTGCGAGTACGGGCCGATCGCGGCGGTCGATCACGCCGCCAGGCAAGTGCCACAGCAGGTCGACCACGAGCGGGCCCTGGCCGTCGTCATCGGCCCCCAGCAGGCGCGCGAAGAGCTTGCCGACCTTGGGCCCGACCCCGGGCAGGCCGGTGACCGGGGCGAACAGCGGGTTGAGAATGTCCGGACGCATGGGGCTCCCTGTCTTCTCCACCTCGCGTCTAGCACGACCTGGCGGCCATGTCCGCCCTGCCTGGCCGTCGCCCGTCCGCCCGTCTGGCGGGCCGACTGCATGCGCGCTATACCCACGTCGAATCCGCTACCCAGGCTAATGGAGACCGACGTGACGAGAGGGGGTGTCCCCTTGGACCTCGCGGACACGCGCCGCCGCCGGCTCGCTTTCCGCTGCTGGCACCGGGGCATGCGCGAAATGGACCTTATCCTCGGCCGTTTCGCCGACGCGAGACTTGCGGAACTGGGGGAGGAGAACCTAAGTCTTCTGGAACGGCTTCTGGACGTGCCCGACCCGGAACTTTTCGGCTGGATCGCCGGCTCGAAGCCGATACCCGCAAACCACGACACGACCTTGCTTGCGGAAATCCGCGAGTTCCACGAGACCTTCCCGACGTCGAAGGACGCCGCCAGACCGTGACCGCCGCCGACCGTACCCGCAGCCGCGCCTTCGACGCGTCGATGCTCGCCCAGCCCGGGCGGCTGACGCTTTCGCACGTACCGGACGGCTTCGATGCCGTCGTCGCCGGGGATATCGCCCGCGCACGCGGTGGGCGAGTGGTTTTCGTCGCTCGCGACGCCCAGAGGCTGGCGGCCTTCAACTCGGCGCTCGCCTTCTTCACGCCCGACATCGAGACGGTGACGCTGCCTGCCTGGGACTGCCTGCCGTACGACCGCGTATCGCCGGCGCCGGAGATCGTCGCACAGCGGCTCGCCACGCTGTCGCGGCTGGCCGCGGGCGATTCCGGGCCGCTCATCGTCGGAACCACGATCAATGCGCTTGTCCAGCGCGTCCCACCCCGCGACTGGGTCGCCGGGGCTGCGCTGAATGCGCGGCCCGGCAACCGGCTGGACATGGCCCAGCTCGGTGACTGGCTCGCCCGCAACGGTTTCGAGCGGACGGGGACCGTTCGGGAAACGGGCGAGTTCGCGATCCGTGGCGGCATCCTCGACATGTTCCCGCCCGGACATCTGGAGCCCGTTCGCCTCGATTTCTTCGGGGACACGCTGGAATCGATCCGCCGGTTCGACCCTGAGACGCAGCGCACGACGGGGCAGGAGCGAGAACTCGTCCTCGTGCCGATGAACGAAGTGGCCCTGGACGAGGCGGCGATCCGTCGATTTCGCACGGAATACGTCGCTCGCTTCGGCGTGCCCGCGCCGGACGATCCGCTCTATGTCGCGGTCAGTGAAGGCCGGCGCCACCAGGGCATGGAGCACTGGCTGCCGCTGTTCCACGAACGGATGGAGACGGTGCTCGACCATGTCGGCCAGGCTCCCGTCCTCCTCGATCCGCTGATCGAGGAGGCGAGGGCGGAGCGGCATGTGCAGGTCGAGGATTATTACCGGGCCCGCGTGGAGGCCGGAGAGGAAGGCGACGCCGCCCCCTACAAGCCGCTGCCGCCCGATGCGCTCTATCTGGGCGAGGAGGAATGGACGGCGCTGCTGGGCGCCCGTGGGGTCGCCGCCCTGACGCCCTTCGAGGTGCCTGAGACCGAGGCGACCGGCCCGGTCTTCGATCTCGGCGCAAGAGAGGGGCGCAGCTTCGCGCCCGAGCGCAACAACGAGGCGGTCAGTCTGTTCGAGGCGGTGGCGGCGCATGTGCGCAGGCTGGCGTCGGACGGCAGGCGCGTCGTCGTCGCCTGCTGGAGCGAAGGCTCGCGCGAGCGCATGGGCGACATGCTGACCGACCACGGGCTTTCCGGCCTCGTCGAGGTCACCGACTGGCCTTCGGCGCAGGCGCTGCCCGCAGGACAGTCGGCGCTCGCGGTATTCGGGATCGAGCGCGGCTTCGAGGCACCGTCCTTCGCCGTCGTCGGCGAGCAGGACGTCCTCGGCGACCGCTTCGTGCGGCCGAAGCGGAAGAGCCGGCGCGCGGCCGACTTCCTGACCGAGCTGACGAGCCTGTCCCCCGGCGACTACGTGGTCCATGTCGACCACGGCATCGGGCGTTTCGTCGGGCTGAGGACGATCGAGGCCGCCGGTGCGCCGCATGACTGCGTCGAAATCCATTACGCCGGCAACGACAAGCTGTTCCTGCCGGTCGAGAACATCGAACTCCTCTCGCGCTACGGCTCGGAGGACACGGCGGTCCAGCTCGACAGGCTCGGGGGCCACGGATGGCAGGCGCGCAAGGCGCGGCTGAAGGAGCGCATCCGCGAAATGGCGGGCCAGCTCATCGCCATCGCCGCCAAGCGCTCGATGCGTCCGGCGCCGGTCATGACGCCGCCGGACGGCGCCTATTCGGAGTTCTGCGCGCGCTTCCCCTATGACGAGACGGAGGATCAGGAGAACGCGATCGAAGCCGTACTCGAGGATCTCGCGACCGGCCGGCCCATGGACAGGCTCATCTGCGGCAACGTCGGCTTCGGCAAGACCGAGGTCGCGCTGCGGGCGGCCTTCGTCGCGGCCATGTCCGGCCGTCAAGTCGCGGTGGTGGTTCCGACGACGCTTCTCGCCCGCCAGCACTACAAGACATTCGCCGAACGCTTCCGCGGTTTCCCGGTGAAGATCGGCCGCGCGTCGCGACTCGTCACCGCCAAGGAACTCGGCGAGACCAAGAAGGGCCTGGCGTCGGGCGACGTGGACATCGTGATCGGCACCCATGCTCTGCTCGGCAAGTCCGTCAAGTTCCGCGACCTGGGTCTCGTCATCGTTGACGAGGAGCAGCATTTCGGTGTCGGGCATAAGGAGCGGCTGAAGGACCTCCGCGCCGAGATTCACGTCCTGACGCTCACCGCCACGCCAATTCCCCGCACGCTGCAGTTGGCGCTGACCGGCATCCGGGAACTGTCGATCATCGCGACGCCGCCTGTGGACCGGCTCGCCGTGCGCACCTTCATCACGCCCTTCGACGGGGTGGTGCTGCGCGAGGCGATCCTGCGAGAGCACTATCGAGGCGGCCAGACCTTCTTCGTCTGTCCCCGCATCTCCGATCTCCACGAGGCGGGCGACTTCTTGCGGGATCACGTGCCGGAGGTGAAGGTCGCGGTGGCGCATGGCCAGATGCCGGCCGCTCAGCTCGAGGACGTGATGACGGCCTTCTACGACGGCAAATACGACGTGCTTCTGTCGACGGCCATCGTCAAGTCCGGCCTCGACATCCCAACGGCCAATACCCTGATCGCCTACCGTGCCGACATGTTCGGCCTGGCGCAGCTCTACCAGCTGCGTGGCCGGGTGGGGCGTTCCAAGACGCGCGCCTATGCCTATGTGACGGTGCCGCCGAGGCGCAAGCTGACGACCGCCGCGGAAAAGAGGCTCAAGGTTCTGCAGTCGCTCGACGCCCTGGGCGCGGGCTTCATGCTGGCGAGCCACGACCTCGACATCCGCGGCGCCGGCAACCTCCTGGGAGAGGAGCAGTCGGGCCACATCCGAGAGGTCGGCTACGAACTGTATCAGTCGATGCTGGAGGAGGCGGTCGCGAGCCTCAAGGACGGCGGCGACGTGGACGACGGCCAATGGTCGCCGCAGATCTCCATGGGAACGCCCGTGCTGATCCCCGAGCATTACGTGCAGGACCTGGAGGTGCGGCTCGGGCTCTACCGCCGGCTTTCAACGCTCGAAGACGAGCGGGAGGTCGACGCGTTCGGGGCGGAGATGGCCGACCGCTTCGGGCGGTTGCCGCTCGAGGCCGAGCAACTCCTCGACATCGTGCGCATAAAAACGCTCTGCCGGGAGGCCGGGATAGACCGGCTGGAGGCCGGTCCGAAGGGTCTCGTATTCGGGTTCCGCGGCGACAAGGTCGCCAATCCGCAGGCGCTGGTCGATTTCGTTACGGAGGAGGGCGCCAGGGCCAAGGTCCGACCGGACCACTCCATCGTGCTTCGGCGCGATTGGGCGACGCCGGAGGAACGGCTGCGCGGCTCGATGGTCATCCTGCGCCGGCTGGCCGCGATGGCCGACGCCGCGACCGCGGCCTGATCAACCGGTCGTACCGGTACCCTTCGCAAGTTCAGTGCTGACCCGGTCTATCGCGTCGACGATGGAGGCCGGTTCCTGTGCGCCCATCACCGCATAACGGTGTGCGAAGACGAAGCAGGGCACACCCGTCACGCCGATCTGCTGCGCCAGGGCGATCTCCTTCTCGACGAGGTCGATGTCGGATTCGCCCTGCAGCAGATTTGCGACGAGGTCGGCGTCCATACCGGCATCCCCAGCGGCCGATACCAGAACGTTCGGGTCTCCGATATCCTGTCCCTCGGTGAAGTAGAGCGCGAAAAGCCGCTCCACCACCGCATCCTGGACCCCGGCCGTCGCGGCCCAGCGGATCAGACGGTGGGAATCCAGCGTGCTGGGAGTGACGGCGATTCTGTCGAAGGCGAACGGGATGCCCTCGGCTTCGCCGGCCTCCTCGATCCGCGCATAGATGGAGCGCGCAGCATCGGGTCCTCCGAACTTGCGCTCCAGGTAGCTGGCCCGTTCGATGCCGCCGGGCGGGATCGTCGGGTCGAGCTGATACGGACGCCAGTAGACCTCGATGTCGAGGTCGGGGCGCTGGGACAGTGCCTGTTCCAGCCGCCTCTTGCCGATATAGCACCAGGGGCAGATCGTATCCGATATGACATCGAGCGTGATTGCCTGGGACATGGGAACCTCCGTGCGGTCGGTATATGACAATGCCGCTCCCCCGCGAAAGGTTCTATGCCAATGGCCTGACCCGGAAGGGCTCAGGCGGCGTTTTCCACGTCGAGGGCGCTGCGCAGCACCAGACCGTCGCTGCCGCGCGGGATCGTCGAGACCGAAATGATGTCGTCGGGAACGAAGTAGGGCGCAGCGCCCAGTCCGTCGAGATAGGCCCGGAAGGCGGTAGCGGAAAGGTCGCAGTCCGGCCCGGGAACCACGGCGGCCAGTATCCTGTGACCGAACGTTTCGTCAGCCACAGCAATGGCGGCCGCGTCCTCGGCGCCGGGAAAGCCGCGATAGATTTCGTCGACCTCGCCGGCGTGAACGCAAACGCCACCGACAACGAAGGTCTCCAATACGTGTCCGACGATCCGGGCGACCGGCGGGCGGGCGGCCGTCAGGCGACAGCGAAGCCCGCTCGGGCGATAGCCGTCGGCCTCGGTCGGGTCGGCCTCGTGTTCCTGGTCTGCGGGCACGGGCAGCGGCGCACCTGGCAGTTGCGGACCTCCGACAAGGAGCGCGCCGCGCAGCAACGCCCCAGGCGAAACGCTGCCGGCCCGCTGCATCATGCCCTGCATCCGGGCGGCGAACAGCCGGTCATCGGTCGCCGGTGGCAGTCCTGATTCGAGTGGAATCTCGCCGGGATCGCCGTCTTGCACCGCATGAAGGGCGATCTCGCCGAGCGAGACGATATCGATGCCGGCAGAGCTGTGGGGGTCGGTCTGGTCGAGGGGGTCGCGCCAGACACGGATCAGCCTCGGCCCGTCCCGCGCCGGCGCAAGCGATGCCGCCACACGGCCGGGGAGGGCCAGGTGGGTGGCGCCGCCCGCAGCCAACTCGCGCAATATCACCTCCGGATCTCCAGGCATCGCCAGGGACAGGCGGCAGCCCGAAAGCAGCCACGCACCGAGCCCGCATGCGACGCCGGGGAGGCTCGCGGGCGGCAATGCGGTTGTGACCGCGGCGTCGTCGGAGAGGCGTGCGGCAAGCACCGCCACCGTCGCGGCCGAAAGCCACTGGTTGTGGCTGCGCGCCAGCGGGCGGGACGGATCGCGACTGTCGAAGGTCACCATGGCGACGTGGTCGGCGGCGTTTCCCGCGCGCGGAAGACCCTGCCCGCCTTCGACGGTCTCGTCGCCGGCTACGATCGCATCCAGGGGCTGAAGCCCATCCGGCACATCCTTCCCGAAGGCGAAGACATGGCGAACCGACATCGTGTCCACCGCAACGTCACGTAGCAATTCGCCGTGTGCCACCGGCCCGATCCGGCTCGCCGTCAGAAGCGCCGCCGGTGCGATCCGGCGGCAGGCGGTCCCGAGCTCGTGGCGGCGCCACAGCTGCGGCATCGGGGCTGCGATCAGCCCGGCCCGTAGGACTGCGAGGCAGGCGAGGAACAACTCCACCGTGTTCGCCAGCTGTAGCGCGACGATCTCGTCTTGCTTGAGACCGGCGTCGAGCAGGACGGCCGACAGCGCGGATACCCGTCGGTCCAGCGCGCGCCAGGTGAGACTGCGGGGAAAGGGGCGCTCCCATCCGGCCCGGTCTCCGGCATCCACGAGGGCGACCTCGTCCGGGCGTGCCGCGGCCGAGCGCGCGAGCAGGCCGTCGAGCGTCATCTTGCCCCACAATCCGGCCTGAGCGTAGCGATCGGCGCGGTCTCGATCGGTCAGGATCATGTTTCCTCCCCCAAGGTCGCGTCTCAGCCGCCCGACAAGTCCCGCCACCACGTGTCGATCAGGTAGCCGTAAAGTGACGTTGTATCCGGGCGCCCGATCCGGTCGGAGCGTGCCACCCATTGCTTCGGCAGGTGGAACAGGGGCACGACGTAGGCGCCGGCCATGAGTGCCCGGTCGAGCGCGCGTACCGACAGGACGAAGGTCTCGCGATCTTCCGCGGCCAGCAACGCTTCTATCGCCCGGTCGACGGCGGGATCGGCCACGCCCATGTAGTTGCGCGTGCCGTCGACCCCCGCCGCGTCGCTGCCCCAGTAGAACTTCTGTTCGTTCCCCGGCGACAGGGAGGCCGCCCAGAAGTTCTGGATCATGTCGAAGTCGTAGGTCTGCCGCCGCCGCTCGAACTGGGCCAAATCCACCTGACGCACGGCGACCTCGATGCCGAACTCGCTGAAGCGCACGCTGGAAGGACAACGCGAGCCGCTCCTGGTCCCGCGTGACGACGAGGATCTCGAAGCTGAAGGCCGCGCCGGTTTCGGCGTTTCGCATGGTGCCCTGATCGAGCGCGTAGCCGGCCTCCTCCAGCAGCGCCAGGGCACGGCGCATGTTGGTGCGGTCGCGTCCCGAGCCGTCGGAGGAGGGGAGCACGTAGCTCCCGTCCAGGATGGCCGGATCGATCTGCTCGATCCATGGCCCCAGTACTGCGCGTTCGTGGTCGCTCGCGGGATGGCCGAGGAACGACAGCTCGGACCCGTCGAAGTAGCTCCCGGTGCGCTCGTAGAGACCGTGGTAGAGGTTCCTGTTGATCCATTCTGCGTCGAACAGGTGCAGCAGTGCCTCGCGGACCCTCACGTCGGAGAAGTGCGGGCGGCGCGTATTGAAGACGAACGCCGACATGCCTCGCGGCACCTGGCTTTCGAACTCGTCGAGGATCACACGCCCGCTGGTTACCGCGGGGAAATCGTATCCTGTGGCCCAGCGTCCCGGATCGTCCTCCGGCCGAATGTCGGACAGCCCGCGCTTGAAGGCCTCGAACATCGTGTTGGCGTCGCGGTAATAGTCGAAGCGGACCTCGTCGAAGTTGAAGAGGCCTCGCGTTACGGGCAGGCCGTCGCCCCAATAGTCGGGATTGCGACGATACATGATCGCCGAGCCGGCCGCGACCTCCGAGATCACATAGGGTCCGCTTCCGAGCGGCCGCGAAAGGCCGGTGTCCTCGAACGTGTCGATTGCGTAGTGGTGGCGCGGCAGGATCGGCATGAGGCCCATGATCAGCGGCATCTCGCGATCCGGCGGATCGCCTTCGAACTCGAAGCGAACGGTCCGCTCCCCCGTGGCTTCGGCGCTCGACACCTGACCGTAATATGTGCGGTGGTTCGGCCGGCCCTTCTCTTTCAGGACTTCCCAGGAGAAAAGCACGTCCTCGACCGTTACGGGCTGACCGTCGGAAAAGCGCGCCTCCTGGTGAAGCGTGAACTCGACCCAGCTCCGGTCGTCCGGCGTCTCGACCGTCTCGGCCAGCAGCCCATACAGCGAGAACGGCTCGTCGTAGCTGCGCGCCAGCAGGGACTCGAATACGTACTCGCGCAATCCGCGCGCCGGCACGCCCCGGACTATGAGGGGGTTCAGGCTGTCGAAACTGCCCTGGACGCCGATGGTGAGCCTGCCGCCCCGGGGGGCTTCAGGTTCCACGTATCGGAAATGATCGAAGCCAGGAGGATAGGCGAGATCGCCATGCATGGAGATCCCATGCGAGACGTTCGCCGCGGCAGGCGCTGCGGCGGCCACGCCGAGCGCCATCGAGAACACGAACATCGCCCCCGCGCGGCGAAACGTCATCAGCATCTGGAACTCGAAACCCTCCGATTCGGTGGTCTCACTGTAACACAAACGTCCGTGCGCCTCGGGACCAGGTGCCTTGGTATTGGGTCACTTTGAATTTCTTTCGTGCCGGCGGGCCTCGGGCCCACCACCTTCCGCTCATTCCCGCGAACGCGGGAATCCAGCCATGCGGCACGGGCCGCGTCTGCGGATGGCTGGGTCCCCGCGTGCGCGGGGATGGGCGGAGAGGGAAAGTCACGGCCCGGCCGCAAGGTCAGCCCGGGCAGTCAAACCGTCCCACTACCGATGCGTTTCGGTGCTGGATATCGTAAGCGTTTCACGTTATTGCCATGGGTGCTCGCCGGACATTGTGTCGCCGCAATTCGCCGCGACGACGCTGACGGCGGAAGCCCCGCGGCGCGCAGACGTCATCCGGCGGATCGTGCGCGGGCAGAGGACATCTCCGAACGCCGAAAAGCCGAGGAAACCGAATGACTTTCGATCGTATCAAGACGCCCGTGATCGAGCGCGGTCCGTTCTCCGGCCTCGCGCTCGCCGGGGTCACGGCGCTTGCGATGGCCCTTTCGGCGCCGGCGGCCGCCCAGGACGCCGCGCCTTCGGGCGAGGGTCCCAATCTGGGCAACTGGATCAAGATCTGCGCCGAGGACGAGACCAACGAAGGGGCGGAATCCTGCCTCGTAACACAGGAGGTCCGTACCGATACCGGCGAGTTCCTGGCTTCCGTGTCTGTCCGCGACAACGAAGGGCAGGAAAACCCGAAGACCCTCATGATCGCGGTGCCGCCGGGCACGCTTCTGCAGCCGGGTCTGCGCGTGCAGGTCGACGAGGGCGAGCAGGAGGCCGGCCGCTACGTCATCTGCCTGCCCAACGCCTGCTATGCCGAGCTTGAGATCGAGGATCCCTTCATCGACCAGATGAAGCGCGGCCAGAACCTCGTGGTGTCGGTCATCAACAATCAGGGCCAGGCGGTCGGCATCGGGCTCACGCTCGTGGGCTTCACGCGGGGCTGGGACGGCGATCCGGTCGACACCAACCTGCTCGCGCAGGAGCGCCAGCGCCTTCAGGAGCAGCTCCAGCGGCGCGCCGCGGACGCACGCCAGCGTCTCCTGCAGCAGCAGGAAGGCGGCGAAGGCGCGGGTGAAGGCGGCGAGCAGCCGCAGCAGTAATCCCGGCTGGGTCGGCAGGGCCTCACTGGCCCTGCCAAAGCCGGTTTTCGTCCGATCTCAGTTCAGGCGGTGGTCGCGGGACCGGTAGACGCCGTTCTCCACGTCCTCGAAGATTTCCGCCACCTGCGGATGGCGGATCGGGTTCACCTGATGTCGTCGGGCAGCAGGTTCTGCTCGGACACGTAAGCGACATACTCGGTCTCGGCGTTTTCCGCGAACAGATGGTAAAACGGCTGGTCCTTTCGGGGCCGGATCTCCTCGGGAATCGCATTGCCACCACTCCTCGGTGTTGTCGAAGGTGGGGTCGACGTCGAAGACCACGCCGCGGAACGGGTAGACGCGGTGCCGGACAACCTGACCGATCGTGTATTTCGCGCTGCGGGCTTCATATCGGCCTTTTCGATACGTCGTCGGCCGCGCATACTGCAACAAATGTCGCCCACGCATCGCGATCGTTGCGCTGATTTCTGTTGCTGGCGCGGTAAACCGCCAGTCTTTCAAACGGATGAGGATCCGTAGCGTTCGGCGAGGCCCGGATCCGGCCGAACGAGCAGATCGGGCGAGGTCGACGATGACCTTGGCCTGCTTCCAGGTGGCGTCGTCCTGCATCTTGCCGTCGATCATCACCGCGCCGGTGCCGTCCGGCATGGCCTCCAGGATCCGCTGCGCGAAGGCGACCTCCGCCGGGTCGGGGCTGAAGACCTTCTTGGCGATGTCGATCTGCGAGGGATGCAGCGACCATGCGCCGGCGCAGCCCATGAGGAAGGCGTTGCGGAACTGCGCCTTCGCAGGCGCGCCGGGTCCGAGAAGTCGCCGAACGGGCCGTAGAAGGCCTTGATGCCGTTCGCGAGGCAGGCGTCGACCATCCGGCGATGGTGTAGTGCCAGAGGTCCTGCTGCGCGACGCTGCGCGCGCGCGCCGTCGGCGCCGGGTCGGCGAGCACCTTGTACTCGGGATGGCCGCCGCCGACGCGCGTCGTCTTCATGCCGCGCGAGGCGGCGAGATCGGCCGGGCCGAGGCTCATGCCGTGCATGCGCGGCGAGGCGGCGGCGATGGCCTCGACGTTCTTCACGCCCTCGGCCGTCTCGAGGATGGCGTGGATCGAGGATCGGCTTGCGCGACGCCGTGCCGCGCCTCGAGCTGGGCGAGCAGCTGGTCGAGATAATGGATGTCCCACGGCCCCTCGACCTTCGGCAGCATGACCACGTCGAGCTTGTCCCGACCTCGGCGACGATCTCGACGAGGTCGTCCAGCACCCAGGGGCTGTTGAGGGCGTTGATGCGCGTCCACAGCCCCGTGCCGCCGAACTCGTTCGCCTTGCGCCATCGCGATGAAGCCGCGCCGGGCCGCCTCCTTGGCGTCCGCCGGGATCGCGTCCTCGAGATTGCCGAGGATCACGTCGACCTGCCCGACCAGCTCCGGGACCTTGGCGCGCACCTTGTCGATGTGCGGCGGCACGAAGTGGATCATCCGCTCGAGCCGGACCGGCAGTTCGCGGAACGGCTCCGGCGCGCCGACGGCGAGCGGGCGGAAGAAATGGCGGGGCAGCTTCATGACGAAAGCATTCCTGATGGAAGGGGCGCCAGCATGTATTTGCTGCGCTGCGATGACAACCCCGACCGAAGTGGCGTTGACCGCGGCCTCGCGGAAGCGTTAGGGCCAATCGGCATGGGGCACGTACCGGACGGCGCAGGCAACGGGAGCGATTGAAGTTGGAGCAGGTACTTTCGCTCGCGATGCCCTTCTTCGGGCTCATCCTCCTCGGCTTCGTAGGCGGCAAGATCATCCGCATCCCGGAGGAGGGCCTCGCTTGGCTGAACACCTTCATCCTCTATTTCGCGCTGCCCGCGCTGTTCTTCCAGCTCATTCTCGCAGACGCCGTTCGAGGACTCGCGCAATGGTCGTTCGTGCTCGACGACGACGTTCGCGACCTTCGTGGTGTTCGTGGCTGGCCTGGCCATCGGCTATGTCGCCTCGCGGGGCGACCTGGCGGTGGCAGGCATCCAGGCGGCCGCCACCAGCTACTCCAACATCGGCTACATGGGTCCCGGCCTCACGCTGGCCGCGCTCGGGCCGGCCGCGACGGTGCCCACTGCGCTGATCTTCTGCTTCGACAACATCCTGATCTTCACCATGGTGCCGCTGATCATGGCGCTCGCACGGGAAGATCACGTCAGCCCGCTGGCGATGGCCGGCGAGATTCTAAGAAGATCGCGCTGCACCCGTTCCTGATCGCCACCTTCCTCGGCGTTGTCGCGGCCTATTTCCAGTTCCGCGCGCCGGTCGCGGTCGACCGCATCCTGGACTACCTCGCATCGGCGGCGGCGCCCTGCGCCCTGTTCACACTCGGGGTCACGGTGGCGTTACGGCCGATCAAGCGCGTGCCGCTGGAACTGCCGGTTCTCGCTTTCATCAAGCTGGTCGCGCATCCGATCATCGTGCTGGTTCTGCTGAGCCTCGTCGGAGGGTTCCATCCGGTCTGGATCTATACGGCGGTGCTCATGGCCGCGCTCCCGCCCGCGCTCAACGTGTTCATCCTGGCGCGGCAGTACGGCGTCTATATCGAGCGGGCGTCCAGCACGATCCTGATCGGCACGCTCTTGTCGGTGATCACCCTGACGACGGTGCTCTATCTCGTCACGAACGAGCTGGTTCCAACCGATCTCTGGCGCTGAGCGCCTCGGCCGCGTCCCGACGCATCAGCGCGGGCAGCCCTATCGCCGGCTCGACGCCTTCGCGCATGAAGAGGCGGCGCAGCGGTCCGACCCCGCCGAGGGCGGCAAGCCCCGCGGCCCGGGCCGCCCGCACGGGGACGAACCCGGAAAGGAGCGAGCGGTTGAGCATGTCGACGCCGGCGGTCCTCGACATGACGTCGAACCGCCGCGCCTCGTCATAGCGGCGCATCGCGTCCGCCCCACCGATGTCCTCGCCGGATTCGGCCGCCTGGACGATTGTCTCGGCGGCTGCCGCGGCGTCCCGAAGGCCGAGGTTCAGCCCCTGGGCCCCGATGGGGGGCACGACGTGCGCGGCCTCGCCCACGAGGGCAACGCGTCTCGCGGCGAATTGCCGGGCGCGCAGCCCGGAGAGCAGGGAACATCCCCGCGGACCGTCGATACCTAGACTCGCCCGAGAAGCCTGTGGGACAACCGTTCGATTTCGGCGGCGAGAGCCGCGTCGTCCATGTCGGCCAGTGCGCCGGAGACACGCCGGCCCTCGACCCAGACGAGGCTGGAGCGGCGACCGGGCAGCGGTACCAGGGTGAAAGGCCCCGGCTCGCGGTGAAATTCGGTCGAGACGCCGTGATGGTCACGGTCATGGGCGAGGTTCATCACGAGCGCGGCCTGGTCGTAGGACCATTCGTCGGTACGAATGCGGGCGGCCGCCCGCGACGGCGACTCCCTCCGTCGGCGGCCACCAGCACGGCTCCGGTGATCACGCGGCCGTTCTCCAGTTCCACCGCGATGCGCTCGGGGCCGGGCAGTACGGCGCGCGCGCGCGCCTCGATCCGCTCGATGCCGCCCTCAACCTCGCAGGCGCGCCGCATCGCTGCGACCAGGACGGCGTTCGGGATGTTCCAGCCGAACGCTTCCTCGCCGATCTCGCCGGCGTCGAACTCGACTGTCGGCGCACGGAAGAGACGGCCCGTGTCGTCGACGATGCGCAGTTGCCGAAGCGGAGCGGCATTGCCCTCGCATTCCCCCCACACACCGAGATTCCGAAGCAATGTGACCGAGGCGACCATCAGTGCGGAAGTGCGCCGGTCCTGCTCGGGTGGCGGCGCGGCGTCGACGAGCGTCACCGCGAGCCCACCCCGGGCGAGCGATAGCGCCGCCGCCAGGCCGGTCGGCCCGCCCCCCAGAACGATCACCTGCCGTGTCGCGCCGCCTGATGTCATGCCGGCAGTCATATCACCAAAGACGGGCTCCGCACGACCCTGCGAGCAGACCGGGCGAGGCGCCGCGACGACCGGTTGTCGTTGCATTGCGCCTGCCGGCATGATTGAGATTTTCAGGGTTTCCGCCGGCATTCGGCGGGCTTGGAAAACAATGGGCGAATAGCGGACGGATGTCGGGCGAGATCAAGTCGCTGCCTTTTGCCGAAGCGGCCTTCGCCGGCGCGATGGCACGGCCGCGCCACGTCGCCTTCGTGGGCGTGGCGGTGCTGATCGCCGTTGGTTGGCTCTATCTCTCGGCGATGGCCTCGGCGGCGGGAATTGGCGGCACCTTCGCGGCGCTCGGTCCTGGCATGGCGGTGTTCGACACGCTTGCAGACCGGTTCGGCCTGGAACGGGTCGCCTTTCCGGTCCTGTCGTCGTCCGGCGCGCTGGCGGCCCTCATGGCGGTCTGCGCGGTTCATCCGGCGGCCTGGGGCGTCGAGGAGGCTTTGCTCCATTTCGGCATGTGGCTCGCGATGGCGCTGGCGATGATGCTGCCGACGGCCGCGCCCATGCTGCGCACCTATTCCGAGATAGCCGACACGGCGGCGGGGCAGGGCAGGCGCGTCGTCTCGCCGCTGATCCTGGCTGCCGGCTACATCGCCGTCTGGTCGGGCTTTTCCGTGATGGCGACGGGGCTGCACTGGGTCCTGGGTTCGGCGGGCATGATCGGCAACGGCGCGACCCCTGCAAACGTCGCCGTCGCGGCGGTGATCGTCGCGGGCGCCGGCATATACCAGTTCCTGCCGCTCAAGGCCGCCTGCCTCGTCAAATGCGCAAATCCGTTCCCGTTCCTGTTCGCCAACTGGACGGAGCGGGCCACGGGCGTGTTCCGTCTGGGGGTTCGGCAGGGGGTGTATTGCCTCGGGTGTTGCTGGGCCCTCATGCTGGTGATGTTCGCGGTCGGCGTGATAAATCTCCTCTGGATCGCCGGCCTTGCTGCGGTCATGACGGCGGAAAAGATCGTCGGGCGCGCGTGGTTCAGCCGCGCGATCGGCGCGGTGCTTTTGATGTGGTCGGCCGTGCTTGCGTCGGGCGCGGCGGCATCATTCGTGTGACAGGTCACTCGGGAGTAGGGTAGGGTTCGGTGTCGGAGACGTGGAATATCGCCGGTGAACTGGCGCTGAGCTGCAATTGCACGGTCTTCTGCCCATGCGTCCTTTCGCTCGGGCAGCATCCGCCGACCGAGGGCTATTGCCAGACCTGGGCCGGCCTGCGCATCGATCGGGGTTCGTTTGGCGATGTCGATCTCTCGGGGCTGAACGTGGCGCTGATCATCGAGATTCCAGGTCTGATGTCGCGGGGCAACTGGACCGCCGGCCTGTTCGTCGACGAGCGGGCCGAGATCAGGGCCGTTAAGGCGCTGACGCAAATCTTCACCGGCCGCGTCGGTGGCAGCACGGGGCTTCTGTCGATTCTGGTCGGCCGGTTCCTCGGTGTGCAGCAGGCGCCGGTTTCTTACGAGGTCGAGGACAGGACGCGCATGGTGAAGGTGCCGGGGATAATCGACGGTGCCATCACTCCGGTCCCGGCCGGCGACAAGGACGGCGAGGTGGTAATCACCAACAGCCAGTACTGGATATCTCCCGACATCACGGTGGCGAAGGCCGACCGGAGCAGGATGCGGGCGTTCGGCCGCAATTGGAACTTCGCCGGCCGCAGCGCCGAGATCTGCACCATCGACTGGCGGGGGCCATGAGCGGCGCGGTGTCGGCGGAACGGCGGATCGCGGCGGCAGCCGTCCATGCGTTGACGGCGTCGGGCGTGGTATGGGCCTTCCTGGCTCTCATCGCGGCGGTCAGCGGCGACTGGAAGGCAATGTTCGTCTGGCTGGGCGTCGCGCTGTTCGTCGACGGCATCGACGGGCCGCTCGCCCGCAAGGTGGGCATCACCCAGGTCCTGCCCAAATGGAACGGCGAGGTGCTCGACCTCGTCGTCGACTACCTGACCTATGTCTTCATCCCCGCCTATGCCGCCGTTGCCGCTGGATTGTTCCCGCCGGTGCTCGGCATCGTGGGCGCCGCCATCATCTGCCTGACCTCGGCCGCCTTCTTCGCCAAGCGCGACCAGAAGTCCGAGGACAACTATTTCATCGGTTTCCCGACGGTGTGGAACCTCGTCCTGTTCTACTGGATGGTCTTCGAAGCCGGCCCGTGGGTCGTGTTCGGCACCACGGTATTGTTCGGTGCGCTCACCTTCCTGCCCGTCCATTTCGTCCATCCGGTGCGGGTGGCTCGCTTTCGCGAGATCACCGCGATCCTGGTCCTCGCGGCGATGCCGCTTGCGATCCTGGCGATAGCGGAGGATCTCGACCCGGATCCATGGGTCAAGGTCGGCCTCGCCGTCGCCCTTGTCTGGCTGCTCGCGGTGAGCGCGCTGCGCACGGTGCGGGGGCCGGACGTCTGAAATTGCAGCCGGGCTGCCGAACCTTCCTCGTGTCCGGCCGTTAGAGAGCGTTCGCCGTCTCGTCCTCCGCTCCGAGGGTGCCTTCGATGCTCGAACTCCTGACGGATCCCAACGCCTGGGCCGCCTTCGCCATGCTGACGGTCATGGAGATCGTGCTGGGCATCGACAACGTCATCTTCATCTCGATCCTCGTCAGCCGGCTTCCGGCAGCACGCGCCAAGATCGCCCGCCAGGTCGGCCTCGGCCTCGCGCTCGTGTTCCGCGTGGTCTTCCTGTTCATGCTGACCTGGCTGATGGGGCTGACCGCGACGCTCTTCACCGTGCTCGGGGAGGACGTGAACTGGCGCGACATCATCCTGATCGCGGGCGGGCTGTTCCTGCTGGCCAAGGGAACCATCGAGATTCACAAGGGCATCGAGGGTGACGGTCACGAGACGGCCGCGGCGGCCGATGCGGCTTTCACGATCGTCATCCTGCAGATCGTCGTGATCGACCTCGTCTTTTCGATCGATTCGATCATCACGGCGATCGGCATGGTCCAGCACATCGAGATCATGATCGCCGCCGTCGTGATCGCCATCGCCGTGATGTACATCGCCTCGGGACCGATCAGCGAGTTCATCAAGCACCACCCCACGACGAAGATGCTGGCGCTGGCTTTCCTGCTGCTGATCGGCGTGGCGCTCGTCGCCGACGGCTTCGGCTTCCACATCCCGCGCGGCTACATCTACTTCGCGATGGCGTTCTCGGCGCTGGTCGAGGTCATCAACGTGCTGGCCAAGCGGAACCGCGAGAAAGGGCAGCGGGCGGCATAGCTCGACGGATGGGCTCCTCGCGCTATAGTCTGCGGCGACAACGCAGGAGAAGCAGCCCATGGCAGTCGCCAGCCGTAGTGCGAAGCGGGACACCAACCCGTCCGCGCCCCTCGACATCGCGACCCTGGAGACGCTGGAGAAGAAGGTTCTCTGGCTCTCGACCTGGATGATCCATCACGCCAACCACGTTCGCCCGAACGTGGACGGCTTGAAGGTGGGCGGCCATCAGGCGTCATCCGCGTCCCTGTCGACCGTCATGTCGGCGCTCTTCTTCCGCGTCCTCCGGCCTGAGGACCGCATTGCGGTCAAGCCGCACGCGAGCCCTGCCTTCCACGCGATCCAGTATCTTCTCGGCAATCAGACGCGCGAGATGCTGGAGGACTTCCGCGGCTTTGGCGGCGCGCAGTCGTACCCCTCGCGCACCAAGGATGCCGACGATGTCGATTTCTCGACCGGCTCGGTCGGCCTCGGCGTCGCCGTCACGGCGTTCGCCAGTCTGGTGCAGGACTATCTGAAGGCCCGCGACCTCATGGGCGAGTGGCCCGAAGGGCGCATGGTGGCGCTGCTGGGTGATGCCGAGCTCGACGAGGGCAACATCTTCGAGTGCCTGCTCGAGGGCTGGAAGCATGACCTGAGGAACTGCTGGTGGGTCATCGACTACAACCGCCAGAGCCTCGATTCCGTCGTCTCCGACGCCCTGTTCCAGAAGCACGCGGACGTGTTCCGCGCGCTCGGCTGGGAGGTTGTCACGATCAAGTACGGCAAGCGGCTCGAGGCCGCGTTCGAGAAGCCCGGCGGCGAGGCGCTGCGGCGCTGGATCGACGAATGTCCGAACGCGCTCTATTCCGCGCTCGTCTTCCAGGGCGGGGCCGCATTCCGCAACCAGCTCCTGGCCGATCTCGCCGGCGAGCCGAAGACGCTGAAGTTGATCGAGGGGCTGGACGACGCCGAACTGCACCGGCTGATGACCAACCTCGGCGGACACGACATGGAAAGCGTCGTCGAGGCCTTCGAATCCGCGCCGACCGACCGGCCGGTCTGTTTCATCGCCTACACCATCAAGGGCCACGGCCTGCCGTTCCAGGGCCACAAGGACAATCACGCCGGCCTGATGACGAAGGAGCAGATGGAGCGCTTCCGTAGCCAGAACGCCATCGCTCCGGGCGAGGAGTGGGAGCGCCTGGCGGGGCTTTCCGACGCCCCCGCGATCGAAAGCGGGCTTGCCGCCGTTCCGTTCAACTCGCGCGGCCGGCGACGTCTCTCGGCGAGGCGCATCGACGTTCCGGAGCTGCCGCTGCCTGCGATCCGCGGCTCGATGTCGACGCAGGAAGGCTTCGGAAAGATCCTCGACGGCATCGCCAGGTCCGATACGGAACTCGCCGACCGCATCGTCACCGCCTCGCCGGACGTCACCGTCTCGACCAATCTCGGCCCGTGGGTCAACCGCCGGGCGATCTTCGCGCGCAAGACCCGCGAAGACGTGTTCCACGAACGCAAGCTCATGTCAGCCCAGCGCTGGGACATGGGCCCCAAGGGCCAGCACATCGAGCTCGGCATCGCCGAGAACAACCTGTTCCTCCTGCTCGGCGCGCTCGGCCTGTCGCATTCGCTGTTCGGGGAGCGGCTGCTGCCCATCGGCACGCTGTACGACCCCTTCATCGCGCGTGGCCTCGATAGCCTGAACTACGCCTGCTATCAGGACGCCCGCTTCATCGTGGCCGCAACGCCGTCCGGCATCACGCTGGCGCCGGAGGGTGGCGCGCACCAGTCGGTCGGGACGCCGCTCATCGGCATGGCACAGGACGGGCTCGCCTATTTCGAGCCGGCCTATGTCGACGAGCTCGCCGTCATCCTGGAATGGGCGTTCGACTACATCCAGCGCGAGGGCAAGGCGAAGGCGGAGGACTGGGTCCACGAGCGCGAGGGCGGTTCGGTCTACCTGCGCCTGTCGACGCGCTCGCTGGAGCAGCCGATCCGGGACTTCGACGCCGAGGCGCGCGAGGGCATCATCCAGGGCGGCTACTGGCTCCGCCGGCCGGCCGAGGGCGCCACGCTCGCCGTCGCCTATACCGGTGCCGTCGCGCCCGAGGCCGCCACCGCGCTCGGGCGGCTGCTCGAGACCGAGCCGGACGCGGGGCTTCTGGCGGTGACGTCGGCGGACCGTCTCAACGCCGGCTGGCAGGCCGCGACCAAGGCGCGCCAGCTCGGCGAGGAGGATGCCGGCTGCCACGTCGAGGAGCTCCTCGCCCCGCTCGGGCGCGACGCGCGCATCGTCACGGTGCTCGACGGCCATCCCGCGACGCTGTCCTGGCTCGGCTCGGTGCGCGGCCACCGCGTCGAGGCCCTCGGCGTCGAGCATTTCGGCCAGACCGGCACGATCTCCGATCTCTACGCCCATCACCGGATCGACGAGGACGCGATCTTCCGCGCCGGTCGGGCGACCCTTCCGAAAGGCCGGCGGCGCTGATAGCGTCCCGCCGGCACATCAAAACGCTTAAGGAGGAAAGTCCGCGATGACGCATGCCATCCGCGTCCACGAGTTCGGTGGTCCCGAGGTTCTTAAGTGGGAGGCCGTCGACGTGCCGGAGCCGGGGCCCGGCCAGGCCAGGATCAGGCACCACGCGGTAGGACTGAACTTCATCGAGGTCTATTTCCGCACCGGCGTCTACAAGCCGGCCGAGATGCCCTTCGTCCCCGGCAACGAGGGCGCGGGAGAGGTGGTCTCGGTGGGCGAGGGCGTCGACTGGTTGAAGCCCGGCGACAGGGTGGCCTACGCCATGGCCCTCGGTTCGTATGCCGAAGAGCGCAACATCGCCGCCGACCGCCTGGTGAAGATCCCCGACGGCATTTCCTACGAGACCGCGGCCGCGATGATGCTCAAGGGCATGACCGCCTGCTACCTGCTGCGGCGCACGTTCAAGGTCGAGAAGGGCACGACGCTCTTGTTCCATGCCGCCGCCGGCGGCGTCGGCACCATCGCCACGCAGTGGGCGAACGCGCTGGGGGCCACCGTGATCGGCACGGTCGGCTCGCCGGAGAAGGCCGAACTCGCGAAGGCGCACGGCGCGCATCACGTCATCAACTACCGCACCGAGAACTTCGTCGAGCGGGTCAAGGAGATCACCGGCGGCAAGGGCGTCAACGTGGTCTATGATTCCGTCGCCAAGGACACCTTCCCCGGCTCGCTCGACTGCCTGCGGCCTCTCGGCATGTGGGTGCTCTTCGGCCAGTCCTCGGGCGCCGTGCCGCCACTGGATATGGGTATGCTGGCCCAGAAGGGGTCCCTCTTCGCCACCCGCCCGACGCTGAACACCTATGCCGCGAAACGCGAGGACCTGGAGTCGCTGGCGGGGGAGCTGTTCGATGTGGTGAAGTCGGGCAAGGTGAAGATCGAGATCAACCAGACCTACCCCCTGAAGGATGCCGCGCAGGCGCATCGCGACCTCGAAGCGCGCAAGACGACGGGAGCGACCGTCCTTCTGCCCTGATATCTCCGTAATGCGCGGTCAGCGTTGCTACGATAGCGCTGACCGCTATATTGCCATCGTCCGGGGGCTCGGACAGGCGAGATACACGCATGCCGTTTAATCTGCCCTCGACTTCCTGCGGAGAGGCGGCCCGCCGCCGATCCTTCCTTCCCCGATTCACCGTACCAGCCGTCTGCTCCATCCTGGCCGGTCTGTCGCTGGCGCCATCGCAGGTATCCGCGCAGGGCGCGCTCGGCGATGGCGACGGGATCGTCACGATGTTCTCCGGCCTCGACCGGGCTCCGGACGGCACGCCGCGGCCGGACCGCAACGGCGCGGTCCTGCGTGGACTGGGGCTGGCCGCACCGGGCTTCCCCGCCAACGGTTCTCTCTGGGAAGATCAGCAGCTTCTGTTCAGCTTGACCGCGCGCGATATCGGTCAGGTCTTCGCGGTCGCCTTCGACGGCGAGCAGCCGGCCAACGCCTATGTGGCCGCGACATCGGCCTTCGGTCTCTACCGCACCCAGAACGGCGATGACTGGGCGCCCGGAATGTGGGGGCCGGACGGCGGGCCGGGCACGATCTGGAAGCTCAACGGCGAACGCGGCTACCGGCCGGAGAAGTTTGCCAACGTCACATACGTTGATACGCCCAACCAGGGCTCGGGCATCGGCGATCTCGCCTTCGACCCGTGGCACAATCAGCTCTTCGTGTCCGACCTCGAGAGCGGCCTGATCCACCGCTACGACCTCGACGGAGCGCTCCTCGAGTCGTTCGACCACGGCGTCGACGGCCGTTCCTTCTTCGTCGATGCGGAGACCGGCGAGGACGCGCGACTCGACGCGGTCCAGCACGATCCGGACTCGGCGCCGAACTTCGACGACTGTCCCTCTGCCTTCGATTCCACGCCGGAGTGCTGGAACTACGCCGACTTCCGCCGCCGCGTATGGGGTCTCGGCGTGTTCGACGATCCCGAGTCCGGCACGGTGCGCCTCTATTACGCGGTCTGGGGTGGGGCGGCGCTCGGCAGCGAGGATTGGGAGGCCGGCAGCGAGGACGCGGTTACCACGGTCTGGTCGGTCGCCGTTGCAGAGGGTGGTTGGTTCGATCCCACCGACGTCCGCCGCGAGGTCGCACTGCCGTTGCTGACCGAGGGGAGCGACGGCTCCGTGCCGGTCACCGACATCGCGTTCACCCGTAACGGCACGATGATCCTGGCCGAGCGGGGTCGGCCGGACCCGGATTTCGAATCCGACGAATTCCCCACGCTGGTGCGGCCCGACGAGGCCCGGGTGCTTCGGCTGGTGCAGGGCGGGGGAGGCCGCTGGCGCGTGGACGGACGGTATGATGCCGGGTTTCCATCCGGCGGCGAGGCGGGTGTCCGTGCCAACTCGGGCGGCGCGCTGTCGCTAGGCCATGGCTTCGAGGAAGACGGTACGCCGGAGCCCGATCGCCCGGACGGCACGATCTGGATGAGCGTCACGACCCTGTGCTCTCAGGATGACCGCTGCGTCGGCCGGGACACCGGAGAGCGCGACGAGAGCGGGCCGGCCGCCGGCCTTCAGGGCATCCCCGCCGACCTTCAGGAGGATCTCGATCTGCAAGACGGCGAGCCGTCCGGGCCGCTGGCGTCCTATCTGGTCCGGCTGCGCGGGGCCGGCCAGGTCGTCGGCGATGTCGGCGGCATTGCGATCTATCGCAGCGAGTTGCCCACGCAGATCGTCTCCCGTCCCGCCAGAGAGGAACCGGTGGAGCAGGTGAGGCCCGAGGCCGCCGAGGAGCCGGGTGCGGAGGAAGTGGTCGAGGAGACGGAAGCCCTCCAGCCCGCGCGACTGACGTCGGAATCTCGCGCTCTCCATGGACGGCGGCAGCGAATGTGCCCCGGGAACCGCCTGCGCCGTGGAACTGTCGGTCTCCAACGAGGGCGACGAGGACTATCGGGGGCCGGTCGTCGTCGGCGTGAGGGCCGAGGGACCGGGGGCGTCGGTGTCGGCCGCGAGTCCCGGCGCCTGGGTGTGCGCGGAGTCGGCCGGACAGGTCGCCTGCTATCTGGACAGCGCCGAGATCGAGGCGGGCGGAGCCGAAACGCTTGCGCTCGCGGTCCAGCCGGGCAGCGGGCATCGCCAGCCGACCCTCCAGAGCTGCGGCGCCCTGACCTGGCTCGGGCTATCCGGCCGGGAGCGCATTCGCGCCGTGCAGGCGGAGCTCGGCCGGCGCGGATTCAATGCTGGCACACCCGACGGCATCCTGGGTCCACGGACGAATGCGGCGATCGAGCAGGCTCAGGCGTCCCTGGATGTCCCACGGACGGGCGGGATCAGCGGCGAGCTGATCGCGGCGATGTTCGGCGAGGGGGCGTATCTGGAGGGCGACGCCGACGAGGGCAACGACGGCGATTGCGCGGTCGTCAACGTCGACGTGCCGCCCGTGCCGGTTCACAGTGCCGCGGCGTCTCGGCAGGACGCCAGGCCCAGTGGCCCGGCGCCGGGACGGCATAGCGTCCAGGCTTCGCAGTTTCATTCGCGTGGCGGCTCGGCGCAGCACAATCCGGCGGTCAGTTCATCGCCGCCGATGCACCAGCCGGCGATCTCCTCGTTCCACATGCGGTTCCGCTCGGCCTATCACGACGGCAGCGGGACCCGGTACGTGGACGCCCATCATCCGTCGGTATCGCGTCTCCACCGGCAGTTCAACTCCTCGGCGCACAACCCGGGTACCAGCGGGCTCGAGCAATACCACTCGATCCGCCGCTCGGGATTCCACAACGTCCAGCGTTCGCAATTCCACGACGGCTACACGAGCCGTGCGCCGAGGATGCATAATCCCTACACCTCGGGGGCGTGGTGATCCGGCCCGGTTTCGCGGCGGCGGTAGCGTTCGCTCTGTCGGTCTCGCCCGTCGGTGCTGCTGGCCCGGGCGAGCGGGGCTACGGCGTGCGCCTGCACCAGCACGCCATGGAGGAACTGGAGGGCGCCCCGAAGGTCGATGTCGGCGACCTGATGGCGGTCTTCCGCCATGTCTTCGCGGCCGTTCCCGAGGAGGCGAAGGTCTATCCGACCGAGAACTACTACTATTTCACCTTCGTGGCCGGCGGGGTCGAGTATGCCGGCAACATGCGCCTCGACGTGGCCGATCGCGACGACGGCGTCCTGCATTTCGCCTATTACGTGAAGGACGCGATGTGGGGCGACATCCCCGAGACGAGCTACCGCGCGCTCACCTCGGCCGACGGCATTGAGGTGGTCAGGCAGGACGATCTCGTTTATCGCGTGACGTTCGACGGCAGGTCGAGCGCCTTTCACCTGAACGATCTCTCGGGCGTCTCGCCGCCCGAGGGCGTCGTTCGGGAGGGCGAGCGCTATCTCGGGCCGGTGTTCGATGAAGCGGGAACCGCCTTCCATCTCCTGTTCAGCGACGAGCGAACGGACTTCCTGTTCGTGCTCGACGAGAGCCGGGCGAACGACAAATTCATACCGCTGAACGACGATCATCCCGACCTGACCATCGGGCGGCGGACAGGCTTCGCGTTCTACCGCGACCGCTTCGCGGCAAGGCGGATACTCGTCGGCGTGCATGGCCCGGACGTTCGAGCTCAACACATGGCTCGACGGTCCGTTCGACCAGCTCCCCGACAACTTCATCGAGGGCGAGGAATTGCGCGACGCGATCATCGCCAAGCACCCGGAGATCGAAGGCGAGATCGACCGGCTCGGCGAATTCATGGGCCAGGACGGGCGCTTCCTCGTGACGCCCTACGTCAACTACGGCAACGTCCGCGAACTCGATACCTTCCTGCGTTGCGCCGATCCGGCGCTCGACGAGGACCGCTTCTACGCCTGCCTGGCGCCGCCTGAAATGTAGGCATCTGCGACCAGAATCCTGTGGATTGCGCGCGGACCCCGCGTTGGACCGAAGTGCTGCTTTCACCTATGGTTTTCGCGGGTGGACGCGGGGCGTCGGCACGAGGACGCGGACAGGCTGGTGAGGGTGGCGGTCGGACCGGACAACGCAGGACAGCCGCCGCTTCTTCGGGTGAGGGGCATCACCAGGCGCTTCGGCACGGTCGTCGCCAACGACGCGATCGACCTCGACGTCCGCGAGGGCGAGATTCACGCGCTCCTCGGCGAGAACGGGGCCGGCAAGTCGACCCTCGTCAAGATCGTCTACGGCATTCTGGAACCCGACGAGGGCGAGATGCTCTGGCGCGGCTCCCCGGTGCGGCTGGCGAGCCCCGGCGATGCGCAGCGCCTAGGCATCGGCATGGTCTTCCAGCATTTCTCGCTGTTCGAGGCGCTGACGGTCGCCGAGAACATCGCATTGGGACTGCCCAACACGGTCTCTGTCCGGGACGTCGCCCGGCGGGTGCGCGACGTTTCCCGGGAATACGGCCTGCCGCTCGATCCCGGCCGGCATGTCTACCGCCTGTCGGTCGGCGAGCGCCAGCGCGTCGAGATCGTCCGCTGCCTGATGCAGAATCCGCGACTCGTCATCATGGACGAGCCGACCTCGGTCCTGACGCCGCAGGAGGCCGACCGGCTGTTCGGCACGCTCGAGCGTCTGTCGGGCGAGGGTGTCGCCATCCTCTACATCAGCCACCGCCTCGAGGAGGTGAAGCGGCTCTGCCACGTCGCCACGGTGCTGCGCGCCGCGCGCAACGTCGCGACCACCGACCCCCGCACCCAGAGTGCCGCGAGCCTCGCGCGCCTGATGGTCGGCAGCGATGTCCGCGAGGTGAAGCCGCCCGGCGAACATCCGCTGGGTCCGGTCCGGCTGGCGGTCAGGGCGCTGTCGATCTCCTCCGACGATCTGGCCGGCACCTCGCTCAAGGACGTTTCGCTGGAGGTGCGCGGCGGCGAAGTGGTCTCCATTGCGGGCGTCGCCGGCAACGGGCAGGAGGAGCTGTTCCACGCGCTCGCCGGCGTCGTCCGTGCTTCGCGCGCCGACGCCGTCTCGATCGACGGCCAGTCCGTGGGGCGGCGCGGCATCAACCATCGGCGCCGGCTCGGCGCCGCCTTCGTGCCCGAGGAGCGCATCGGCGAGGCGGCCGTCGCCCGGTTCCGCCTCAGCGAGAACGTCGTGCTGTCCACCCACGCCACGGAGGGCACGGTGCGCGGCGGGGTCATCGACTGGCGCCGCGCCCGATCCTACGCGGCAGACGTTGTCGAGCGCTTCGGCGTTCGTACCGGAGGCCCCGACCCGGAGGCGGGCAGCCTGTCGGGCGGCAACCTGCAGAAGTTCGTCGTCGGCCGCGAGATGCTGCGGTCCCCCGGCGTGCTCGTCGTCAGCCAGCCGACCTGGGGCGTCGATGCCGGCGCGGCCGCCACGATCCGCCAGGCGATCCTCGACCTCGCGGCCGCCGGCAGCGCCGTCCTCGTCATCTCGCAGGACATCGACGAGATCTACCAGATCTCCGACCGCATCGCGGCGATCTCGTACGGCCGGCTTTCGGAGGCCCGCCCGGCGAGCGATCTCTCCGTGGAGCAGCTCGGCCTCCTGATGGGCGGCGTCCACGGCGAAACGCCGGAGTCCGCCGATGCGGCTTGAGCTGGAGCGCCGGCCCGAGCGCTCGCGCCTGATGCTGGCGCTGTCGCCGGTGATGGCCATCGGCCTGACGCTCGCCGCCGGCGCGGTCATCTTCCTCATCGCCGGCATCGAGCCGTCGCGCGGCCTCTACGTCTATTTCGTCTCGCCCTTCGAGCGGAGCTGGTCGGCGCAGGAGCTCCTCGTCAAGGCGTCGCCGCTCATCATCATCGCTCTCGGCCTGAGCCTCTGCTTCCAGGCCAACGTCTGGAATATCGGCGCCGAGGGGCAATACACGCTGGGCGCCATATTCGGCACGTTCCTGGCCCTGACCTTTGCAGGGTCCGACTCCCCGCTGCTCCTGCCGGCGATGCTGCTCGCGGGCATGATCGGCGGCCTTGCGTGGGCGGCGATCCCGGCGGTGCTGAAGACGGCCTTCCGCGCCAACGAGATCCTCACCAGTCTGATGCTGACCTATGTCGCGCTCCTGTTGCTGGATTACCTGGTGCGCGGCCCCTGGCGCGATCCCGCCGGCTTCAACTTCCCCGAGACCGCGCTCTTCCACGCCGCCGCCACGCTGCCCGAACTGACGTCCGACGGCCGGCTCCATGCCGGGGTGATCTTCGCCCTCGTGCTCGTCGTCGTCTTCGCCGTAGCCACGCCGACGACGCTGAAGGGCTTCGAGATCAGGGTGGCGG
Source organism: uncultured Alphaproteobacteria bacterium (assembly GCA_963803485.1). Lineage (GTDB taxonomy): Bacteria > Pseudomonadota > Alphaproteobacteria > Rhizobiales > Tepidamorphaceae > CAWDMT01. The sequence continues at coordinate 11,032 of CAWDMT010000002.1, read as the reverse complement.
GCCATGCCCCGAAGGCGGCCCGCTTCGCCGGCTTCGGCGTCGGCGCGACGATCCTCTTTGTTTTCCTGGCCTCGGGCGCGCTCGCCGGGCTCGCCGGCATCGCCGAGGTCTCCGGCACGATCCGCCAGCTCCTGCCGACCATCTCGCCGGGCTACGGCTTCACCGCGATCATCGTCGCTTTCCTGGGCAGGCTGAACCCCATCGGCATATTCGTCGCCGCGCTCGTCCTGTCGGTCTCGTTCCTCGGGGGTGAGGTGGCGCAGTTGCGGCTGAGGCTGCCGCTCGACGTGGCGCTCGTCTTCCAGGGCATCCTCCTGTTCTTCCTGCTTGCCTGCGACACGCTCGTCGCCTACCGCCTCCGTCTCGTCCGTTCGCGATCCGCGGGGGAGGGCGGCCATGTGGCTTGAGCCCCTCTTGATCACGGTCATCGTCGCCTCGACGCCCCTCCTGCTGGCGGCCACCGGCGAACTCGTGGTCGAGCGCTCCGGCGTCCTCAATCTCGGCATCGAGGGCATGATGATCATGGGTGCCGTCTGCGCCTTCGCCGCCGCCGTCGCCACCGGCAGCAGCACGGTCGGCGCGCTTGCCGGCATGCTCGCCGGCATGGCGCTGGCCGCGATATTCGCCGCCCTCACGCTGGGCCTCGTGACCAATCAGGTCGCCACGGGCCTCGCCCTGACGCTGTTCGGCCTGGGCCTCAGCGGTGTCGTCGGCGAGGCCTATGTCGGACTGTCGCGCAGTCCGCTGCCGAAGCTCGCCATTCCCGGCCTGTCGGAAATCCCGCTCGTCGGCCCCGTCCTGTTCCGCCAGGACGCGCTCGTCTACCTGTCGATGGCGCTGGTGATCGGCGTGTCGTGGTTTCTCTACCGGACGCGGGCGGGGCTGGCCTTGCGCGCCTGCGGCGACAACCCCGTCTCCGCCCATGCGCTCGGCTATCCGGTGCTCCGCATCCGCTTCTTCGCCGTCCTGTTCGGCGGCGCCTGCGCCGGGACTCGCGGGCGCCTATATGTCGCTCGCCTACACGCCGCTGTGGATCAAGGAGATGACGGCGGGCCGGGGATGGATCGCGCTGGCGCTCGTCGTCTTCGCGTCCTGGATACCGTGGAGGCTCGCCGTCGGCGCCTATCTGTTCGGCGCCATCACCATCCTCCAGTTCCACGGGCAGGCGTGGGGTCTGGGCATTCCGTCGCAGTTCATGGCCGCGCTGCCCTACTTGGCCACCATCGTGGTCCTCGTCATAATCTCGCGCGAACGCGCGAAGGCGCGCGCCAACACGCCGCTGAGCCTAGGCCAGCCATTCGTTCCGGAACGATGATCGATGCCGCCATCACGCGTCGGCGACAAGACTGCGATGGCGGCGGGGAGGGTTTCCGCTTCAAACGGCACTGGATTCCAGAGGGAGCACATCGCATGAAGAATCTGACACTCGCCGCCGCGGCCGCCGCACTGGCGCTGACGGTCGGGGCGGCCCACGCGCAGGATCCGGTGAAGGCCGGCTTCGTCTATGTCGGCCCGATCGGCGATCACGGATGGACCTACCAGCACGACCAGGGCCGACTGGCTCTCGAGGAGGCCTTCGGCGACCGGGTCGAGACCGTCTATGTCGAGAACGTCGATGAGGGCCCCGATGCCGAGCGCGTCATCCGCCAGATGGCCGACGATGGCGCCGACATCGTGTTCACCACCTCTTTCGGCTTCATGAACCCGACCGAGCGCGTCGCCCAGCGCTATCCCAACGTCAAGTTCGAGCACGCCACGGGATACAAGCGCGACCGAAAACCTCGCCACCTACGACGCACGCTTCTACCAGGGCCGCTACATCATCGGCCAGATCGCCGCGCGGATGTCGGAATCCGGCATCCTGGGCTACATCGCCTCGCACCCGATTCCCGAGGTGGTGAGCGGCATCAACGCCTACATGCTCGGCGCGCAGTCGATCAATCCGGACATCCAGATCCGCATCATCTGGGTGAATTCGTGGTTCGATCCCGGCCGCGAGGCCGATGTCGCGACCGCCCTCATCGACCAGGGCGCGGACGTCCTGTCCCAGCACACCGACTCGCCCGCCGCCCTGCAGGTCGCCGAGCAGCGCGGTGTCTGGGTCTTCGGTCAGGCCTCCGACATGATCGCCTTCGCGCCGAACCGGCAGCTCACCGCCATCGTCGACGACTGGTCGGACTACTACGTGTCGCGCGTTCAGGCGGTGATGGACGGAACCTGGGAGAGCGGCGCCGTTTGGGGCGGCCTCGACAGCGGCATGGTCGACATGGCCGAATACACCAACATGCCCGAGGACGTGGCCGCGATGGCGCGCGAGACGGAGGAGAAGATCCGCTCCGGCGAGTTCCATCCCTTCACCGGCCCGATCATCAGGCAGGACGGCTCTGTCGCGGCCGAGGAGGGCGTCGTCATGTCCGACGACGATATCCACGGCATGAACTGGTACGTCCAGGGCATCGAGGACACGCTGCCGAACTGATCCCGATACGAAAGACGCGGAACGTCGTCATCGGGTGGCGGAGAGGTGGGTGGCTGGTCGCTTTGGAATTCCTTTCAATCCGGAACCCCTGTCATCCGCCATCTTCCGCTCATTCCGGCGAAGACCGGAATCCAGCCATGCGGCACAGGCTGCGTTCGCGGATGGCAGGGTCCCGGCCGGAGTTTATCCCGGGCCGGCAAAGAGCCGGACCCGGGGGCCGGGACGAGCGGAGAGGAAGCTTCCCCGGCCCGCTCGCGCGGCCTGCCCTGTTTAGGTCCGGGACATCGCTCCGGCGGTCCTGGCCGCCGGCCGCTCGCCGGCCATGACGGCCATGCGCCGCGTGGTCGACGGCGTCTGGCCGAAGGACTGGCGGTAGCACTGCGAGAAATAGGACGACGACGTGAACCCGGTCGCGACGGCGACGTCGAGCACGGGCACGTTGGTATGAAGCAGCAGGTCGCGCGCCCGCTCCAGGCGCAGCCGCATGTAATAGCGGGCCGGCGTCACCTTGACGTAGCGCTGGAACAGCCGCTCCAGCTGGCGCGCGGACAGTCCCGTTCGGTAGGCGATGGTCGCCGTCGCCAGCGGCGCTTCGAGGTGCGCCGCCATGATGTCGATTGCGCTTCGCAGCTTGGCCGGCAGCGGATGCAGGTAGCTCTGGTTGCCGAGGCGCTGGTCTTCGTCGGCCGGCCTGATGCGGTCGTGCTGGAGCTGGTTGGCGATGGCCGAGGCGAGGTCGAGCCCATGGTCGGCGGCGACCATCCGCAGCACCATGTCGACGGCCGCGGCGCCGCCCGAGCAGGTGTAGCGGTCGCGGTCGATCTCGTAGACCTTCGCCGTGCAGTCGAGGCCGGGGAACTGCTCCATGAAGGCCGGGCGGTTCTCCCAATGCACCGTGCAGCGATACCCGTCGAGCAGGCCGGCGCTGGCGAGCAGGAACGTGCCGGTCGACAGCGCGCCGAGCGCCACGCCGTCACGTGCAATGCGTTGCAGGGCGGCGAGATACGGCCCCGCGGGGGAGGGGTTGGGGAGAAGCCCGGCGCAGACGAGGAAGACGTCGCTCTTCAGCGCGCCGTCGAAGCCGCCCTCGACCTCGATGACGATGCCGTTGCTCGCGGCGACCCGCCGGGCATCGAGGCTGAGAAGCTTCCAGCGATAGGCCTCGCGGCCGAGCAGGCGGTTTGCGATGCGCAGCGTGTCGACCGAGGCCACGATGCTCATCAGCGAAAAGCGCTCGACGAGGCCGAAGGAAAAGACGCGTGGAGGAGGGGCGGTTTCGGCGGTCACTGAGCGATCCCGGCGTATTTGCCAACGCGATAGTTGGACCGGTCTTTCGACGCAAGCGCAACCGTCGCGTCAGGTAAACGATGGTCGTTTCGCCAGCGGTGGTGTGTCGGAAATGGGCAGGACTTGCCATCCCCGATCTGCGATAACCGACGGACCGCAGATCGGGGTGCCCTGTTGGCCGAATATTCTCTCTTTTCCGTCGTCCGCCACGCCCTCTCGGGCAATCGCGGTTGGCGCCCGGCGTGGCGCAAGGCCGAGCCGAAACCGGCCTATGACGTGGTCGTCGTCGGTGGCGGCGGACATGGTCTCGCGACCGCCTACTATCTTGCGAAGGAACACGGGATCACCGATGTCGCCGTGGTCGAGAAGGGCTGGATCGGTAGCGGCAATGTCGGGCGGAACACGACCATTGTCCGGTCCAACTACCTCCTTCCCGAAAATCACCGGTTCTACGAATGGTCGCTGAAGCTCTGGGAGGGGCTGTCGAACGACCTCAACTTCAACGTCATGTTCTCCCAGCGCGGCGTCCTCAATCTTGCGCATGCCCCCGGCCAGATGGACGCCTATGCGCGGCGCGGCAATGCGATGCGGGTTGCCGGGATCGATGCCGAACTTTTGGACCGCGATCAGGTCGCCCGCCTGGTGCCGGCGCTCGATGTCTCCGACGGAACCCGCTTCCCGGTCCTCGGCGGGCTGATCCAGCGGCGCGGCGGCACCGCGCGGCACGATGCCGTGGCGTGGGGCTATGCCCGCGCGGCCGACCGGCGCGGCGTCGACATCGTTGAGAACTGCGAGGTCACGGGGTTCCTGTTCGAGGGCGAGCGGATCGTCGGTGTCAGGACGACGCGCGGCGACATCCGTGCCGCCAAGGTGGCGGTAGCCGTCGCCGGTTCGACCGGCGAGGTCATGCGCATGGCGGGCGTCGAGCGGCTCCCCATCGAAAGCCACGTGCTGCAGGCCTTCGTGTCGGAGGGCGTGAAGCCGGTGCTCGACACCGTCGTCACCTTCGGCGCGGGACACCTCTACGTCTCGCAGTCCGACAAGGGCGGGCTCGTCTACGGCGGCGATATCGACGGCTACAATTCCTATGCCCAGCGGGGAAACCTGCCGGTCGTCGAGGACGTCGCCTCGCTACTCGTCGCCATGTTCCCGTCCTTCGCGCGTTTACGGATGTTGCGGAGCTGGGGCGGCATCATGGACATGTCGATGGATGGCTCGCCGATCATCACGGTGGGGCCGCGTGACGGTCTCTACCTGAACGCGGGCTGGTGCTACGGCGGGTTCAAGGCGACCCCGGCCTCGGGATGGTGCTTCGCCTGGACCATCGCGAAGGACGCCCCGCACGAGCTCAACGCCGCCTTCATCCTCGACCGGTTCCATCGCGGCGCCGTCCTCGACGAGCGCGGGGCCGGTCCCGTGCCATGGCACCACTGAGAGCGTAGGGCCTCATGCGCATCGCCTGCCCGAACTGCGGAGAGCGCGACGTCGCCGAGTTCGCCTATGGCGGCGACGCCACAGTCGCCCGTCCGGCCCTCGATGCGCCCGCACCCGAGTGGCAGGCAGCCATCTACGACCGCGACAACCCGCGCGGGCCCCATGCCGAATACTGGCAGCACGCGCAGGGCTGCCGCGCCTGGCTGCGCGTGGAGCGCGACACCGCGACCCATCGGATATCCGCCGTAAGCCTCGTCGGCCGGTGGGCGGGGCAGGGCGCTCCATGAGCGGCTACCGCCTTCCCGATGGCGGCACGGCGATAGACCGCGACCGCCCCGTCTCGTTCACCTTCGATGGCCGGCGCTTCGAGGCTTTCGCTGGCGACACGCTCGCCTCGGCGTTGATCGCCAGCGGCGTCATGACTGTCGGGCGCAGCTTCAAGTATCACCGCCGCCGCGGCATCCTCTCGGCCGGCGTCGAGGAGCCCAACGCCCTCGTCACCCTCGGCAGCGGCGGCCGCTCCGAGCCGAACACGCAGGCGACCGCGGTCGAGCTCCACGACGGCCTCGTGGCGAGGAGCCAGAACCGCTGGCCGAGCCTGTCGTTCGACGTGATGGCGGTCAACGGCCTGCTCTCGCCGTTCCTGTCGGCCGGCTTCTACTACAAGACCTTCATGGGCCCGACGCGCGGGGCGTGGCGCATCTACGAACGCTTCATCCGCCGCGCGGCTGGGCTCGGCGAGGCTCCGCGCGAACCGGAAACGGACCGCTACGAGAAGTCCCACGCCTTCTGCGACGTGCTCGTGGTCGGCGGCGGCGCGGCCGGCCTGTCCGCGGCGCTCGCGGCGGCCCGGACCGGTGCCCGCGTCATCCTGTGCGAAACCGGCGCCGAGCCCGGCGGCCATCTCTTCGCTGAGCGCCGGCGCATCAACGACGTGCCGCCGGCCGAGTGGGCGCGGGCGACGGCTCAGGCGCTCACCGCCTTCCCGAACGCCACCGTCATGCCGCGCACGACCGTCTGGGGCTATTACGACGGCAACGTGCTGGCCGCCCTCGAGCGCGTCACCGACCACCTGGCCGACAAGCCCGCCCACCTGCCGCGCCATCGCCACTGGACGATCCGCGCGAAGGAGGTCGTGCTGGCCACCGGCGCCTTCGAACGCCCGATCCTGTTCGGCGACAACGACCTGCCGGGCGTCATGCTCGCCGGCGCCGTCGGCCGCTACGCGCTCGCCCATGGCGCTGCGGCCGGCCGCGCCATCGTCCTGTTCGGCGCCCACGACGGGATCTACGAGACCGCCCTCGCGCTCGCCGAAGCCGGGGCGGCCGTCGCGGCCGTCGTCGACCCCCGGCCCGAACCGCCCGCCGACCTCGCCTCGGCCTGCGAGCGCGCCGGCATCCCCCTGCGCCCCGGTTGCGCGGTGAGACGCGCCGCCGGCCGGCGCGAGGTCGCTGGCGTCGAGATCGGCCGCGCCGACGGGCAGGGCGCCGCCGAGACGCTTCCCGCCGATGTCGTCGCCACGAGCGGCGGCTGGTCCCCGGCGATCCATCTCCACAGCCAGGCCGGCGGACGGCCGGTCTACGACGACGTCGCCGGCATCTTCCTCCCCGGCGCGCCGCGCGAGCAGTGGCGCTCGGCCGGCGCCTGCCGCGGCGTGTTCCGCCTCGCCGACTGCCTGGCGGACGGTTCGGCCGCGGGCCGCGATGCCGCCGCCTCGGCGGGCTTTTCCGGCGAGGACGCCGAGCCCGCCCGAACGGCGCCGGAGCGCGCCGGGTCGCCGCCGGCCCTCGTCTGGACGTCTCCGGGCGCAAGGCCGTCGAAGACCTTCGTCGACCTCCAGAACGATGTCACCGTCGCCGACGTCGCGCTTGCCCATCGCGAAGGCTACTCGTCCGTCGAGCACCTGAAGCGCTACACGACGCTGGGCATGGCGACCGACCAGGGAAAGACGTCCTCCATCCCCGGCCTCGCCGTGATGGCCGGCCTGAGAGGCGAGGGGATCGGCGCCGTCGGCACCACGACCTTCCGCCCGCCATTCACGCCCGTTCCGCTCGGTGCGCTGGCCGGCCGCGAGGTCGGCGCGCATCTCAGGCCCACGCGCCATACCCCGATGCACGACTGGCACGTCGCCAACGGCGCCGAGATGATGGCCGTCGGCGCGTGGATGCGCCCGCGCGCCTACTACCGCCCGGGAGAGAGCCTGCGCGACGCCTATGTCCGCGAGGCCGGGACCGTCCGCCACGGCGTCGGCATCGTCGACGTCTCGACGCTCGGCCGCATCGATGTGCAGGGCCCCGACGCGGCCGAGTTCCTCGATCGCGTCTACGCCAACACCTTCTCGACGCTCCCCGCCGGAAGGGCCCGCTACGGCGTCATGCTGCGCGACGACGGCTTCGTCCTCGACGACGGCACGTGCTGGCGCCTCTCCGAAACCCGCTACCTGATGACCACCACGACCGCCAACGCTGCCCCGGTCATGCAGTGGCTGGAGTTCCTGCTCGATGTCGCCTGGCCCACGCTGCGGGTCAATGTGACATCGGTCACGGACCAGTGGGCGGGCATCGCCGTCTCCGGTCTGACGAGCCGCGACGTGCTCGCAGCGATCGTCGACGACATCGACATGTCGAACGACGGCCTGCCGCATATGGGCGTCCGCCGGGGCAGGGCGCGGGGTATCCCCGTCATGATCGCCCGCCTCTCCTTCTCCGGCGAGCTCGCCTACGAGGTCTATGTGCCTTCCCACAGCGGCCTCGCCGTCTGGACGGCGCTGCTCGACGCCGGGCGGCCGCACGGCATCGCGCCCTACGGGATGGAGGCGCTCGGCACGTTGCGCATCGAGAAGGGGCACGTCGCGGGCTCCGAACTCGACGGGCGCACCACCCTGGGCGACCTCGGGCTCGCCGGTCTCGCCTCGAAGAAGAAGGACTTCGTCGGCAAGGCGATGATGGGCCGCGAGGCGCTCGTCGCCCCCGGCCGCCTGAAGCTCGTCGGGCTGGTTTCCGGGGCGGAGCCGATGCGGATCGGCGCGCAGCTGGTCGAAACGTCCACGCCCGGCTCGACCGGCGAAAGCCTCGGACACGTCACGGCAACCACATGGAGCCCCGCGCTCGAGCGCAACATCGCGCTCGCCTTGTTGAGGGACGGCGACCGGCGCCACGGAGAAACGCTCTACGCCGCCGATCCCGTGCGCGGCGGTCATGTGAAGGCGGAGGTGCGCGACCCGCACTTCTACGACCGCGAGGGGAGCCGCCTGCATGGATGAGGCACGCTTCCCCCTAGCCGATCTGGCAACCCCGGGACGGGAGCGGCTGGCCGACGGTTTTGCCGGCGTCGCCATCAGCGAGCGCCGGCCGGGAAGCATCGTCGAGGTCGGGTTCTGGCCGAATGGCGCGGCCGCCGTCTCGGCGGCGCTGCGCGGGGTGCTGTCCTGCGACGGTCTGCCGGACATCGGTCGCGCCTCGGCGCAGCCGGGATCGTTCGCGATGCGGTTGGCGCCCGGCCGGCTCATGGCGGTCTGCCAGGCCCCGGACATCGCGGCGGAACTCGAATCCGCCCTTCCGGCGACCGCCGGAGCGGTCGCCAACGTCTCGGATGGCCGTGCGGGCGTCCGGATCGCCGGGCCGCGCGCCCGGACGGTCCTTCAGAAGGGGATTGCGATCGATCTCGATCCGTCGGCCTTCACGCCGCTCTCGGTCGTCCAGACCGGCATACATCACATGGGAGCCACCGTCCTGCGCCTGGACGCCGAGACATTCGACGTCTTTGTCCTTCGCGGCTTCGCCCGGTCTTTCTGGGACTGGCTGACGGAATTCGGCGGTCGAATGCGGCTGGAAAGCCGGCGCCCCAGTCGAGTGACCCACCCTAATTCGCCCCGGAGGCGTCATTGCCGGGCTTCTCCCGGCAATCCACTCGCCGCAGCGACCCGCCGCAGCGTGGATTGGATGCCCGGGACCAGCCCGGGCACGACAGCCGCAGGAAGCGTGTGGCACCGCCCTGTCCCACCAGCTCGTCCTGCCGAAGGCCGCAGACCCGGTGCCCGGAACTTCAGGCGGAACACGGCGCCCCGCGCGATTGACGAAGTAATGTTGATGTGATTTCATTGAATAAAATAGGATTCCACTCAACGGAATTTTGGCCTTCAAAGCAAACAACAACAAGGAGAGCGCCAGCCAAATGAGCCAGTCTTCAACAGTCGAGCAGGCCGAGGATACGGCCCTGCTGCTCGGCGCCGAGGCACTGTCGATCGGAGACGACGGAAGGCCCGTGCTCGTCGGCAGCCACTGCCTGTCCTGCGATACGCAGATGATCCCGCCCGCGCCGATCTGTCCGGCTTGCGGAAGCGAGGAGATCGAGCGGCGCGATCAGCCGCGCGACGGCAGGCTCTACAGCTATTCGGTGCTTCACGTCGGCTCGGCGAGATGGCGCCGCCCGTTGGCTCTGGGTTATGTCGATCTCGATAACGGCGCGCGCGTGTTCACGCATCTCGAAGGCAATGACCTCGCCATCGGCGACACTGTCGAGGTCGGCGTCGGCACAGTCGGCGACGATGAAGAAGGACCGATCACAAGTTTCGTGTTCAGGAAGGTGAAGCGATGAAGGGCGTATCGGTCATCGGGGTCGGCATGATCCCGTTCGGAAAATATCCCGACACGAACATCACCGATCTCGGCTGGCCGGCGGTGAAAGCGGCGATCAAGGATTCCGGCATCGATGCGCGACGCATCCAGGCCGTCTATTCGGGAACCGCGCGCGGCGGCGCTGATGGTCGGGCAGCGGATCATGGGCCGCCTTGGGCTCGCGGGCCTTCCCATCGTCAATGTCGAGAACGCGTGCTCGTCGAGCTCGTCCGCCATGGCGCAAGGCGTGATGGCGGTCGCATCGGGCGCCTACGACGTCGTGCTCGTGATCGGTGTCGAGAAGCTGACGAAGTTCGGCGGCGGCACGCTGCCGCTCGACGAGGACGACTGGGAAGTGCGGCTGGGGCTGACGATGCCTGCGCTCTACGCGATGCGGGCGCAGCGCTACATGCACGATTTCGGCGTGAGCCTGAAGGATGTCGCGGGCGTCTCGGTCAAGAACCGCAAGAACGGCGCGCTCAATCCCGACGCGCAGATGCGCAAGGAAGTGAGCGTGGAGGAAGTGCTCGCCTCGCGCATGATCGCCGATCCCTTCACGCTGCTGCAGTGCTGCCCGACGGGCGATGGCGCGGCGGCGATCATCCTCGCCTCGAACGCGGTGGCGAAGAGCTCTCGAGCGATCCGATCGAGGTGCGCGCCTCGCACCTGACCTCGGGACGCTTCATGTCGGGCTTCCGCGACATGACCTCGCCCGAGATCACGGTGCGCGGCGCACGCGAGACCTTCGAGGAGTCGGGGCTTGGGCCGGAGGACATCGACGTCGCCGAGGTCCACGACGCGTTCTCGATCGCCGAGCTGATCTATTACGAGGCGTTCGGGTTCTGCGCGCGCGGCGAGGGAGCGGCGCTGCTCAGCAGCGGCGCGACCAGCATCGGCGGCCGGATACCGATCAATCCTTCCGGCGGCCTGCTCGCCAAGGGCCATCCGGTGGGCGCGACGGGCGCCGCCCAGGTGGTCGAGATCGTGCGGCAATTGCGCGGACAGGCAGGCGCGCGCCAGGTCGAGGGCGCGAAGGTCGGCATGACGCACGCGACCGGCGGCGGCATCTCCGGCTTCGATCACGGCGCGTGCTCGATCCATATATCTTCACGTTGATGGGGCACTACCTCCCTAGCCGGCCGTGACCAGCTACCATGGGTCACGGCCGGTTTTTTTCGCTGTCTCGTCTGATTGCCGTAATCGAGACCAGTCGTTG
>CAWDMT010000001.1:0-227713 GCA_963803485.1 uncultured Alphaproteobacteria bacterium | reverse complement strand
CCGTTGACGAGCACAAGCAGCAGCACCACGACGATTTCGAATGCGATCATGGCCTGGGGCCGAGGTCGTCGGCCGGTTTCTCCGCTTCGGGTTCGGTTGATCGGGGCGCGGGACCGAAAAGGTGGCGCACGACGCCGACGACGATGTCGATGGTCACCGAGCAGCAGGTCCAGACGAAGCGAATAATGGGGACGATGACGGTGAGCATCACTTCGGCCACCAGGAGCGATCCGAGGAGCGCGCCCGTGACGGCGAGCACCGCCTCGGCGTCGAGGCCGGCGGCCCAGCCCGCGGCGAGACCCCTGGCGAGCCCCACGGCGGCCGCGGCGCCGCGAACCGGCCATCGCCGCCATCGCGACATCAGTCCCGCAACGAGTACGACGGCCCAGACCAGGGGATTGATGGCAGTTGACGAGAACTCCGCGAGGAGAACCGCCGGGAGGTCTACGTGACTGTCCATTCCGATTTCGGCCAGGAGGATGCGTCCGCGCTATTCTCCGGGCTGAAGGTCCGCTTCCTTGATGCGTTCGGCAAGCGGAATGTGGCGGTGCTTGGCGTCGGCCGTATCGCCACCATTCCTTCTGGGGCCGTCGACCGCGACCGCGTCGATGAGCTTGCGGATCTCGCCGTCGCCGTGACCGGCGACCTGATTGACGATCCGGGCGGCGAGCATGTTGATGGAATCGCGGAGCTGGGCGGCCTCGGCGGCGTTTCCGCGGCGACGCGCGGCGCTGCGCAGGGCTCCGGCTTCCTCGCGAATTCGCGCGACCTCGTTCTTGCGATGGTCGAGCTTGGCCTCGAGGTCGGCGATCTGGCTCGTCAGCTTCGAGCGCTCCTCGCGAAGGCCTGCGATCGCCTCGTCACGCGCGGCCCGCTCCTGTGTCGCGCTCGCCAGGGCCGCGTCGCGCTGGGTCAGTTCCTTTCGGCCCGCCGACAGGTCGGATCGCAGGGAGGTGATCTGCGCGCGCCGGTTCGCCGCGACCTCACGCCGGCGCTCGATCCGGCTCATCAGCTCAGAGATCCAGCGGTCACGCTCCTCGATGACGTCGTCCCTGCCGCGGATCGTGTCGTTGAGCTGATCGATCTCGGCGGACTTGTTCTCGATCTCGACCTTGCGCGCGGCAAGCTCCGCGCGTAGGTCCTCGATGCGGTCGTGCAGGTTGTCGACCTGGGTGCGAAGCGCGACGAGTTCCACCTTGCGGGTGTCGGCGAGTGCCGAGGTCTCATCGAGTTCAACGTCGCGCCGCTTCAGGGATTCCTCGGTGGAGGCGAGCATGCGCTGGGTGTCGCGGAGCGCCTGCGCCTGATCGGCGATCTGGCGCTCAAGACCGAGAACCGTGCCCTTGAGTTGCTCGACCTCCGTCTCGAACTCGGCGATCGTCTCCCGGCGGGCCTTGAGCTCGGCCTCGTTCTCGCGCAGCCGCTCGTCGCGCCGGCCGATGCCGATGAGGCGCTCTGCGGCGTCGGCCTTGACCTCGTCGAGCTTCACCTCGAGCTTGCGCAGCCTGACGGCGTAGTCGGCGCGCAGAAGATCCTTCTGCGCCTGGATTTCAGCCATCGACAGGGGCAGGGAGGCGCGGACCCTGGCTTCGGCGAGCCGTGCCTGCCGCCGCCCCAGCACCGGGGCGACCAGCAACGCCACGAAGCCGGCGACGAGAGCGCCCAGCATAAAGACAACTATGGTCTCGATCATGTTGTGCCGTATCCGGCCCGCCATCGCAGCGCGCCAACCGACCGCAGGCTAACCCTGCGGCACCAGCCCACCCATCGGACGAAAAATAGCGCGTTGCAGCGCGACACTCCAGCGCGCGAATGCAACACCTCGCGGCAAGTTTAACGCGCGTGAGTGGCGGGCGGGACCTAGAACGGGTTCCAGGTGGCCCGTGGCGTGAACTTCAGGTAGCCCAGATTCACCCCGAGGCGCGCGCCGACGCCGGAGCGGATCGGTGCGACGGTGAGGTGGCCGTTCGAATACAGCGACACGCCCGCTCCGGCCACGAGATAGGCCGATCCGTTGACGCCGGCGAAGCGACGATAGAGCTGGTCCGGAGCGGCGACGTTATAGGCGAGCATCATGGTGCGCGCGCCGTCGGCGCCGACATCCCAGCCGACCGACGGGCCCTGCCAGTAGACCTTGGACATGCCGCTCATCTTCGTGTGCAGCTGACCCTCGCCGTAGCGCAGGCCGGCCACGAAGGCGCCGCCGCCTTCCTCGCCGATCACGTATCCGCTCGGCTGCCCCTGGCTCGAGAACAGGTACTCGACGGTCTGCGCGATGCCCTTGGAGATCGAGCCGAAAAAGCGGTGGCCGGCGTCGAGAATCTCGTCCGAAGAGTAGGTGTTCGGGTCCTGATAGCCGCCCTGCTGCGCGCTGCCGATGCGCGGCAGAAGCGCGCTGCCGGCGAGAGCCGCCAGGCCGGTGACCACCTTGCGACGGGTTGCGTCCATTTCAAATCCTCCATGCCGCGCACCGCCCCGGCGCGCGCATTCGCCGAACGTTTACCCCTGCCGTGCGATCCTTCGCGGAATCGACGTCACTGCCCATCGAATCCTTGCAAAGATTTGGTTAATAAAGTGTCTGTGTGCAGGCGAACGGTGATTGGAGGGCTGGCGGCCGCGCTGCTCGCGCCGGCGTCGGTCGTGCATGCGCTGTCGCGCCGTGTCGTGACGGACCCGGTAACCGGTTTCGCCGCCGGCGGATACGATGCCGTTGCCTATTTCGTCGACGGACGTGCGCGGGAAGGCCGGGCAGGGTTCGAAGCCATATGGGCCGACGTCGCCTGGCGTTTCGCCAACGAGGGAAACCGGGCGGCGTTCCTCGAGGCGCCGGATGTCTACGCGCCGTCCTTCGGCGGTCACTGTGCGGTATCGGTGTCGCGAGGCTACCTCGCGGAAGCCGATCCCCGCATCTGGGCGGTGGAGAGGGACCGGCTCTATTTCTTCCACTCGCGGACCAACCAGCGGATTTTCTCGATGGACCCGGACGGCATCGTGCAGGTCGCTTCCGCCCAGTGGACGCGGCTGATGCCGTGGTGATGCGTCAGGCGCCCGGCCGGCGGCCCCAGGCGATGAATGCGGGATTGTCATAATCGCGGTCACGCTTGCCATAGGCGAGATCGGCCCCATCGACCGTAACGACCGCGCCACCCGCCGCCGCCAGGACCGCGTGGCCCGCGCCCGTGTCCCATTCCATCGTGCGGCCGAAGCGCGGATAGACGTCGGCCTCGCCCCGGGCGACCAGCCAGAACTTCAGCGACGAGCCCGCGCTTCGCGTATCCAGGATACCGCGCGCGGCAAGAAACGCGTCGGTCTCGGCATCACGGTGGGAGCGGCTGGCGACCGCGACGGGGCCGGTCTCGGGAACGGCTCGGGTGTGGAGCTCATACCACTCGGCCGCACCGATTGCCGCGCCTTCGGCCAAGCGCGCTTCGAACGCCTGACTTCCGGAGGCGACGGCGTACATGCCGAGAGCGGGCGCATGCACGATCCCGGCAACCGGCCGCCCTTTCTCGATGAGGGCGACGTTCACGGTGAACTCCCCCCTTCCGCCGATGAACTCGCGCGTGCCGTCGAGCGGGTCGACCAGGAAGAACCTGTCACCCAGTTCCGGGATGCGTCCGTCGACCGCGCTCTCTTCTGCGAGCACGGGAACGCCCGGCGCCAGCCGCGACAGCGCCTCCAGGATGATCTCCTCGGCGCGGCGGTCGGCTTCCGTCACCGGGCTCTCGTCGGCCTTGCGGTCCACGTCCAGCGGCTGACGATACAGTTCCATGATGGCGCGTCCCGCCTGCTCGGCGATCTGGACAAGCGGCAGCGCGAGATCGTCGTCCGGGCGGGCCGGCCTGTGTCGCTGGTTCATACGGGCATTTTCCGGAGATTGCATTGGCAGGCGGGATCCATAACAGATCGCCCGCGACTTCCCAAATCCGCCCGCGCTTGTCGCTTCGGACATGTGAATGTAACACTCCGCGCGCGATCGGCGGGGCGAATCAGGGACATATGAGCGATGAGCGAAGTGGTCGAACCCAGCGATCTCGAACTCGCGGCCCTCATGTGCAGCAAGCTCTGCCACGACGTGATCAGTCCCGTCGGTGCGATCTCCAATGGATTCGAGGTGCTCGAGGACGAGAAGGACGAGTCGATGCGCGAGATGGCGCTCGAAATCATCCAGACCAATGCCAGGAAGGCCTCTGCTCGGCTGCAGTTCGCCCGGCTGGCCTTCGGTGCCATGGGTGCGACGGGCGACCAGTTTCCGCTCGACGAGGCACGGCGGCTCACGCAGGGGCTCTACGAGGGCGAGAAGGTCTCGGTCGAGTGGACGCAGGAGGTTCACACCCTCCTGAAGGACCAGGTCAAGCTGCTCGTCAATCTCGTCACCATCGCGGCGCAGGCGATCCCGCGCGGCGGCGTGGTCTCGGTCTCGGTGTCGCCGGATGGGGAAGGCGGGAGCTTCCGGCTCGTGTCCACCGGCATGAACGCAGTGGTGCCGCGCACGGCGAGCGAGGTGTTCGCGGGTCGCTTCCCGGAGGACCGCGTCGACGCCCACAACATCCAGCCCTATTACGCCTCGCGCCTGGCCGCCTCCGTCGGCATGGAGGTGAGCTTCAACGCCCTCGACGAGGGCATAGAGATCACTGCCCGGCGCACCGCCTGACGGATAAGCCCGTCTGCTTCAAGGCTTATTAACCAATGGCCGCGAGACTTCGCTGCAACTAAAGCTGCGGGGTCCTCGCAGCGCGATCTTGCGCGAAGCCGGAGGGGCGCATGGATGATCTCGTCAGTGAATTCCTGACGGAGACTAACGAAAGTCTCGACGTCGTCGACAACGAGCTGGTGAAGTTCGAACAAGACCCGAACAACGCCCAGATCCTCGACAACATTTTCCGTCTCGTACACACGATCAAGGGGACCTGCGGGTTCCTCGGCCTGCCGCGACTGGAGGCCCTGGCGCATGCCGCCGAAACGGTCATGGGCCGTTTCCGCGACGGCGTCCCGGTCACCGGAGACGCGGTCAGCCTGATCCTCGAATCCATCGACAGGCTCAAGGAAATCCTGAACGGCCTGGCCGAAGCCGGGGCCGAGCCGCAGGGGTCGGACGCCGATCTCATCGGGCGCCTCGAGGCGGCGGCGGAAGAGACGGAAGACGCCGCCCCGACGGACGACGTTCCGGCCGAGGCGGAGACCGTCGCTATAGACGACATAGACGTTCTGGAGCGGGCCGAGCCGCGCCTGGGCGAGGTCTCGCTCGAGGAACTGGAGCGGGCCTTCCAGGAGACCCCCGGTCCCGAGGACCTCGTTCCCACCGCCGCGGAGCCGGCGCCGGTATCGGCTGCGGCCGAGCCGAGCGACCCGGCCAAGGGCGAGGCCGTGGTCGTGGCCCAGTCCATCCGCGTCAACGTCGATACGCTGGAGAGCCTGATCACGACGGTCAGCGAGCTCGTGCTGACGCGAAACCAGCTTCTCGAGATCGTCCGCCGCCACGAGGATTTCGAGTTCAAGGTTCCGCTGCAGCGGCTGTCCAACGTGACGGCCGAGCTGCAGGAAGGCGTCATGAAGACGCGCATGCAGCCGATCGGCAACGCCTGGCAGAAGCTGCCGCGGATCGTGCGAGACCTGGCCCGAGACCTCGACAAGGATATCGAGCTCGAGATGGTCGGCGCCGATACCGAGCTCGACCGGCAGGTGCTGGAGCTGATCAAGGATCCGCTCACCCACATGGTGCGCAACTCGGCCGACCACGGTCTGGAGACGCGCAGCGCCCGAAAGGCGGTGGGCAAGTCCGCGACCGGGACCGTGCGGCTGTCGGCCTATCATGAGGGCGGCCATATCATCGTCGAAGTGGCCGACGACGGTAAGGGGCTGGATGCGGGCCGGATCAAGGCCAAGGTGATCGAGCGCGGACTCGCGACCGAGGCCGACGTCGAGAAGATGAGCGAGGCGCAGATCCACCGCTTCATCTTCAATGCCGGATTCTCGACGGCCGACAAGGTTACGAGCGTCTCGGGCCGCGGCGTCGGCATGGATGTGGTGCGCACCAACATCGAGGTCATCGGCGGGTCGATCGACGTGCGCTCGGTGGCCGGCGAGGGTACGGTCTTCACCATCAAGATCCCGCTGACGCTCGCCATCGTCTCGGCATTGATCATCGAATCCGGCGGCCAGCGCTTCGCCATTCCGCAGATTGCGGTGATGGAGCTGGTGCGCACCCAGGCGGGATCGGATACCCGGATCGAGCACATCCAGGACACGCCCGTCCTCAGGCTGCGCAACCAACTCCTGCCCCTGGTCGACATGTCGAGGGTGCTGGGACTGGAAGAGGCGAAGCGCGCGGCCGACGAGGCAAGGTCCGAGCGCGAGGACGAGGCCGGCTTCATCGTCATCCTGCAGGTGGGATCGCAACTCTTCGGGGTGGTGGTCGACGGCGTCTTCCATACCGAGGAGATCGTCGTGAAGCCGATGTCGAGCCTGTTGCGCGAGATATCGGTGTTCTCCGGCAACACGATCCTGGGCGACGGCTCGGTGATCATGATCATAGACCCCAACGGGCTCGCGCAGGCCGTACGCACCGACGTGGCCGCCGATGCCGCCGACCGCAGCCGCGCCGCGCAGAACGAAGGGGAAGCCAAGGATGAAGCCGTCTCGCTGCTCCTGTTCCGTGCCGGCTCGGCCGAACCGAAGGCCGTGCCGCTGTCGCTCATCACGCGGCTGGAGGAGATCGAGGTCGAGCGCATCGAGCGCTCAAACGGGCGCGAGCTGGTCCAGTATCGCGGTCGCCTGATGCCGCTGGTCTACGTCAACGACCAGGTGACGCGGCGAACCGAAGGCTCGCAGCCGATGATCGTGTTCACCGACAGCGGCCGTTCCATGGGTCTCGTCATCGACGAGATCGTCGACATCGTCGAGGAGCGTCTCGACATCGAGATCATCTCGGAAAAGCCGGGCGTTCTCGGCTCGACGGTGGTGCGCGGCAAGGCGACGGAGGTCGATCGACGTCGGCCATTACCTGCCGCTCGCTTTCGACGACTGGTTCCACCGCAAGGAGGTCGGCGACGCCGGTGACTGCCGGATCCTGCTGGTCGACGACAGCGCGTTCTTCCGCAACATGCTGGCGCCGGTGCTCAAGTCCGCCGGCTACGACGTGGTCGCCTGCGAGGGCGCGCCGGTCGCGCTGGCGAAGCTGGAGGCCGGCGAGCGCTTCGACGTCGTGATCAGCGACATCGAGATGCCTGAGATGGACGGATACCAGTTCGCCCAGGCGCTACGCGGCAATCCCCGCTTCGCGCAACTGCCGATCATCGCCCTCTCGTCGCATGCCTCGCCGGCGGCGATCGCCCGGGGGCACGAGGCCGGCTTCCACGACTATGTAGCCAAGTTCGATCGCGCCGGCCTGCTGACGACGCTGCAGGAGACCGCGCGGACGATGGGAGTAGCCGCATGAGTGACATCGAACGCGACGACGCGGTCGTCGGCCAGACCCGCGAATACATCACCGTCACCGTCGCCGGTCAGCTTTTCGGGCTGCCGATCGAGCGGGTCCACGACGTATTCCGTCCCAAGCAGATGACCCCGGTCGCGCTGGCGCTGCGGGAGATCGCAGGCGTCCTCAACATGCGTGGCCGGATCGTCACCGCCATAGACATGCGCCGCCGGCTCGACCTGCCCGACCGGGAGCCGGACACGACCTGCATGGCGGCGGGAATCGAGCACAAGGGCGAATCCTACGGGCTCGTCATCGACGAGGTCGGAGAGGTGCTGCGGCTTCCCATCGACGGCCTGCAGCCGAACCCGGTCAATCTCGGGCGGCGCTGGGCCTACGTTTCGGCGGGCGTCTACCGACTGGAGCACACGCTCCTGATCATCCTCGACGTCGACCGTCTGCTGCAGATGGGCGATAGCATTCTCGCGGCGTAACCTTTCGGAAGGCGATGGCTGCTAGGCTGCCGCGATGGCCGGGTTTCCCTGAAAGGCAGGCTCATGAAAAAGTGCCTTGTCGTCGATGATTTCAAGCGTCATTCGCAAGGTCGCGAGGCGTATCCTCGAGGATCTCGGCTTCTCCGTGACGGAGGCCGAGGACGGCGAGCAGGCCATCCTCGCCTGCCGCAAGGTCATGCCGGACGCGGTGCTGCTGGACTGGAACATGCCGGTCATGGACGGGTTCGAGTTTCTCTCGCAGCTCCGCAAGATGCCGAGCGGCGACCGTCCGAAGGTGGTGTTTTGCACCACCGAGAACGACGTCGCGCAAATCGCCCGCGCCATCAAGGCCGGCGCCAACGAATACATCATGAAGCCGTTCGACCGCGACATCGTCCAGGCGAAGTTCGCCGAGACGGGTCTGCTCTGACTTCCATCGCGCGTCGGCTCCGACAGGAGCGCCGGCTGCCCTGTCGTGTGTGAGTGACAAATGCCGAGTCCCGCCCCGGTCCGTTCTTCCGCGCATCCGCCGGAGAGCGCTGCCGTCAGGGTGATGCTGGTCGACGATTCCGCCGTCGTGCGGGGGCTCGTCACGCGCTGGCTGTCGGAATCGCCGGATATCTCCGTGGTCTCGTCGCAGCGTACGGGAAAGGGCGCGGTGGACTCCGTCGAGGCCGCCAACCCGGATGTCGTGGTGCTCGACATCGAGATGCCCGAGATGGACGGGCTGACCGCGCTGCCGTTGCTGCTGAAGAAAAAGCCCGGCCTGTGCGTGATCATGGCGTCGACGCTGACACGGCGCAATGCGGACATAAGCCTGCGGGCCATGGCGCTCGGGGCACGAGACTACGTGGCCAAGCCCGACGCGGCGCAGGGGCTGGTCGGCGCGGACGACTTTCGCCGTGAACTCGTGCAGAAGATTCAGGTGCTGGGGCGGGCGGGCAGGGGCCGCGCGTTCCCACAACGCGTCGCGGGCGCCCCGGCCGCCCGGCCGGGATCTGGCGCCGATATCAGTCTTCGCCCCGTTTCGCGTACGCGCCCGAAGGTGCTGGTGATCGGCAGTTCCACTGGAGGTCCGCCGGCGCTGACGGCGCTGGTCAAGGGCATCGGCGATGCCGCCCGTAAGGTGCCGATACTGATCACCCAGCACATGCCGCCGACATTCACCGGCATCCTGGCGGATCATCTGGCGCGTGCCAGCGGTATTCCCGCCGCCGAGGGCAAGGATCGCGAACCGCTCGTTCCGGGGCGCATATACGTGGCGCCGGGCGGACTGCACATGCGTATCGAAGATACTTCGGCTCCCATGATCCGTCTCGACGACGGGCCTCAGATCAATTTCTGCCGCCCCTCCGTCGATCCGCTGTTCCAGAGCGCGACGGCGCTGTATTCGACCGCGACGCTCGCCGTGATGCTGACCGGGATGGGAAGCGACGGCTCGGCGGGAGCGGTAGCCGTCGCCGAGCGGGGCGGCACCGTGATCGCGCAGGACGAGGCGACGAGCATCGTCTGGGGCATGCCGGGCGCCGCTGCGCGGGCCGGCGCCTGCGCGGCGATCCTTCCGCTGGAACGCATCGGTCCGCGCGTTGCCGGGCTGCTCAGGGGAGAGCTCGGATGACGCCGGTCGAGTTCGCGTTCCTTCGGGACTTTCTTCGCGCCCGCTCGGGCCTCGACCTGGGGACGGACAAGGGTTACCTCGTGGAATCCCGGCTCGGTCCGGTGGCGCGGCAGGCGGGACTGTCGTCTCTGTCGGAACTGATGGCGGTGCTGGCCTCGAAGCGCGATCCGGCGCTGGAGACGCGGGTCGTCGAAGCCATGACGACGAACGAATCCTCGTTCTTCCGCGACCGCACGCCGTTCGACAACTTCCGCAATCTCATGCTGCCGCGTCTCCTCGAGTCGCGTGCCACGCGGCGCCATATCAAGGTCTGGTGCGCGGCCGGATCCACGGGACAGGAGCCCTACTCACTCGGCATAGTCATCAAGGAGGAAGCGACGCGGCTGAACGGCTGGCGGGTCGACATCCTGTCGACCGACATTTCGTCCGCGGTGACCGCGCGAGGCGCCCGCGGGGGATACAGCCAGTTCGAAGTGCAGCGCGGGATGCCGATCCAGCTCCTGATGAAGTACTTCAAGCAGACCGGGGATACCTGGCAGGTCGACGACGCGGTCCGCCGGATGGTGCGCTGGCAGGTCTTCAACCTGCTGACGCCCAGCTATTCGGCGCTCGGCCGGTTCGACATCGTGTTCTGCCGAAACGTCCTGATCTACTTCGACCGGGCGACCAAGGTCGAGGTCATGGCGCGGATCGCCGACGTCCTGGAGCCCGATGGCTACCTCGTTCTCGGGGCGGCGGAGACCGTGGTGGGGCTGAGCGACCGGTTCGAGCCGGAGCCGGGAGCGCATGGGCTCTACCGTAAGGCCGGGACCAACGGCGGGCGCCAGATGCTCCGGGCGGTCGGCGGACTCTGAGCGAAATCAGTCAGACAAAACGAAAAGGGCCCCGTCCGGCGGACGGGGCCCTTTTCGTGTCGCCTCGATCCGGCGTCAGGCCGGCATCGCGTGCTCCGGATCGGGATCACGCAGCACATAACCGCGGCCCCATACCGTCTCGATGTAGTTCTTGCCGCCCGTGGCCGCCGAGAGCTTCTTGCGAAGCTTGCAGATGAAGACGTCGATGATCTTCAGCTCCGGCTCGTCCATGCCGCCGTAGAGATGGTTGAGGAACATCTCCTTGGTGAGCGTGGTGCCCTTCCTGAGCGAGAGCAGCTCGAGCATCTGGTATTCCTTGCCCGTCAGATGCACCCGCTGGCCGCTGACGTTCGACGGTCTTGGTGTCGAGGTTGACGCGCAGATCGCCGGTCTCGATGACGGATTCGGCGTGGCCCTTGGAGCGCCGCACGATGGCATGGATGCGCGCAACAAGCTCGTCCTTGTGGAACGGCTTGGTCATGTAGTCGTCGGCGCCGAAGCCGAGGCCGCGCACCTTGTCCTCGATCCCGGCGAGGCCGGAGAGGATCAGAATTGGCGTCTTGACCTTCGACACCCGCAACGTCTTCAGAACCTCGTAGCCCGACATGTCGGGAAGGTTCAGGTCGAGCAGGATGATGTCGTAGTCATAGAGCTTGCCGAGATCGATGCCCTCTTCGCCCAGATCAGTGGTGTAGACGTTGAAGCTTTCCGATTTGAGCATCAGTTCGATGCTCTGTGCGGTCGCGCCGTCGTCCTCGATCAGCAGAACTCGCATCCCAAATCCCTTCCCAAATGCCTCTTCTGGGCCTGGCGCGGCCGAACCCCCGGCCGCGACCGTCACACCTACTGGTTCACGCGAATCGGAAAACTACGCCCCAATGGTTAACAAAACATGATTTCCGTCAACCAAGACTTTGGGCCTCCGCTTCCACGAATCCCCTCAGTTCATTGAGACTCCGCATGGAATTCTCAAAATCCGGAGCTTCGAATCCAGATTAAGAAAGTTGGCTAACCGATTCTTCAGACTCATCCCTTCAACGACCCGACCTGCCGTCCGCGGGTGGTTTACGGGCCCTTAACAGGTTCCTGACAGAGTATTTACAGGAGCCGTAAACGAATTGTTACGTGCCGGCAGGCGAGGGGAGCGGGGGCGACAGGTTGAGGGCACTGACCGAGGAAATCCTCGCGCTTCCCGAAATCGAAACCTATGGCCGTGTCGCGGCGGTGCAGGGACTGCTGGTGGAGATCGCCGGTCCCGTACACGCCATGCGCATCGGTTCGCGCGTGCGCATCGACGACGCGGGGAGTTCCACCGTCGAGTGCGAGGTGGTCGGCTTCCGCGACGATCGGGCGATCTGCATGCCCTTCTCCCACCTCGAGGGCGTCCGAATGGGATGCCGCGCCGTGCTTGTCGCCGAGGAGGCCGCGGTCCGCCCGTCGAGGGGATGGCTTGGCCGGGTCGTGGATGCGCGGGGCATGCCCATCGACGGCAAGGGTCCGCTGCCTCCGGGCGGAGTGTCCCGCCACCTGCGCGCCGCGCCACCTCCGGCACACGCGCGGTCGCGGGTAGGCGCGCCGATCGAACTCGGCGTGCGTGCGCTCAACACGTTCCTGACCTGCTGCAAGGGCCAGCGGATGGGCATCTTCGCCGGCTCGGGCGTCGGCAAGTCCGTGCTGTTCTCGATGCTGGCGCGGAATTCCGGCTCCGACGTCGCTGTGATCGGCCTGATCGGCGAGCGCGGGCGGGAGGTGCAGGAGTTCATCGAGGACGATCTCGGACCCGAGGGCCTGGCGCGGGCCGTGGTCGTGGTGGCGACCTCGGACGAGACGGCGCTGATGCGCCGGCAGGCGGCATGGCTCACGATGACGCTGGCCGAGCATTTCCGCGACGAGGGCGACGATGTCCTTTGCCTGATGGATTCGATTACGCGCTTCGCCATGTCGCAGCGGGAGATCGGGCTCGCCGGCGGGGAGCCGCCGACGGCCAAGGGATATACCCCTACCGTGTTCTCGGAGCTTCCCAGGCTCCTTGAGCGGGCCGGTCCGGGAACGGGGGCGGGATCGATCACGGGGCTCTTTACCGTGCTCGTCGAGGGCGACGACCACAACGAACCTGTATCGGACGCGGTCCGGGCGATCGTGGACGGCCACATCGTCATGGAAAGGTCGGTCGCGGAGCGCGGAAGATTCCCCGCCATTAACGTTTTGAAATCCGTTTCGCGTACGATGCCCAGGTCGGCCGATCCCGACTACCTGCCCGCCATCCACAAGGCCCGCCGCCTCATGGCGACCTTCGCGGACATGGAGGAGTTGATCCGCCTCGGCGCCTACCGGCGCGGGTCGGATCCGATGGTGGACGAGGCGATCGAACGGCACGAGGCGCTCGAAGCCTTCCTGGCGCAGGGGCGCTTCGAGACGACCACGATTAACGAGGGGTACGAGCAGTTGGCACGGATTGTGTCTGGTGAGGCCGTGGAAGCCGCTCAAACCCATGGGAGTCACGAACTCATGAAGTCGCGCGAGAACCTCATCCGTATCAAACGGTTCCAGGTCGACGAAAAACGTCGCCAGGTGACCCAGATTGAAACAATGGTCGCCGATTTCGAACGTATGGCCGACGAGCTGGAGCGCCAGATCGTCGAAGAGCAGACCCGCGTCGGCGTCCACGACATCACGCATTTCGCCTATCCGACCTTCGCCAAGGCGGCGATGGTTCGCCGGGACAACCTGCGCCAGTCGGCGGACGGGCTCAAGGAGCAGCTCGCGGCCGCTCAGGCGGTCCTGGCCGAAGCCTTCGAGGACCTGAAGAAGGTGGAACTGCTCGAGGAGCGCAACATGACCGCCGAGCGGCAGGAAGAGCAGCGCCGCTCACAGAGCGAGCTCGACGCGATCGGCCTGCAGATGCACCTGCGGACCGGGTAAGGGCGGGATACACCCGCCGGGACGGCAAAGCCCCGATCCTTCCGACTACGTGTCAGCCCGCAACCGGTGCGCACGGAGCCGCTCGTAGACCGGCCGTGCCGCGTCGGCGATGTGCAAGAGATGTGAAGGCAGGCTGTCGACGTCGGGGCCCGGCTTCTGGAAGCGGGTGGAAGCCGCGACCGACTGGTACCAATGGTGCGCCCATATGCCGTCGCTCTCGCGCAGGCCCGGCGGCCAGCTCAGCATCGCCTCGTCGAAGGCGATCCCGACCGCCCCGCACAGCGCGGACAGAAGTTCCTCCGGGGTCTCCAGAACGTCGCGCGCGTCAACGACGGGCGGGGCCTCGCCGGTCAGATCGGAGATCCGGTCGAAGAGCTCGCCCTGCTGCATGAAGCCGATGTCGTCCAGAGTCACGGCCTCACGCTTCCTCACATATGACGCGAGCACGTTCTCCGGCCTGCGGATCAGGAAGGCATTCGTGACGCCGAGGATCCAGTCGCGGCCGATCTGCGGCAGCATGTGATGCGTCATGTGCTTCTGGTACTGAATGGCCGCTCCGGCGGGCAGCGGTTCGAGCAGCCGGTCAGCCACGCAGCGCCAGTCGGGTTCGCCGGCGGCGATCACCTCGTCGCGCATCGGGTGATCGATGCCGCTGAGCTGCAGGTATGCGGCGTAGAAGGGTTCGTCCCACACCACGGTGTCGGGCCGGTTCTCGAAGGCGCGCATCATCGCCGTCGAGATATTACGGGGGCCCGACCACATGGCGATGCGGACGGGGCAGGTCATCTGCTGACGATGTCCTGCCATTCGGGATGACGTTCGAGCTGCGCCTTCGTGAAGGGGCAGAGCGGGATGACCTTGAAGCCGCGGGCACGGGCGTCCTCGACGAGGTTCTTCACCAGCGCCTGGCCGACGCCCTTGCCGCGCAGCTCGTCCGGGACGCCGGTATGGTCGACGATGATCCGGCTGGGGCTGACGCGGGAGAACGTCATCTCCGCCTCCGGGAAGCCGGCGATGCGGGCGACATAGCGGCCCTTGGAGCCGTTGTCCTCGAGGGTGATATCGATCTGGTCGGACATGGTCTCTCCCGTCAGGTTGGGCGCACGGATTTGGCGCGAGCGAGGTCGGCATACAGGTCGCTGAGGCGGCGCGTGACCGGCCCTGCGCGGCTGCCATCGGCAGGCGGTGCTCCGATCCCTCGGCCGTCGACCTCAGCGACAGGTGTCAGGCCGGCGAAGGTGCCTGTGACGAAGGCCTCGTCGGCACCGTAGACATCGGTCAGCGAGAACCGCTTCTCGACGGCCGGAATGCCATTGTCCCGGCAAAGCCGCAACACGTTCGCCCGCGTGATGCCGCCGAGACAATAGAGGCCGTCAGAGGTCCAGACCTCTCCTTTGCGCACGATGAAGAAGTGCGTGGAGTTGCAGGTCGCGACCGCGCCGTCGGGATCGAGCATCAGCGCCTCGTCGGCGCCGGCCTTGGAGGCCTGGATGCAGGCGAGAATGCAGTTGAGCTTGGAGTGGCTGTTGAGCTTCTGGTCCTGCATGTCGGGGGCGGTGCGCCGGACATGCACGGTGAAGAGAGTGATCCCGCGCGCCTTCACGTCCGGCGATGCGGTCTTGTATTCGGGGATGACGACGATGGTGGCCGGGCCGATCGTAACGCGCGGATCCTGGTAGGGTGTCGACTTGACGCCGCGCGTCACCATGAGGCGGACATGGGCGCCGTCGGTCATGCCGTTGGCATCGAGGCAGTCGAAGACGCGGGCGGCCAGTCCTTCCCGCGTCAGGCCGATGTCCATGTCGATGGCCCTGGCACCCTCAAAGAGCCTGTCGAGATGGGCATCAAGGAAAGCGATGCCGCCTTCGACGACGCGCAGGCCTTCCCAGACCCCGTCGCCAAGCACGAAGCCGGAATTGAAGACGGAGACGACCGCCTTGTCGCGTGGAACCAGCGAGCCGTTGACGGAAATCAGGATGCCGGCGTTGCGCGGATCGTCGGCCGAATGCTGGGTTCCCGTCGCCATCGCCGCCCGTCTCCCTGTCGAGGCGAGGCGAGATTATTGGCCGCGAGGCAGACGCGCAATGTGGGTAAGCTTAGTTGAAGAGGTCGAGATCGAACCGGTAGCTCACGCCCAGGCCGACATGGAACTGGTTCTCGTCGCCGGCCGCCATGACGATGGGCGAGTTGGCGGCATCGCCGACGAGCCGGTCCCATCCAGCCCCGAGGTGGCCGCGCCAGTGGTCGGTGAAGTCATAGGTAACCTCGGCTTCGAGGCCGACCGACTTGAAGCCGCTGCCGGCGTCGAAGGCGGGAAGGCCGGAGGCGGCCGACTGAGCCGGTGTCACGGAAAAGTAGGTGTTGAAATACTCGCCGTCGGCGAAGCTCGCGCGAGGGCCGGCGCGGACCTCCAACCGGTCCATCGGGCGCAGGATCGCGTTGACGCCGAGATCGCCGACGATGCCGTGATGCCCGCCGATACCATGGCGCAACGCGGCGAAAGCCTCGACGATCTCGGTCTCGAATCCGATCCTCGCGCCAAGTTCGACCGCGGCGCTGACGTTGCCGAGCCCGATGAGCGCGGGATTGTCGGTCTCCTTGCGCTCTCCGACGAAATTGAAGGACGGTCCGATCGAAAATCCGGTGCTCGGGCCGCCGAACTCGCCGATGCCCGGCAACCTGAGGAACTCGAGTGAAAAGATCGGCCAGGGCTTCAGTTCGTAGTCGTCGGAGCCCTCGTAGTCGGGCGCGACCTTGCCGCCTATGCCGAGACGCAGGGACAGGTCGACGCCTGGATTCGGCCCGGCGGGCATCGGTTCCTGCGCGAGTGCGGGAGATGCCGCGGCAATGGATGCGGCGAGGACGGCTGCTGCTGAGCGGCGCATGGGCGGGATTTCCTGAACGAAAGGCCCATGCGGGCCGGAACTGGATTTACGTGCCGGGAATCGTGACGGATCAGATCGGTCAAGACAACCGGCGATAGCACCGGTGCCGCGTATTGTGGAGGCGCGCGGCAATATCGCCACACTCCGGTTGCGAGGAGGTCGCGCGGGCGGCTAGCTTCGCGAGGCATCGGAATTGGGAGAGCGAGATGGTTGCCGGGCGGCGCGGCAGGGCCTTGATTTCCTGGAGCACGGGGAAAGACGCCGCCTATGCGTTGCACGCGGTGCGGCAGGCGGGCGAGTTCGAGGTCGCAGGGCTCTTCACCACCATCACAGGAACCTTCTCGCGCGCCTCGATGCACGGGACGCGGCTCGAGCTGATCGAGCGGCAGGCCCAGGCGGCCGGACTGCCGCTGCGGATCGTCGACATCCCCTGGCCCTGTCCCAACGAGGTCTACGAGGCGGCGATGGGGCGCTTCGTCGACGACGCGGTCGCGGACGGCATCACCCATATCGTATTCGGCGACCTGTTCCTGGAGGATGTCCGGAGCTATCGGGAGGCGCGGCTCGAAGGAACCGGGCTGACGCCAGTCTTTCCACTCTGGGGGCGGCCGACTGCCGGGCTTGCCCGGGACATGATCGCAGAGGGTATCGACGCGCGCGTCGTGTGTCTCGATCCGTCCAGGGTCGACCGCTCGCTTGCCGGGGCGCGGTTCGACGCGGCGTTGCTCGACGCGTTGCCCGACGGCGTCGATCCTTGCGCGGAGAACGGCGAGTTCCACACCTGCGTCGTGGGTGGGCCGATGTTCGACCGGCCGGTCGAGGTCGAGGCGGGCGAGGTCGTGGAGCGCGACGGGTTCGTGTTCGCCGACCTGGTGCCCGTCAGCTCTCGATGAGTGGCACGTGGGGTGCGGCGTCGCGCGAGAGGAGACCCGCCAGGCGGGGGTCGGGGAAGCACTCGACCTTGCGCGCGTACGGCACGAAACCGGAGCGGACATAGAAGGCCAGCGCGGCCGGATGGTCGATGGTGCAGGTGTGGACCCAGACGCGGGTGATGCCCTCACGCCATGCCAGCCGCAGCGCATGGTCCATGAGCCAGCGGCCCGCGCCGGTGCCGACGGCTTCCGGGACCAGGCCGAAGAAGGCCAGCTCGACCTCGCCGGGAATACGGAAATCGAGTTCCAGAAGGCCGGCCGGCTCGCCGTCGCGAACGGCGACAAATATCTCTACGGCGCGGTCGGTGAGGATCGACGCGAGCTCGGGGTCGGGCATCCTCAGCCGGGAAGTCCACAGCCACGGTTCGCCGATACGGCGGAAGAGGTCGCGGTAGGCGGCGAGGTCGGCCGTCGCGTCCCGTCGAAGCTCCAGCCGTGGCAGGTCCGGCACCGCGCGCGTCGGCGGCGGCGCGAGCATCTGGAGGAAGGTGGCCACGGTGGCGAGGCTGCCGGACGGGACGTCGGTGTAGCCATCACGAGAGAATTCGGTCATCAGGCGGCCTTACCCCCGACGCGGTCGCGCGGCAAGTCCTCAGGCTCGTGCCCTTGACCAACGCGAGAGCGCGTAAATCGCCCCGCCCGCGAGAAGACCCCAGAACGCGCCTCCGATGCCGAAGAAGCTGATGCCCGACGCCGTGACGATGAATGTCACCACGGCGGCTTCCCTGTCCGCTGGATCGACCATGGCGGCGGCGACCGCGCCGGCGAAGGGGCCTAACAGGGCGAGGCCGGCCCCGGCGGCTATCAGCACCGGTGACGCGCCGGCGATCCATGCGCTCATCGCGCCGACGAAGGGGCCGAGGACGAGATAGACGGTACCGCCCGCCACCCCTGCCCAGTAGCGCCGCGCCGGATCGGGCTGGGCATCCTCGCCGGCGCAGATCGCCGCGGTGATCGCCGCCAGGTTGACGGCGTGTCCGCCGAACGGCGCGGCGGCTACGCTCGACAGTCCCGTCATGGCGAGAAGCGGACCGGTGGGAGGGCGGTAGCCGTTGGCATTGAGGACGGCGAGACCGGGAATATTCTGCGAGGCCATGGTGACGAGAAACAGCGGTACCGCGATGCCGATGGCCGCCGGTAACGTGAAGACCGGAGCCACGAACTCGGGCTGCGGCCACCATGCGAGGGTACCGGAGCCTGCCGGAGCGGTTGCCGCGACGAAGCCGATGGCGACGATGACGGCCGCGGGCACGGCGAGCAGACGGTTGAATCGGGCGACCACGGCCCATGCGGTAACGATCGAGAGCGCCGCCAACGGCATCTCGACGATCGCGGCCACCGGGGCGATGCAGAGGCCGAACAGGACGCCGGCGAGCATCGCGTTGGCGATGGCCGAGGGAATGGCCGACACCATGCGCCCCAGCGGATGCCACAAGGCGGCGAGGCACACGAGCAGACCCGCGATCACGAAGGCGCCGACCGCCGTTGCGAAGCCACCGGCCTGGACGCCCGAGGCGACGAGGAGCGCAGCGCCCGGCGTCGACCATGCGGCGGTGACGGGCATCCGTGTCCACAGGCTCAGGACTAGGCTGCACAGGCCCAGCGCGACCGAGAGCGCCATCAGGCCAGACGCGGCCTGTGTGCTCGTCGCGCCGACCGCTCGCAATCCCTCGAGCACGACCGGAAAGGAACTCGTGAAGCCGACGATTGCCGCCAGCGTCCCCGCCCAAGCCGCCTGAAGTGAGAAGCCGCCCGCCATCGCCCGTCGCACCTCGCCGCGCGGGCTCCTAGCAGATTGGCGCCCCCCGCGCGAGCCCGTCAGACGCTTCCGATCGTCTTCAGCCTGACGCGCGGGTGGACCTCGTTCTGGCTCATCACCACCGTCTGGGGGCGGAAGCGCTCGATGATGGCGCGGACGTGGGGGCGGATGCCGGGCGAGGTGATGAGCACCGGGATTTCGCCCTGCTGCGCGGCGTTCTCGAAGGCCTCGCGGACCGCGGCGATGAACTGCTGCAGCTTGCGAGGGCGCCATGGCGAGGTGGCGGTCGTCGCCGTCGCCGACCATGGCTTCGGCGAAATCGCGCTCCCATTGCGGCGACAGCGTGAGCAGCGGCAGGTTGCCGTCGGGCCCGAGATTGGCGGCGCAGATCTGGCGGGCGAGGCGCGAGCGCACGTGCTCGGCGATCCTGTGGCGGTGCGGCCGGCGCCGGCGACCTCGGCGATGCCTTCGAGGATGGTCGGCAGGTCGCGGATCGAGATGCGCTCGGTGAGCAGCGTCTGCAGCACGCGCTGGATGCCCGAGACCGAGATCTGGCCGGGCACGATGTCCTCGACCAGCTTCTGCTGGTCCTTGGTGAGCCCGTCGAGCAGCGACTGGACGTTGGCATAGCTCAGGAGGTCGGCGACGTTGGCCTTGAGCACTTCGGTCAGGTGGGTCGAGATCACCGTCGAGGGATCGATGATCGAGTAGCCCCGCAGCTCGGCCTCGTCGCGCAGCGCCGGCTCGATCCAGGTGGCGGGCAGGCCGAAGGTCGGCTCGGTGGTGTGGTGGCCGGGCAGGTGATCTCGCTTGCCCATCGGGTCCATGACCATGAGCTGGTTGGCATAGATCTGGCCGTGGCCGGCTTCGACCTCCTTGATCTTGACCTTGTAGTCGTTGGGCTCGAGCTGCATGTTGTCGAGGATGCGCACCGGCGGCATGACGAAGCCGAGTTCGGTCGCGAGCTGGCGGCGCAGCGCCTTGATCTGCTCGGTCAGCCGGTCGGTGCCGGTGTCGTCTTCCTTGACCAGCGGCAGCAGGCCATAGCCGAGCTCGAGCTTGAGCTCGTCGATCTTGAGGCTGTCGGTGATCGGGCTTCGTCGGCGCGGCGCCGGCGGCGGCGGTCTGCGCGGCCTGCGGCCGCGGCGCCTCGGCCTGCACCGTCGCGGCCTTGCGCCTTGTCGAGCGCGACAGGCGAGATAGCCGACGCCGCCGGCGAGCGCGAGGAAGGGCAGGATCGGCATGCCCGGCAGCAGCGCCATCGACGCCCATCACGCGGCCGACATGCCGAGCGCCTTGGGGTAGCCGGTGAACTGGTCGACCAGCGCCTTGTCGGCCGAGCCGGTGACGCCGGCCTTGGAGACGAGGAGGCCCGCGGCGGTCGAGACGATCAGCGCCGGGATCTGGCTGACGAGGCCGTCGCCGACGGTCAGCAGCGTGTAGTTGTTGCCGGCTTCCTCGAAGCGTCAGCCCCTCCTGCATCATGCCGATGATCATGCCGGCGATGATGTTGATGAAGGTGATGAGCAGGCCGGCGATGGCGTCGCCGCGCACGAACTTCGATGGCGCCGTCCATGTTGCCGAAGAAGGCGCTTTCGCCCTCGAGCTTCTGCGCGGCGCTTCCTGGCCGTCGTTCTCGTCGATCAGGCCGGCCGAGAGGTCGGCGTCGATCGCCATCTGCTTGCCGGGCATGGCGTCGAGGTTGAAGCGCGCCGCGACTTCGGCGATGCGGCCCGAGCCCTTGGTGATGACGATGAAGTTGACGATCACCAGGATCGCGAAGACGACGATGCCGATGACGAAATTGCCGCGCATGACGAAATTGCCGAAGGCCTCGATGACGTGGCCGGCGGCATCGGTGCCGGTGTGGCCGTCGGCGAGGATCAGGCGCGTGGTGGCGAGGTTGAGCGCCAGCCGCAGCATGGTCGGCGATCAGCAGCACCGTCGGGAAGGACGAGAATTCGAGCGGCGTCTGGATGAACAGCGCCGTCATCAGGATCAGCACCGAGAAGACGATCGAGATCGCCAGCAGCATGTCGAGCAGCAGCGGCGGCAGCGGCAGGATCAGGACGACGATGATCGCCATGACGCCGATGCGCCAGCGCCGATGTCGCCGGCCGAGGCGCAGCCAGCATGGCGCCGAAGCGGCAGGCCCGACCCTGAACGGCGTGGCGCGGGGACGTCGGTCATGTCAGAAGCCTCCGGATGCCGCTAGCGGGGCACGCCGGCGGACGCGTGCGCCGCGTGCGTGACCAGCAGGCGGTGCGTGACCTGCCGCACTCAGGGCTGGCCGACGCTCCGTCGAGCGGGGGTGAGGGGACGCCGATCCGCTCATGCGGCAGCGTCACGCGGTTCGCCGGGGGCGGGGACGCGATGCCTTCGTCGGTGTACTGGTTGAGCTTGTTGCGCAGCGTGCGGATCGAGATGCCGAGGATGTTGGCGGCATGGGTGCGGTTGCCCAGGCACGTGGTCGAGGGTGTCGAGGATCAGGTCGCGCTCGACGTCGGCGACGGTGCGGCCGACCAAGCGCGCGGGTGACCGTCTCGGCGGTCTGCGCGGCCTGCGTCGCAGGCGTATCGCGGCGTGCGCCAGCATCTCGCCGAGGCCGGTGCCGTCGGGCATGGCGATGGCGTCGGGGCCGATCTCGTCGCCGCCCGACGAGCAGCACGGCGCGGTGCAGCGTGTTCTCGAGCTCGCGCACGTTGCCGGGCCAGCGGCGCGCGTGAGCAGTGCGTCGCGGGCTTCGGCGCGAGAGCGCGCGCGCGGCCGACGCCGTTGGCCTCGGCATATTTGGCGACGAAGTGGTCGGCGAGCGCGAGCGATGTCGCCCGGGCGCTCGCGCAGCGGCGGGAGCTTGAGGTTGACGACGTTGAGGCGGAACAGCAGGTCCTCGCGGAAGGTGCCCTGCGCGCACGGCCTCGGCGAGGTTGCGGTTGGAGGTCGCGAGGATGCGGATATCGACCGGCACCGGGCTTGCTGCCGCCGACGCGGTCGATCACGCGCTCCTGGATGGCGCGCAGGAGCTTGGCCTGCAGGCGGACATCCATCTCGCGAGATTTCGTCGAGCAGCAGCGTGCCGCCGTTGGCTTCCTCGAACTTGCCGATGCGGCGGGCGACGGCGCCGGTGAAGGCGCCCTTCTCGTGGCCGAACAGCTCGCTTTCGAGCAGGTCCTCGGGGATGGCGGCGCAGTTGATCGAGATGAAGGGCGTGTCGGCGCGGCTCGACTGGGCGTGGAGGTACTTGGCCATCACCTCCTTGCCGGTGCCGCTCTCGCCGGTGATCAGCACGCTGGCGTCGGACGGGGCGATCTGGTCGGCGAGCTTGACGACGCGCGCCATGGCCGGGTCGCGGAAGAGGAAGTCGCTGGCTTCTCGCGGCCACGGCGGCGATCACGGCGGCGATCAGCTCGGCGTCGGGCGGCAGGGGGATGTATTCCTTGGCGCCGGCGCGGATGGCGTTGACGGCGGCGGCGGCATTGGTCTCGGTGCCGCAGGCGACGACCGGAACGATGGATGCGCTCGGCTT
The DNA here is from genome assembly GCA_963803485.1 of uncultured Alphaproteobacteria bacterium. Classification (GTDB taxonomy): domain Bacteria; phylum Pseudomonadota; class Alphaproteobacteria; order Rhizobiales; family Tepidamorphaceae; genus CAWDMT01. Next base: position 205,306 of record CAWDMT010000001.1, on the reverse strand, counting down.
CGAGCGCGGCGATCAGGCCGGGGATGTCGACCATCACATCGACCAGCAGCAGGTCGGCGCCGCGTGCCGGCGCGCAGCGCTCGCAAGCGCGATCTCGATGCGTGGCGCATGGGCGACCTTGGCGCCGCCGTCCATGGCGACTTGGTGGCTTCGGTGAGCTGGCCTCTCGAGGGCTCCGATGATCAGCAGCCGCATGGTCCGTCCTCCTGTTCTCGCGCGGCCGATCGTTAGGCGCGGTCGTGCTTGATGATTTCGGTCATGGTGACGCCGAGCCGGTCCTCGACCAGCACGATCTCGCCGCGCGCCACGAGGCGGTCGTTGACGTAGATCTCGACGGCTTCGCCGACCTGGCGGTCGAGCTCGACCACGGTGCCGACATCCATCTTGAGCAGCTCGGCGACCGGATCCGGGTGCGGCCGAGGACGACCGAGATGCGGACCGGCACGTCGAACACGGCTTCGAGGTCGGCGGCCGAGCGCGGGGTCTCGCTCGTCGGCCTCGTCGGCCATCGTCGGCGGACGCGGTGTCCGTCACGCCGGTGCCGCCGTCGAGGCTCTCGAACGGAGGCTACTGTTCGTCGCCATTGTCGCGTTCCTTCGGATCGGCCGTCGTGGCGCGTGCAAGATAGCGGCGCGATCGTCTCGTCGATGCGCCGTGGCGATGCGGCGCGCTGTCGCGGACGAGGCCGCCGTCGGCCCATTCGAGGCGGCCGTCGCCGGCAGCGGATGTCGGGATCGCCGATGACGACGAGCCGGCCGGTGAAGCCGGTGCTCCGGCGTCAGCCGGTCGAGCCGATCTCGCAGGACGCGTCGGCGAGTCGCGGATGGCAGCGGATGACGAGATGCGGCGCGTCGCGCAGGTCCACGCAGGCATTCGGCGACGAGCGCCTCGATCTCGGCCGGCGGCTGCGCGGGCGATGAGGGCCGGCGGCGAGCTTCCGCGCAAGGCGAGCAGCCAGGTCGGACGGCTTCCGCGCCGGCGGCATCGCTGCTGGCGTCCTCGAGCGCGGCGGTCAGCTTCGGCGCGCCCTGGCGATGCGCTCGAGCTGCGGCGACGCGGCGTGTGGCCTGCTGCCTCGGCGGCGGCCTTGCGGCCCTCGGCGACGCCGGCCGCATCGGCCTTCGCGCCGCGCGATTCCAGCGCCGCGTCATGCGGTCCGGCGGTGGACGGCGGCCGCTGCGTCGTCCTGCTCGACCTGGCGCGAGGTCGAGGTCGAAGGTGATACTCGCCGGCATCGCCGATTCGTGTCCGTGCCGGCCTCGTCCAGTCAGTAGATCATCTCCTCGTCGCCGCGGTTCTTGGTGATCATGATCTCGCCCCTGGCCGCGAGGTCCTTGGCGAGTCGACCATGCGGCCCTGCGCCTCGTCGACGTCCTTGAGGCGCACGGGGCCCATGGCCTCCATGTCGTCCTTGAGCATGCTTGCCGGCGCGCTGCGACATGTTGGAGAAGAAGAACTCCTTGACCTGCTCGTTGGCGCCCTTGAGCGCCAGGGCGAGCTCCTCCTTGTCCATCTGCCGCAGCAGCGTCTGGATGCGCTGCGGAGTCGAGCCGCGTCAGATCCTCGAAGGTGAACATCAGCGCCTTGATGCGCTCGGCGGCGTCGCGGTTGTCCTCCTCGAGCGCGGTGATGAAGCGCGCCTCGGTCTGGCGGTCGAAGGAGTTGAAGATCTCGGCCATCTGCTCGTGGCTGTCGCGGCGCTTGGTCTGGCGAGCGTCGACATGAACTCGGTGCGCAGCGTCTGCTCGATCTTTTCGAGGATTTCCTTCTGCACGGGTTCGAGCGCAGCATGCGCTGACGACGTCCATCGCCAGCTCCTCGGGCAGGACCGCCAGCACGCGGGCGGCATGCTCGGTCGCGATCTTGGACAGCACGACGGCGATGGTCTGCGGGTATTCGTTCTTGAGGTAGTTGGCGAGCACGTCCTCCTGCACGTTGGAGAGCTTCTCCCACATGTTGCGGCCGGCCGGCCCGCGGATCTCCTCCATGATGACGTCGACGCGGTCGGCCGGCAGGAACTGCTGAAGCAGGCGCTCGGTGGAATTGTAGTTGCCGACGAGCGCGCCGGCGTGGCCCATGTCGAGGACGAACTCGACCATCAGCTTCTCGATGAGCTCGGCCTTCACCTTGCCGAGCCGCGCCATCGACAGCGAGATCAGCCGGATCTCCTCCTCGTCGAGGGACTTCCACACGACGTCTCCGTGCTCGCGGCCGAGCGCGAGGAGGAGAACCGCGGCGCGGTCGGGCCCCGACAGGTCCGACAGGCTCATGGGCTGGACCACGGGGAGGGCGGCGGGTTCGGGTTCTCTCGCCATCACGCCGGCTCGTGAATCCAGTTGCGGATGATGGTGACGGCCTCGTTCGGGTTGTCGTGTATGAGATCGCCGACCCGCTTGAGCGAGGAGGCCTGTACCTCGCCGGCGATCTGCGCCAGCTCGATGGCCTCGTTGGTGGCGGACGTGGGCTGCGGCCCGGTGAGCTGGGGCACGCCCTCGCCGCCTTCCAGAGCGAGCTGCGCCTCGCCGGACGGCGCGGGCAGGGCGGGGGTCTCGTCGCCGGCGAGCACGCGGCGGACGAGCGGCCGGGCGACGAACCAGGTGACGATCAGGCCGAGCAGCGCGAGGACCGCCAGCTCGGCGAAACGCATCAGGTCGGCGGAGGTGAAGGAGGGAATCGATCGATTCCGGCTCGGGCGTCGCCAGCATCTGCGGCGCCTCGACGAAGCGGAGGTTGGCGACCTCGACGGAATCGCCGCGCGCCTCGTCGAAGCCGATGGAGGAACGCACCAGGGCGGCGATGCGGTCGAGCTGCTCCTGGGTGCGCGGCTCGTAGACGATGTCGCCATCGCCGTTGCGCGTGTAGATGCCGTCGACCACGACGGCGACGGTGAGCCGACGCATGCGGCCGGCCTCGATCGTCTCGGTCGTCGTCGTGCGCGGAATCTCGTAGTTCAGGACCTCCTCGAGGCGGGTCGAGGCCTCCTGCATGCCGCCGGTGCCGTCGGTGATGTTGGCGTCGGGCAGTTCGTTGCCGACGGTGACGCCGTCATTGCCGGCATCGGAGGACGAGGCCTCCTCCTCGCGCGTCTGGCTGGAGCGCAGGACGCGGCTTTCGGGGTCGAATGAATCGGCCGTCTGGGTGATCCGGTTGAAGTCGAGCTCGGCGGCGACCTGTACGCGGACGCGGTCGCGGCCGACGACGCTCGCGAGGATGTCCTCGATCTGGGAACGCATACGGTTCTCGATGCCGATGCGGCGCTCGTCGAGCATGTGGGCCGAGCCCGGCGACTCGTTGCCGCGACCGTCGGCCAGGAGGCGGCCGCCCTCGTCGACGACCGAGACGCGGCCGGGCGTGAGCCCTTGCACCGCGGCGGCCACGAGATGCTGGATCGAGCGGATCTGGGCGGCTTCCAGCTCGCCGCGCGACCTGCAGCACGATGGAGGCGGAGGGTTCCGGACGGTCGCGCGTGAAGAGCTGGCGCTCGGGGATGACGAGATGGACGCGCACGGCGCCGACTCGATCGATGGTGCGGATCGTGCGCGACAGCTCGCCTTCGAGCGCGCGGATGTGGTTGACGTTCTGCACGAAGCTGGTGGCGCCGAGCGTCTCGCCGCGGTCGAAGATCTCGTAGCCGATGGAGCCGCCCGACGGCAGGCCGCTGGCGGCGAGGTCCATGCGCAGGCGCAGCACCTGCTCCTGGGGCACCATCACGACCGAGCCGTCGCGGCGCAGCTCGAACGGGACGCTGCGGCTCTCCAGCTCGCGGATGATGGAGGCGGAATCGGAGAAGGCGAGGTCGGTGTAGAGCGGGACCATGGTGGGCGTGGTCAGCCGCATGATGATGACGGCGAAGATGCCGATCAGCGTTGCGGCGACGGCGCCCATCGCGGCGAGGCGGGCAGCGCCCATCGACCTCACGAACTGTGCCGCACCCTCCACGCCTAGCCCCTTGCCCCGCCTGTCGTCACGCGCCCCCGAACCGGACGCCGGCCGAACGGCGAATCCCGCCGTGCAACCCGGCAAGAATTTCCCACCGCCATCGTAAACAAGAGATTAACGGCGCGGTTTCGCGCCCGGCGAGACGGCCCGATGCGGGACGGGATCGAAATCGGCGGGAGACGAGGCGATACGGCGGGACGGCCCTGGACCGGGCCAGGGGCCGACGCAAAACGCCGGCCACGGGGGCCGGCGTCTCGATTTGCCGAATTCGGCGGAGGGCGCGGGGCCGGCTACTGCCTATACTGCTGGACGCGCGTGGCGCGCAGGCCGGGCAGGCCGTACCGGTCGATCGACTGCTGCCAGCCCAGAAACTCCTCGACCGTAAGGGTATATCGCTCGCAGGCTTCCTCCAGACTGAGGAGCCCGCCGCGAACGGCCGCCACCACCTCCGCCTTGCGGCGGATCACCCAACGCTTGGTGTTCTTCGGCGGCAAATCGGCGATCGTCAGCGGACTCCCATCGGGTCCGATCACGTATTTCGCCCGCGGCCGATAATGCTCGGTCATAGGTACTCTCACACACTCGTCTGACCTACACGAGTGCGGAGACTACCCCCCGGCGCTTAAGAATTGCCTAAGCGATTGGTCAGCAATCTCTTAACAATTTCCGCATGATAGCTTCAATTTGAGACAAATTCGACGCATCCCTCAGGGCGACGTGACGGAGCGGATCTCGCTCAGGGGAATGCCCTTGTCGCCTACGAGGAGGATCGGCTCGCTGCCCGAGAAGTCGATGCCGTCGATCTCGGCGCTGACCTCTATGGCGACGTTGACGGTCTCGCCGTTGGCGTCCTTGGCCGCCACACTCAGCCGATATACGCCGTCCGGAGCGGCCTGCCCGGAGGAGTTGCGGCCGTTCCACTTGAAGACGCCGCGGCCGGGGCCGATTGGGCGATCTTCCTCATAGACCTTGTTGCCCTGATCGTCGCGGATGGTGAAGGTGGCGGTCGGCGCCTCGCGGTTGGACTTGTAGGTCCATTCCGCACCGCCGTTGGCCAGCGTGGTCGCGGTGGACTCCACCGTCACGCGCATGCCTATGAAGCTGGCCGCGGCGGTCGCCGCGCTGGCGGCGTTCACCTGAACGAGCTGCTCGAGGTTCTTGTTGGTGGCGATCGACTGCTCGACGCCGGCGAACTGAACGAGCTGCTGGGTGAACTGGTTGGTGTCGAGCGGATCGAGCGGGTTCTGGTGCTTCAGCTGCGTGGTGAGCAGCAGGAGGAAAGCGTCGAAGTCGTCGGCGATCCGCCCGCTCGCGGCGGACGAGGCGCCGGCACCCGAAGTCGCGTTGCCGATTGCGTTGAGAAACATGGTCGTTGCGTCCTCAGCCTATATCCTGACGTCCACGCCGCCGAGCGCCATTCGCCTGCGATAGCCCTCGGGCACAGGCGTGGCGGTCTCCGCCGCATCCTCGTTGTCCTCGCCGGGCGTGCCTTGCCCGTCACCGGTCCGAGCGTCGCCGCCGCCGTTGCGGGCGAAGGCGGACTGGTCGCGAAGCTGGTACTGCAATCCGCCGTCCTCGAGCCTGAGCCCGGCCTGCTGCAGCGTCTTCTCAAGCCCGCGCGCGTCGCGCATCAGCGCGTCCAGCGTCTCGGGCCGGTCGACCAGGAGCTGCGTGGTCATGCGGCCGTCGCGGGCGAAGTCGAGGCGGACCTCGATGCGGCCGAGCTCGGGCGGGTCGAGCTGAATCTCGAAGCTGCGGTTGCCGCCCCGCGCCTCGGTGACGATCTGGACAGCGAGGGCGGGGACGTCGAGCCGGCCGCCGGCGCCCGCCGGGAGAGAGGTCGACGAACCGACGGACTGGGTCGGAATGCCGAGGCGGAGCTGGCCGAAAGCGTCCTCGCCGAGGCTCTGAACCTGGGGCTGGCTGGAGGAGATTGCCTCGGGCGCGGCCGGCGGCGGGGCCGGCCGGTCGGTAGCGGCGAAGCGCTGGCGCGGCTGGTCGTCACCTGTCTGGCGCTGCTGTTGCTGAGATGTCTCGGCGGACATCCGCTCGTTCGGCCGCCCGGATTCGGGCCTCTGCGCGCCGTCCTGCGTCGGCATTTGCGGGTCGCGGGCCTCGCCGGGCGCGGCCGGGCGCGCCTGGGCGGTGCCGGATACCTCCGGCACGGCGGCCCGGGGCTGCGTGGCCGAGGGCTCGCTGGACTGCGTCGCCGGCATGATCGCGGCCGCCGCCTGGTCCGGGACAGTCTCACGGGTGTCGTCCTCCGCGCCCTGCCCGGTGTCCTTCGCGGCCTGGTCCCCGTCGTCCTCCGGAGCGCCGGCGGCAATCTCCGAGGATTCGGTTTCCTCGGGCGACGCCTTCATCCCGGTGCCGGCGGTCTCTTCCAGCGCTTCACCCTCCTCAGTCGGAGGTTCGGCCTCGACCGCCTTGGGAACGAGGAGCTCGGCGGCGGCTTCTTCCTCGCCGCCGGGCGTCGCCGCCGGGGCGTCTGCGTCGGTACCGGGCGCCGGCGGACGTGCGAGCGCGCCGGGGGGAGTTTCGCCGCCCGGCGCCTCGCCCAGGACCGAGGCGAGCACCGACAGGAAAGCCGCGGCGCCGGACGACTGTCCGGCCGGGGCCTGCGTGGCGGCAGCCGCCGGCGCTCTCGGAACGAGCGCGATTGCCAAGGAAGCGTCCGACATTTGTCCCCGGGTGTCTCCGATACGCGAATGAAATCGTCCGATGGGTCTGCCGCAAGAAGCGGGCCAAGCGCCCCGGCGGGGTCGATGTCATATATTTCAGTGACTTAGCCCGGCTGCCCTGTCCGGTTCGCTCGGCGAGCGGGGCAAAAAATGCCTCGCCCGGCAGGACGTGCCGCGCTATGGATGAGCCCGCGCGGCCGGCCCGCCGCCCTTGAACACCGGGCCGGAAGACCTATGATTCGACGGACCTGAAGCGGCCGCCCGGACGGGGGCGGCACGGATCCAGATGGCGAAAGAAAAGCTGAACAGCCTCGACCTGCCGGGACTTCCCGAGGAAACCCGCGTCGTCGTCGCGATGTCGGGCGGCGTGGATTCGTCCGTCGTCGCGGCGCTTCTCAAGCGTCAGGGCTACGATGTCGTCGGGGTGACGCTGCAGCTTTACGATCACGGCGCGGCGACCCACAGGGCAGGGTCCTGCTGCGCGGGCCAGGACATCTACGACGCGCGGCGCGTCGCCGAGGCGCTCGACATGCCGCATTACGTGCTCGACTACGAGGAGCGGTTTCGCGCCGCCGTCATCGACAGCTTCGCCGACAGCTATCTTGCCGGCGAGACGCCGATCCCATGCGTGAGCTGCAACCAGAAGATCAAGTTCCACGATCTCCTGGATACCGCGCGCGAACTCGGCGCACAGGCGCTGGCCACCGGGCACTATATCGCGAGCCGCCCGTCGGCGGGCGGCCGGATGCTTCGTCGGGCGCGCGACGAGGAACGCGACCAGAGCTACTTCCTGTTCGCCACGACGCGGACGCAGGCCGATTTCCTGCGCTTCCCCCTCGGCGACATGACCAAGGCGCAGGTCCGAGAACTCGCCCGCGAGTTCGGCCTCAGGAACGCCGACAAGCACGACAGCCAGGACATCTGCTTCGTGCCCACCGGGCGCTACAGCCAGGTGATCGAGCGGCTGAGGCCCGGAGCGGCGGAGCCGGGCGATATCGTCCATCTCGACGGGCGCGTCCTCGGCCGGCACGAGGGCATCATACACTTCACCATCGGCCAGCGCCGCGGCATCGGCGTGGCGACGGGCGAGCCGCTCTACGTCGTCGATCTCGACGCCGAGGCAGGTCGCGTGGTCGTCGGACCGCGCGAGGCGCTGGAGACCCGCTCCGTCGGCCTCAGGGAGTTCAACTGGCTGGGCGACGAGCTGCCCGGGTCGGGCCCGCTCCACGTACATGCCCGTATCCGCTCGACGCGTCCGCCGCAGCAGGCACTCCTCACCGTCGCGGACGAGGGCGTCACCGTCGACCTGATCGGCGGCGAATACGGCGTCTCGCCAGGGCAGGCCTGCGTCCTCTACGACACCGGCGAGCCGCAGAGCCGGCTACTGGGCGGAGGCTGGATCGCATCGGCCAGGCCGTCACTCGCCCGCATCACCGACCGTCTCGAGTCACACGAAGGACCCACTGTTGTCCCAACCCACTGAGAACGCCACCGGCGACGCGCGTCGCCGGGCGATTGCCGCCGCACGCCCGTCGCGTATCGACAGCGAGCACGTCCGGGAGGCCTATCGGCGCTGGGCGCCGATCTATGACTACATCTTCGGCCCGCTGACCGTGGCCGGACGGCGGCAGACGGTGCGCCATGTCAACAAGGGGCAGGGCAGGGTGCTGGAGGCGGGCGTTGGCACGGGCATCTCGCTCGGCCTGTACAACCGTCACCTCAGGATCGTCGGATTCGACCTGTCGACCGACATGCTGGATCTTGCGCGCAAGCGCGTGGCTCGCGAAGGCCTCGATCATGTCGAGGACCTTCTCGAGATGGATGCGGGCGACCTGGCGTTTCCCGACGCCTCGTTCGATACCGTGGTGGCGATGTACGTGCTCACCACGGTGCCCAATCCGCGCCGGGTAATGTCGGAGCTCGCGCGCGTCTGCCGGCCCGGCGGCGAGGTGATCATCGTCAACCACTTCACGGGCGAAAGCTCGGCTCGCGCGGCCATCGAGCGCTGGCTCGCGCGCTTTGCCTCGGTGCTCGGCTGGCGGCCGGATTTTCCGATCGAGACGATCCTTTCCCAGCCCGGGCTCGAGCTTGAGGAGCGCCGTCCTCTCGCGCCGTTCGGCATCTTCACCATGCTGAGGCTGAGGCGGGCCGAGGCACCGGCCGGCGAAGCTTGACACCGCTTCGCCACCCTCCTTATATCCCCCGCAGCCGGCGCCCCTCGCGTCGCCGGCCCCGGTGGCGGGGTAGCTCAGCTGGTTAGAGCAGCGGAATCATAATCCGCGTGTCGGGGGTTCAAGTCCCTCCCCCGCTACCAAATAACTGATTGATATCTATGATGATTTATCGTCTCGGGGCGTCGAGGAGAGTCGAGGTTTGACACTTTTCGACCGAGGTTTGACGGCCTTCGTTGCAGCTTCGTTCTCGAACTGGTCGAGGCGCATGACGACGCCGCGCATTTTCTGGCGCAAATCAGCACCCCTTGCGTAGTGCATCGCGACCACCGGCGAGGCCTGTCCTAAGGCGTCGGCTATGGTGCGCTCGTCATACCCCAACTCGCGCAATGTGACGGCGACGGTGTGCCGGAGCCCGTGCACCGTGAGGCCGGGCGCGGCCTTGCCTTGATCGCGAAGCTGGCGGAGTAGTTTGAACACGACAGCGCGGAACCCGCTCGACGTCCACGGCATGCCCCGGCTGTTGGCGGCGATGGTGACCGCGCCGTACTTGGGCGCTGCTTCGATGATCGCGCGGCGCCAGCACAGTCGGGTAACACGTTCTGACCAGCTCGATCAGGAAACGATAACTGCGTTCCATACCGGCGATCAGCCGCCACTGGTGCGCCACCTGCTGCGACCACTTTGACCAACAAACAGCCAATGTGACCAGCCGCAAGCGGGCCGCGGAAGCCGTGGCTACGGTTGAGTTTGCTCTGAAAGAGATTGGCCCGCAAGATCGGCACATGGACAGCAGCTTCTGCGCCGCAACGCGCGCGCGCGCTGGCTAGGCTGCCAGTCGTGAAGCAAGGAACCGCTCGCGTTCCAGGTGGAGCGCGAGCAAACTCGGAGACCAGCGCCTGCCTCTCGAGCCGGAGATGATCCTGACGCCTCCCCGCAGGGTCCCCACCAACCATAAAGGAGACATGCAATGGCTACCATCACCACATCCGACGGCACCACTCTGTTCTACAAGGATTGGGGACAGAAAGACGCACAGCCGATCATGTTCCACCACGGCTGGCCTCTCAGTGCCGATGACTGGGACAACCAGATGCTGTTCTTCCTGTCTGAAGGCTACCGTGTGATCGCACATGATCGGCGCGGCCACGGCCGGTCCGAACAGACCGGCACCGGCAACGACATGGATACATACGCCGCGGACGTGGTCGAGATCGCCAAGGCGCTCGATCTGCGCGACGCGGTCCATATCGGTCATTCGACCGGCGGCGGCGAAGTCACCCGCTATGCGGCCCGCGCCGAGCGTGGACGTGTGGCCAAGGCCATCCTGATCGCCGCGATCCCGCCGGTGATGGTTCAGTCCGAAGCGAACCCGGACGGCGTTCCCATGGAGGTCTTCGACGGGCTGCGTTCCGCCCTGGAGGCAAATCGCGCGCAGTTCTATCGCGATCTGCCGAGCGGGCCCTTCTATGGCTTCAATCGCGACGGCGCGAAGGTCAGCGAGGGCCTCATCGACAATTGGTGGCGCCAGGGCATGAGCGGCGGCGCAAAGGCGCACCATGACTGCATCGAAGTGTTTTCGGAGACCGACTTTACGGAGGACCTGAAGGCGCTCACGATTCCCGTCCTGATCCTCCACGGCGAGGACGATCAGATCGTGCCGATCGGGAACTCGGCTCACAAGGCGATCAAGCACGTCAATGACGGCACGCTGAAGACCTATCCCGGCCTTTCGCACGGCCTGTTCGCCACGCATCCCGAAGTGGTGAATCCGGATATGCTGGCCTTCATTCGCGCCTGAGACGGCTTCGCCGACGAGATCGGCGGCCGCGCCGTTGGCGACCGCCGAAAGCCGGCATGCGTGCCTGACCTGACCCGCCGTCGGGGCGCGAGAACACGCCGCCGGATAGTCTCGGCCTTCGGCGCGAGCGCGTTCGGGGCTCCTGGACGCGTCGGCAAGCCGTGCCCGATGCTGGAAGACAACGCATGGAAACCATGACTGTCGTCAGGGTCGCGATCGCCGGATTCGGGGGCGTGGGGCGCGCCATGGCTGATTTGCTGCTGTCCGGCCCGAACGCTATCGGCAAGTCTACGGAGTCGGCATTCGCCTCGTCGCGGTCTGCGGATCACGGTCGGGCCGGGCGGACCCAGGCGGCCTTGAACCGGAGCATCTCGCCGCTTTGGAACCGGGTCTGTCGGGTCCTGACTTCATCGAGGCGAGCGGCGCCGACATTCTCGTCGAGGCGGGACCGAGCGATTTTCGCACCGGTGATCCCGGTCTCGTCTATATCCGTTCCGCGCTTTCGTCGGGGCGCGACGCGATCGTCATATCGAAGGGCGCGCTGGTCCACAGCGGGCCGGAAGGCGGCCGTGCTGGCCGCCTGTCTGTCGCACCTCGCGCAGCGAGACCAGGTAGAGCAACATTGCGGCGCATCAAACACCCCGGAAAAAGGAACTTCCCACATGACACGACCAACTCCGGTTTTCCCCGAAGGACGGCAGGAACTGTACAAGACGAACCGATATTCTGCCGCGATCCGATCTGGCGATTTGTTGTTCGTTTCCGGGCAAGTCGGAAGTCGCGCGGACGGCAGCCCGGAGCCGGATCTCGCCTCCCAGATCAGAACTGCTTTCGACAATCTCGAGGCGGTCCTGACGGCGGCCGGCTGCACGTTCCGCGACGTCGTCGACGTCACGTCCTTCCATGTGGACCCCGAAAACCATGCAGGGCTGATGATGGCGGTCAAGGACGAGGTGTTTCCCGGTCCTGACTATCCGAACTGGACCGCTGTCGGCGTGACCTGGCTTTCCGGTTTCCAGTTCGAGATCAAGGCTATCGCGCGCATCCCTGCCGGAGGCTGAACGCAACCCGACAGGCGCAGGAGGTAGGCACGGTCCCCCGGTACACCTAACATGCTGAAGGGTGCTTCCCTCGCGTATCAGGTTAGGTTCGGCGCACCCCGTCGCGGACCGCGCGACGATAGTCGGTCGGGCTCATATGCCGATGCTTGACGAAAACCCGGGCGAGCACCTGGTTCGACGAATACCCGACCTCTTGGGCGATCTCGGTGACCGGAAGGTCCGTCGTCTCGAGAAGTTCGCAGGCTTTCTCCATCCTCAGTCGCGTCAGGTAGACCCTTGGCGGCACGCCGGTGCTCTGCTTGAACATGCGGGAGAAATGGAACGGCGAGAGCCGCGCCTCGGCGGCCAGTTCGTCGAGGCTGATGTCTTCCGAAAGCCGCTCCCGCATGAACTCAAGACAGCGGCGTTCCACCCATGGAGACAGCCCGCCTCTCGCCAATACGAAGCGGGGCCCCGCCCAACCGGCATAGTTCGGCCAGAATCTCGCAGCCTGCGGCCTGCGCCAGCAGGCGCGACGGCGCACCCTCTTCACCACCAACAATCCATAGGTTCCGAAGCGCCGATCGGATGGTCAGCGAGTGAAAGAGCCCTTTGTAAAGTCGCAGGCATTCAAACGAGAACCCGCCATCGGTGGCTTCATCGAGCACCCTCTGCCACTGAGCCACAGGAAAGGACAAGGCGCGGATCCGATGCCTGGTGTCGACAACGGAAGTCAGAGCGAAGTCCGGTGCAGCGAGATACAGAGCGCCTTGCTCGCTGGTCAGATCGACATATCCTCCTCCCGTATCGCCTCGAAGACGACTACCACCAAGCAAATCCTGATAAAGCACAAGATCCGGGATGGCCGGACGGTGCATATCCCCGGCCGGGCGCGTCATTTCGAGCATTTCCAGGATTTCGCCCGAGGATTTCCTTTTGCGCACATAGGACCCCTGATCGCCCACGCAGTACCATTGGATGAAAGAGGGATGGGCCGGCACGGTCATTGTGGCGTCTCCGATGCCACCATCGCCGCTTCCACCGTTTGTAGCGGGATCTGGCGCACAGGGTCGCGAACGGCCCGACGATACTCGGTCGGGCTCATGCGCTGGTGCTTCGTGAACACTCGGGCCAGCACCTGGTTCGACGAATATCCCACCTCCTGCGCGATATCCGTGACCGGAAGGTCCGTCGTCTCGAGAAGTTCGCAGGCTTTCTCCACTCTCAGTCGGGTCAGATAGACCCGCGGCGGCACGCCGGTGCTCTGCTTGAACATGCGGGCGAAGTGGAACGGCGACAGCCGCGCCTCGGCAGCCAGTTCGTCGAGGCTGATGTCTTGCGAGAGACGCGCGTGCATAAGCTCTATACAACGCCGCTGGGCCCATGGAGCCAGACCTCCGCGCGCCGCAGCGAGCGGCGAGCCGGCCAAGTGGCAAAGCTCGGCCAGGATCTCGCAGCCGGCTGCTTGCGCCAGCAGACGCGACGGTGCGCCCTCCTCGTCACACAGGCGCCAAAGCTGGCGCTGCGCGGTCCGGATTCTCGATGATGTGAACGTCCCGCGGTGCAACGCGCCGAACTCGAGAGAGGACGTCCGATCCGGAATGTCCTCAAAAAGCCGTTTCCAGTGAGCGATCGGAAACGCCAGGGAGCGAATCCGGTGGTCGCTGTCGACGCTGATCGAATTGGCGAAGTTTGGCGCGGCCAGCAAGAAGTCGCCCGGCCGGGTCCTCGTGCTGAACCGTCCAGAGCCGAGGTCGGCGTCGAGACCAAAGCCTCCCCTCAGGTCGTAGTGCAGGACGAGGTCGGGCACGGCGGGGTCCGACATTTCGACCGCGGGCATGGCGGTCTCTATCAAATTGAGAAAGCCGCCGGGAGATTTGATCGTGCGCACATAGGACCCGAAGGGGCCCTCACGGAACCACTGGACAAAGGAGGTATAGGCAGCCACGGCCATGCTGTGTCTCCTATGCGTCTTACAGCCCCACGATCCGAGCCGGCGGCCCGCTTCGCGCCTCGCAGCCCGATCAGGCGCGATTGGACAAGGCAAGTATTCTTCGTTCAGGCGACATTCCAAAGGCACTGCGGCGATTGTTGTCGACGCCCGCAACGATCCAGAAATATCCGTTGAAGTTTGTTTCAACCCCTTCTCACCCGGTGGTTGAAACGCTACCGTTCCGTCCATAATGGAGAACTAATGGATGGAACGCAAGAGTATCGACCGAAAAAGGAGGCGGAAGCCGAGCGGAGCGGCGGTCATCCGACCTGAACTGACTACTGCGCTGTTCAGGGCCCTGTTCGAGGAGTGGGCAAAGAGTGGCTATGCGGCAATAAGCTTGGAGCGCGTGGCGGCGCGGGCGGGCGCCGGCAAGGCTGCCATCTACCGGCGCTGGCCGTCGAAACTGGAGTTCGCGTGCGAAGCGATACGGAGCGTCGAGATAATGCGGTTGGGTTCCACCGACCAAGGATCTCTGCGAGCCGACATTGGTGAATATCTTCGAGCCACACGCACTGTCCTGCGCCATCCTCTGGTCCGCCGAATAATCCCCGATCTGGTTGCCGAACGTCTGCGATCGAACGAACTGTCGGCGATGCTGCATGGCATCGCGGAGGCACGGCGACAGTTCGGGCATCGGCTACTGGACCGCGCCATTGCCCGCGACGAACTGCGCGCGGACCTCGACAGGGAGCTGGCGATCGATCTTCTCTTCGCTCCCCTCTACTCGCGCATGATCGTCCGGGGAAAAAACTTCACGAAGGCCGACCTCGACAGGCTGGGCATCGCGCTGGAGGCCGCCGTCCGGACCTGCTGAAACAAGGCCGGCACCAGGGCAGCGCGGCCAGGCGGCACGTCGTTCCCGCCGGTATGGCACGACCGACCCTCGATCTCCGACGCCGGGCAAATCATCGCAAGAACGGCATCGTCGCCGCAGGGGCTGCGACGCCCCGCCGGCGCGGTTCGCTAGCCTGTCCGGCGGATACGTTGCCGGACGGTCGCAGCGTCAGAAACAAGGAACGACGATGCCTCCGCAGGACGACCGGAACGCACGCCTCACGACAACCGCCGGCGCACCCGTCGCCGAAAACCAGAACAGCCTGACCGCCGGTGATCGCGGCCCGGTCCTCATGCAGGACTGGCAGTTGATCGAGAAGCTGGCCCACCAGAACCGGGAACGGATCCCCGAGCGGGTGGTCCACGCCAAGGGCTGGGGCGCGCATGGCACTTTGAGGATAACCGGCGACATATCGCAGCTGACCTGCGCCAGGGTGCTGCAGCCCGGCGCAGAAGACTCCCATGATCGCGCGGTTCTCGACGGTGGCGGGAGAAGCGGGGGCGGCCGACCACGAGCGCGACGTCCGCGGCTTCGCGCTGAAGTTCTATTCGGAAGAGGGCAATTGGGATCTCGTGGGCAACAACACGCCGGTCTTCTTCGTGCGTGATCCGCTCAAGTTCCCCGACTTCATCCATACGCAGAAGCGCCACCCGCGCACCAATCTGCGGTCGGCGACGGCGATGTGGGACTTCTGGTCCCTGTCGCCGGAAAGCCTGCATCAGGTGACGATCCTCTTCTCCGATCGCGGCCTGCCTGTCAGCCCGATGCACATGAACGGCTACGGCAGCCACACCTACAGCCTGTGGAACGACAAGGGCGATCGGGTCTGGGTCAAGTTCCACTTCAAGACGTGCCAGGGTCATCGCCACTACACGAACGCCGAGGCGGAAGAGGTCGTGGGGCGAACCCGCGAGGGCTATCAGGAAGCGCTGTACGGCGCGATCGAGGCAGGAAGCCACCCTCGATGGATCGTGCAGGTTCAGGTCATGACGGACGCGCAGGCGGGCGCGTTGCCCTTCAACCCGTTCGACGTCACGAAGGTCTGGCCGCATGCCGATTTTCCGCCGATCGAGATCGGCGTGCTCGAACTGAACCGCAATCCCGATGACTACTTCGCCGAGATCGAGCAACTGGCCTTCAGCCCGTCGAACGTCGTGCGCGGCATCGGCCATTCACCGGACAGGATGCTGCAGGGCAGGATCTTCGCCTATGCGGACGCCCATCGCTACAGGCTGGGCACGCATTACGAGGCGCTGCCGGTCAACCGGCCCCTCTGTCCGGTGCGCAATTATCACAAGGACGGGGCGATGCGCTTCTTCGGCGACACGACCAACCCCGATGCCTATTACGAGCCGAACAGCTTCGGCGGCGCGGTGGAGTACCGATCGTTCGCCGAACCGCCGCTCCGGATCGAAGGTCCGGCCGCGCGTTTCGATCATCGGGAGGGCAACGACAATTTCAGCCAGCCCCGCGCGCTGTTCCTGCTGTTCGACGAAGGGCAGAAGGCCCGGCTGTTCGCCAACGTCGCCGCAGCGATGCGCGGCGTGCCCGACTTCATCATCGAACGCCAGATCGAGCTGTTCCGGCAGGTCCATCCGGATTTCGGCGCCGGCGTCTGCGCCGCGCTCGACGCCGTGGACCCGCAATTCTGATCCCGCCCGCCGGACCAGCGCCGACGAGAGCGCCGGGCTCCGAGACGCCCGCGTGATCGCAATCGCCTCCGTCGTCAGCTCCTGCGCATCAGGATCATCTTCTCCTGCGTCATGTCGCGCATGGTGTAGGGGATGCCGCCGGTGCCGTAGCCGGATTCCCTGCGGCCGGCGAAGGGCATCCAGTCGGTGCGGAAGGCGGTGGGATCGTTGATCATCACGGCCGAGGCGTCGAGCCGATTGGCCGCGCGCAGCGCGACGTCGATGTCCTGCGCGAAGATGCTGGCCTGGAAGGCGATCGGCAGGGCGTTGGCCTGCGCGATGGCGTCGTCGAGATCGTCGTAGCGGTAGACGCGACGACCGGGCCGAACACCTCCTGCGTCGAGACCTTCGCGTCGGCAGCCGGGTCGAGCAGCACCGCCGGCTCCAGCGTCGTCTCGGAGAGGCGCCTGCCGCCGGTCGCCAGCGTGGCGCCGCCCTTGACCGCCTCGTCGATCCATTGCGCGACCCGGTCGGCCTCGCGCGGCAGGATCAGCGGGCCGACCTCGGTGTCCTTCAGCGTCGGGTCGCCGGTGCGCAGTCTTCTCGACGCGGGCGACGAGCCGCTGCGTGAAGTCGTCGGCGATGTCGGCATGGACGAAGATGCGCTGCGTCGACACGCAGACCTGGCCGGCATGGTAGTAGCCGCCCTTGACGATCGGCTCGATGATCTTGTCGAGATCGGCGCTGCGGTCGACGATGGCCGGCGCGGCGCCGCCATGCTCCAGCGCCGAGCGCGTGCCGGGGGCGAGCTTGGAATGCAGCGACCAGCCGACCCTGGCCGAGCCGATGAAGCTCAGGAAGGCGACGCGCGCGTCGGTCGCCAGCCTTTCGGCCAGTGCGTTGTCGTCCGGGACGAAGGTCTGGCACCACGGCTCGGGCAGGCCCGCCTCGCGGACCAGCGCCACGAAGTCGAGGCAGGACAGCGGCGTCGTGGCGGCCGGCTTGACGATGACCGGGCAGCCGACCGCGATGGCCGGCGCGACCTGATGCACGATCAGGTTCAGCGGATGGTTGAAGGCCGAGATCGCGGCGACGACGCCGATCGGCTCCTTCGTGGTGAAGGCCCAGCGGTTCTCGGCGGCGGGCGACAGCCCCATCGGGATCTCGCGGCCGGCGAAGTTGCGCAGCTCGTCGGCGGCGTTGTGGACGCCGTCGATGGCGCGGGTGGTCTCGACGATGGCGTCGGGCAGCGGCTTGCCGCCCTCGCGCGCGATCTGCATGGCGAGATGATCGCGCCTGCCTTCCATCAGCGCGGCGAGCCTGCGCAGGATCGCGATGCGCTGGTGCGGCTTCAGCCAGCCGTCGCGATCCCTGAAGACCCGCTCGGCGGCCTGCAGCTTGCGCTCCAGCGCGGCGGCGTCGTCGGTCTCGATCTCCGCGATCGGCGCGCGATCGAAGGCCTGCACGACTGTCAGCATTGGCGGTCTCCCCTCGACCGCGCATGTCACGCGCAGTTCGACGTCCGGCGCTGCGGTTGCGCAGCTCGTCGACCAGCACGCGCGTGTTCTCGGAATAGTCGATCGGCACATCGACCAGATGGACGCCGCCGCCGGCGAAGGCGGCCTCGAGCGTCGGCACGAGCTCCTCGACCGCTGTCACCCGCGAGCCCTTCGCGCCATAGGCCTCGGCATAGCGCACGAAGTCGGGATTGCCGAAGGTCATGCCGAAATCCGGGAAGCCGTCGACCGCCTGCTTCCAGCGGATCATGCCATAGGCGCTGTCGTTCAGGATGACGACGACGAGGTTCAGCCCGAGCCGCACCGCCGTTTCCATCTCCTGCGAGTTCATCATGAAGCCGCCATCGCCGCAGACCGCCATGACGCGGCGCTCCGGATGGAGCATCGCCGCCATCATCGCCGAGGGCAGGCCCGCGCCCATCGTGGCGAGCGCATTGTCGAGCAGCAGCGTGTTGGCGACATGGGTGCGGTAGTTGCGCGCGAACCAGATCTTGTACATGCCGTTGTCGAGGCAGACGATGCCGTCCTCCGGCATCACCTTGCGCACATCGTGGACGAGGCGCTGCGGCGTCAGCGGGAAGCGGTCCTCCTCGGCGCGGTCGTTGATGCGGGCGAGGATCTTCTGGCGCAGTTCGAGCATCCCGTCGTCGGGCGTCAGCTTGCCTTCGAGCCGCTCGGCAAGCGCCTCGACGGCGGCGCCGATGTCGCCGATCACCTCGGTGTCCGGATGGTAGACCTGCTCGACATTGGCGGACTGGTAGCCGACATGGATGACCTTCGGCCCGCCGGCGCTCTTCATCAGGAAGGGCGGCTTCTCGACCGTGTCGTGGCCGATGGCGATGATCAGGTCGGCGCGTTCGACGGCCTCGTGGACGTAGTCGCCCTCCGAGAGCGCGGCGGTGCCCATGTAGAGGTTGGAGCCGCCGGTGACCGCGCCCTTGCCCATCTGGGTGTTGAAGAACGGCAGCCGCGTGCGCCGCACGAAGCTCGAAAGCGCCTCGACCAGCGCGGGCCGGTTGCCCGCCGCGCCGATCATCACGAGCGGGCGCTTTGCCGCGAGGATCATCTCGGCCGCGCGGTCGAGCGCGGCGGCACTGGGCGACGGGCCGCTCGAGCGGGTGGACCGGAATGACAGAGGCGTTCTCGACCTCCTCGGCCGCGACGTCCTCCGGCAGTTCGAGATGCACCGGCCCCGGCCGCTCCTCCATCGCGACGCGGAAGGCGTCGCGCACCATCGAGGGGATGGCCGGCGGCGCTGACGATCTGGCGCGTCATCTTGGTCAGCGGCTTCATCGAGGCGACGATGTCGACGATCTGGAAGCGCGCCTGCTTGGCGCTCATGATCGGCTTCTGGCCGGTGATCAGGATCATCGGCATGGCGCCGAGATGGGCATAGGCCGCGCCGGTCGAGAAATTGAGCGCGCCGGGCCCGAGCGTGGCGAGGCAGACGCCGGGCCTGCCGGTCAGCCGGCCATGGGTCGCCGCCATGAAGGCGGCGGCCTGCTCGTGACGCGTCAGGACCAGCTTCGATGCTGCGAGGTCCGCAGCGATTCCAGGACGTCGAGGTTCTCCTCGCCGGGCACGCCGAAGATGCGGTCGACGCCTTCGTTCTCCAGCGCCGCGACGAACAGGTCCGATCCTTTGGGCATGGTTCAAAGCCTCGTATTGACAGTTTCGACGGAACTCGCGGGGATCATACATGGGGAGTGTAGTTGCCACCCATCGCCCCCAGTCGCGACCCGTCTCGTGAGTTGCCGCGGCTAGGTCGGCTCCGGACGGGCGCGACGTATCCCTTCTTCGGGGTCGAACATCGAGATGCCGCTATCGGCCGCCGTAGCAGCCACCTCGCT
The DNA here is from genome assembly GCA_963803485.1 of uncultured Alphaproteobacteria bacterium. GTDB lineage: Bacteria > Pseudomonadota > Alphaproteobacteria > Rhizobiales > Tepidamorphaceae > CAWDMT01. The sequence continues at coordinate 185,845 of CAWDMT010000001.1, read as the reverse complement.
CTGCAGCACGTCCCAATGCTCGGCCAGCTTTCCGCCCTCGATACGAAAGAGATCGACTGCAATCTGCGGTTCGGCCGCCCAGCCCCGGATGCGTCCGTGAATGGCGACGAGATCATCGCCAGCGACGATCAGGCCGGGCTCGTAGAAAACGTGCTCCGGCAGCCCGGCGACAATCGCCTGCAACGCGTCGCGGCCCTGGGGAATGTTGGGATTGTGCTGGATGTAATCCGGCGCATAGAGCCGTTCCACGGCCGAAGCGTCATGACGCTGGAACAGTGAGGTCATCGCTTCGAGAACCAGCGCCTTGTTGCGCTGAGGGCGATCGTCGGAGGTGCGATCCGCGGGTCGGGTAATTGCCATTGTCCCCCTCATTCGCAAGAACTGGCCATTGGGCAAGGTCGCGAACGAGAAGACCAGACTGCGATCGTAGTCCTGAACATTCGTGACCGTCGCGCCGCTTTCCTCCTGCCAGCTTATGGCGAAGATGCTGTTGCCGATTGGCACAACCTGAATAGCGACGGTCTCGGTCCGAGCGAACGGCCCTTCTTTGATCTCGAACCTCAATTGCGTGGTGGATAGGAGCGTCAGACTGACTTGGAAATTCGGGTAGGAGACGTCCACCCCCAGCCCCACAGGGAAACGATCAATCGACATTTTGACGGTCCATTCTCTGAGTTGCCTCTGGCTGTGAGACCTATCCGACCGCAGTTTCGGGCAAATCCCATCCCAAGCAGGCAGGTCGGCCCCTGACTGTTCGCCATGCGGGCCGCCTGGATGCCGGCTTAGTCAACCCGCCGCGCTCGGCACCGGCGTGTTGAGCAGTTGCTGCTCCCAGAGATAGGCGATGGCGCTGCCGCCGATGTGGTACTTGAGGGCGTCGTTCAATTCGGTCAGCGGTCTCGGCCCGGGCCCAATCGCGTTGCCATTCGGAAGCCAGGGCCAGCCAAGTCATCATGTTGATGCCGGCTGCGATCATGCGCTGAATCGCGACCTCGTGGGCCTCGAGCGTCGTGCCGCCCGACGCATCGGTGATCACGGTCACGTCCCAACCTTCGCCCGCTGCCTGGATCGCGGGCATAGCCACGCAGATCTCGGTCCACAGGCCGGCGATGATCAGCTGCTTGCGGCCCGTCGCCCTGACCGCATTGACGACCTTCGAATCCTCCCAGGTATTGATGAACGTCCGGTCGATGACCTCCTGATCGGGGAACACCTCGGTGACTGCGGGAAAGATGACGCCGCCCCGGGCGGCGACCACGCTGGTCAGAATCGTGGGAACGCCGAACACCTTGGCCACTTTAGCGAGCGCGGTCGTGTTGTTGACCACCGCCTGCGGATCGTGGCTGTTCAGGTTCGCGAGCTGGTAAGGCTGGTGGTCGATCAGAACGAGGACCGAATCTTCGGGGCGAAGAAGAGAATCCAAGCCGTTACGAAAAGTCATGTAGGTCTCCTAATTATTGAGGGAAGCATTCGCCTGGCCCATGGAAGCTAGCGAACGCTCTTAAGCGCTGCGGTGCAGAATTTGCCGAGCCGGTGCCGTTCTTGCTCCATTTCCGTCTCGTCGCTGCGCGGAGACTTGAGTTCGTTGGGGTTCTTGGAGACGGTGCGGCTGAATTCGGCGATCTTCTGACGGGAATGCGTGACGGCGCATCTGTCTGGCGAGCGCAGTAAGTGACGTCTCCATCGGGTGCCCAACGAGAGAGGATGACGCGCATGAGCTGGAACCCAGCGATCGAACCGGGCTGTCCCGACGAGGTCGGCATCGATGCGATCGAGACCCTCATCGTCCCGCGCTCGCGCGACCTTGGCGGCTTCGAGGTCCGGCGCGCCCTGCCTGCGCCGAAGCGGCAGATGGTCGGGCCGTTCATCTTCTTCGACCAGGCCGGGCCGGCCGAGTTGCTGACCGGCCAGGGCGTCGACGTGCGGCCGCATCCGCATATCGGCCTCGGCACGGTCACCTACCTGTTCCAGGGCGACTTCCATCACCGCGACAGCACCGGCGCCGACCAGATCATCACGCCCGGCGCGCTGAACTGGATGGTCGCCGGGCGCGGCGTCACCCATTCGGAGCGCACGTCGGCGACGGCGCGGAGCGGTCCGAACAGCCTGTTCGGGATCCAGACCTGGCTGGCCCTGCCGGACAGCCACGAGGACGTGGCGCCCAGCTTCGAGCATCACGGCAAGGAGACGCTGCCGGTGATCGAGGATCGCGGCGTCTCGGTTCGGCTCATCCTCGGAAACGCCTACGGCAAGACGGCGCCCGCGACGATGCTCTCCGAGACGTTCTACGCCGACGTGAAGCTCGAGCCGGGAAGCCGGCTGCCGATGCCGGACGACCACGAGGACCGCGGCATCTACATCGTCGAAGGCTCGATCTCGGTCGCCGGACAGGAATTCGAGGCCGGGCAGATGATGGTGTTCCGGCCGGGCGACCGCATCACGGTGGCCGCCGGCGACCGGGGCGCGCGGCTGATGATCCTCGGCGGCGCGACCTTCAACGGGCCGCGCTACATCTGGTGGAACTTCGTCGCCTCGTCGCAGGAGCGCATCGAGCTCGCCAAGGCCGAATGGCGCGCCGCGAACTGGGGCAAGGGACGCTTCGATCTGCCCGTCGACGACCGCAACGAGCACATTCCCCTGCCGCGACTGAGCCGGAACCAGCCGTGGAGAACACAAGCAATGACGCAAGCTGGCCCCAACTCGATTATCTCGGCTGGCGCGAAACCTGTTCCGCCCTGCATCTCTACCTCCAGATCGCCGGCAAGTACCGGCTGGCGCACACGCCCTGGCTCAACCATTCCTGGAACGCGACCTTCTATGTCACGCCGATCGGCCTGGCGTCCTCGCCCATCCCCGACGGCCCGGGCATCGAGATCCTGTTCGATCTTCGCGAGCACAAGGTCGTCGGCACCTGCGGCAACGGCCGCAAGGCGTCGTTCGATCTCGGGCCGATCGACGGTCGCGGCATTCCACGCGCGCTTCGTGCAGCTGATTTCCGAACTCGGCGGCACGCCGACCTTCAACGGCCGCCCGAACGAGGTGCCCGACCCGGTGCCCTTCGCCGAGGATGATCGCGACCGGCCCTATGACCGCGACGCCGTCGAGCGCTTCCATCAGGCCCTGATGGCGGTCGACAGGGTCTTCAACCGGTTCCGCACCTCGTTTCTCGGCAAGTCCAGCCCCGTTCATCTGTTCTGGGGCGCTTCGATCTCGCGGTCACGCGCTTTTCGGGACGGCGCGCGCCGCTCCACCCCGGCGGCATCCCGGCCTTGCCGGACGACGTGGCGCAGGAGGCCTATGACCGCGAGGTCTCGTCGGCGGGCTTCTGGCCGGGCGGCGGCGGCATCGACTATCCCGCCTTCTATGCCTACGCCTATCCGGCGCCCGGCGGCTACCGCGCCGCGTCCGTGCAGCCCGATGCCGCGTTCTGGCACGAGGGCCTGTCGGAATTCGTCCTGCCCTACGATGCCGTGCAGTCGGCGGCCGATCCCGACGAAGCCCTGATGGCTTTCCTCGTCTCGACCTACGAGGCGGCGGCCGATCTGGGCGGATGGGACCGCGATCTTCTGGAATGCGCGCACAGGCCAGCCGCGCCAGGTGCGCCCGCCGGATGCGGCGCTGGCAGGACTGCGCCCTCGGCGGGCGACGAGACGGTCGAGCGGGAAGATGGCCCGTCGAAGGGGCGCTACCGGCTGGTCGTCGACGGCGTCGAGGCGGAGATGACCTACAGCCGGGCCGGCGACGGCCTGATCATCATCGACCACACGGAGGTTCCCGCGGCCCTGCGCGGCCGCAAGGTCGGCGAGCGGCTGGTGCGCCAGGCGATCGAGGATGCGCGGCGCGACGGCGTCGCCATCATTCCGCTCTGCCCGTTCGCGAAGGCGCAGATCGACCGCCACCCGGAATGGCAGGACGTGCTGCGTCGGTCGTGAGAGAGTGGCGGCGGATCACGGCGTCGGTCGGCGGCATCTTGATCTGCGGGCCACAACTTCCGAAGAAGTCGCCAACCTGGTCGCAAGCGTCGGATGCCGACGAAAGCACCGCGGCCGGCAGACTGCGGTTCGATCGTTGAACGGCAGCTACCCGGTTATCGTCACCCCGAAGCTGCCGGGCCGCTTTCGGCCCCGATGCTGCCGGCACCTTCGTGCCCCATGTCGGTCGATCCGCAATGCGGACACTTCAACCGCTCCAAGAGTAGGGCAACGCTTAGCCGCTCCGCGATGACGAAATCCAAATATTGACGCACTGGTCGCCGACCGATACCAAATCTAGCAGTCACGGTCGCTCGATTCTCGGAATTGAGGGCTAAGAGGGAAGCCGGTGACCTGCAAGGGGAGGCCGGCGCTGCCCCCGCAACTGTAAGCAGTGAGCTTGCGTCGATCGAGTGCCACTGGCGCATATCGCGCCGGGAAGGCCGGACAGCAATGACGACCTGCGAGCCAGGAGACCTGCCGTGACGGCTTGAACGAACCTCGGGCGGGGTGTCCCGGGGGTGCGTGCGCGGCAACCGGGCCCCGGCCGTCTGCGAGCCGCCATGCGTCCATCGACAGTCCCCGTCCACAGCGCCACGGGGACAAGATGCCGGCGACCACAGCACTCAGGACAGACGACACGCCAACGTCCGAGCCGGCCACGGGAGACGCCCCTCGCGTGCCCGCCGAGCCGGGCTATCGCGTCATCCGCCGCAACGGCGCGGTGACGCCGTTCGATGCGTCGAAGATCGCGGTGGCGCTGACCAAGGCGTTCCTTGCCGTCGAGGGATCGAGCGCCGCCGGCTCGCGGCGCGTGCACGACGATCGTCGAGGATTTGACCGGGCAGGTGTTCGCCGCGCTGACGCGGCGCTCGGACGAAGGGCGGACCTTCCATATCGAGGACGATCCAGGACCAGGTCGAACTGGCCCTGATGCGCGGCGAGCACCACAAGATCGCCCGCGCCTATGTGCTCTACCGCGAGGAGCGCGCCCGCGAGCGCGCCGCCGAAATCGAGGCCATGCCGGCGCCGGCGGCGGCACCACGCTGAACGTGACTGCCGAGGACGGCAGCCTCGCGCCGCTCGACGAGGCCCGGTCTGGCCGACGTTGTGCGCGAGGCCTGCGAGGGGCTGGAAGCGGTATCGCCGGACGCCGATCCTGGCCGAGACGCGGCGCAACCTCTATGACGGCATCACGCTCGACGAGCTGTCGCTCGCGCCGATCCTGGCCGCGCGGACGCTGGTCGAGCGGGAGCCGGACTACGCCTTCGTCTCGGCGCGGCTGCTGCTCGACCGGCTGCGGCGCGAGGCGCTGAGCTTCGTCTCGGGCCGCCCGGAGCAGGCGACGCAGGGCGAGATGGCGGAGCGCTACGCGGAGTATTTCCCCGACTTCGTCCGGACCGGCATCGAGGCCGAACTGATCGATCCGGAACTCGCCCGCTTCGACCTGGCGAGGCTCGGCGCGGCGCTGAAGCCGGAGCGGGACCTGCAGTTCCAGTATCTCGGGCTGCAGACGCTCTACGACCGCTATTTCCTGCACACGATGGGCAAGCGCTTCGAGCTGCCGCAGGCCTTCTTCATGCGCGTGGCGATGGGGCTTGCCTCCGCGAGATCGACCGCGAGGCGCGCGCCATCGAGTTCTACGACCTGCTGTCGTCCTTCGATTTCATGGCCTCGACGCCGACGCTGTTCAATTCCGGCACGCCGCGTCCGCAGCTTTCCTCGTGCTTCCTGACGACGATCGGCGACGATCTCGACGCGATCTTCAAAGGCATCAAGGACAATGCGCTGCTGGCGAAATATTCCGGCGGGCTCGGCAACGACTGGACGCCGGTGCGGGGGCTCGGCGCCCACATCAAGGGCACCAACGGCGAGAGCCAGGGCGTGGTGCCGTTCCTCAAGGTCGCCAACGACACGGCGATCGCCGTCAACCAGGGCGGCAAGCGCAAGGGCGCGGTCTGCGCCTATCTGGAGACCTGGCACGTCGACATCGAGGAGTTCCTCGATCTGCGGAAGAACACCGGCGACGACCGCCGCCGCACCCACGACATGAACACCGCGAACTGGGTGCCGGACCTGTTCATGGAGCGGGTCGAGGCAGACGGCGAATGGACGCTGTTCTCGCCTGACGAGGTGCCCGACCTGCACGACCTCTACGGCGCGGCGTTCCGGACGCCTACGAGGCCTATGAGGCAACGCGCGGCGGCCGGCGAGCATCAAGGTGTTCGCGCACGGTGCGCGCCGTCGATCTGTGGCGGAGGATGCTGACCATGCTGTTCGAGACCGGCCATCCCTGGATCACGTTCAAGGACCCCTGCAACATCCGCTCGCCGCAGGGGCATGCGGGCGTGGTGCATTCGTCGAACCTGTGCACCGAGATCACGCTGAACACGTCGCGCGGACGAGGTGGCGGTCTGCAACCTGGGCTCGGTCAACCTCGCCAGCGCACGTGACGATGGGCGGCCTCGATCACGAGCGGCTGGCGCGCACGGTCGGCACGGCGATGCGGATGCTCGACAACGTGATCGACATCAACTTCTACACGATCCCGGAAGCGCGCCGCTCGAACCTGCGGCATCGTCCGGTCGGTCTCGGCCTGATGGGGTTCCAGGACGCGCTGCAGACGCTGCGCATTCCCTATGCGCTCCGACGAGGCGGTGGAATTCGCAGACGCGAGCATGGAGGCGATCAGCTACCACGCCATCGCCGGCTCCGTGCGATCTCGCCGCCGAGCGCGGCCGCTATCCGAGCTTCGAGGGCTCGCTGTGGTCGAAGGGCATCCTGCCGATCGACTCGATCCGACTGCTGGAAGATGCGCGGCCGGGCGTCGACATGGACCGGTCGGCAACGCTCGACTGGGACGCCTTGCGCAAGCGGGTGCAGAGAGCACCGGCATGCGCAATTCCAACACGATGGCGATCGCGCCGACGGCGACGATCTCCAACATCTGCGGCGTCTCGCAGTCGATCGAGCCCGCCTACCAGAACCTGTTCGTCAAATCGAACATGTCGGGCGACTTCACGGTGGTGAACGCGGCGCTGGTGCGCGACCTCAAGGAGCGGGGCCTGTGGGACGAGGTGATGGTCTCGGACCTGAAATACTTCGACGGCTCCGTCGGCCAGCATCGACCGCATACCGGACGACCTGAAGGCGCTCTACGCGACCGCCTTCGAGATCGAGGCCGAGTGGCTGATCGAGGCGGCGTCGCGGCGGCAGAAGTGGATCGACCAGGCGCAGTCGCTGAACCTCTATATGGCCAATCCGTCGGGCAGGAAGCTCGACGCGCTCTATCGCTTCGCTTGGCAGCAAGGGACTGAAGACGACTTACTACCTGCGCTCGAGCTCTGCGACCCATGTCGAGAAGTCGACGCTGAAGGGTACCGACGGAAAGCTGAACGCGGTGGCTGTCGCCCCGCAGGCCTGCGCAATCGACGATCCGGGCTGCGAGGCCTGCCAGTAGTTCATTCAACGTCATGCCCGCGCTTGTTGCGGGCATCCACGTCTTTCTAGGCAGCAGGCCAAAGGCGTTGATGGCCGGGACAAGCCCGGCCATGACGAGCACCAAACTTGAAGTTCGGAGAATTACAATGTCCCTCGACTGGTCCGACACCGAGCCCACAGCACCATCCGCGACTCGCATGCTGCTTCGCCCTGACGCGGCGGAGCCCACCGCCTCCGCCGACGCCACCGGTCTTGGCGAGATCGAGCGGGGCGCGGCCCGCGTCTCGGTCGACGACAAGCGCATGATCAACGCCCGCGCCGACGTGAACCAGCTCCTGCCGCTCAAGTATCGCTGGGCCTGGGAGAAGTACCTCGCCGGCTGCAACAACCACTGGATGCCGACCGAGGTCTCGATGCAGGCCGACATTGCGCTGTGGAAATCGCGCGACGGGCTGACCGAGGACGAGCGGCGGATGGTCAAGCGCAACCTCGGCTTCTTCGCGGCCTCGGAATCGCTGGTCGCAAACAACATCGTGCTGGCGATCTACCGACACCTGACCAATCCCGAATGCCGGCAGTACCTGCTGCGCCAGGCGTTCGAGGAGGCGATCCACACGCACACCTTCCAGTACATCGTGGAAAGCCTGTCGCTCGACGAGGGCGAACTGTTCAATATGTACCGTGAGGTGCCCTCGATCACCGACAAGGCGGCCTGGGCGCTCGACTACACGCAGCATCTCGACGATCCGGCCTTCGAAACCGGCACGCAGGAGGCCGACCAAGCGTTCCTGCGCGACCTCGTCGCCTTCTACGTCGTCTTCGAGGGAATGTGGTTCTACACCGGCTTCGCGCAGATCCTGTCGCTCGGACGGCGCAACAAGATGGTCGGCATCGCCGAGCAGTACCAGTACATCCTGCGCGACGAATCCATCCACCTGAACTTCGGCATCGACGTCATCAACCAGATCAAGCTGGAAAACCCGCATCTCTGGACGAAGGCGTTCCAGGACGAGATACGCGGCATGCTGAAGGATGCCGCCGAACTGGAAGCCGCCTATGGGCGGGACACGATGCCGCGCGGATTCCTGGGGCTGAACGCGGCGCGTCAGCGAGCAGTACATGCACTTCATCGCCAACCGCCGCTGCGCCCAGCTCGGCCTGGCTCCCGTCTTCGCCGAGACCGACAATCCCTTCCCGTGGATGTCGGAGGCGATGGACCTGAAGAAGGAGAAGAACTTCTTCGAGACACGCGTCATCGAATACCAGAGCGGCGGCGCGCTCTCCTGGGATTGAGGCACACGGCTTTTGCACGCGGTGGACCTCATACCGCTCGCATAAGGGGTGCCGGGCGGTGGTTGTCGTCGACGGCGACCATGACGAAGGTGCCGCGCCCGCAGACGCGGCGGTCGGCCGTGTGCAGGCTTTCCGCCCAGAGTTCTACCTCGACGGTCATCGAGGTGCGGCCGGTGGAGGCGATGCGCGGCGCGGCCTCGACGACTTCGCCGCTCGCCACCTGGGTGAGGAAGTCGACGCGTTGCGAGGCACCCATGACGACAGTGCGCCGGCAGTGGCGGGTGGCGGCCACGAAGGCGGCCTTGCCCATCGCCGCGAGCGCGTGGCCGCCATAAAGGCTGCCGTAGTGGCTCGTCTGGTCGGGAAACACGATGCCGACCATCCGCAGGTCGTCCGGCGCCGGCTCTTCGTTCGCGGGCAGGGGAGGGAGCGCGCCAGCCCCCTCTCCCACCGCCACCATGTTGAAGACGCCGCGTCCGCACAGCCGGCGCTCGCCGGACAGAAGCGCTTCTGCGGACAGCTCGACCTCGACGGCGAGCGAGCGCCGCCCCACCCGGACCACCCGTCCCGTCAGGTCGACGATCTCGCCGATCCGCGCCGGGGCGACGAAGTCGATGCGCTCGCAGGACGCGGTGACGAAGTCGGTGCGGGCGTGGCGCGAGGCGGCGATGAACGCCACCTTGTCCATGTGCGCCAGACCGATGCCGCCGAACAGCGTTCCGTGATGGTTGGCATCGCCGGGAAAGACGATGTCCACGAGCCGGGTGGGGCGGTCCGTCACTGGGCGGCCTCGCGCAAGGTCGCGCGCAGGCGCTTCGCGGCATCGACCATGTTGACCAGGGCAGGGCGAACCTCGGCCCAGCCCCTGGTCTTCAGCCCACAGTCGGGGTTGATCCAGATCTGACGGTCGGTCAGCCGCTGGCGGGCGAGCTGGAGCAGGTCGGCCATCTCCTCGACGGGGGGAACGCGCGGGGAGTGTATGTCGTAGACGCCCGGGCCGATCTCGTTGGGGTACCTGTAGTTCCGAAAGGCGTCCAACAGCTCCATCTTCGAGCGCGAGGTCTCGATGGAGATCACGTCGGCGTCCATCGCGGCGATGGCGTCGATGATGTCGTTGAATTCGGAATAGCACATGTGGGTGTGGATCTGCGTCTCGTCGGCAACGCCGGAGGACGTCAGCCGGAAGCAGTCGACCGCCCAGTCGAGATAGGTCTTCCACTCCGTCCTGCGCAGCGGCAGGCCCTCGCGCAGCGCCGCCTCGTCGATCTGCACCATCCGGGCGCCCGCAGCCTCCAGATCGGTGACCTCGTCACGGATCGCCAGGGCGATCTGGCGGCAGACCGTCTCGCGCGGCACGTCGTTGCGGACGAAGGACCAGTTGAGGATCGTCACCGGGCCGGTGAGCATGCCCTTGACCGGCCTGTCGGTCAGCGACTGGGCGTAGTGCCACCATTTCACCGTCATCGGCCGGGGCCGCGAGACGTCGCCGAAGATGATGGGCGGGCGGACATAGCGCGAGCCGTAGCTCTGCACCCAGGCGTTCCTCGTGAACACGAAGCCCGAGAGCTGCTCGCCGAAATATTGCACCATGTCGTTGCGCTCGAACTCGCCGTGCACCAGCACGTCGATGCCGATCTCCTCCTGCCAGCGGATGGCGGTCTCGGTCTCCTTGCGCAGGAACGCCTCGTAGTCGGAGTCGGTGAGGTCACCCCTGGCATGGGCGGCGCGAGACTTGCGCACCTCGGCGGTCTGGGGGAACGAGCCGATGGTCGTGGTCGGGAAGGGCGGCAGCCCCAGCCGGTCCTCCTGCGCGGCCTGACGCGAGGCAAAGGCGCTCTCGCGGCGCATCATGTCCGGCGTGACTGACGCCATGCGGCGTCCGACGAGCGCGTCATGCACCTTCGTCGAGGAGGAGCGGGCAGCGGCCGCCGCGTCCGAGACCTGCAGCGCATCGGCGATCGCGTCCCGCCCTTGCGACAGACCCCGCGAGAGAACCGACAGCTCGTCCATCTTCTGCGCGGCGAAGGCGAGCCACGACCGCACGTCGGCGTCGAGCGCCGGTTCGAGGTCGAGATCGATCGGCACATGCAGCATCGACGACGAGGGCGCGATCTCGATCCGGCCGGGGCGTGCCTTCACCACAGGCTCGATCCGGTCGAGGATCTTCGTGACGTTGGCGCGCCAGACGTTGCGGCCATCGATGACGCCCAGCGACAGGACGAGATCCTCGCGCGCACGGTTGGCCACCGTCTCGAGTTGCGCGGGCGCCCGTACGAGATCGAGGTGCAGGCCGGCCAAGGGCAAGGACAACGCCGTCTTCAGGTTGTCGCCGAGCGCTCCGAAATAGGCGGCCAGCATGATCGCGAGCCCGGGCGCCGCCCCGGCAAGCTCTCCATAGGCGGTGAAGAACGCCGCGCGCTCGACGTCGCTCAGGTCGAGGACCAGCGCCGGCTCGTCGATCTGTACGTCTGTCGCGCCGGCCTCGGCGAGCCGGCGAAGGAGATCGGCATAGACCGGCACCAGCTTCGGCAGGAGCCGGATGGGATCGAAACTCTCGTCATGGGACTTGCCGAGCTTCAGGAAGCTGACCGGCCCGAGGATCACCGGCCGGGTCTCGATGCCGAGGGACTTCGCTTCCAGGTACTCGTCGACCGGCTTGGCGCGGGTCAGCGCGAAGTCCTGATCGGCGGCGAATTCCGGCACCATGTAGTGGTAGTTGGTATCGAACCACTTGGTCATTTCGAGCGCTGGAACGCCGGCGGACTGGCTGCCGCGCGCCATCGCGAAGTACGTGTCGAGCGGTACCTCGCCGCCCGTCCAGCCATAGACGGCGGGAACGGAGCCGACCATGATCGCGGTGTCGAGCACGTGGTCGTAGAGAGAGAAGTCGTTTGACGGGATCCTCGTCACGCCCCGGTCGCGCTGTTCGGCCCAGTTGTCCGCACGCAGCGACTTCGCGACCGCCAGAAGCTCGTCGGCCGACGACTTGCCGGCCCAATAGGCCTCGAGCGCGAACTTCAGTTCGCGGCGCCGGCCGATGCGTGGCACGCCGAGCGTTGCGACAGGAATGGATGAATTGGTCATGCCTTTACCCCGATTGCTGGGGCAGGGCGCGCGGGCGGACGCTCGCAAGGCGGCAACGGTTGAGGGCCGCCGACTGCCGCGACCACCGGGACACCCCGCCCGTGGACGTTGCTTCGTCGCGGCAGGTCTCCTGGCTCGCGGGTCACGGCCTTCGCCCCGTCTTCCCGAGGCGCAGAACGCCTCAGTGACATGATTGGGGGGTCGGCTCGCCGCTTACAGTTGCGGGGGCAGCGCCGGCATCGCACCGGCTTCCCTCTTAGCCCCGGAGCGGTGTACCGCGCCGGGGAACCTCGACGTTGCGGAGACTGACAGCCCGGCGAACCGCAGTCAACGGGGCATAAAGGAATCCTTATATTAGGGCGTCCGAACGCTCAGAAGGTCGCCTTTACCTTCACGCCGAACAAGCGCCGCTCGCCGTGGGTGGGGTAGGGAGCGCCACCACCTAAACCCATCGGGGCCAAGGGGCTTCGTTAAGGTGAGGTCGCGTGCCTCGCCTAGCTCGAGTTGCCAAATGGCTTTCTGGAGGGCTACCGGAGGCACATATGATGTGTCTCATCGATTGCATCCAGCACTCTGGGATTGCGTGACTCCGCGAGGCGCCGGAAGGGCGGCTGACCTCCGAGCTTGCCCGACAACCGGACCGTGCGAAATGGCTCCGATCGCGACGTTGGGAAAACATTTCCCACCTTCAGCAAGTCGGGAAGAGCCAAGTGACCGGGATGGGGCGGCATCGGATGCCAATACCCATTCAGCAGCCGCACAGCGGCCATTCGCGGGTCCTCATCTGCGGTGGCCGCTGAGCCAGAATTGGCTTCGGAAAATAATTTCCGCAACAGCAACGAAGCATTTCAAACGGTCAATCAGGGTCCTAGGTCACCTGTTAGGACGCAAAGTTGGACACTAACAAGACTGACCGGCCTCGACCGCCCGCGAATCCCGGCAGCCCGAACGAGCATCCGGCCGACTCTCGTGAGCGCCCCTATATCGGTCTCGTGAGATCAGTCGCCGGCCGCCACGAGGAGCCGAGCCCAAGCCTTCCTATTGGTCGGAAGGTAGAACATCTGATGTCGCAAAGCTCAGTCGACCCAATTGCGGTCTGGCACGACGACGAGCTTCCCCACGAACTTCTTCGCCATGAAAGTTCGCTGGGCGTTGTGGAAATCCGACAGCCTAAACTTCTCGGCCAGAAGCGGCTTCACCTTGCCCTGTTCGATATAGCTGACGAGGCGCTTGAACGCGCCGCGCGTGCCCTGCGATGAGCCGTGTATCTGCAGGTGCTTGATGTACACGGTTCGCATGTCAAGCTGCACCACGGCGCCGCCGATCGCCCCGGCGGTGATGTAGCGTCCCTCCTGGCGGAGAATGTGCAGGAGATCGTTGAAATCGGGGCCGACCACAATGTCCGCGACGACATCGATCGACGCGCCGCCTGTCGCGCGGCTGACCTCCTCGATCAGCGAACCCTTTCCGCGCGTAATGACGGCTTCGGCGCCGATCGCCTTTACCGCGTCTTCCTTGCCTGCGCCGGCGATCGCGTAAGGTATGGCGCCGCGCACGCGGGCAAGCTGGATCAGAGCCGAGCCGACGCCGCCAGACGCGCCGGTGATCAGAATGCGCTCTCCTTCCTTGATATCCACACGGTCGAGCATGTGCTCGCCGGTGTGATAGGCGACGCAGAACGTGGCGAGCTCGGGATTGGACATCGGCGTGTCGACGCGATGCGCGTTATCGGACGGCAGCGCCATGTATTCGGCATAACCGCCGTCGCGGCCATGTCCCATATAATCGATAAAGGCGAGGCTGTCGGTTTCGGTGTTGTAGATGCTGAAATCGACGATCACACGATCGCCGATGCGGCCGGGATCGATGTCCTCGCCCACGGCGACGACATAGCCGACCGCGTCCGTGCCCTGAATGCGGGGGAAAGTGAGCGTGGACGGTTCATGGCGGCGCCAGGTCGAGACCGCGCCAGGATCGTCTTCCGTGCCATAGGCGCCTTCACGCACCCAGACATCGGTGTTGTTCATGCCGCACGCGGCAACGCGGATCAGGACCTCGCCGGCGGCCGGCCGGGGAATGGGAAAATCCTCCCGGTAGACAAGCTTGTCGAGTCCGCCATGACCTGTAAGGACAACGGCCTTCATGAGGGAGGGAAGTTTCTCTTCAGCCACGCTTCGCTCCATTTTACGCTTCACGCCCGAGATAGATGCGCCCAACTTCATCGTTATCGAGAATTTCGTCAGCCGGGGCCTCGAGCTTTTTCAGGCCTTCGGCAAAAACACAGGCGCGGTCCGAGATGGCCAGCGCCCGCTGTACGTTCTGCTCGACCAGAAGAACGGAAATCGATGTCGTCTCGACGATCTGATGGACGGTCGCGAAAACCTCATCGACGATTTTCGGCGAAAGGCCCGCGCTCGGCTCGTCAAGCATAAGGACTTTGGGATGTACGATCAGCGCACGACCGAGCGCCACGATCTGGCGCTGGCCGCCGCTCAGGCGGCCCGCCGCCCGCTTCCAGTAATCGCGGAGTTGCGGCAATGCCTCGAGAACGCGCGCCTCGCGCTCATCATATCCACCGGAAAAGGCGTTGTAGCCCATACGCAGGTTCTCGGCGGTTGAAAGATTAGCAAACACATTGTCCACTTGAGGAACATAGCTGAGGCCCGCGAGGAGGCGTTCGCGCGTACTCGCAGACGTAACATCCTCGCCAAAGACGTGAACGCTTCCGCGCCTCGCTTTCAAAAGGCCCGACAAGGTGCGCAGCATCGTCGACTTGCCGCTGCCGTTCGGACCGAGAATGGTGACAATCTCACCAGAATTCACGGTTAGGCTGACACCATGCAGAATTTGCATGTCGCCATAGCCCGCGACAATATCGGACGCGACAAGCGCCGGGGGGGGATTGGCTGTCATTACAGCACCCCTCCGATATAAGCATCGAGCACATCCGGGTTGGTCTGCACCTCCTTGGGCGATCCGATCATCATTGTGCTGCCGCGGTCCATGACGACGACGCGGGAGCACAGCTCCATGATGACGCTCATATTGTGTTCGATGATGACCAGCGTGACGCCCTCGGCGTTTATGCGCCGCAGAACGTCCTTCAATTGCAGGATCAGCGTCGGATTGACGCCGGCTGTCGGCTCATCCAGCAGCAGAAGGCGCGGCTCACCCATGAGGCAGCGGCCAAGCTCCAACAGCTTCTTCTGCCCGCCGGACAGAAGACCGGCCTCAAGATCGGCCTTCGCCGACATGCCGACAATCTCGAGAACCTCACGGGCGCGCTTCTCGATCTTCCGCTGCTGGGGCCGGGAGCCCGGAAGGGGCAGAAAGAGCGACAGAACCTTTTCACCCGACTGGCCGCGCGGCACGACCATCAGATTTTCCAGAACCGTCAGTTTCTTCAGTTCGCGCGGAATCTGGAAGGTGCGGCCGATGCCCGTACGCGCAACCCGGTACGCGGCGCGGTTCTGAATCTCCTGTCCTTCATAGAGAACTTTGCCGGAATTGAGCTTCAGGAATCCGCTGATGACGTTAAACGCCGTGCTCTTGCCGGCGCCGTTCGGACCGATGACGCCCGTGATTGACCCCCGCGCGACATCGAAGCTGCACTCGTCGAGCGCGTGCAGACCGCCGAAGCTGAGAGAGATATTCCGAACGGAGAGGATGGGCGAGCTATCCACCTGCTTTCTCTGTTCTGCCGTAGCGGTAAATGACGATCGCCATCAGCCCGAGGCCGAGAACGATGAAGCGCAAGGCCGCAAGCTCGACGCCGTCCACAAAGGTGATGTGGTCCTTGAGCAGACGCGTGCCTTCCAGCAGGAAGGTGACGACGATGACGCCGATCAGAGTTTCCGTGTAGAATCCCTGACGGCCGACCAGCACCGCGCAGAGAATAAATATGCTGACGCTGGCGCTGAACATGTCCGGCGAGATGAACGTCAGATAGCATGCAAAGAACGCGCCGCCGATGCCGGCCATCCCGGCGCCGATCATGAACGCCCGGATCTTGAAGGCGAGCGGTTGTTTGCCTGCCGTTTCGACGACTCCCTCGTCCTCGCGAATGGCCATCAGAACGCGGCCGAACGGCGATTTCTGAAGCCTCAGCGAGAACAGGAAAACGATCAGGACCGTGATGAGGACAGTCCCGAGAAACTGTAGTTCGGCTCCGGCGGCGCCGAGCGCGAAGGGGCGTGGAATGCCGACGACGCCGTCGGGCCCATTCGCGATCCATTTCTCGTTCATGAAGACGAGACGGACGAGTTCGCTGAAGCCAAGCGTGACGATGGCCAGATAGTCCTCGCGCAGGCGCGGCGTCACGATGGCAATGAAGCCGCCGGCCAGCGAGGATGTCACGACCGCGCCCGCCACCGCGGCGGCGAACGGCCAACCGGCATCTTTCATCAGAAGCGCGGCCGTGTAGGCGCCAATGGCGAAGAACGCGACCTGCCCGAGATTGATCAGGCCCGTCAGACCCCACTGCGTGTTCAGGCCGAAGGCCAGGAACGCGTAGATGCAGGTAAAGATCGCAATGGCGGTGGCGTAGTCGAGCATCACGCGCTCCTTGCGAGTCCGGACGGACGAACGATCAGGACTGCCGCCAGCAGAAGAAATGCAAGCGCCGGTTTGTAGGTGACCGGAAGAACGAACAGGCTCAGTTCCGAGACCAGCGCGATGATCAGCGCAGCCACCGCCGCGCCCCAGAGGCTGCCGAGCCCGCCGAGGATTGTGACCGCGAAGATCGGGATGAGAACGCGCCAGCCGAGGAGTGGCGATAAGGCGGTTTCGAGCGCGAGCAGAATTCCGCCGACGGCGGCAAGCGCGCCAGCAGCGAACGTAACGCCAACATAAGTGACCTCCAGCCGCAGCCCGCTGACGACCGCGAGACTCGGGTTGCTCGACGCAGCGCGGACACCTCGCCCGAATGCCGTGTAACGTAGCACGATGAATAGTGCCGTCAGTACGGCGAGCGCCACGCCAATGGCGATCATCTGATTGAACGTGATGACAAAGCCAGCAACGTTGATCGGGCGCATCAACGGCACGTTGAACTGGAGATTAGCATTGCCGTAGAACAGTCGTACGGCGTTCTGCAGCAGGATCATGAGGCCCAGCGAGGCCAGGATGGCCGGCAGCGGACCGGCCTTGCGGATTTGGCGGAATACCGTCTGATCCCAAAAGACGGCGATGATGCCGGTCAATACAACCGCGATGACGGCCGCCGGCCAGAACGGAATGCCGAGGCTCGCGACGAATAGCGCCACATAGGCACCGACCGTCATATACTCGGGAATCGCGAAATTCGGGTAGCGTAGAACACCGTAGATGAGCGACATCGATGCAGCGGGCAGACTCCAGATCGCCGCTGTCACAAGAGCCGAGACAAGATAAAATTTAAGCTCAAGTATCATTGCATGCCGATCTGTTCAGGCGCGAGATGCGGGCCGGCCGAAGCCGGCCCGTCCAATCAGAACACAACGCCTTCCAAGAAGTCGATCGGAACGATCTCGCCGTCCTTTACTTGCGAAATACGGAAGTTCGCACGGACGATGTTGCCGTTCTCATCGAAATTAATCGGTCCGGACGCGCCCTCGTAATCGATCTTGCCGCCTTCGCGCAGAATCTTCGCGCCTTCCTCGAACGATGTGACCATCTCACCGTCCGGGCCGGATACTTCCTTCAGCATGTCGTTGATCGACTTGCCTTCGATCGATTTGCCGGCCTCGATGGCGAGAGCCAGTAGGTGGAAGTGGTCATAGGCCTGGGCGCCGAACGACAGGTAACGGTCGGTCTCAAGCTTCGTCTTGAGACGCTCATATGCTGCAGAACCTTCGGCGACACCTTCCTCAACGAGGATCAAGCCCTCCGCCGCGGGCCCCGCATCGGAAAGCAGCGCGGGGCTGACCGAGAAGCCGGGAACAATGAAGCGGCCTTCGAGGCCCGCCTGATAGGCCGCCTTCAGGATCGCTGTGACATCCGGCTCGTACCCCGATATGTGGATGACATCCGGCTCGTCGGCGAACGCCCGCAGAATCTCGCTGCGGAACGAGGTCTGATCCTCATTGTAGATCGTGAAGCTCGTGACCTCACCGCCGTTCTCTTCATAGCGCTCGCGCAGCGAACCAACGGTGGTTTCTGTCAGTGGAACGTTGAGGCCGAGAATGGCGCATTTGTTCCAGCCCTGCTTGAGTATGTATTCCGCATAGCTCTTGCCGTAGAGGATGTCGTCCGGCTCGGTGCGGAAGAGGAAGCCATCTTTCTGAACGTCTGTGATGCGGCTCGAACCCGAGGTCGAGAACAGCACGATATCCTGGGATTGGGTAATCGGCGCAACCGCGAGCGTGACGCTGCTGGCCCAAGTGGCAGAAATCGCGATCACCTTGTCGACATCGACGAGCTTACGGGCGCCGCGCACGCCAGCCTCCGCGTTCGTTTCGTCGTTTTCCTCGATGATGCGGATCTTGCGGCCGAGCGGGCCACCGGCCGCATTGATCTCCTCGACTGCGACCTTGGCCGCGCTCAGCATTTCCTGACCGAACGGGCCGCCCGCGCCGGTGAACGGCATCAGGATACCGACGGGAATATCGCCCGCATCCTGCGCCCACGCGCCGGCTGGCAGGGACAGCAGGCCGGCAGTCGCCGCGCTCCCCTGAAGCAGTTGCCGCCGGTCCAGACCAGCCTTTCTGCCGATTGATTTAAATTTGTTCATCGCACATACCTGCTCCTGAGTACGCCAGCCCTTACCAGGGCCGGCTTCTAGAGATTGATCTCGACGGGAAACTCGGTAATGCAGCGCGCGCCGTCTGCCGTGACGATCATGACGTTGGAATGGCGAAAGCCTCCGAGTTCTGGAATGTACACACCCGGCTCGACGGAATTGGCCATGTTGGCCGCAAGCTTGGTCGGATTGTAGAGGCGCAACTCTCCATTCTCTTCACGGCCCGCCGAACCGATCATGATGCCGTGCGCGTGGCCGGTTCCGTGGCGGATGTAGCTTTCGAGCTTATGCGTCCTGAGGATATCGCGCGTCAGCTTGTCAATGTCGCGCATGGCGACACCTGGTTTCACGGCCTCCTTGCCTGCATAGAAGGCCTCGTTGACGGCGCCCAGGACACGACGCGTCTCGGCGTCGGGATCGGCGCCGTAGACAAAGGTGCGCTCGAGTTCGGCGCAATAGCCCCAGACGACCGGGAACACGTTGAGCGCGACGAGATCGCCGCGTTTCAGGCGCCGGCTCGTCGGATGCAGATGCGGCGTCAGCGTATTGGCGCCAAACTGCGCGTAGGCGTACGTGCTGGTGAGCGCGTTCAGCGAGAGTGATCCCATCGCCTTGTTGACAGCAGCCACCGCATGGGCGCCGACCGCAAGCTCGGTCACGTTTTCCTCAAGTGCCTCGAGGAACGCATCGGCGCCGATCTTGGCCAGCGAGCCGCCAAGTTCGAGCAGCGCGATCTCCGCGTCCGACTTGATGAGACGCATGTCGGCAACAATGTCGCCGATCTCGACGAACTCGCACTCGCCGAGCGCGTTCTTCAGAGCGCGATGCAGACCGACCGGCAGCAGCGCCTCTTCGAGACCGATGCGCAGACCGCTTTTCCGCAGGCCAGCGATGAAATCGACGCAGAGCTTGAGGCTGGCATCGACGACATTCTCGTCGTCGCCATAGCTCAGGACTTCGTCGAGGGCGCTGTGAATCTCCATGTTCTCCAGCTCGATCGCGGCGCCGCAGATCGCACTTTTGCCGTCGGCGGTGACGACTGCCCACATTGGCCGCCCCCATTCGGACAGAAGCGGCACGCCGGAGATGTAGAAAACATTATCTGCCGTGTGCAGGAATGCGACATCGACCTTGCGCTCCTGAAGATCGCGCCTCAAACGCTCGGCGCGCGATGTCATCTCACTGTCTGTGAACGTCTTCATACTCGATACCTTCTATGCAACGCCGGCCTTAGTCCTCGGCGGGCTGGCCGGCGACGCCAATCAGACCGCAGCTTTTGTATTCTTCGAGAAACAGGAACGAGTGGCTGTCCTTGACACCCTCGACGGCGCCGAGCTGGCCCAGAACGAAATCCGACAGATCCTGAATGGTCTCGAAACAGGCCCTGACGATGATGTCGTAAGGACCTGTCGTGACCGTCACGCTGTCGATGAAGGGAAAGGCCGCGAGCGCCTCGGCGACTTCCTTGATACGCGGCTTATCGATGTCGAGGCCGATATAGGCGGAGGAGCCATAGCCTAGATCAGAGGGCGTGGCGACGGCGCGAACCCGCAACATGCCGCTGTCCATCATGCGCGCCAGCTTCTTTCGGATCGTTGGCTCGCTGGCCCCGGTGCGCTTGGCCAGATCGGAGGTCGTCATCCGGCCATCCTCCTGGAGGAGGCGGACAATGCTACGCTCAAGAGGCTCTAGTTTGTTTGGTTTGGACATTTTTCCGAAAACAGAATTATTTCCGGTAAATATATTTGTTTTACAAAAATCCGTCTAGCCTAATTTTCGTACATTGCGCTTTCTGGCTGCCCAGATTTTCGTCAAATTCAGGGTCTGCGTGACGATATTGGGGGCATCCAGTTGGCCGCGAGGAATGGAGCCCCCGAACCTCGCACCACGGCACTAAGGGCTCCCCTCCGATCGAACATGACCCAGCACGCGGCGCAGGCTGAACACGTCGGACAGCGCGTCGATGACGTTGGTGGGGTTGAGCTTGCGATCGATGTGGATCGCCAGGCATTCCCGGGTGGACTCGTCGATCAAGTCGAGCATGGGAACGTCCTGCCATTGTGCGCTTGCATCGACGCATGGCCGGACTTCTCTTCGAAAACGGGCGACGTCTCGCCCTTCCTGCGGGAAGACGGAACCACCCAAGACGGGCGACAGGTTCGCGCCCGTTAGCCGATATCAGTCAGCAGCCGCTGCACTTCGCGGACCGCCACCGGATATCCCTCGGGTCCGAGACCGGCGATCACGGCAGTCGCAACGGTCGAGACCAGGGAGCGGTGGTAGATTGGGTCGCGGCGGTGAATGTTCGATATATGCAGTTCGACGATCGGACCGGGGAACTGCTTCAGCGCGTCGAGGATGGCGATCGAGGTGAAGGAGTAGGCGGCGGGGTTGATGACGATGCCGCCGCCGGCGTCGATGGCGTCGTGGATCCAGCCGATGATCTCGTGTTCGGCGTTGGACTGCCTGAAGACCAGAGGCTGGCCGCCGGCGGCCTCCCGGCACATGGCCTCGATCGCGGCGAGCGTGGTGCTGCCGTAGATCGCCGGCTCGCGGGTGCCGAGCCGATTGAGGTTGGGCCCGTTGAGGACGTGGATCGGCGGTGTCATGCGGATGTCTCTCGGTGGGGCTCAGCCCTGGTAGCCGAACTGGCGGGGCAGCCAGAGGACGACGTTGGGCACGAAGGTTATGATCATCAACGCCACGAGGAGCGCGGCGAGAAACGGCAGGAGGTCGCGCACGATGTGGCGCAACGGCGCCTTCGTTATGCTTTGCATGACGAAGAGGAGGAGGCCGTAGGGCGGCGTCACAAGCCCGAGCATCGTGTTGACGACGACGACCACGCCGAAATGCACCATGTCGACGCCCAGCGCCTGCGCGGTCGGCACGAAGACCGGCACGACGACGAGCAGGATCGCCGTCCCCTCGAGCAGGCAGCCGAGGATCAGGAGGGTGATGTTGACGAGGATCAGGAACTCGAGCGGCGTCAGGTCGTAGCCGGCCAGGAACACGCGCAGGCCGGCGGGTATGTTCTCGGCCGTGACCACGTAGTTGAAGACGAGCGCGCCGGCGATCAGCATGCCGATCGACGCCGAGGACCGGGCGCTGGCGATGAGCGAGGCATAGGCCTGCCGCGGGCTGATGCTGCGATAGAGGACGAGCGATATCAGGAAGGCGTAGGCGGCTGCGACGGCGGCGGCCTCGGTCGGCGTCATGGCCCCGGAATATATGCCGCCCAGGAGCACCACCGGCATCATGAGGGCGGGAAGGGCGCGCACCGTGATCATCGGGATTTCCCGCGCGGGCACGGGCTCCTCCACCGGGAACCCCTTCCGGCGGGCGGCGACCGCGACCATGACCATCAGGCACAG
The DNA here is from genome assembly GCA_963803485.1 of uncultured Alphaproteobacteria bacterium. Classification (GTDB taxonomy): domain Bacteria; phylum Pseudomonadota; class Alphaproteobacteria; order Rhizobiales; family Tepidamorphaceae; genus CAWDMT01. Next base: position 163,967 of record CAWDMT010000001.1, on the reverse strand, counting down.
CCCCATGAGGAGGCCGGGCACGATACCGCCGAGGAACAGGTATCCGATCGAGGCGTCGGAAACGAGCGCGAATAGCACCATGGGGATCGAGGGCGGGATGATCGGCCCGATGACGGCCGCGCTCGCCGTCAGCGCCGCGGCGAAGCTCTTCGTGTAGCGTCCGTCCCGCGTCATCATGTTGGCGACGATGCGCCCCGTTCCCGCCGCGTCGGCGATCGCCGAGCCCGACATCCCCGAGAATATGATCGACTGGACGACGTTGACCTGTGCGAGCCCGCCCCTGAACCGTCCGACGAGGGCGTTGCAGAAGCGCAGCAGCCGCTCGGTCATCGTTCCGATGTTCATCAGCTCCGCGGCGAGGATGAACAGCGGCACGGCGAGGATGACGTAGCCGGTGAACATGCTGTTGAGGAGCCGCTCGGCGACGATGCCCATGTCCGCGCCTTCGAGCAGCAGGTAGAGGATCGAGCCGCAGATCATGGCGTGGCCGATCGGCAGGCCGAACAGCGCCAGCCAGCAGATCAGGATCAGGGCGAAGGTGAAGGAGTCCAAGGATCAGGGCTCCGTCCCGTCGGCGGCGTCCCCGATCTCCGTCGGGTCGCCGCGCAGCAGTGCGTACCATCCTATCCAGAGATAACGGGCGACGACCGCCACCGCGAAGATCACGTAGATCGAGTAGAGCCAGTCGTAGCGGATGCGCAGGTAGGCGGTGCGCTGCACCTTCATGAACGTCACGTAGTCCCAGACCGCCGGGAGGGACACGAGGTAGAGGGCGACGAGGACGAGAGCGGTGGTCACCATCATCGCCCGGCGCAGTCCCGCGCCGACGCTACCGAAGAGAATGTCGAAGCGGATCTCGTCGCGCTCGCGCAGGACGAAGGCCGCGCCCCACAGGACGAGCCAGATCCACATGACAGTGCTGAGTTCGGCCGCCCAGCCGGCGCGCCAGTTGAGCACGTAGCGGAACAGGATCTGGATGAGGAAGGCGACGAACATCACCGCCATGAAGGCGGCGGCGACGTTCTCGGCGCGCCGCCCGAGCCAGCGTCCCGCGCTCAGTATCGACTGAAGCAAAGCCCGGCCTCCCCCATTCTTCGCCATCCTCTGGCGGGGCGCCGATGATAGGCCCGGCGGGGCCGAGACCGACCGGCCGGACGCCGCGCCGGCGCCGGGCCGGCTGCCGGAAGCCCGACGGCCCCGGCAGCCCGCGCTCCCCCTAGAGCGCGTTTATGCGGTCCACGATGCCTTCGGGCCAGTCGGCCGATATCGGCGAGGACAGGTATTTCTCCTGCGCGAAGGCGCGGAAGGCGTCGATGTCGGGCTCGTAGACCTCGAGGCCCTCGCCGCGGAAGAACTCCGCCAGTTCCACCTCCTGCCCCAGGTGTTCGTTCGCGCTCCACTCCATGGCCTCGTCGGCGGCGGCCTGGAATGCCTCCTGCGCTTCCGGCGACATTTCGTTCCACACGCTCGAGGAAATCGTCAGGAGGTCGTAGCCCACGAGGTGAGAGGTCAGCACGACCTGCGACATTACCTCGTAGAACTTCATGTTCTGGACGTTGGGCAGGGGGTTGTCCTGGCCGTCGATCGCGCCGGTCTGCAAGCCGGTATAGACCTCGGCATAGGCCATGGCGGTGGGGTTGGCGCCGATCGACTCTCCGAGGAACTGCCAGGCCTCGCCGGGCGGCATGCGGAGGCGGATGCCAGCTCATGTCCTCGGGCGTGCTCGATCCGGCGATCAGTCCGGACGCCGACGTGCCGCGAGCCGAAATAGGTCGGTCCGAGGATGTGGATGCCGAGCTGTTCCTCGGCCATCTGCTTCATTTCGGCGCCGACATCGCTCTCGAAGAACGTCTTGAGATGCTCGGCGTCGCGGAACAGGTAGGCCGAGGACAGGACCGACCACGCGGGGATCTGGTTGGCGATGTCCTGCGGCGCGATGTTGCCCATCTCGAGATTGCCGCGCTGCAGCGCGACGAGTTCGGTGCCCTGGCTGAACAGCGTTCCGCCGTAGTGCAGCTCGAGCTCGAAGTCTTCCGAGACCGCCTCGGCGAGCCGCTGCATCATCTGGGCGCGGATGTCCTGCTCTGAGAACACGGCCGAGAACCGCAGCGTGTCCTGCGCCGAAGCCGGCGACGCGACGGCCGAAGCCAGCACGACGGCCCCCGCCGCCATGAGCGCGCGGCGCGTGAACGATATGCCCATCCGATTCCTCCCTGACGTTGTCGTTGCTTTGGTGGCCCGCCATGTCGCGGGCGCGTTTCTCCCGGCGGCAACCATGACACCGGGCGGCGCTATTATCAATGTGTGAAACCTAAATCATCAGATGTTTTTGATTATATATGGTCAAATGAACAAGCGGTTGATGCGTGCGTTGGCCCGGGTCGCCTTGCTGCCGGTCGAGAATGGTGACAGAAGTCTGCGACCGGTGGGGGCCCAGAGAACCATGCAGGCGGTTTCTTCCGACGTGGCGACGACAGGCGAACTGGTCTATCTGCGCATCCGTCACGATCTCATCTTCGGAAGGCTCGCTCCCGGGGCCAGGCTTCGGCTCGACGCGCTCAGGTCGGCTTACGGCGTCAGCGTTTCCACCCTGCGGGAGATCCTCTCCCGCCTGTCCTCGGAGGGCATGGTGCTGACCGAGGGGCAACGCGGGTTCGACGTCGCGCCGGTGTCGCAGCAGAACTTCCGGGAGGTCGCCTCCATGCGCGAGCTCCTCGAGGCACATGCGCATGGAGGAGTCCTTCCGGCTCGGCGACCTGGACTGGGAGGCCCGTGTCGCCGGCGCCTATCACAAGCTGGCCCGTCTGGAAGCCCGGATGCTGGCAGGCGACCGCGGCCAGACGGAGACCTGGAAGCGCTACGACTGGGATTTTCACCAGCGCGCTGATCTCGGCCTGCGGCTCGACGGCGCTGATGCAGACCCATGCGCAGATCTTCGACCGCTACCTGCGCTACCAGATCATCGCGGTCATCTTCCGTGGCGAGGCGGCCGCCGGCGAGCATCGGCGGCTTCTCGACTGCGCGATGTCGCGCGATGCGGCGGCGCGCGGCGGACATCCTGAAGCGACCATATCGCGGCCTGCGTCGACCACACGCTGGAAAACGGGCTCCTCGAGCCATGCGGGGCGATACCGGACCGGCGACGACGGGCGTTTCCTCGATCTTCCCGGGGCTGCGATACGATGACGCTGGTCGATCAGGGACTTCCGGGCGAGACGATGGGCGAGAGCGCCTATCGCCGCATCGCGTCGGACATCATCGTTCGGCCGCCTTGCGCCGGGACAGAAGCTGCGGCTCGACCGGCTGCGCGACGCCTATGGCGCCAGCATCAGCACGCTGCGGGAAATCCTGAACCGCCTCGCTCCGAAGGCCTGGTGCGTCGCCGAAGGCCAGCGCGGCTTCGAGGTCGCGCCGGTCTCGGTCGACAACCTTAAGGAGATCGCGGCCCTGCGCCTCCTGCTCGAGACCCATGCGCTGGAGCATTCCTTCGCCGCCGGGGACGTGGAATGGGAAGGCCGCGTGGTCGTCGGCCCACCACAAGCTCGCCTCGATGGAGCGGCGATGCGCCGAGGGCGACCACAGCCGAGACCGAACTGTGGAAGCGCTACGACTGGGAGTTCCACCAGGCGCTGATATCGGCCTGCGGCTCCGCAGTCCTGATGGACACGCACGCCGCGGTCTTCGACAAGTACCTGCGCTACCAGATGATCGCCCTGTCCTTTCGCGGCGACATCGCGGCCGAGGAGCACCGATCCTGCACGACTGCGCGCTGGCGCGCGACGCGGGACGGCCAGGGCCGTGCTGGAGCGCCATGTCGAGGGCGGCGTCGAGCATGCGCTGGCGACCGGAACGATCCGCTGACGACTGCCCCTTGGACCTCATACGAAACCAGCTTCATCTGATGTAATTCGTAACATCGGTTGAGATGCGCGTGCCGTCGGGGATAGCATCCCCGTCTGCCGGCTCGGCGGGAGGCGGCGGTGAGCGCGATCACGGCTCGGACTGATCGGGGACAACATCGCGCGGTCGCAGTCGCCGCCGCTGCATGTCGAGGCCGGCAGGCTGTGCGGGCTCGACGTGAGCTATGAGCGCCTGATCCCGGCCCGTCTCGGCGTCCCTTCGAAGCGGTTTTCGAGCGCTGCCCGCGCGACGGGTATCGCGGCATCAACGTCACCTTTCCCTACAAGGAGCAGGTGGTGGGCTTCGTCGCGTCGACGATCCCGGAGGCGGCGCGGATCGGGGCGTGCAACACGGTTCTGTTCGAGGGCTCGGCGCCGGCCGGGCACAACACCGACTATTCCGGCTTCGCCGCCGCATTTCGCGCACGCTTCGGCGACACGGCGCCCGGCGACGTGGCGATGGCCGGCGCCGGAGGCGTGGGCAAGGCGATCGGTTTCGCGCTCGCCCGGCTCGGGGCGAGCGAGCCTGCGCTGTTCGATCCCGATGCCGCGCAGGGCGGCGGCGCTCGCCCGCGCGCTCGACCGCCACGGGGATGCGCTGTCGGTGTGGCCCCGACGATCCGGGACGCGGTCGCCGACGCCGACGGGCTCGTCAACGCACCCCGCTCGGCATGGGCGGCGATCCCGGCACGCGCCTTCGCGGCGCGCTGCTGGCGACGGCGCCGCTGGGCGTTCGACGCGGTCTACACGCCGGTCGAGACGCCGTTCCTGCGCGATGCGCGCGATCGCCGGCCTCGAGGCCATGAGCGGCTACGAGCTGTTCTTCCACCAGGGCGTCGACGCGTTCCGCCTGTTCACCGGACTGCGGGTCGATGCCGCGGCGCTGCGGCGTGGCCTGCTTCAGAGCGAGGCGGAGGTGGCGGCGCCATGAAGACGTCGATCGCCACGGTCTCGATCGGCGGCGACCTGGCCGAGAAGCTCGCCGCGATCGCCGCCGCCGGCTTCGACGGCGTCGAGATTTTCGAGAACGACTTCCTCGCCTTCGACGGCAGCCCCGCCGAGGTCGGCCGGATCGTGCGCGACCACGGGCTGGAGATCACGCTGTTCCAGCCCTTCCGCGACTTCGAGGGCATGCCAGGCTCCGACCGGGCCCGCGCCCTGGACCGCGCCGAGCGCAAGTTCGACCTGATGGGCGAACTTGGCACCGACCTGATGCTCGTCTGCTCGAACGTGTCGCCGGCCGCGCTTGGCGGCATCGACCGGGCGGCGGGCGACTTCCGCGAACTCGGGGACCGCGCCGCGCGCCGCGGCCTGCGCGTCGCCTACGAGGCTCTGGCCTGGGGCCGCCACGTCGGCGACCACCGGGACGCCTGGGAGATCGTGCGCCGCGCCGATCACCCGGCGGTGGGCCTGGCGCTCGATTCCTTCCACACGCTGGCGCGCGGGATCGACGTGGGGTCCATCCGTGCCGTCCCCGGCGACCGCATATTCATCGTCCAGCTCGCCGACGCGCCGAAGATCGACATGGACCTCCTGCAAGTGGAGCCGCCATTACCGCAACATGCCGGGCGAGGGCGAGCGAGCTGTCGCGGGTCTGGGAGATCGAGTTCGAGCCGGTGGACGGCGAGGCGACGCCCGGCTGCGGCCTGACCCGCATCGACCACGTCGCGCAGACGATGAACTACGAGGAGATGCTGAGCTGGGTCCTGTTCTATGTCTCGATCTTCAGGACCGGCAAGCTGCCCGTGGTCGACGTGGTCGATCCGGGCGGGCTGGTGCGCAGCCAGGTGATCGAGAGCCCGGACGGGGCGCTGAGGCTGACGCTCAACGGCGCGGAGAACCGCAGGACGCTCGCCGGCCGCTTCCTCGCCGAGAGCTTCGGATCGTCCGTCCAGCACGTTGCCTTCGCCACCGACGACATGTTCACCGCCGCGGAGGCGACGGCGTCGCGCGGCTTCGAGGCTCTGGAGATATCGGCCAACTACTACGACGACCTCGAGGCACGGTTCGGCCTCGACGCCGGTTTCGTGGCGCGGCTGAAGGCCTCGCGGCTCATGTACGACCGCGACGAGGGCGGCGAGTTCCTCCAGCTCTACAGCCGCACATACGGCGATGGATTCTTCTTCGAGATCGTAGAGCGACGGGGCCCTTATTGCGGCTATGGCGCGCCCAACGCCCCTATTCGCATTGCGGCTCAAAGGCGCGAACGCGAATGACCCTTGCAGGCGGCCTCGCGGTGGCGCCCGAGCCCATCAAACAGGATTTGCCGACATCAGTCGGTCGGCGGCAGCGTCGACAGCCAGCCTCGCGATAGCGACGTCCTGGAGGGCGACGCCGGTGCTGTCGAACACTGTGATATCCTGATCCGTCGTCCGGCCGGTGACGGCTCCGCGCACCACGTCGCCGAGAGACCCACCTGCCCTGTCTTTGTCGAGCATCCCGGCGGCCACCGCGCGTTGACACTCACCGATGGTCTCGGCCTGTTTCCACTCATCGTAGAAGACGCGCGCGCGACCCAGGAGCGATGGCTCCAACTCGCACTTGCCCGCCGTGTCGGCGCCGACCGCGTTTATGTGGGTGCCCGGGCGGATCCAATCGTCGCGCACGATCGGGTCCGACGCGGGAGTCAGTGTCAGCAGGACATCCGCGCCATTGGCCGCGGTCTCGAAGTCCACGACCTCGCACGAGGCGATGAAATTCCGCGCGGCCTTCGCGACCGCCACGGCGCGGTCGCGGTCGCGGCCCGCCACCAGAAGCCTTCCGAACGTCCTCACCGCCGCCTGTGCCTCGATCTGGTGCAGCGCTTGCGCGCCCGTGCCGATGACCGAAAGGGTCTCGACGTTCGGTCCGCGCCAGGGCGCGGGACGCGAGGGCTGAGGCGGCGGCCGTGCGCAGGGCCGTCAGGTAGTTGGCGGCGACGACCGCGACCGGCTCGCCGGTCTCGGCATTACACAGCAGGGTTGTCGACTGGTGGTTCTTGATGCCGCGGGCGTTGTTGCCGGGCCAGTACCCTCCCGCCTTGAGGCCTACCACGCCGCCGGCGAGGTCAGCCCCGGACTTCACTCCGAACGTCCCACCCACCTCGGGAAGCTTCTCACGAACGACGGGAAAATTGCGCGCCGTCTCCTCGGCCATCGACACGAACACGTCGTGGATAGCGCGCAGCGCATCGGCCGGCGTCATCAGCCGCCGGGCATCGTCTTCGTCGAGAAAAATCATCGGGTCTCCTGTCGGGTTTTTAGGCGCTCACCGCCGCCCAAGAATCAGGCTTGGCGATTTTTTGGGCTCGACATCGCGCTTTTCGGATGGATAATGGACGCGTGATTGTAAGACAAGATGACGAGATGACATTCCACACCGAACTCGTGCGCATCGCCGCCCCGCTGCGATCCCAGGTCGAGGAGGCCATCCGGGCGGCCATCGGCGATGGCGCCCTGCGAGCAGGCGACCGTCTCATCGAGCGCGATCTGTGCGAGCGCTTCGGGGTGAGCCGGCCGCTCCTGCGCGAGGCCTTGCGGCGCCTCGAGGCGGAGCGACTGGTGGAGATCAGTCCCAATCGCGGCGCGCAGGTTGTCAAGCCGACGCTCGGCGATGCGATCGACCTGTGTCAGGTCCGCCTGGAGCTGGAGGGTCTCGCGGCGGCGCTCGCGGCCCGGTTCGCGACGGCGGACGCCATCGAGGATCTCGAGAGCGCGCTGGTCGACATGGAGGGCGTGCTCGAACAGCGCGATCCCGAGATTTCTGAGGCGCCACAAGAACGTCTTCTACGACCGCCTCGTCGACGCGTGCGGGAACGCCGTCCTCGGCGAGACGCTTCGCGGCCTGCACATCCGGATCCAGCTGTTCCGGGGCGCCTCTCTGGCCGAGGCCGGCCGCGCGGAGTCCGCGACCCTGGAGCTGCGCGCCGTTTTCGAGGCCATCGAGCGGCGCGACCCGGTCGCCGCCAGGGCGGCGACGTTGCTCCACCTTAGAAATGCCGCCAGCACGCTCGCGACGGCTCTCGCCCGCGCGGAAGGCAGGCCCCTGACGGAAGACGAGATCGCGCGCATCGAGGCCATGCCCGGCGCCCCGGACATCAAGGACAGGACTGCATGACGAAAGAAAAGACGCTAGACGACGGCGCGATCACCAAGGGTTTCGACCGTATCTCCCGGCTTTCCATTCCCGGGGGCGGGCAGGTTTGCGTACAGGGCAATCTCGCGTTCGTCGGCCATATCGCGCCGCCCTACGGCACCTCGATCATCGACGTTTCCGATCCGCGCAACCCGCGTGTCATCGCGCAAGTGATGCTCTCCGACAACCGATCCCACACCCACAAGGTGCGCGTGGTCGGCGATCTGATGATCTGCAACCACGAGATGTTCAATCGCCATTTCCTGCGCAAGGGCTTCGAGATTCCCGCGTTGGAGGCCGCTTTCGAGGCGCGGGAGGGCAGGGCGCCGTCCGATGCCGAAATCGCAGCCGCCCTGAAGGTCGAAGAGGTCGACGTTCCCACGCTGAGGGAGGTGGGACGCACCGGCTACGTCGACGGGGGATTCAAGGTCTACGACATCTCCAAGCCCGAGACGCCGCGGCTCCTCAGCTATCAGAAGACGGGCGGCATCGGGGTCCATCGCTTCTTCGCCGACGAGCGCTACGCCTACATCTCCACCGAGATGGACGGATTCCAGGGCAACATACTGGTCAACTACGACCTGTCGCGTCCTGACCGGCTGGAGGAGGTGTCGCGCTGGTGGATGCCGGGCCAGCATGTGGCCGGAGGAGAGACGCCGACCTGGACGGGCGTCCGCAACCGTCTGCACCACGCGATGCGTCAGGGCGACGAGCTGTGGGCCGCCTGCTGGTTCGCCGGCTTCGCCGTGATCGACGCAAGCGACATGACGAACCTGCGCACCAAGGCGACGTACAATTATCACCCGCCGTTTCCCGAGCCCACGCACACGGCGCTTCGCGTGCCGCACAAGCTCGGCGGCCGCGACGTCGCCCTGGTGGTGGACGAGGAGCACCCTCACGCGACCGGCCAGCCGCACGCCTTCCTGTGGCTGTTCGACGTCTCCGACCTCAATGCAATTACGCCGCTGTCGACCTACCAGGTCACCGACTTCGACGCCCCTTGGGCGCGGGCCCATCTGCGGCCCGACGGCACCTACGGCGCGGAGAAGGGGACCGAGGTCTACGGTCCCGGAGCGCACCAGTTCCAGGAACACTTCACCGGCGAGACGGCGTTCTGCACCTTCTTTTCCGCGGGGCTGCGCGCGGTCGATGTCGGCGATCCGCTCAATCCCAAGGAGCTCGGCTATTTCATGCCGGCGCCGGCCAAGGACTTCGCAGCACCCCAGAGCAATGACGTGTTCGTCGACGACCGTGGTCTCGTCTACCTGATCGACCGCATCGACGGGCTCGACATCCTGGAACTCCGGTGATGGGCCGGGTGGCGGATGCTTGAAGCGGTCGGGCTTGCGTTCGTCGACCTGACGTCGCCCATCCACCTCCTCTACATGCTGGCGGGGGTGCTGGTAGGCGTGCTCGTCGGGGTGCTGCCCGGCTTGGGCGGCACCGCCGGAATGGCGTTGCTGCTCCCATTCGTGTTCGGCATGGAGCCGACATCCGCGCTTGCGATGATGATCGGCCTTCTCGCGGTCCTCGCGACGGCCGACACGTTCACCTCCGTTCTCATGGGGGTGCCGGGCTCGGCCGGTTCGCAGGCCACGGTGATCGACGGCTTCGCGCTGGCCAGGAAGGGGCAGGCCAAACGGGCGCTGTCGGCTGCCTTCGCAGCGTCGCTCATCGGCGGCGTATTCGGCGCGCTGGCACTCACCGGCTTCGTACAGATCGCCCGCCCCATCGTTCTCGCCTTCGGGGCGCCGGAACTGTTCATGCTAACGCTGTTCGGGCTCAGCATGGTCGGGGTGCTCTCGGGCAAGAACTGGGCGCGGGGGTTGGCGGCCTGCGGTCTCGGCCTCCTGATCGGCATGATCGGCCCCGCTCCGGCGACCGGACACATGCGCATGACGTTCGGCAGCGCATACCTGTCGGACGGGCTGCCGATGGTCGTGCTTGCGCTGGGCCTGTTCGCCCTGCCGGAGATCATCGATCTCATGGGCCAGCGCGGAGCCATAGCGAAGTCGGCCGCCCCTCTGGGGACGGGATGGCTGCAGGGCCTTCGCGACACCATCGAGAACAGGTGGCTGGTTCTGCGTTCCGCCGTCATCGGCAGCCTCGTCGGGGCGATCCCGGGTCTGGGCGGATCGGTGGTCGACTGGATCGCCTACGGCGCGGCCGCACAGACGGCGCGCGACGGCGGGACGTTCGGTAGCGGCGACATCCGGGGTGTCATAGCACCGGAAGCGGCCAACAACGCCAAGGAAGGCGGAGCACTCGTCCCGACACTCATTTTCGGCATCCCTGGGTCGGGCGGCACCGCCGTCCTGCTGGGCGGCCTGATCCTGATCGGCATCCAGCCGGGCCCCCGCATGATCGTCAACGACGCGCAGACGGTCTATCTGATCATCTGGACGCTGGCGATCGCCAACGTGATCGGCGCGGCGCTCTGCGTCTGCATCACGCCTGTCGTCTCCCGGCTTGCGGATCTGCGCTACGCCCTCATCGCCCCGTTCATGATCGCCGTGGTGATGTTCGGCGCGTACCAGGCGACAAGGAACTGGGGCGACCTGATCGCGCTTTGTGCCATCGGCGGAGCCGCGCTCGTCTTCAAGCGGTTCGGATGGCCGCGCCCGCCGCTCCTGATCGGCTTCGTGCTGGCCGAGGGCGCGGAGGTCTATCTCTATCAATCTGTCCAGCTGTACGGGGTCGACTGGATGAGCCGGCCGATCGTCGTGGGGCTTTTCGTCCTCACGCTCGTCTCGATCTGGCTGGGCACGCGCACGCGGGTCGAGACCGAAGGACCCAATGCGGCCGGGACGCCTGGCGGTGTCGGGCAGGTCGCCGTTACCGCCCTCGTCGTCGCCGTGGGAGCCCTGGCGATCGTCAACGCCTGGCGCCTGCCGCAGATCAGCGCGGTGTTCCCGATCACCATCGGAACGTCGACGATCGTGCTCGCGGCGGTCTCGCTCCTTGTGGCTCGCGGCAGTCTCTCCTCCGCCCGATCGGTGCTCGAGGCATTGCCGCGCGACCTCCGGTCGGCCGCGTGGATTGCCGGGTTTCTCGGCGTCACGGCGCTCATCGGCTTCCTGCCGGCGACCGTGTTCGTGTTCTCGATCTACCTCGCAACCGAAGGCCGCCTGAACGTTCTCGCAGCGGCAGGCCTGGCCTTCACTGCAGCCGCCATCATTCACAGTCTCGGTTGGCTCCTGACGATCAGATTCCCCATCGGGCTGCTCAATCTGGGCCTCCCGCAATAACGAAACGCCACGAGGGGCGGAAAGAACACCCACCTTATCAGAGGAGTTCCAAATGACCTTGTTGACCAGACGCGCCGTTGTCGTGCTCGGCGCGGCAGCAGTTGCGACCGCACTGGCCGGACCGGCCTCGGCCGTGGACCTGTCGGGCGAGACCGTCGAGATCATCGTGCCCGCCGGCGAAGGCGGGGGCACCGATCTCTGGGCCCGCTTCTACGCTCCGCTGCTCCAGCGCAATCTCCCCGGATCCCCCGCGGTCGTGGTGCGCAACATGCCCGGCGGCGGACACACGACCGGCGGCAACTTCTTCGCCGAGAATGCGCAGCCGGATGGCTTGATGCTCCTGGCGTCGTCCGGGACCGGCCACTTCAACTATCTCCTCGGCGACGAGCGCGTTAAATACGAGTTCCAGGACATGCGGACCGTCGCTGCCGGCCCGGTGGGCGGCGTGATGTATGTCGCCGGCGACCTGGGCGTGGAGGGACCGGACGATATCCCGGCCCTTGCCGACGCCACCCTTCGCTACGGCTCGCAGGGACCGACGAGCCAGGATCTCCTGTCCTTCTACGCTCTCGAGCAGCTCGGGGTCATCGCCGAGCCAATCTTCGGGATGCGTGGACGCAGCGATGCGCGGCTCGCCTTCGAGCGGGGCGACCTGAACGTCGACTATCAGTCGAGCTTCTCGTACGAGCAGAACGTCGCGCCGATGGTCGAGAGCGGCCAGGCGGTGCCGATCTTCACGTTCGGCGTGGTGGACGGATCCGGTGAGCTCGCGCGCGATCCTGCCTTCCCCGACATCCCGCATTTCGGAGAGGTCTACGAAGCCGTCCACGGCGAGCCGATTTCCGGCACCGAGGAAGAGGTCTACATCTCCTTCCTGACGGCGGGATTCGGCGCGCAGAAGCTGCTTAGCCTCCCCGCATCGACCCCCGCCGAAATCGTCGAGGCCTACGAAGCCGCACTCACCGCCGCGCAGGAAGACCCTGACTTCCTGTCCCGCCGCGATGATCTGCTGGGACCCTATACCCAGTTCATCGGAGAGGATGCGGAAGCCATGAAGGTCATCGCCACCAGCGTCAGCGATGAGGCGCGGGACGCGGTGATAACGTGGCTGAAGGAGCGCTTCGACGTCGACGTGAACTGATAGGGGGCCGATGACGGCGGCGTGACCTCGCCGGAGGTCTGCTGCCGCCTCGTGCCGAACCGTGATGACGGGGCCGTCCACGACGGCCCCGTTTTTTTGTCCTCAGCCTCGTCGTCATGGCCGGCCCCGATCCGGCGAATTCCCTGCCGGGCCGGTCCCGGCTGGCCGACGTTGCGCAACCCGGATCGGGAACGCAGCGATCTTGGCAGGCAACACCGGCCCGGGCGGGGCGTCCCTCCTTTGACCGACATCAAAGCGGAACCGTCATGAAGCTTCAATTCTGGAGCAATTCTCCGGAGTTGGGCACGCGGAGCGAGATCAATCTGCGTGGAGGATCAAGTCATGAAGACGACGGCGCGGACATGTTCGGTCTGGGTCGCCGCCGCCATCGCATTGGCGGGCGGGCCGGTGAACGCGCAGGAGGTTACCGGCACCCTGGGTTCACCGAGCGCCACCAGCACGATCGACGGCAGGCAGTTGCCGGCCCCCACTCCCCGGTTCGGCGGAGTGATCGAGCAAGACGCCCTGCAGTCGACGCCCTGGTGGGCGCCCCGCATCGTTCCACCGAAAGAGGCGCCGAACATACTGCTGATCATCACCGACGATTCCGGCTTCGGCGTGCCCAGCACGACCGGTGGCGTCATCCCGACACCGACCATGGACGAAATCGCCCGGAACGGCCTGCTCTACAATAACATCCATTCCACGGCGCTCTGCTCGCCAACCCGCGCGGCGCTGATCACCGGCCGGAACCATCATTCGGCGGGCTTCGGCGTCGTTTCCGAGCAGTCGACGGGCTTTCCCGGCTACAACAGCATCATAGCCAACGACAAGGCGACCATCGGGCGTGTCTTGCGCGACAACGGCTACGCAACGGCCTGGTTCGGCAAGAACCACAACACGCCGGCCTTCGCCGCGAGCCAGGTCGGACCGTTCGACCAGTGGCCGACTGGCATGGGCTTCGAGTACTTCTACGGCTTCGTCGGTGGTGACGCCAACCAGTGGCAGCCGAACCTGTTCCGCAACACCACCCAGATCTATCCGTTCGACGGCAATCCGGGCTGGAACCTGGTGACCGGCATGGCGGACGACGCCATCGACTACCTCACCCGCGTCAACCAGACGGCGCCCGACAAGCCCTTCTTCGTCAAGTACGCGCCCGGCGCGACGCACGCGCCGCATCACCCGACCCAGGAGTGGGTCGACAAGATCAGCGCCATGCACCTCTTCGACGAAGGCTACGAGAAGCTTCGCGAGACGATCTTCGAGAACCAGAAGAAGCTCGGCGTCATCCCGGCCGACACGCAGCTCGAGCCGTGGCCCGACGACTTGCTGAAGCCGTGGGACCAGCTCACGGACGAGGAGAAGAAGCTGTTCATCCGTCAGGTCGAGGTCTTCGCGGCATATGTCGCCTACAGCGACCACGAGATCGGCCGCGTCGTCCAGGCCATCGAAGACATGGGCAAGCTCGACGATACGCTGATCATCTACATCAACGGCGACAACGGAACGAGCGCCGAGGGCGGCCTCCTGGGGACGCCCAACGAGGTCGCGTACTTCAACGGCGTCAACATGATGCCGGTCGACGTCCAGATGAAGTGGTATGACGCCTGGGGTACGGAGCAGACCTACAACCACATGGCGGCGGCCTGGGCTTGGGCCTTCGACACGCCCTTCACCTGGTTCAAGCAGAACGCCTCAAGGCTCGGCGGAATCCGCCAGAGCATGGCCGTTTCGTGGCCGGAGCGGATCACCGACAAGGGCAGCGTGCGCCGGCAGTTCATGCACGTGATCGACGTGGTGCCGACCATCCTTGAGGTCAGCGGCATACCGGCTCCGGAGGTGGTCGACGGCATCAAGCAGTCGCCGATCGAGGGGACGAGCTTCGCCTACACCTTCGACAAGGCGAATGCCGACGCGACCTCGGAGCACAAGACGCAGTATTTCGAGATGATGGGGCAGTGGGCCCTATACAACGAGGGCTGGCTGCTCAGCACCAAGGTCAACCGAGCGCCCTGGGACGCCTTCGGGCAGGCGAACCCCGACCCTCTGAACAACCAGACGCTCGAACTCTACGACCTGAACACCGACTTCAGCCAGTCCAAGGACCTCGCCACCGAGCATCCCGACAAAGTCGCGGAGATGAAGACCATCTTCGTCGAGCAGGCGCAGAAGTATGGCGTGTTCCCGATGGATGCCTCGGTCGCGTCACGAGTCATCGCGCCGCGGCCGAACATCACCGCCGGCCGCACCGAGTTCGTCTACACGCGCCCGATGGTCGGCCTGCCGCAGGGCGACTCGCCGCTCGTCCTCAACACTTCCTACACCTTCACGGCCGAGATCGAGGTGCCGGAGGGCGGCGCGGAGGGCATGATCGTGACCTCCGGCGGCCGGTTCGCCGGCTATGGCTTCTATCTCAAGGACAGCAAGCCGGTGTTCCTGTGGAACCTGATCAACCTCGAGCGGCCGAAATGGGAAGGCCCCGCGCTCACGCCCGGCAAACATACCGTCGAGTTCGACTTCCGATATGACGGCCTGGGTACGGGGACGCTCGCCTACAACAACTTCAGCGGCCTCGGCGGTTCGGGCACGGGCACGCTCAAGATCGACGGCGTCGTCGTAGATACCAAGAAGATGGAACGAACCCTGCCCATGATCCTGCAATGGGACGAGAGCTTCGACATAGGCTCCGACACCCTCACCGGGGTCAACGATGCGGACTATCAGCCGCCCTTCGCACTGACCGCCAAGCTCGACAAGCTGACGCTCAAGGTCGATCGTCCGCAGTTGAGCCCGGCAGATGTCGAGAAGCTGCAGGCGGCCCAGGCGGCCGCCAGGGATGGGGCGGTCGGCACCGCGACCGCGGTCGACGGCAGTTCCATCCACCACCTCCAGGCCGGGGCGCACTAGCGCCGGCGGCGCATCGGACGGCCGGTCCGGGGCGGGTCCCCGGCCCGGCCGTGCCTCGATTGCAGCATTCCGTACCGCCCGGGCCGAATGCCGCCGAAACGCGGTCAGTGGCGGCGCGACACTAATTGCGATCAGTGCGGGAGCGCGCGGGATATGGCCTTATTCCGGGCGTGGGACGGGCAGCGGGGCTGCTCCCCCAATTGTCGGAAGAGAGATCATGGAGACTGAGATGCGCAAGTATCTGATGCCGGTCCTTGCCGCGACCGCCATCCTCGGCACGACCGGTGCTTTCGCCGCCGAGGTGACCGGGACGATCGAGTCCAAGGATGCCGCGAAACAGACGGTCACGCTCGACAACGGGCAGGTCTACCATCTGCCGAGGAACGAAAACCTGTCCGAGCTTCAGGTCGGTGACGCGGTGATCGTGACCTTCGAGACGACGAACGGTCAGCACATGGCGACCATCATCGACCCGATGCCCGCAGATACGACGGGTGGAAAGTAGAATTCGCCCCCCGATACGACGGACGACTTCGGTGCGCCGGACACGGCCACCGATGCCAGTGATTGAAACAAACGAGATCGTCGGGATGGCTGCGGAGGCCTCGGCTTCCGCCGCCGCTCCCGTTTCGCCGTGCGGCGGTGGATCGGGCATCACTCAGGGTGCCGGGCGCGGCCGTCACATGTTCGGGCGTGCACCGGGCCGCGAAGTCCTCAAAGTCGACCGGGATCGCAATCATCACGGCCTGGGTTGAGCCGTTGCAGGTGAGCGAGACGGCGGTTTTCCGGCTCTGGATCGACACCATGTCGCCGTCGGCGATGCCGTGCTCCTCGCCGTCGAGGGATAGATTTCCGAGACGGCCGTCTCGTGCCGGCGGGAGTTCCCGGTTCGCATCCTCATACTCGATGAGCCGACCGCGGACCTCGACTGCGGCAACCAGCTACCGATCCTGGACACCATCCCCCGCCTCGCCGAAACCGGCCTGACGATCCTTCTGTCCACCCATCATCCCGAACAGGCCTTCGCCTGCGCCGGCGGCGCCGTCCTCATGCAGGACGGCCAGTTTCGCGGCCTGGGAGGACCGAGCCCGATGCCGCCGCGATTGCATCCATCGGGTTTCCATATTGGACCGGCGGTCGGTCAGGCGGTATCGACCATGGCGTACCTTTCAGACGGAGCGCCATGAACAGGGCGGGGAGAAATGCAACTGCTTGAAGGCAAGGTGGCGGTTGTCACCGGCGCGAGCCGCGGCATCGGCAAGACGACGGCCCAACTGATGATCGCGGCAGGCGCCAAGGTGGCGATCTGCGGGCGCAGCCTCGAGACGCTCGAAGCCGCACGGGAGGAGCTGTCCGCTGCCGGTGGCACGGTTTTCGCTCATACGGCGGACGTCACCGACCGTCCTTCCGTGGACGCTTTCATCGCGAAGGCCGGCGAAGCGTTCGGCCGCATCGACATCGTCGTCAACAATGCCGGCGAGTTTTCGCAGCGCAAGCTCGACGGGGTCTCTTGGCCCGTCAACGCGGTCGACTCGGTGGGACAGTCGCTGCCGGCCGGCCGCTTCGAGCGCATGGAAGACGACGAGTACCGCGCCGCCATAGAGCAGAAGCTGCTCGGGATGGTTCGCGTCACCCGGGCGGCACTGCCCTGGATGCGCAAGGCGGGCGGCGGATCGGTCGTCAACATCACCTCGATCAAGGGACTGCAGCCGCCTCCGCGCGTGGTCATTTCCGGCATCGCATGGGCGGCGGCAATGAACCTCAGCAAGAGCCTCGCGCTGGAACTGGCCGCCGACAACATCCGCGTTAACGTGGTCAGCGTCGGGGGAATCCTGACGCCGCACATGGACGAGAGCCGCCAGCGCTGGGCGCCGGAGAAGACACTGGACGAGTTTCTCGCGCCGCGGGTCGCCAACATCCCGCTGAAGCGCCTCGGTACGGTGGAGGAGGTCGCCCAGGCCATCTTCTTCCTGGCCTCGCCGCTGTCTTCCTACACCACGGGCCAGATCATCGCGACGGACGGCGGCGGACTGAGAACGATCTAAGCCGGAGCCGACGACGCAGCATGAAATCCTTCCGTATCCGCACCCATCCCGCCGGAGAGCCGACCGACCGGCGCGAGCAGCTTTCCTGGCGGCTTGCCGAGGTCGCGTCGGCAAACGCGCCGATCGACGCCGCTGCGGCCGACATGGTGGGCTGCCGCGTCATCGATTCCGTGGCGGTGGGCCTGGCCGCGCTCGATCAGGATTCGGTACGCACCGCGAGATCCCAGGCGCTGCTGCATTCCCGGCCGAGCGGCGCGCGGATACTCGGGATGCCGGACGGGCCGCTGGTGGACAGCACCTGGGCGGCCTGGGTCAATTCGATCGCGGTGCGCGAGCTCGACCTGCACGACAACTACTACGGTTTCGGCGTCGCCCATCCCGCCGACGCGATCCCCGCCATCCTGGCGACCGCCGAGCAGTGCGGCCTCGGCGGCGAGGATTTGGTCCGCGGCATCCTGACCTCATACGAAATCCAGATCGCTCTGACCGACGCCATCGACCTCAACTCCGCCGGCATCGATCACGTCGCCAATCTCGGTCCCGCGATCGCGGCGGGGATCGGAAGTCTCCTGCGGCTGGACACGAGGACGATCTTCGAGAGCATCAACCACATGGCGCACGTCTCCTGCGCGCCGATCCAGGCGCGCAAGGGCGCGATATCCAGCTGGAAGAGCGCCGCGCCGGCCCATGTCGCCAAACTCGCGCTCGAGGCGACGGATCGCGCGCTGCGAGGCCAGACCAATCCCGCGCCGATCTACGAGGGCCGCGGCGGCCTGCTGGCGTCCATGTTCCGCCCCTCGGGCGGCGAAGTGACGATCACTCTGCCCGAAGATGGGGAGCCGCGTAAGGCGATACTGCGTAGCTATCCCAAGGCCCATGCGGCCGGATATCACGCGCAGGCCTTTATCGACCTCGCCTTTCGAATTCGCGACCGGGTCGGGGACTTCGAGGCGGTGCGCTCCGTGGAGCTGCACACCAAGGCCTATACCCACAACTATCTGGGCACGGGTTCGGGCGATCCCGAGAAGATGAACCCCGACGCCAGCCGGGAGACGCTCGACCACAGCATCCTCTATATCTTCGCGGTGGCGCTCGAGGACGGCCGGTGGCACCACATCGACAGCTACCTGCCCGAACGCGCCCGCCGTCCCGCCACGGTCCGGCTCTGGCACAAGGTCCGGACGATCGAGGATGCCGAGTGGACCCGGCGCTTCACCGGGGCCGCCTCCGTGCAGAAGGACCACGGCGGGCGGGTGGTGATAACGATGTCGGACGGCACCGTGATCGAGGACGAGATCGCCGTCCCCGACTCCCATCCCCGCGGATCGAAGACCTACGGCGCCGACGACTACGCCCGGAAATTCAACGATCTGGCCGGCCACCTGGTCGAGCCCGATGAGGCCGACAGGTTCTTCGAGGCGGTCGCCGGCCTAAGGTCGATTCCCGCAGGCGGCCTGGGCCAAATCCATCCCCGGCTGCACCGGGCCCCCGGTGCCGACGACGGCGCGCAGCGGGGCCTGTTCGACTGGCTCCCGCCCGTCAACCCCTGAACGCGACCAGCCCCGACAGGTCGGGCAGTCCGAACAGCTCCTGGCAGAACTCGGCGAGACGCTCCCCGCGCTCGCGCGGCCAGCCGCCGTGGGCGATGTTGGCGTGGAACTTCGCCAGCAGTTCCTCCCGCGACAACGGGGCGCTGCGGCCGCCGCGCAGATGCGGCTGGTGGAACTCGCGGACCTCGCCACTCGACAGCGTCACCCGCATGTCTCCGGTATAGGCCTCGGGGAACGGATTGGCGGGATCGATCTCGAAATGGACCTTTCCGGCGACGGCCAGCAACTCGGGGTCGGCGGCATTGGCGTCGGTGTATTCGGCGAGCCCCGCCTCGCCGCGGACCAGGCCGAGCGCGATGCCGAACTGGGCGCTGAACTTCGCGGCGAAACCGGTGGCCGGGCGACGCTTGGTCTCGACCGGTTCCCACTGGCGCACCGCTACCGCCTGCGCGACGCGACAGTCGATGCGAACGATATCCGATGGTTCGACGCCGCTTTCGCGCGCCATCTTCGCGCAATCGATGTACGGACCGATCATGGTCCCGCAAGGGTAGGCCTTGAAGGCGATGTTCGTCATGTACCAGGTCTCGCCGAGACCGGCCGTCACCGCCGTCGTGTCGGGCTCCTCGACGCGGGCGAAGGCACGGTAGAAGCCGTTGCGGCCTTCCAGCATCGTGCGCGGGCCGACGAAGCCCTTGCTGGCGAGCATCGCCGCGCGGATGCCGGCATGGCCGGCCCATCCGGGGTGAATGCGCTTCGTCCAGGCACCCTCGGCCAGGAATTCCATCAGCCCGAAGGAGAAGCTCCCGGCGATCCCCAGCGCATCGACGAACTGTTGCCGCCCGAACCCGAGCGCGGCTCCGACGCCGGCCGCCGCGCCGACGCAACCGATGACGGATGCAGGCTGGAAGCCCGCCTTGTGGATCGAGCCGGGACTGACGAGCGCCAGGCGGGCCATCGTCTCGATTGCCGCCGCGATACCGCGCAGCACGTCAGGACCCCCACGGCCGTGGCGTTCGCAGACCGCCAGCACCGCGGGAACGGCCGCGGCGCCGGCGTGCAGGGGCGAGCCCTCGAAGGTGTCGTCGAAGTCCTCGCCATGCGCCATCGTCCCGTTGACCAATGCCGCGCCCGCTGGATCGAGCGTGCGCTCCCGGCCCAGAACGGTGCAGCCGCCCGCACCTTCCCAGCTGTCGAGAACCGCGTCGGTGTAGGCTTCGTTGCGCGCGGAGATCGTCAGCCCCGCTATGTCGAGCACGACCTTGTTCGCCGCCTCGACGACATGTCGGGGGAGTGTGGACTTGTCGAGATCGGCGAGCCAGGCGGCCAGCCGCTCGGTCGCCGTGAGCGACTTTTCCATTTCGTCAGGCCTCCCGGATCAGGCTCTTGCGGAGCCTCGTGAAGATCGCGCCGCACAGGAACAGAACCGCGAGGATCAGGAAGGCGAGCGAGATCGGATCCTCGATGAATACCGAGTGGTCGCCGCGCGACAGCACCAGCGAGCGGCGATAGTTGGACTCGATCATGTAGCCGAGCACGAGCCCGAGAAGCGCCGGCAGCATGGGCAGCCGGAAATAGCGCATCCCGAAGCCCAGCACGCCGGCGACCACGACGAGGCCGAGATCGAACAGGCTGTTGTTGATCGAGTAGGCCCCCGACATCACAAGCACCAGGATGAAGGCCATCAGGTACGGCTTGGGCCGGTTGACCAGAAACAGGCAGACGCCGAGCGTGAGGAAGGCGACCAGCGGCAGCGCCAGGCAGGCGACGAGCATCCCGCTGAACAGTCCGTAGAGCAGAGATGGATCGCGCGCGAACAGGACAGGCCCCGGCTGGAGGCCGTGGATGAGGAAGCCCCCGAGCAGGATCGCGGTCGAGTTCGACGCCGGGATGCCGAAGCTGAGGAGCGGGATGAGGCCGACGCTGGCGTCGGTGTTGTTCGCACTCTCGGGCGCCGCGACGCCCTCGGGCGAGCCCTTGCCGAACTCGTCCTGCGGCGCGAGAAACGCTTGGCCTCGTTGTAGGCCATGAACGACGCGACGGTTCCGCCGGCGCCTGGCATCACGCCGGTGAACGTGCCGACGGCCACGCCGATGAGGTTGGGCAGGGCGAGGCGCCTGTGGAGCCGCAGGCTCGGGAGCTTGAGGCGGACGCTGCGGCCTTCCGGCCGCGGTTGCTCCGTCATGCTCGACTGCTCCATCAGCTCGCTGAACGCGAACAGGCCGACCATGACGAGGAGCAGCGGCACGCCGGCGAAAAGATCGGCGTTGCCGAAGGTGAACGCGGCCGACGCCGGTGATCGGGTCCGAACCGATCGTGGCGACCATCAGCCCCGATTATCGCCGCGAACGCGCCCTTGGTCAGGGACCGCCCGGATACGGTGGCGATGACGCTCAGGCCGAGCACGCCGAGGGCGAAATAGGAGGTGGGGCGGAAGGCCAGCGCGAGCTGGGACAGGGGCTGCGTCAGCAGGACGACGAGATGCGAGGCCGGCGAGCCCGCCGATGAAGCTCGACGTCATCGAGATGCCGAGCGCCTCGCCGGCCCGTCCCTTCCGGTTCATCTCGTAGCCGTCGATCATCGTCGCGGCGGCGGCGTTCGTTCCCGGCGTCCGGATCAGGATCGCGGGGATCGAGCCGCCGTACTCGGCGCCGATATAGGTCGCGACCAGAAGCACGATCGCGTTCAGCGGCTCCATTGAATAGGTGAACGGCAGCAGGAGCGCCATCGCGATCGACCGGCGAGATGCCGGGCAAAGCGCCGCCGAATATTCCCCAGACCAGACCGATGACGGCGACCGCCACGAGCGGTGTGGTGGTGATGAGTTCGATGGAAAGGGCGAGTGCGTCCATGGCGGGAGTTTCGGTTCCTGTCCGGAGGGTCGACGCGTCAGCCGACGAGCGGGGCGAGCAGGCCCATGGGCAGGCGGACACCGAACAGGACGCCGAACAGCACCCACATGGCGAGCGCGCCGCCGACGGCGACCACCGGGATACGCCAGGTCAGCGGCATCCCGAAATAGACCGCCATGGCGAAGATCAGCGCCGCGACCGCGATGGGGTATCCGACAAACGGGAAGACGGCGATGAAGGCCACCGTAAGCGCCACGACGCCGATGCCACGCAGCCAGGCCCGCCGCTGACCGGCGTCGAACACGGTGGGTTCGTCGTCGTCGGCCGCCGCGGCGCCCCCGACCGAAGTGCCGCGCAGATAGGCGACGCCCCCCTGAGCCATCAGGAAGAATGGACACGGCGGCCAGCAGCCAGCCGAGCATCCGCGGAAGGCCGGCCGCCCACGGGATCGCCGAAGGCGGTCGGAACGATCAAGGTGGCTCCGTAGAGGTACAGCGCCGACAACGCCAGCCCGACGAGCCCCAGCCAGAAGTTCCTGTCCACGAGATTCATCCCTGACCCGAACGGGCTCCGGCGCGCAGACGGGGCCCCTCGTCCGAGAGGCCCCATCCTGCCATGGGCCGGACTACTGGGTCACGCCGATGTTGCGAAAGAACTGGTCCTGCTCATCGGTGAAGTTGGCGATGAACTGCTCGTAGTCGTCGTGGTCGAGAACAAGCGGGACGAGACCGCCGGCCTCGTACCACTCCTTGAACGCCGGCACCTCGAGAAGCAGCCGGGTCGCCTCGAACCACTTCTCGTGGATCTCGTCCGGCAGGCCTTTCGGGCCGGCGAGGCCGCGGAACTTGATGACCTCGAGATCGATGCCGAGCTCCTGCGCGGTCGGGATGTCGGGCATCGCCGCGACGCGCTCGGGCGTGTAGGCGGCGAGAATGCGGATCTCGCCGGCCTCGAGCTGCGGCAGCAGCTCCTGCGGCTCGCCGTTGGCAACGTTGAGCGTTCCGCTGAGGACGTTGATGAGCAGGTCACCACCACCGTCGAAGGGAACGGCGTTGATCTCGATGTCGAGGAGTTCCTGCAGGCGCTCGACCGCATAGCGGTCCTGCGAGGTCGGGGTGGCGAGCCCGTAGTTGAGCTCGCCCGGGTTCGCCTTGGCGTAGTCGATGACGTCCTGGAACGTCTGGAACGGGCTGTCGGCGCGAACGTAAGCCATCGGCGCGTCGAGGAAGAAGTTGACCACCCAGTCGAGCTCCTTCGCGCCGTGTTCGACGTTGCCGACGAGCGTCGTGTTGA
The DNA here is from genome assembly GCA_963803485.1 of uncultured Alphaproteobacteria bacterium. Taxonomy (GTDB): domain Bacteria; phylum Pseudomonadota; class Alphaproteobacteria; order Rhizobiales; family Tepidamorphaceae; genus CAWDMT01. The sequence goes on along the minus strand of CAWDMT010000001.1, from coordinate 140,916 downwards.
TCAGCGTTCCAGTGGTGCCGATGAAGATCGACCCGTCCGCCGGGCCCTTGGCGACGCGCGACATGGCGGGTGCGCCGCCGCCGCCGACCACGTTCTCGATGACGAAATTCACGCCCATGATCGGGCCCAGATACGGGATGACCTCGCGCAGGAAAACGTCCGTGCCTCCACCGGGGCTGGACAGCGTCACCAGGGTGACGGTGTCGACGGGGTAATCCACCTGTTGGGCATATGCCGGCACCGTCGTCGTGGCGCCGGCCATGGTGACCCCGGTCGCGATCGTGAATGCCAGTACGCCCTTCGACCTGAAGAACATGCGCCTCTCCCCTTAGCCAGCGGTTTCGACCGCGTGCAGACTGGTGTTGATCCAAAGGCGGGGAGATGGCGACCCACCGGCGGCATCGGACCCTGCCAGAAAGGGCCGCGCCTCGGTGAAAACGTCTCCATTCCCCACAGTGGCCTCAAACGTAATGGGCGCCCAAAAGACGGTCCAATCTTGGGATTGGATCAATTCGATACGTATTGGTGATCGCTTGAACGTCGCGCCGGCCGTGCCCGAGGTGACCGCGGAATCGCGGAGACGGGAGCGGGGTCAGCCCTACGCGGACGGCTTCCCCGACGCCGGGGCCTTTCGCGCGGAGAGATAGTCGAGGAAGGCGGAAACAGCCCTGCTGCGGACCCGCTCCTTGTGCCAGAGAACGTAGTAGGGCCGCGGGGGGATGGTGATATCGAGCCGGATGACCGTGCCCGCCTCGACGCTGCGGCGGACGTGAAAATCCGGGAGCGCGCCCGCGCCCGCACCGCCTTCGACGGCGCCACGGATGGACCCGTTCGAGGGCAGTTCCAGAACCACGCGCAGGTCGCGGGGGTCGAGGCCCGCGTCCTCGATGAAGCGCTCGAACGCGGTCCTTGATCCCGAGCCCGGCTCGCGCATGACCCAGTCCGTGTCGAGAAGCTCGCGAGGGTCGACCGATCGCTTGCCGGCCCAGGGATGGTCCCGCCCGACCACGACCCAGAGATTGTCCTGGTGTACCTGCAGCTTCGCCAGCGCCGGCTCGTCGATTATGCCCTCGGCCAGGCCGACATCCGCCTCGCCGTGCAGCACCGCGTTGGTGACGCGTCGCGAATTGGCGATCGCCAAATTCAGGTCGATCTTGGGATAGGCGGCCCTGAACTCGCCAACCACGAGCGGTAGCCAGTAGTTCGCGACGGTGTGGCTCGTATGAAGCGAGATCGTTCCGCGTTCGAGGCCGGCGAGCTCGTTGAAGAGCGTCTCGGCGTCGGCGACGCGGGCCAGCAGATCCTGCGCGGGCAGAAGAAACAGACGGCCGGCCTCCGTCAGCTCGATGCGCCGGCCGACACGGTGGAACAGCTTGACCTGATACTTGTGCTCCAGGGCGGCGATCGCCGCGCTCGCCGAGGACTGGGTGATGTTCAGCGCCTGGGCCGCCTGCGTGACATGCAGCCGCTCGGCCACAGCGACGAATATCTTCAGCTGGTCGAAATTCATGACGGGTCGCCCCGGCTGCTCTGATCCCGGATCCGGAGGCGGGACATTACAGCATCGCCCGCAAGCGCGCACGGCGGGGCATCAGTGCACCGCTCGACAGCGGGGCGTATAAGGGCTTGGCCGCGGACTGCCGTCATGTATACAATTATTTTTTCAAGCCCCATTGTCCTTCAATGGGCTAATCAAAACATTCCATGATTGTACGCAAGAAGACGGTGATGGAAGGGAGGAATTCGATGTTGAGAGCAGGCTACGTTGCGACCATTCTCGTGCTGGCGGGGATGGGCGCCGCCAACGCCCAGACGACGCTTCGCTTCGCCCATACCCAGCCGACCAGCGACACCCATCACGCCGCAGCCGAGCACTTTTCCGAACGCGTGTCCGAACTGACCGGCGGCGAGATCACGGTTACGGTCCATCCCGCCGGGGAACTCGGCAACGATCCCGCGGTGCTGGAAGGCGTCCGACTTGGAACGATCGACATCGGCCAGACGGGAAACCCGTTCTACACGCGGTTCGCGCCGAAGCTGAACGTGCTCGACCTGCCGTACCTGTTCAACTCCTACGACCACGTCTACCGGGTGATCGACGGCGAGGTGGGCCAGCAGCTGCTGGGTGAACTGGAGCAGAACCGGATGAAGGGCCTCGCCTTCTGGGAGATCGGCTTCCGGAAGGTCACCAACTCGTCGCGCGCGGTCAGGACGCCCGACGATCTCCAGGGGCTGAAGATCCGCACCACGCCCAATCCCGCGCACGTCCAGGCCTTCGAGATCTGGGGCGCGGCGCCGACGCCGATGGCCTTCACCGAGGTGTACCTCGCGCTCGAGACCGGCACGGTCGACGGGCAGGAGAACCCGGTCAACATCATCCGGTCCAACCGCTTCCAGGAGGTCCAGAAGCACATGTCGATGACCGATCACGCCTACACGGTGTCGATCGTCTCGATGAACCTCGCCAAGTTCCAGGGGCTGCCCGCGCAGCACCAGGAGGCGCTGCTGACGGCGGCGCGCGAGGCGGCCGAATATCAGCGCGACCTGAACCGCGAACAGGACGACGAAGGGCTCGCCGACATCCGTGCGGCAGGCGTGGAGGTGATCGAGGACGTTGATCGCGAGGCCTTCAAGGCGGCGGTCTTCGAAACTGTCTCGCAGACCTTCGTCGACGAGCACGGACCGGAGCTGGTCGACGCCATCGACGCGGCGCGGTGAGACCGGGCGACATCCTGACGCTGCTCCGCCGCGGCCTGGACTGGGCCGCGGCGCTTCTTCTCTTCGTCATCCTTGCCGTCACGGCGGCAAGGGTCGCGGGACGATACCTGTTCGGCATGGGCATGCCCTGGAGCGAGGAACTGACGCGGCTCCTGTTCGTCTGGCTCGTCCTGATCGGGGCGGCGCGGACGCGGCACATGGCGATCGACCTCGTGCCCCAGATGTCGTCGGCGCGCGTGGCGACCGCCCTGCGCCTGTTCGGGGTCGCCATCGGCGTCGGACTGCTCGCGCTTCTGGTCAACCAGGCCCTAGTGCTGGTTGAACTGACGGCCTTCGACCGGTTCACCGCCCTCGGCCTGTCGGTCCAGTATCTCTACCTGGCCGTGGTGGTCGGCGGCGGGCTTTGGATCGTGCTGACGCTGGCCGCCGTGGCCTGGCCGGAAGTCGACCGGGAGCCGCCCACGGAATGACGCTCGTCCTGCTCCTTGGAACGATGCTCGTGCTGGCGGGCCTGGGCGTGCCGCTGGTGTTCTCGCTCCTGTCGGCCTCGCTGGTGACGATCCTCGTCATGCGGCCGGAGCTTCCGCTGGCGCTGATCCCGCAGCTCTTCGTGCAGGGCATGGACAACTTCGCGCTGCTCGCGATCGCGCTGTTCTTCCTGGCGGGAGAACTGATGACCGCGGCCGGCGTCACCGAGCGCATCCTCAACTTCGCGCGGGCGCTCGTCGGCCACATGCGCGGGGGGCTCGCCCAGGTCGGGATATTCTCCTCGCTGGTGATGGCCGGGGTCTCGGGCTCGGCGGTGGCGGACGCGGCAGCCGTCGGGTCGGTGCTGATCCGGGCGATGAAGAAGGCCGGCTATCCCGCCGCGTTCTCCGCCGCGCTGATCATGTGCGCCTCGATCCTGGGCCCGATCATCCCGCCGTCGATCCCGATGATCATCTATGCCGTCCTCGCCAGTGCCTCGGTCGGCGCGATGTTCCTTGCTGGCATCATCCCCGGGCTGCTCATCGCGCTCGGGCTCGGCGTCGTCGCATGGCTGCGCGCGGGGCCGCTCGACCTGCCGCGCGAGCCGAAGGCCGACCGGCCGCAAATCCTGCGCGCGACCGGCCGGGCGAGCCTGGCTCTGCTCGCTCCCATCATCATCGTCGGCGGCATCCGCGGCGGGGTGTTCACCGCTACCGAGGCCGGAGCAATCGCGGCGGTCTACGTCGCGTTCATCGGCGGGTTCGTGTTTCGCGAACTCAAGGTGTCGGCCTTCGGAAACGCACTGATCCGGGCCGCGCAAGGCACCGCGTCGGTGCTGGTGATCCTCGGCGCGTCGTCGATCTTCGCCTGGATCATCGCCGACCAGGGCATCAGCCGGCAGTTCGCCGCCGCGATCTCCGGTCTCGGCGCGCCGGACTGGCTGCTGCTGCTCCTGATCAACCTGCTGTTTCTGGCCGTGGGCATGTTCCTCGACCCGCTGGCGGCCCTCATCATCCTCGTCCCGATCTTCCTGCCGCTGGTCCAGACCATCGGCATGGACACGATCCAGTTCGGCGTGATGATCGTGCTGAACCTGATGATCGGCATGTGTACCCCTCCGGTCGGTTATCTCATCTACATGACCGCGACGATGGGCGATGTCGCGCCGACCAAGGTCGTGCGACATTCGCTGCCCTTCATCGCCGTGCTCCTGGGTGTCCTCGCGCTCGTCACCTATGTGCCTTCGGTGACGCTTTGGCTGCCGCGCCTGGTCTCGGGACAATGATAGAAACAGGAAACGAAAAGGGAGCCCCCCGATGCCGCGTATCGTCGACTTGTCCGTCTCCATCGAGCCCCACTTCCGCTGGCCGATGGAACGCAGCCTCAGGCAGGACTTCGCGAAGGGCAACTCCTTCCAGGTCACGTGGCTCGGGCTCGTCGTCCACGGCTACACCCACATAGATGCGGCGCGGCACATGGTTCCCGGCGGACCGACCTCCTCTTCGACGCCGCTGGAGACCACCTGCGGGGACGCGGCCATCGTCGACATATCGGACATAGAGCCCAACCAGGAAATCACGCGGGAACTCGTGGCGTCGCGCGGGGGGCACGTCCGCGACGGCGATATCGTGCTGCTTCGCACGCGCTGGGACGAGAAGCGCTCGCTGCACACCCGCGAGTTCTGGACGGATTCGCCCTATCTTTCGCGGGGCGCCTGCGAATGGTTCCTCGAGCGCGGGATCCGCGCCTTCGCGCCGGACTTCCCTCAGGACTACCCGATCCGCCTCCTGCTCGACGGCGAGACGCGCCCGATGGAGGAATTCGTCAGCCACGACGTGCTCCTGCGCAACGGCGTCATCCTGATCGAATATGTGTGCAACTTCGGCGCCCTGAAGGGCGATCGCACGACCCTCTACGCGCTGCCCTTGAAGTTGCCGGACGCCGACGGCTGCCCAGCTCGGGTGATCGCGGTGGAGGACGACTGAGGCGCGGCGTCCAGAGGCGGGATCGGCGCGCCATCCAGGATCGCGGCCAGCCCGTTGCGGATGTGCCGGTGCAGCAGCAGGGGAACGTCGTCGGCAGCGCGCCGGCGGATCGCCTCGAACAGTTCCTCGTGCTCGCGCGTCGCCTCGGCCCATCTGTCCGGCTTGAGGTTCGTCAGGTAGCGTGCCCGGCTCGCGCGGACCGCCAGCATGTCCCAGGTCCAGAGCAGGATGTGGTTGCCGGATATCTCGACGATCCGGCGATGGATCGCCTGGTTGGCTTCGAAATAGGCGTCGAGCTCGCCGCGCAGGTGGTGGCCGACGAGCCGGTAATGCAGGGCGCCGATCTCGGCGATCTCGGCATCGGTGATGCGCCCCATCGCCAGTCCGGCCGCCAGCTCCTCCAGATTGCCGACCACCTGGTAGAGCTGCTCGACCTCGCCGAGGTCCAGGTCCGCGACCTCGGCGCTCCTGTTGGGCAGGAGCACCACCAGTCCCTCCGTCGCCAGCGTCCGGATCGCCTCGCGCAGGGGCGTGCGCGAGAATTCCGAGCGCCTCGCATAGCTCGCGCTCGCGCAGGCGGTGGCCGGGGGGCATGCGCCCGGTCGAGATCAGCCGCCGCAGCTCGGCGACCGCGGCGCCGTACAGCCGCCCCTTCCGTCCGGGAGGCGTCGCGGGCGGCGATGATTGTTCGAGAATCCGTGGGCAAGGTGTCCGTCACGCTTCCTATATGCGTCCTGCCCGGTCCCGGGTTCAAGCGCTAGCCGGCGCGCCATGATGGGGCTTGACCGGGTGCGCCTCGTGTATGCAAGAATTGCACGACAGCCAAAAGCCAAAAGGCGCCGATCGAAACATCTGCATACAAGGATGGGCGGCGCCTTGAAAGAACGGGATCGAGGAAACCGCCTCAAGGAGGGCCCATCATGTCCGTATCGACCGTTTCGCGACGCCGCTTCATCGCTCTCGCCGGCGCCACGTCCGTCGGCATGTCGTTCGGAATCACCGGCCGAGCCGGGGCCGCCGCCCAGCTCCGCCTGACGCATCCCGCGGATACGTCCCATCCCTTGCATGTGGCGACCGAGAAGATGGCGGAGCGGGTCGCGGAGCGCACCGGCGGCGAGGTGAAGATCACGCTCTTCCCGAACAATGCGCTGGGCTCGCCGGTCGAGACCGCGCAGCAGACGCGGCTCGGCGCCATCGACATGATCCTGCTCAACCCGGCCAACATCGAGGCGCTGTCGAAGACGATCGGCGTCATCAACATCCCCTACCAGTTCGACGGCTACGAGCATGCCCACCGGACCCTCGACGACGACCGGGCGCGACTGGATCGCGCAGCAGCTCGCCGACCGCGGGCTTCACCTGGATCGCGAACTTCGAGTGGGGCTTCCGGGCGCTGTCGAACAGCCGCCGGCCGGTCGAACGGCCGGAGGACGTCGAGGGCCTGAAGATCCGCGTGCCGCCGGAGCTGGCGATCAAGGCGGCCTTCGAGGCGCTCGGCGCCAATACCCAGACCGTCGCCTTCCAGGAGGTCTACCTGGCGCTCGCCAACAAGACGGTCGACGGACAGGACAACCCGATCGGCACCACCTTCGCCGCCAAGTTCTTCGAGGTGCAGAGCCATGTCGCGCTGACCAGGCACATCTACGCCACCGATCATGTTCGCGGCGAACCCGCGCGCCTGGGACGGCCTGACCGACGACGCAGCGCGCAGATCATCACCGAGGAAGCCACGGCGGCGGGCGCAGGCGGCGCGCAAGGGCGTGCGGGACCAGCGAGGAGGACTATCTGGCCCAGATGCAGAAGGCCGGCGGCCGCAGATCACGCGCCCGGACGTCGCGCCGTTCCGCGAGCAGGATGGAGCCCGGCCTACGACCAGCTTCGCAAGGCGCTCGGCGAGGATACCTGGACGACCTGGAGCGGCCTGGTCGCCGCCGCCCGGGCCTGACGCCGTTCCCCGACCGCCCGGCCCGGCCGGGCGGTCCTGCGATCCGCTGCTCGCCGGGGACCGCCACGCCCATGCTCCTGGCAGCTTTGCTGTCGGCCTCTGTGCCCTGATCCTGCTCGGCATGCCGATCGCCGTCGGCCTCGGCGTGGTGGCCATCGCCACCATGGCTGGTCGGCCGGGACCGACCTGCTCTTCATCTTCATCCAGCGCTCCTATGCGGGCACGACCTCGTTTCCGCTGCTGGCGATCCCCTTCTTCATCCTTGCCGGCAACCTGATGAACGTCGGCGGCATGACCGTGCGGATCTTCGCGGCGGCGCAGATCTGTTCGTCGGGCAGAATCCGCGGCGGCCTCGGCCACGTCAACGTGATCGGCAGCATGATCTTCGCCGGCATGTCGGGCTCGGCGGTCGCCGATGCCGCCGGGCTCGGCGTGATCGAGATCAAGGCGATGAGCGAGGCGGGCTATACCGCCCGCTTCGCCGCCACCATCACGCGCCGTCTCGTCGACCATCGGGCCGATCATCCCGCCGAGCATCCCGTTCGTCATCTACGGCAGCCTCGCCAACGTCTCGGTCGGCGCGCTGTTCCTGGCCGGCATCGTTCCGGGCCTGCTGATGGGCGTGTCGGCCTGATGGTCGTCATCGCGCTGCTCGCCAAGCGGCAAGAGACCTGCCGCGTCGGCCGGCTGCCGCCGCTGCGGCGAGGCCCTACGCGATCGTCGCCGGCGCGCTGCCGGCCCTTGCTCATGCCGCCGCTGATCCTCGGCGGCATCTTCACCGGCATCGCGACGCCGACCGAGGCGGCGGTCATCGCCGCGGCCTATGCGTTCGTCCTCGGCCGCTTCGTCTATCGCGAACTGACGCTGTGCCGATCTGCCGGAGATCCTTGTGGGAAACCGGCCGGCAGACCGCGCAGGTGATGTTCATCATCGCCATGGCGGCGCCGTTCGGCTGGGTGCTGATCCAGCAGCAGATCCCCAACGCGATCCTGCAGTCGCTGTTCGCGCTGTCGAGCGAGCCGTGGGTGATCCTGCTGATCGTCAACGTCGTCCTGCTCGTGCTCGGCATGTTCCTCGAGGGCGATCGCGATCCTCATCATCGCCTATCCCGATCCTGCTGCCGGTCATGGCTGCAGATCGGCGTCGATCCGGTCCATTTCGGGGTCATCATGGTGCTCAACCTGATGATCGGGCTGGTCACGCCGCCGGTCGGCCTGTGCCTCTACGTCGTCTCCTCGGTCATCGCGCAAGGTGCCGATCGCGGACATCATCCGCGAGCTGTGGCCCTACCTGCTGGCGCTGATCGCGGTGCTCGGCTGGTCACCTACGTGCCCGCCGTTGTCGCTCTGGCTGCCCGCGCACCCTGGGCTACGGGGTGATCCGTGACGGGCATGCCTTCAGCCGCTCGACCGGCGCGATCGGTCGTCCTCGTCTGCAATGGGGCGTGATCGGCTGCCTCCTCGGCGCTGTTCCTGCTGCTGTCGCTGGGCATCGTCCTGCGCCTGGTGCCGCTCGTGTCAAGCTCCCCGGATACGACGAGATCGTCGAGCTGCTGTTCATCTGGATGACCTTCCTGGGCGCGGTCGCGCTCTGGCGCGAGGGCGCGCTCTACCGCGTCGGATGCCTGGTCGACCGGCTGCTGCCGCCGCCGGCGCGGCAGGGCGTGGCACCTCGTCACACGGCTTGCTGATGCTGCTGCTCGCCGTGGTCCTCACCGTCAAGGGCTGGGAGTTCATGCGCGACGCCGGCGAGACGACGCCGTTCCTTCAGATCGACAAGGTCTACTGGTACGCCGCGATCCCGGTGTGCGGCGCCCTGATGGCGCTCTACAGCATCGCCGGCCTCGTGGCGGTTCGCGCGCAGGCCGCGACGACGCAAGCGCGAAGCAACCGAGACGCCTCGGCTGAGGCCGGCGCAATCCGAACGCAGGACCTGGGAGACAGACATGAGCGACAGACTCGACGGCAAGAGCGGCCATCATCACCGGCGGCGCCGGCGGCATCGGTGCCGCCACCGGCCGCGCTGTTCTGCGAGGAAGGCGCGCGCGTGGCGCATCGTCGACGTCGAGCAGTCCGCCGCTCGGCGCGGTCGCCGCCGAGATCCGCGCCGGAGTTGCCGGGCGCGCGAGTGCTGCAGCTCGCGCGCCGATGTCGGCGGAGGACGCGGCGCTGCCGCGCGATCGTGGCGCGCGCCTGTCGACGCCTTCGGCGGCGCTCGACATGCTGGTCAACATCGCCGGCATCCGCTCCTACGAGCCGCTCGCCGAGGCGAAGGCGGAGACCTGGCAGAAGATCCTCGCGGTCAACCTGCTCAGCTACGCCTATCTCGCCAAGGAAGCGCTGCCGGCGCTGCGCCGCTCCGGCAGGGGCGCATCGTCAACGTGTCCTCCACCCACGCGTTCAACCCGCGCGTCGGCATGGGCCAGTACGACGTCACCAAGGCCGGCATCATCGTCGATGACGCCGACGCTCGCCTTCGAGGAGGCGCCGCACGGCGTCCGGGTCAATGCGCGTCTGCCCCGGCCTGACGCTTGACGCCGTTCCATGTCCGCCGCGCGACGAAGGCGCGGACGCAGCGAGCAAGACCTGCGACCGAGGAGGTCGACCACAACCTGCAGCGCCGCTGGGCCGATGCCGCGCGAGGTCGCCTTCCCGATCCTGTGGCTCGCCTCCGACGAGGCGTCCTATGTCACCGCCGCCAACTTCATGATCGACGGCGGCCGGCCGGTGCGCTGACCGTTCAGCCAAAGAACTCCGCGTCCTGCGCGGCGCGCAGGCGCCACAGCGTCGAGCCGGCCGGCGGTTCGATCATCGCGCTGGTCACGACGGTACCGGCCGGGATGTCGACGCGCAACGTCGAGCCCGGCAGCAGGTAGTGCGGCAGGCGGGCGTCGGGTCCGAGGGGGCCGGCGGGCGTCATCTCGCCGACGATGCCGTCGATGGCGTGGCGCCAGCCGAGCTCGAAGCGCGTGCCGGCCGCGATGTCCTTCGTCGCCACCGCCGTCAGGTCCGTGCGCGGGCGCACGTCGTCGCCGGCGGTCGACCGTCCCGACCGGCAGGCCGACAGGATCGACATCGGCGCCTCGGCGCCCAGCAGATGAACCGGATTGCCGACCAGGAAGCGCGTTCCGTCGGCGCTGACGGGGATGCCCTTCTCGCGGAACAGACGGCCAGTCTCGGGGTCCGGCGCGGAGGCGACGACGAAAACGCCGCCGGCGAAGCTCATCTCGTCGGGCCGGCGCAGGCAGTTGAAGATGTCGAGGACGCCCGTTTTCGAGAGCAGCCCGCCTGCACCCGCAGGCCCGAGTACGTCCGGCAATTCCACGGTGCGCGCGATCGGGGCGTGGAGCCGGGGCACGCTCGGCGTCAGGCCGGTGGCATTGGCGACGATGGTCATCTCGCATAGGTCGGGCACGGTGCGGTGCCAGAAGTCCTTCAGAAGGGCGGCCCGTGCGGCCACGACCTCCGCCGAGGCTTCGCCGGATGCGATCCAGCGTGCCGCGAACTCCGGCAGCCGGACCGTGCGCCCCTGGGCGGTGACCTCGTCCGCGGCAGGGTCGAAAACGAAGTCGAATTCGCTGGCCTTGCCGGCCGAGACGATCTCGAGGCCGAGCATGCGGCACCAGGTCACCAGCCCGATGAGCAGGCTCGGCTGATCGCCGTCGGCAGGTGTGTATACAAGACCGGCGTTTCTGGCCTTGTGGGCGAGATACGGCCCGACGACGCTTTCCGCCTCCTTGGTGATCATCACCACGTGCTTGCCCGCGTCGAGCGCGCGCTCGGCGATGATCGCGGCCGCCTCGGGATGCCCGGTCGCTTCCACCACGACGTTCATGGGCAGGCCCGACAGCAGTTCCGCGTCCGGCACCACGACCGCACGGCCGGCCTCGAAAGAGGCCATCGCGTCGCGCGAGGTTTCGCAAACGCTGATTTCCATCCCGGTCGAAGCCGATATCCTCGAACGCGCTCACCGCCTTCGAGGTGACCCGGTCGCAGGCGACGCGTGCCGACATCCCCGGGACCAGCCGTATCTGCGAGAGAAAGCTGTGGCCGAACTCGCCGGTGCCCACGAGGCCTACTTCGATGGTCCTGGAGGGCTGTGGGCCGAGTAGCAGGTCGAGATGCATGGGGGAGCCTCATCCTGTGTGGTCTGGCTTATCTTGTATACATGATTGACCGTCGGTGCCAGCCGTCCATCTCCCAGTTGTCGGCCGGGCCATTATGCCGCTTGAACCTGTATGACTGCATGATAGCCTGCTCGCATAAGAAGAAGTTGCCCCTGGGGCAACACGGGAGGTTTCGTGGCAGGACGTTCACGGCATCCAGCGCCGCAAGCTCTACGAGCAGGTGGGCGAGCGGCTGCGAGTATTTGATCATCGCGGGCGCCTACGCGCCCGGTGATCGCTTGCCGTCGGAGCGCGAGCTGATGGAGGATTTCGGCGTGGGTCGCCCTTCCGTCCGCGAGGCGCTGCTCACGCTCGAGCGGAGCGGCTTCGTGCAACTGCGCAGCGGCAGCCCAGCCATCGTGACCCGCCCGACCGCCGACCGCTTCATCGAGGAAATGACGAGTTCGGTCCGTTCCTTCATGAGCGACGACCAGGGCATCCGGGACCTGCAGGCGGCCCGCCAGCTGGTCGAGTGCGCCGTGGCGCGGCAGACCGCCCGGATGCGCACGGACGCGGACGTTGCGCGGATCAGGGCGGCGTTCGAAGCCCAGGTCGCGGGAGGCGACGACATCCCGGTCTTCGAGGAACGCGACGTCACGTTCCATGCGGCCATCGCCGCGAACGATCCGCAATCCGATCTTCGAGACCACCCAGCGCGCGTTGGCGGACTGGCTGATGGAGCAGCGCCGGACGACGCTGACCTCGCCCGGCCAATGGAAGATCGCGCTGGACGATCACTAGAGAATTCTACCGCGCCATCGAGCGCGGGGACCCCGACGAGGCCGAGGCCGCAATGGCCCGCCACCTCGAACAGACGGTCGACTGCTATTGGCGCGCGGTCTCGGCCGAGCGCAGCGGAACGCGGCGGGCGGGCAACGGCCGCCGCGAACCCGAACCGTCTGGCAACCCGGAAAACTGAGGGAGCGTTCAATGAGACTTGGAGCATTCGCACTGTCAGCAGCCACCGCGGTCGCGGTCGCGGTCGCAGGCATCATGTCGCCGGGGGCGGCGGTCGCCCAGAACAAGGAACTCGTCTACCTGACGCCGGGCCTCGACCTGCCGTTCTGGCGCTACCTGTCCAAGGGCGTCGAAGCCGCGCGCCAAGGCCAAGGGCTACGCGTTCCAGGCGCTCGATTCCCGCAACAACGCCCAGACCCAGCTCCAGAACGCGCAGGACGCCATCGCCCGCGGCGTCGCCGGCATCGTCATCTCGCCGACCGACTCCTCCACCGCGCCCAGCGTGCTGGAGCTCGCCAAGCAGGCCAACATCCCGGTCGTGATCGCCGATATCGGCACCAACAGCGGCGACTACGTCTCCTTCATCATCTCCGACAACTACGAAGGCGCCAACGGCGTCGGCGCGGCGCTCGCCGAGGCGATGAAGGAGAAGGGCTGGGAGGACGGCTCGGTCGGCCTCGTCACGATCTCCCAGGCGCGCAAGAACGGTCAGGCCCGCACCAAGGGCTTCCGCGACGGCGATGGACGAGGGCGGCGTCAAGACCAAGGAGGCGGGCCTGCAGCAGATGCAGTCCTACACCGCCGACGAGACCTTCAAGTTCACCCAGGACATGCTGACCGCCAACCCCGACATGCGCGGCCTGTTCATCCAGACCGACCAGCCGGCGCATCGGCGCGCTCCGGGCGATCAAGGCGGCCCGGCGCGACGGCGAGGTCGCTGGTCGCGGCCTTCGACGGCATCCCGGAATTCGTCGATCTGCTGAAGTCCGGCGAGATCGTCGCCTCCGGCATGCAGCAGCCCTACCTGATGGGCGTGAGCTCGGGCGAAGCGCATGGTCGAGCCACCTCGACGGCGAGAACGCCGAGAAGGAGATCTCCGTGCCGATCCTGGCCGTGACCAGCGAGAACATCGACGAGATGCTGCCCGACGATCAAGCGAGACCGTCTTCGCCAACGAGGTGAAGTGACCACCACGTCCGACCGGCGGCCCGGCGCCCGATGCGCCGGGCCGCCGTCCTCGATCCGGAGACGTGAATTCGTCGATGCCCACCGATCGAAAGCCGCGAGCTCCGCCGCTGCTCGTGGCCACGCGGCGTCGCCAAGACGCTTCGACCGCACGCGGGCGCTGGCCGGCGCGCGATCTCGAGCTGCGCCGCGGCGAGGTCCACGGCCTGCTCGGCGCCAACGGCGCCGGCAAATCGACGCTGTCCAAGGTCATCACCGGCCACGTCATCCCGCGACGCGGGCGAGATCATCTATCGCGGGCCAGCCGCTCGGCCTGCGCTCGACGCGCGACGCGCTGGACGCGCGGCATCGCCATCGTGATGCAGGAGACGAGCCTCGTCCCCGACCTGTCGGTGCTGGAGAACATCTTCCTGCCCGAACTCGGCCGCCCGGGCCGGCCTCTCCTTGCCGACGCTGCACCGGCGCGGGCCGAGCGAGCTGCTGGCGACGCTCGGCCAGGAGCACGTCCTGCCGCTCGACATCGAGAGGTCCGGCGCCTGTCCGTCGGCCCAGCGCCAGCTCGTCGAGATCGCCAAGGCGCTCGGCGCTCGACGCCGAACTCATCATCTTCGACGAGCCGACCGCCTCGCTGAGCCCGACCGAGGTCGAGCGCCTGTTCGACATCATGGCGCGGCTGCGCGGCCGACGGCCGCGGCGCTGATCTTCGTCTCCCACCGGCTGGAGGAAGTCTTCGCGATCACCGACCGCGTCACCGATCATGCGCGAGGGCCGCACGGTCGCCGGCCGCGCGTCGACGACCGGGTCGCTGACGCCAGGCCGAACTGATCCGCCACATGGTCGGGCAGGACCTCGGCGCGCATCTATGCCGCGCGCCGGTCGCAGCGGCGCGCGAGACCGGCGCCCGGTCGCCCTGGAGGTCGAGCGGCCTGCGCGCGCCGCCCGCTGGTGCGCGACGTGTCCTTCGCGGTCCGCCGCGGCGAAATCCTCGGCCTCGGCGGCCTCGTCGGCGCCGGGCGGTCGGAGACGGTCGAGGCGATCTTCGGCCTGCGGCCCGCGCAGCGGCGGCACGATCACGCTCGACGGCAAGCCGCTCAATCCGCGCGAGCCGGCCGCACGACGCGATGCGCGCCGGCATCGGCTTCGTGGCGGAGGACCGGCGCGGCCAGAACATCGTGCCCGACCTGTCGGTCGCGCGAGAACCTGCTGCTGGCCCATCTCGGCGCGCATCGCGGCTTCGGCCTCGGCTACCGCTCGCCGCGAGAAGGACGATCGACGACCTGCTGCGAGCCTCGGCCTGCCGGCGCGACCGGCTGCTCGACGCCAACATGCTGAACTTCTCCGGCGGCATGCAGCAGAAGATCATCATCGCGCGCTGGCTGCTGCTCGACCCGAAGGTGCTGATCCTCGACGAGCCGACCAAGGGCGTCGACATCGGCACGCGCGCCGTCGATCTACGCGATGCTGCGCGAGATCGCGGCGAAGGGCGTCGCGGTCGTGGTCGTCTCGTCCGATTTCGAGGAACTGCTCGGCGCTCTGCGAGCGCATCGTCGTGATCAGCGACGGCGCGCACGCATCGCCGACCTGCCGAGCGCGCATCTCGACGAGGAGAAGCTGACGCTTCTCGCGGCGCCGCGCACCTCGATGGCGCGCAACACGGCGCTGCTGCGCGAACCTCGACGCGCGAGACCATGGCGGCGCCGGCTTCTGGGCGCTGCATCGACCAGGACCGGCTGATCTGCCTCAACGCCGTCGCCGCCGACGGCGCGCGCCGATCCCGGATTTCGCGGCCGGCGAGCGCCAGGCCATCGCCGAGACCCGGATTCCCGACGCGCTCTGCCCGGCGCGGCGACCGGCTTCGTGCGCGAGAGCCGGACGGCGCGCTCGACCATGCTGTGCCGCTGCCGCACCGCGCGCGGCCACGACCTGGGCTGGGTCGGCCTGACCGTCTGCCGGCGACGCCCGCACCGCCGGCCCGACGAACTGCGTCCGCAGATCGCGTCGACATGCGCTCGCGACCACACTGATCGAGAGGCCGCCGGACGACGACATGACGCTGACGCTGACCACGACCGCCGAGGACGCACCGCGGCTCGCCTCGCGCGCTGTCCCGGACGCCTCGAAGTGCGCATGCTCGGCCTGGCGCTCGTGCTCGCCGCCGTCGCTGTCGCTGCTGTCGCCCTACTTCCTGACGGCGAACAACCTCTTCAACATCCTCGACCAGTCGGTGGTGATCGGCATCGTCGCCGTCGGCATGACCTTCGTGATCCTGACCGGCGGCATCGACCTGTCGGTGGGCTCGGTCGCGGGCCTGACCGGGCATCATCCTCGGCCTCGCGCTGCAGGACTATCCGATCCCGGTCGCCATCTTCGATGGCGGTGCTGGCCGGCGCCGGCATCGGGCTGATCTCCGGCGTGCTCGATCGCGTTATTTCGGCCTGGCGGCCTTCGTGGTGACGCTGGGCATGATGGCGATCGGGCGCAGCCTCGCCTACATCTTTTCCGGCCAGACCTCGATCTCCAACATTCCCGTACGAGCCTGTAGCGACGCTCGTCTACACGACGTCCTCGGCGTGCCCGCCAACGTCGTCTGCCTCTGCGTCCTCTACGTCGCTGGCCTGGGCTCTATCTGACCTACACCAAGGGCGGGCGCACGATCTACGCGGTCGGCTCCAACAAGGAGGCGGCGCGGGCGGCGGGCCTGAGCGTGCTGTTCTACTCGATCCTGCCCTATGTCGTCTCCGGCGCGCTTCGCGGCGGTCGCCGTGACGTTCTCGATCGGCGCAGCTCCTCTCGGCCGATCCGCTGACGGGCAACGCGCTCGAGCTCGACGCCATCGCCGCCGTCGTCATCGGCGGGGCGAGCCTCTACGGCGGGCGCGGCTCGATCGTCGGCACGCTGATCGGCGTGCTTCATCATGGTGATGATCCGCAACGGCCTGAACCTGATGGGCGTGTCGCCCTTCTGGCAGGGCTCGGCCATCGGCGCGATCATCATCGTCGCGCTGCTGGTCGAGCGCCTCCTGAGCAGCCGTTCGTCCAACTGACATCCGACAACGATCAACGGGGAGGCAACCACGCCATGACCGCGAACCCGTCCATCGCCATCCGCCTCTACGGCACCGAGGAGAGCCGTCGACCCGCCCGTGCTGCTGACGGCCGGCAAGCTGACGGCGGAGCTCGAGGCCGGCAACCTCCGCTACATCCGCTTCGGCGGGCGTCGAGGTGATCCGCGCGGTCTCCTTCATCGTCCGCGACCGCAACTGGGGCACCTACAATCCCGAGATCTCCGACCTGAAGATCGAGGAAGAGGCGGACGGCTTCCGCGTGACCTACGACGCGGTCGCCGCGCGACGAGGAGCAGGCCTTCGCCTATTCCGCCGAGATCATCGGCGCATGCGACGGCACGCTGCGCTTTTCCGGCACGCGGCGAGGCGCGTCACCGACTTCGTCACCAACCGCACCGGCTTCGTGGTCCTGCATGCCGTCGAAGGCGTCGCCGGCGCCCCGGCGACGATCGAGCACGTCGACGGAAATGTGGTCGAGGGCGACTTCCCCGAGCTCATCGACCCCGTGCAGCCGATGATGGACCTGCGGGCCATCACCCACGAGCCGGCGCCGGGTCTGAAGCGTCACGCTGCCGGATGGAGGGCGACACCTTCGAGATGGAGGACCAGCGCAACTGGACCGACGCCTCCTACAAGACCTATGTCCGCCCGCTCGCCCTGCCGTGGCCCTACACGCTGGAGACGGGCACGCGGCTCGATCAGGCGGTCACGCGTCACCGTCAGGCGGTGCGCCGTCGGCGGGCGCGGGGAGCGGGGGCGGCGGCGTCCGGGTCGAAACGGGCGGGCCCAAGGGCACGGTGCCGACCCTGGGCTTCGGTCTCGAGCCCGAGCGATGCCGATCGCGCCCTGTCCGCCGCGGCCGGACGCTTCGCCGAGGCGCGGCCCGCACCACGTGATCTGCCATTACGATCCGCGGCGGGGCCACGGGCCGGACGACGCTGAGGAAGGCAGTCGAGGTCGGCCGATGCCGTCGGCGCCGAGCCGTGGCTGGAGGCGGTGGTCGCCGAGCGTCGACGACGTTCGAGGCGCGAAGTTGCCGCGCTCGGCCGGACCGTCGCCGACACTCGGCTCGCCGTTCGACGTGGTCCTGCTGTCTCCCGCGCCCGACCTGAAATGCACGCTGCCCGGCAGCGTCTGGCCGCCATGCCCGCCGCTGGCGGACGTCTATGCGGCGGCGCGCGCAAGGCCTTCCCCGATCGCCCGCCTCGGCGGCGGCATGTTCAGCTTCTTCACCGAGCTGAACCGCAAGCGCCCGCCGCTCGAGCGATCTCGACCTCGTGACCTTCACCACCTGCGGCCTGGTCCATGCCGGCGACGACCGCTCGATGACGGAAGGCGCTCGAGTCGCTGCCGCTATATCGCCAAGAGCGCCCGCGGCGATCGCCGGCGGACCGGCCGATCCATGTCGGGCCGAGCGCCATGGGCATGCGCGACAACCCCTATGGCGAGGCGCCGATGGCGAATCCCGCGCAACATCCGCCAGGCGATGAACCGCATCGACCCGCGCCAGCGCGGCCTGATCGGCGCGGCCTGGACGCTTGGCTATTTCGCCCACTTCGCCCGGGGCGGCGCGGAACGGATCACGCTCGGCGGTGGCGCCGGCGAGTTCGGCCTGGTGCATGCCCGCACGAACTACGCCCAGCCCTTCTACGACGAGGCGGGCGGCGTCTATCCGGTGTTCCACGTCTTCCGGGGCCTCGCCCGGCTCGGCGGCGCCCCGCTGGTGGAGACGGGGTGCAGCCCGGTCCGCCAGGTCCAGGCGATCGCGGTCGACGGCCCTTCCGGCCGCGAGGTCTGGGCCGCCAACCTCGTCGGCGAGCCGCGCGAACTCACGCTATCGGGCGACATGCCTGGCCGGTTCGCGATGCTCGATGCCGAGAGCTTCGTGGAGGCCGCTGGTCGGCCGGACTTCATGGACCACCCGTCGGGCGATGTCGGGGGAGGTGCGATCCGGCTCGGACCCTATGGGGTGGCGAGGCTCTTCGGTTAGGCGCGCGGCTCTCCAACTCCTGCGCCCCGCGGAGCCGAGGGGGTTTGGCGTTGATTTAGTTTAAACGTGGCCCTGAGTTCGGCGCCTCCGCATGTCCGCTGCATCTGTGGTAGGCCTCTTGTCGGATTTCGTTTCCGAACGCTTTATTCCGGTGCCCGTGCGATGGCTCGTGTCGATCTGAATGCCGATCTCGGCGAAAGCCGGGGCGCCTATGTCATGGGCAACGACGAGGAGATGCTGCGCATCGTCACCTCGGCCAACGTCGCCTGCGGCTTCCATGGCGGCGATCCGCTGGTGATGCACCGCACGCTCTCGATGGCGAAGGAGAACGGTGTGGGCGTCGGCGCCCATCCGAGCTTCATCGACGCTTGGGGCTTCGGCCGGCGGGCCATCCAGGGCGAGCGGCCCGAGGATATCGAGAAGACGCTGATCTACCAGATCGGCGCGATACAGGGCATGGCCCAGGCCGTCGGCGTCGAGGTCGGCCATTTCAAGACGCACGGTTCTCTCGGCAACATGGCCGAGGCCGATCCCGATCTCGCCGCCGCCTGCGCGAAAGCGGTGAGGACCATGGACCGCGACATGATCATGGTGGTGCTGCCGGGACAGGAGCTGGAGCGCGCCGGCGAGCGCGCCGGGCTGCGTCTCGCCCGCGAGGTCTATGCCGACCGGGCATATGACGAGCGTGGCCTGCTCGTGTCGCGCAAGGTCGAGGGCGCCGTCATCCACGATCCCGACGTCGCGGTGCCGCGCGCCGTGCGGATGATCGAGGACGGTGCGATCACCACCGTTTCGGGCAGCCGCATTCCCGTCTCCATCGACACGATCTGCGTGCATGGAGACAATCCCGCCGCGGTGGCGCTGTCGCGCCGCATCCGCGAGGCGCTGGAGGCGTCGGGCATAGACATGCGGCCGATGGCCGAATTCCTGAACTGACAGCGGGGTTCACGTGACGCCGCGCTTCCTGCCCTGCGGCGATGCCGCGCTCTCCGTCGAGTTCGGAGAGGAGATCGACCGGGACCTGAGCCGGCGCATCCTCGCCATCAAGGCCGCCGTCGACGAGGCCGGCCTGGAGGGCGTGGTCGAGACGGTTCCGTCCTATCGCGCGCTTCTCGTCCACTACGACCCGCTCCGCACCGGGAGCCGGCGGCTGGTCGGCGAACTGGAGCCGCTGCTCGACGGCGCGCGGCGGACTTCCGTAGCCGACCGGACCTGGCGTCTGCCGTGCTGCTACGACGAGGAATATGCGCCTGACCTGCCGTTCGTCTCGGAATTCACCGGCATTCCGCCCGAGCGCATCGTCGAACTGCACGCCGCGACCATCCACTACGTCTACATGCTCGGCTTCGCGCCGGGGCAGCCCTATCTCGGCGACCTGCCGCCCGAACTCGCGGTGCCCCGGAGGGACAATCCCGTCCCGCGCATCGAACGGGGCTCGGTGGTCACGGCTACCGGGCTGACGGTGGTCTATCCGATCGCCAACGCGACGGGGTGGCACGTGATCGGTCGCACGCCGGTCCGGCTGTTCGACCCCTTCGGCGATCCTCCGGTGCTGCTCGCGCCGGGGGATACGGTGGTCTTCGAACCCGTCGACGCGGGCACCTTTCGCGAGATGGAGGCCGCCGGTCACACGGTCCATCCCTCCACCGGGGAGGCGCTCCGGTGAGCGGGCCACATTTCAAGGTCGTCGAGCCCGGCCTCTCGACGACCGTCCAGGACTTCGGCCGCCACGGCCACCAGGCGCTCGGCGTACCGGTCTCCGGCGCCCTCGACCTGCCGGCGCTGCGACTGGCCAACGCGCTTGTGGGCAACAGCGAGGATTGCGCCGCGCTGGAAATCCGCATGATCGGCCCGACGCTGGAGGTCGCCGCCGACGCGGTGCGTGTCGCGCTCGCGGGCACGTCGGCCGGGATCGAGCTGGTGGGCGACACGCCCCGCCGCTGGGCGGCCGGGCGCTCGGTGCGGTTCCCGCGCGGCACGCGGTTCCGGGTGGGACCGCTGCGAGACGTGGCATGCGCCTGTCTCGCGGTGGAGGGCGGGTTCGATCTGGCGCCCGTCTTCGGCAGCCTTTCCACTTATGTGCGCGGCGGTTTCGGCGGGCTGGACGGGCGCGCGCTGGCCGCCGGAGACGTGCTTCCCCTCGCTCTCGATACGCCTGGACAGCGCGGCGACCTGGAGGCGCTCCATTCGCCGGGGATCCACGCCGACGGTCCGATACGCGTGGTTCTCGGTCCGCAGGAGGACCGCTTCACCGCATCGGGAATCGAGGCCTTTCTGGCGAGCGAATACACGGTCACCCCCCAGTCGGACCGCATGGGCCTCCGGCTGGCCGGGGAGGCGCTGGAACACAGCCGCGGGCACGATATCCCATCCGACGGCATAGCGACCGGCTCGATCCAGGTGCCCGGGAACGGCCTGCCCATCGTCCTGCTCGCCGACCATCAGACGACAGGCGGCTATCCGAAGATCGCGACCGTTGCCTCGGTCGACATCCCGAGGCTGGGGCGGTTGCGTCCAGGGGATGCGATGACGTTCCGGGCGGTTACGGTAGAGGAGGCCGAGGCGTTGCGGCGCGGACAGGAGGCCGCCATTCGCGCCTCGATCGACGGCCTCAGGCCGGTCGACGACCGCAGCCATGCCGAGAAGCTCTTCGACGCCAACCTCATCAGCGGCGTCGTCGCCGGCGACCACATCGAATACTGAAAGACGAAAGGGGTAGAAGCGATGGCACTGAGGATCGACGCGTCCACCGAGACGGTTCATTGGGGATTCCTGAAGTCCGACCTCGCGCCGCTCGGCACGGTCGACAGCGGCGAGACGGTGACGATCTCTACCGTTTCCGGCACGCCGGACGTGATGCCTGACGCTCCCTTCGTCATCCCGCCGGCGCTGGCGGCGGTCCACGCCTCCGTGCCGATGAAACTGCCCGGCCACATCTGCACCGGCCCTGTCGCCGTTCGCGGCGCGCGTCCCGGTCATGTCCTCCAGGTGGATATCGAGGACATTGCATTGCACTATGACTGGGGCTACACCGCCTTCCGCCCTTTGCGCGGCGCGCTGCCGAACGATGTCGACCACCGGGAGGTCATCCATATCCCGATGGAGGCGCGTACCATGACCGGGCGATTGCCGTGGGGCGTGGACATCCCGCTCAGGCCGTTCTTCGGCGTCATGGCGGTGGCCCCGCCGGCGGAGTGGGGGATGGTGTCGACCATCCAGCCGCGCACCAACGGCGGCAACATGGACAACAAGGAACTCGTCGCCGGCACGACGCTCTATCTGCCGGTATTCGTGGACGAGGCGATGTTCTCGGTCGGTGACGGACACGCGGCGCAGGGCGACGGCGAGGTGTGCGTCAACGCCATCGAAACGGGCCTGATCGGCCGCTTCCGACTCACGGTGCGCGAGGACATGCGGCTCGACTGGCCGATGGCCGAGACACCCACCCACATGATCACCATGGCCTTCGACCCCGACCTCGACGACTGCGTCGTCATCGCGCTCCGTCAGATGATCGCGCTGATCCAGGAGCGGGCGGGGCTTACATGGGGCGAGGCCTACATGCTGTGCAGCCTGGCCGCCGACCTGCGCATCACCCAGGTCGTCAACGACAACAAGGGCGTCCACATCATGCTGGAGAAGCGATACCTGGAGCGCCCGACCAGCTAGCGCGCGTTCGGGCGGTCACATCCGCCGCATGGGGATCGAGCACGCGAAGAGCCACCCGGCGGCCGCGAACAGGGCTATGGTGGCGAGGGCCGCGCTGAACGCGCCGTCCAGTTCCGCGCGCACGATCCGCCGTTCGGTCTCCGACAGGCCGGCGAGCGCTTCGGCGCCGTCGCGGAAGACGGCCTCCACCAGCGGCCCCAACTCGTGGTCCGCCCCGGGAAGGGCCAGGAACAGGACGATCCCGACGACCGCCGTTCCGAAGGCCGAGCCGAGGGACCGGGAGAATTGCACGGAAGCCGAGGCCGCGCCGAGCATCGTCGGTCCGGCGACGGCCTGCACGGTGACCTGTGCGACGGGCATCGACGTGCCGATGAACACCGCGGTGAGCCCCAGAAGACAGGCGAAGGTGACGAGCCCGAGATTGCTCCCCCACAGTGCCAGGAAGGCGAGCATCGCGACGACGACCGGAAGGCCGTAGGAGGGGATGACGGCGGTCAGGCCCGTCCGGGTGATCAGCCTTCCCGTGAAGAAGGCCCCGCAGCCGACGCCGATCATCATAGGAAGCATCAGGAGCCCCACCTCGCCCGCCGAGACCTGTCTCCCGATGCGGAAATATAGCGGCAGGAGCATGATCAGCGAGACCAGCACCGCACCGTGGCACGCCACGAGAGCGTCGCTGCGCCACAACACCGGCTGGCGCAGCAGGGACAGGGGAATGAGCGGGTCGTCGGCGCGGTTTTCCTGCCGGATCAGGAGGACGAGCGCGCACGCGGCGGCCGCCGCAAGCGCCGCGACCAACGGAATGCTCGCGATGGAAACGCCCTTTGCGAACTCCAGCATGATGAGACACGATGCGATGAAGGCGGCGAACAGGAGCAACCCCGCCCAATCGAAGCGGAAGGGGGCGTCGGAGGGTGGCAGCCGCGGCAACCGGAAGGTGAGCGCGAGCGCCAGCAGACCGAGCGGCACGTTCATCAGGAAGACCGACTGCCAGCCGAAGCTTTGCGTCATGAGGCCGCCGAGCACCGGGCCCATCGAGTTCGAGGTGACGATCACGGTTGCCAGGTAGCCCTGATACCGGCCCCGCTGCCGGGGCGGGACGGTTTCTCCAATGAGCGCGTGCGCGAGCGTCATCAGACCGCCGCCGCCGAAGCCCTGGACGATGCGGCAGGCAATCAGCATCTGCATGTTCACCGCGAAGGCGCACAGCAGCGACGCCAGGACGAAGATCACGACGGATATCTGGAGAAGGCGTCGTCGCCCGAAGACGTCGCCCAGCCTGCCGTAGACGGGCGCGGCGATCGTGGCGGCCACCAGATAAGACACCACGACCCAGGAGATGAGGTCGATGCGGCCGAGATCGCCGGCGATGTCGGGCAGGGCGGTGGCGACTATGGTCTGATCGACCACCGCCAGGCTCATCGGCAGGGCTATGGACAGGAAGAGGCGTCGGAAACGACGGCCTACATCCTCCGGGGGGAGGGTGGCGGCCCCGGTCTCGGGTCCCGCCCCGCCCATGTCGTCGTGCGAGGACTTCAAGCCGGCGCCCCGCGCGCCGGATGTCGCTCCGTATTCGTGCTGGGCATCATGTCGGACAATAGAGGACCCTGGCCGCTTTCGCTGCAAATCGGATTTATCCGCGTGAGCTTACAACTGAATCAAGTGTTTGAGGGGTTAAGCGCCACCTTCACCTGCCCATATGCTGAAAAGCGTTGCGGCAATGTGACGACTTGTGGATAGTTCGTCGATTACCTCCCATGGAGGGAACAGTGCGCTACGGGGCTTGGATTAGGCACTTCGGCAACCACGCCTCCTGGTCGAACGCCACGTTGATCTGCAAGGGCATGGCGCCTTACGGCGTCGTCGCTCTCGGGGAGATCGACAGGATCGGCGAGAAGCTGGTCGGGCGGGAAGGCGACAAGGAGGCATGGCGGGAGGAATGGTCCGCCATGGCGTCCCACGTCGAAAGGCTGGGCGACGAGGCCGCCGCGAAAGGCCGCGATCTCAGCGCGGGCCACTACTATCTCCGTGCGGGCAACTACTACTACACGGGCGAGAGGATGGTGCCGCCCGGCGAGGCCAAGGCCGACATCTATCGCCGCGCCCTGCGCTGCTATCGTGCCGGCTTCGAGCGACGCTACCCCGAGATAGAATCTCTGGACGTTCCCTGCGAGGGCGGCGACCTGCCAGCCTACTTCATGAAGGCCCCCGGGGTTACGGGCAAGGCGCCGACGGTGGTCGTCTTCGACGGGCTCGACAACTGCAAGGAGATGAGCGTCCTCTTCTGCGGCCTCGAGTTCGCGCGCAGGGGATTTCACACGCTATCGGTGGACGGGCCGGGGCAGGGCGAGGCCATTCGCCTGCGCGGCATCCCCTATCGCCACGACTACGAGGTCCCGGGCCGGGCCGCGCTCGACTACCTCAGGCAGCGCGACAGACGTCGACCTCGGGAACGTCTTCGTCCTGGGCTACAGCTTCGGCGGCTACTGCGCGCCGCGCATCGCCAGTTTCGTCCAAGACTATGCCGGCTGCGTCGCCTTCGGGGCGATGTACTGGGACATGACGAAATGGCTGGAGAACAAGTACCGCATCGCCCGGGATCCCGAAGTGAACACCACGAGCGAGTTCCAGATCCAGTGGGTCTTCGGCACGTCCAGCGCCGAGGAGACGTTCGCGAAGGTCGCCAATTTCAAGCTCGACGGGGCGGTCCAGAAGATGACCTGCCCGCTGCTTGTCGTGCATGGGGAGGACGACCCCCTGGTGCCGTTCGAATCCGTCAACAGGCTCTATGAGGAGAGCGGATCGGCCGACAAGGAACTCAAGGTCTTCACCGCCGAGGAGGGCGGAGCCCAACACTGCCAGGTCGACGATCGGCAGGCGGGGGTCGACTACATCGCCGACTGGATCGGCGAGCGCGTGACGCCGGCAGGCGGCAGATGAACTTCAGCAAGGACGTACGAAACAGAAATCAAATGGGAGGAACAGATGTTTGGTAAGGCCGGTTTCTGGATTGCGGCGGGCGCGGCTTTCGCCGTCTCGCTTAGCGCTGCGCAGGCTCAGTCGGGCGGGTCCGACTACCCCAACCAGCCCGTGACGCTGGTGGTCGGCTTCTCGCCGGGCGGCGCCACCGACACGCTGGCGCGCGTGATGGTCGACGATCTCAGCAGGGCGCTCGGCCAGCCTGTGGTCATCGAGAACCGGCCTGGCGCCGGGGGCTATGTGGGCTATCGCTCCGTCGCAGCGGCCGAGCCGGACGGGTACACGTTGCTCCTCGCCGAGAACGCCATCGCGCTCGGCAAGGCCCTGCGCCCGGACGAGCCGCTCGATCCGGTGACAGAGCTCGACGCGATCGGTCGCGTCGCCACGGCGCCGATGGCGCTGCTGGTGAACAACAGCCTCGAGCCCACGACGCTGGACGAACTCGTCGAGTTTTCGAAGTCGAACGAACGTCAACTTCTCGTCGTCGGGCGTCGGCGCGGTCTCTCACATGACCTTCGAGGCGCTTGCCGGCTATGTCGGCATGGAGGCACAGCACGTGCCCTATCGTGGCGGTGGTGAATCCAACGCCGCGCTCGCCGGCGGCCATGTCCAGGCCATCATGACCAATGTCGGCAACGCCGTACGCATGGTCAACGAGGGCAATGCCCGCGGGCTCGCGGTCAGCGCGCCCGAGCGTCTCGAGGCCATCCCTGACGTTCCCACGCTCGCGGAACTGGGCATCAATTCCGAGGTGGAGCTTCGCTTCTGGTGGGGCCTCTTCGCCCCGGTCGGACTGCCCGACGACGTCAAGCAGACGTTGCAGGATGCGCTGGAGGCGGTGCTGAACGACCCGGAGGCAGTCGCACGCATGGCCAACATCGAGGCCGTCGCCGATTTCGCGCCCGGCGGGGAGATGTCGGAGATCCTGCAGACGGAGATCACCAACTGGTCGGCCTTCGTCGAGGAAAAGGGCATCACCGTCGAGTGACGCCCTGACGGGGCATGCGGCTGCGATCATCGGTCCGGCGGGTTTCTCGCCCGCCGGAACCCCAGAGGATTTCAGGGCAGAAGGGAGCTACCGCAAGTGCTTAAGTCATTGAAGATCACGCTGGGATTCGCCATTGCCATCGGCGCGTTCAACGCGGCGTTCGCCCAGGACGACGCCGCCAATTATCCCGAACAGCCCGTAACCCTCGTGGTGGGCTTCTCGCCGGGCGGGTCGACGGACAACCTCGCGCGCGTCATCGTCGACGATCTGAGCCGTATTCTCGGCCAGCCGGTCGTCGTGGAGAATCGACCCGGCGCGGGCGGTTATGTCGGATATCGTTCGGTGGCGGCTTCGGAGCCGGACGGGTACACGATTCTCCTCGCCGAGAACGCTATCGCGCTCGGCAAGGCGCTGCGGCCCGACGAGCCGCTCGATCCGGTGAACGACCTTGAACCCATCGGCCGGCTGGCCCTGGCTCCCATGGCGCTCATCGTGCACAGCGGCGTCGGGGCCACGACGCTCGACGAGGTGGTCGAGCTGAGCCGGACCGTGGACGGGGGTATCAACTTCTCGTCGTCCGGCGTCGGGAGCGTTTCGCACATGACCTTCGAGGCCCTGGCGTCCGCTCTCGACATGGAGGCCGTGCACGTCCCCTTCAGCGGCGGCGGCGAAGCCAACGCTGCGGTGGGGGGTGGGCATGTGCATGCTATGATGCAAAGCGTAGGTAGCTCCGCGCGCATGGCGTCGGAGGGCTCGGTGAAGCCGATCGTCGTCACCTCGCCGGAACGCGTCGAGCCGCTCGGCGACGTGCCGACGCTAGCGGAATCGGGCCTTAGCGAGACCGACGTTGAGCTGCGGTTCTGGTGGGGCGTCTTCGTTCCCGCCGGCACGCCGGAGCCGATCAAGGCGAAACTGGCCGGTGCATTGCAGGAGCTGTCGGAAAGCGAGCAGGGCAGCGAGCGGATGATCAACATCCAGGTCGAGCCGGCCTTCACACCCGCCGAGGAAATGTCGCAACTGCTGCAGCGCGAGATCGAGAACTGGTCCGTCCTCGTCGAGGAGCGCGGGCTGCAGCCGCAATGATCGCCGCGGGCGGCGGCCGGTCCGTCGCCCGCGAATCTCCGCCGGCCGGGGGAGCCGCATCCGGCGACGCCATCAGACGGAACCGGGAGCGGCGGCAACACCGCCGCCTCCCGCCAGCACGGGGGAACCTTCGTCGGATGCTCACATTCGACCTCATCAAGGAGCAGGACTTCAGCTCCGAGCGCCACGTCGAGAACAAGCTCGCCAGCCTGCCCGGCGGCGATTTCAGCGTCGCGTGCTGGGAGCCGGGCCAGTGCAGCACCTACCACGCCCACCCGTTCGCGACGGAGACGTACTTCTGCTTCGAGGGCGGCGGCACCATGCATACGCCCGACGGCGCGGTGGCGATGACGCCCGGCACCTTTGTGGTCCATCCGCCGGGAGAGCCGCACGAATACGAGAACGGCCCGACCCGGACGCTGCTTTTCCGGATACGCTTCGGAGACGATATGGTCGCGAGGCAGCTCAGGTGGCGGGGGCATCCAGACTGGCAGCCCAAGCCGGACGACGTCCGGTACTTCAGCGAGCAGGGTATCCCGGTTCCGCCGGCGGACTAGCGATCCGGCGTGACCACGGCGGGCGGGCCGGACGGCCCGGACCGCGCGGCGGAGGTTTTGAAATGGAACAACGCAACCTCAAGGACCTGATCGGGGGCGCGCTATTCGCCGCGGTCGGCGTCTATTTCCTGTGGGGCGGCCTGGGACTCCGGTTCGGCGAGGCCGCGCGGATGGGGCCGGGCTACGTTCCGGTCCTGCTCAGCATCATTCTGATCGCGCTGTCCTGCGTCACCCTGTTCCGCGCCTTCCGCCCGTCGGAACCGGTCTACATCAGGATCGCCTGGAGGCCGGTCCTCGCCGTCGCCGGGGGCGTGGTCGCCTTCGGCCTGGGGTTCTGGAAGCTGGGGCTCATCCCCGCGATCTGTGCGTCGGTCCTCGTCGCCGCGCTGGGCGATCCGCGCAGCCGGCTGTTCAGCGCCATCCTCGTCGCCGCGTTCCTGGCGATCAGCTCTTGGCTGATATTCCGGGTGGGCCTGGGCCTGTCGATGCCCGCATTCAGAGGATTCTGATCGTGGACGCCATACTGCAGGGCTTCAGCATAGCCCTCTCGATGACCAACCTGGTCTATTGCTTTGCCGGCGTGGTGCTGGGAATGGCGATCGGCGTGCTGCCCGGCATCGGCGCGCTCGCGGCCGTCTCCATGCTCCTGCCGGTCACGTTCTATCTCGAGCCGACCACCGCGCTCATCCTGCTCGGCGGCGTCTATTACGGCTCGGAGTACGGCGGCTCGACCGCCTCTATCCTGCTCAATCTGCCCGGGACGCCCGCCAACGCGGTGACCTGCCTGGACGGCTACCCGATGGCGCAGCAGGGCCGCGCCGGCATCGCCCTGTTCCTCACCACAATCGCCTCCTTCGTCGGCGGGTCGATCGGCATCATCATCATGATGGTTGCGACGCCGCTGGTCGTCGCGATGGCGCTGGCGTTCGGACCGGCGGAATATTTCGCCGTCATCCTGTTCGGCCTGATCGCGGCCGGCACCGTTGCGCAGGGCTCCCCGATCAAGGGGCTCACGATGGTGGTGCTCGGACTTTGCATCGGAACGATCGGCACCGACCTGAACACCGGCGCGATCCGGTACGACATGGGCTTCTACGCCCTGCATGACGGCATCCACATCGTTGTCCTCGCCATGGGGCTGTTCGGCCTCGCCGAGGTGATGTCCTCGATCGGCAACGAGCATACCGGGGGGTTCAAGACCAAGATCACCATGCGGTCGATGATCCCGACCAAGAAGGACATGCGCGAGTTCGTCCCTTCCGATGCTGCGGGGCACCGCGGTCGGCGCTGTCTTCGGGCCGTTGCCCGGCACCGGCCCGTCGCTGGCGGCGTTCCTGTCCTACGTCCTGGAGAAGCGCGTATCGCGCGATCCCTCCCGGTTCGGGAAGGGGGCGGTCGAGGGCATCTCCGCGCCGGAAGCCGCCAACAACGCCGCCGTCCAGACCGCGTTCATCCCGATGCTCGCCATGGGCATTCCCGGCACCGCGACGACCGCCATCATGCTCGGCGCGCTGATGATCCACGGAATCCAGCCCGGGCCGCGTCTCGTCACCCAGATGCCCGACCTCTTCTGGGGCGTGGTGGCCAGCTTCTGGATCGGCAACCTTCTCCTGCTCATCCTCAACATTCCGCTGATCGGCGTCTGGGTCTCGATCCTCAAGATCCCGTACCGGTTCCTCTATCCGGGGATCGTCGTTCTCGTCTGCATCGGGGTCTACAGCATCCACAACAACGTCTTCGACCTGTGGCTGCTGGTATTCTTCGGGGTGCTGGGCTACGTGATGCGTCTCCTCGACTACGAGCCGGCGCCGCTGCTCATCGGCTTCATCCTCGGGCCGCTGCTCGAAGAGAACCTGCGCCGCGCGCTGCTCCTGTTCCGGGGCGACTACACGATGTTCTTCCAGCGGCCGATCAGCGGCTCGCTGCTCGTCCTGGCCATCGCGCTGATCCTCTTCCTGGTCTGGTCGCGGTACCGTCCGTCCAAGACCGCGAAGGCCGCCGGCGGAAGCAGTTCATAGGGCCGCCCGCCCGGCGGACTAACCTGACGGCCCGGTATTCGCCTGGCCGAACCAGCCTCGATTTGGAGTGAAGATGAAGATTGCGGTTCTGGATGACTACGCGCGCGTCGCGCTCAAGTGCGCGGACTGGACGAAGCTGCCGGCCGATTGCGAGATCACGGTCTTCGACGACACGATCACCGACCTCGACGCGCTGGTGAACCGGCTGGCGCCGTTCGAGATCATCTGCGCCATGCGCGAGCGGACGCCGTTCAGGGAGGACCTGATCTCGCGCCTGCCGAACCTGCGCATGATCCTGACGACCGGCATGCGCAACGCCTCCATCGACGTTGCGGCCGCCAACCGGCACGGCGTCACCGTCTGCGGCACGCGGTCCTCCAACCTCGCCACCGCCGAACTGACCATGACGCTTCTCCTGGCGATGGCGCGCAACCTGGTCGACGAGGTGGAATCCGTCCGCTCCGGCGGCTGGCAGGTCGGCCTCGCGCAGGATTTCCAGGACATCACCCTCGGCCTCATCGGGCTCGGCAAGCTCGGCGCGCGGGTCGCCGAGTGCGCGAAGGTGTTCGGCATGAACATCCTCGCGTGGAGCCAGAACCTGACCGAGGAGCGGGCGCGGGAGTGCGGCGCGACGCTCGTCTCCAAGGAGGAGCTGCTGGCGCGCTCGGACTACGTCAGCGTCCACGTCGTGCTGTCGGACCGGACGCGCGGGCTGATCGGTGAGAAGGAGCTGGCGCTGATGAAGCCGGACGCCGCCCTGATCAACACCTCCCGCGGACCGATCGTCGACGTTGACGCGCTGATCGCCGCGCTCAAGAAGGGCCGCCCGCGCGCCGCCGCGCTCGACGTCTACGAGGTGGAGCCGCTGCCCGCCGACAGCCCCCTGAGGACCATGAAGAACGTCATCGCGACCCCTCACATCGGCTACGTCACGCGCGACTCCTACAAGGTCTATTACGAGGAGACGGTCGAGGGGATCCTGGCCTTCCTGAACGGCAATCCCGTTCGCGTGCTGGAGCCGAAGGGCTGAGGAGACCCGGGCGTGCCCGACGCCACGCTGGCGTTCTATCTCGTCGCGATCCCGGCGGTCGTGATCCTCGGCCTCGGCAAGGGCGGCTTTGCCGGGATCGGCATGATCTCCCTGCCGCTCATCGCGCTCGTCATGCCGCCGCTGCAGGCGGCGTCGGTGATGCTGCCGATCCTGATGCTGCAGGACGCGATCAGCACCTGGGCGTTCCGGCGCACCTGGTCGGGCCGTAACCTCGCGATCCTTCTGCCCGGCGCGGCGGTCGGCGTGTTCCTCGCCTATCTGCTCGCGTCGCGGGTCTCGTCGAGCGCCGTCGACGTCGCGGTGGGCACGATCTCCATCCTGTTCGGCGGAAAGCAGCTGATCGAGCAGTTGCGCGGGACGATCGCGCCGGCCTCGAAGCCCGGCATCGTGCTCGGCTGGATCTGCGGGGCGGGGGCGGGTTTCACCTCCATGCTCGCGCATGCCGGCGCGCCGCCGTTCCAGATCTACACCGTGCCGCAGCGCCTGGCGCGCGACGTGTTCGTCGGCACGAGCGTCTTCTTCTTCACCGCCGTGAACTGGATGAAGATCGGCCCGTTCATCGCGCTCGGGCAGCTCACGCGCGACAACATGATGCTGGCGGCGACGCTCCTGCCGCTCGCCGTGGCGTCCACATGGCTCGGGGTATGGCTGGTACGCCGCACGTCGGGTCCGATGTTCTTTGCCATCATCTACATGCTGATGATCGCGATCGGCCTGCGGCTGTGCCTGCGCGGCCTCGCCGGGATCTGAGGATCGGGCGAGGCCGCGCAGGGACTTCAGGCTGTCGTCAGCCGGTATATTCGAGGATGTGCATGCCGGCGCCCCAGCGGTCGATCAGATAGAGGCGGCCCTGCTCGTCGCGGCCGATGTCGTTCGACTGGATCTCCTTCTGGCCTTCGGGCAGCGCCGGCACGTAGTGGCCGACCTCCTTCGGCCGCAGCGCGTCGCTGACGTCGACGGCGCGCAGCCCGGCGTTGAAATAGGTGAGGAAGACGAGGTCCTCCCACGGCCCCTCGTCGGCGATGTCCTCGAGGATGTTGTGGGCGCCGAAGCGGCCCGCCGCGATCGAAGTATTTCTCGCGCTCGGGGAACAAGGTCGAGACCGGAATCGGGTTGGTCTCGTCGCGGATGTCGACGATCCACATGAACTGGCTGTCCCAGTATTTCTGCTTGGCGCGCGCCTCGTCGGTGACGACGAGATAGGGCCGGTCGCCGATCGGCCAGGCGGTGTGCGTCGAGCCGACGAAGGGCGGCGACCAGTTGACGTGGCCGACGAGCTTCATGTCGGTGAGATCGGTGCAGTCGATGACCGCCACGCCGCCGCCCCAGAAGGCGGCGATACATGCGGTTGCCGCGGATCATCGGCGGGCCGTGCAGCGTGCAGGTGTTCTCCGCCGGCGTCGGGTCGTTGCCCGAACCGCCGCGTTCGGTCTTCTGCCAGGGCAGGCCCCAGATGCTGACACGACCTCGGGCTTGAGCGGGTCGCTGACGTCCATCGTCCAGATGACGCGCTTGTTCCAGCCCTCCGCGTCGTTCGGCAGGAAGGCGAGCTTGCGCTTGTTGTCGACGCCGAAGCGGTGCGGGCCGCTGCCGGGCATGTCGTAGAAGCCGACCTGGCGCGGCTCGGCCGGGCTTGCTGATGTCGAAGATGTAGAAGCCGGCCCGTGCGGCCTTGCCGGCCTCGGCCGGGAATGCGCTCGGAATTCACGTAGAGGAAGTCTGTCGCCGACGATGCGCAGCTTGTGCATGTGGATGCCGGGCGGCGCCCTGAACTCCCAGACCTTCCGCGGCTTGCGCGGGTCGCGCACGTCGTGCACCGTGAAGCCCTCGTTGCCATCGTAGCACGAGCCGCCGACCGCGCCGACATAGGCGTGGCCCTTGTGCACCTCGACGAGGCTGCCGCCGCCCCAGGCGGCCGACGGATCATGACCGAGCAGCCGAAATTCTTGGCTTCTTCCTTCGACATGTCCTCTTGTCTCTCTCCCCTTTGCGAATCCAACTCCAGCCGCCCTCAGGACGGCTCGTAGCGCTTGCCGATGATCGGCTTGCCGACGCCGAGGCCCGGCAGTTCCCAGACGCCGGCGCCGGCGGGATTCGTGTCGGCGCCGATATTGGCGTCGATCAGATAGGGCCGGTCCGGCGGCGATGCCGGCACGGATCGCGTCGCCGAGATCGCCGGCGCGGTCGACGCTGACGCCCTCGACGCCGTCGACCGCGCCATGGCGGCGAAATCGGGATTGTAGGGCACGCCGGTCTCGGGATGCGGAAATCGGTGGCGAGCTCGCGGCCGCCGAGATAGCCGCGCTGCAGGCCGCGGATCGAGGCGTAGGCGAAGTTGTTCCAGACCACCCAGACGACCGGGATGTTGTACTCGACCGCGGTGCCCAGCACGTTCGGATGCATGAAGAAGGCGCCGTCGCCGCACACCGAGACGCAGGGGCGGTCCGGCGCGGCGAGCTTGGCGCCGAGCACGCCGCCGACGCCGAAGCCCATCGGGCCGAAGCCCATCGAGCCGATCAGCGAATCCGGCCGGCGCGGCTGGCAGTACTGGATCAGCCAGTTGTGATGGATGCCGATGTCGCTGACGAGGATCGCGTCCTCCGGCAGCGCCTGGTCGATCTCGTGGGCCGCGCGCTGCGGATGGATCGGCGTGGAGTCGTCGTGGAAGCCGGGCGCGATGAGCGCGTCCCATTCCTTGCGGTAGCCGGCGATGCCGTCGAGCCATTGCGCCGGCGCGTCGGCGACCTCGCTGCCGCCGTTGCGGCGGTCGAGCTCGGCGCAGGACCTGGCGCAGGAAGGCGCGGACATCCGCCATCAGGCCGAGCGCGACGGGATAGTTGCGGCCGATCTCGTCCGGATCGATGTCGACATGGATCAGCCGGGTCGGCGGGATGGTGAAGGAGTAGCCGGGGATCCACGAGCTCGACGTGCGGTCGTCGAAGCGCACGCCGAGCGCCAGCAGCACGTCGGCCTGCCGCGTGGCGTGGTTGGACTGGTACTGGCCGTTGCGGGCGACGAGCCCGAGGCAGAGCTCATGATCGGAGGGGATCGCGCCCTGGCCGCTCGCGGAAAAGGCGACGGGAATGCGCAGCCGCTCGGCCAGCGCAGAGAGTTCGTCGGTGGCGCCGCCATATTTCACGCCCTGGCCGACGAGGATCGACCGGCCGCTCCGGGCCGCGAGCAGCATGTCGACGGCCTTGACGACGCCCTCCGGGTCGGCGCCGCAGCGGCATGGAGATGTTGGCGGTCCACTCCTCCGGGTCCGGCGTCTCGGTGGCCGCGGCCTCCTTGAAGATATCGAACGGCACGTCGAGCACGACCGGGCCGGGGCGGCCGGTCACCATGGTTTTCCACGCCTGCCGGATGGCGAGCGGCACCATTTCGCCGCGGGTCGGCTGGAACACGCGCTTGCAGTAGGCGCGCACCGTCGAGGGAAGTCGGCCTGGTAGTGCCGGTAGAGTTCCTGGAAGGCGCCGCGGTTGAACTGGCTCGTCGGCACGTTGCCGGTGATGGCGAGGAACGGCACCGAATCGAGAAAGGCGTTGGCGAGGCAGATCGGCATATTGGCCGAGCCGGGCCCGCAGGAGGTGAAGGTCGCGGTCGGCTGGCCGGAGACGCGGTAATAGACGTCGGCCATGAAGCCGGCCGACGCTCTCGTGGTGGACCGAGATCGTCTTGATGTCGTCGGAGCGCTCGTAGAGGGCGTCGATGAAGCTGATATTGCCGTGGCCGCAGAGGCCGAAGGCGTAGGGCACCTTCTGCCGGATCAGGTAGATCGACGATGACCTGGCCGCCGTTGAGCATGTTTCCGGTCATTCTCCGGTCTCCCCGATTTCCGTGCAGGTCGCTCCAGACGGGCTGGAGCTACATGTTGAAGACGATAAGCCGCTCCTCGGTCATCTCCCGGATCGCGTAGTGCGGGCCCTCGCGGCCGATGCCGCTGTTCTTGACGCCGCCATAGGGCAGCTGGTCGGTCCGCCAGGTGGAGGTGCCGTTGACGATGACGGCGCCGGTGCGGAGCCGCCGGACGGCCTGCGATCGCGATGTCGAGCGACTTCGGTGTAGATGCCGCACTGCAGGCCGAGCGGGCAGTCGTCACGATGTGGCGATCAGCGCGTCGAGATCGGCGTAGGGCTGGACCGACGCGAGCCGGGCCGAACACCTCGCTCGCAGACCACCTTCATCGCCGGCTTCACGTCGACGAGCAGGGTCGGTTCGACACTGGCGCGCCGCTGGCGCTTCGCCGCCGACAGCGACGCGCGCGCCGCCGGCCACGGCCTCGCGCGATCCAGCTTCCACCGCGTCGGCCGCCGCCTCGTCGATCAGCGTGCCGACGTCGGTGTCGGGATCGAGCGGATCGCCGAACTTCAGCTTGCCGACCTCGTCGGTCAGCGCGCCGACGAAGGCTCGTAGACGGCCTCGTGGACGTAGATGTTCTGCACCGAGACGCAGCTCTGGCCGGCGAGCCGCATGGCGTTGCGGGCGCAGATCGGCGCGGCTTCGTCGATATCGGCGTCCGCATGGACGATGGTCTGGCCGGTGCCGCCGAGTTCCAGCGCCACGCGCTTGCAGGCCGGAGGCGGCCTTGATCTCCGCGCCGACGCGCGTCGAGCCGGTGAAGGTGACGAAGTCGACGCGCGGGTCGCGGACCAGGAGCGGGCCGACGGCGTCGCCGTAGACCACGTTCAGCAAGCCCGCCGGCACGCCGGCGTCGACGAACAGCTCCGACCAGCTTGTGGACGATCAGCGGCGCCTGCGGCGGCGGCTTCAGCACGATCGTGTTGCCGGCCGCGATCGCCGGGCCGACCTTGTGCGCGGCAAGATTGAAGGGCGCGTTGAAGGGCGTGATGGCGGCGACGACGCCGACGGGAAAGCGCAGCATCATCGCGATCTTGCCGGCGCCCATCGCGGTGGCGTCGAGCGGCACGTGCTCGCCCTGGATGCGCACCGCCTCCTCGGCGGAGAGCCGGATCGTGTCCTTCGCAGCGCTCGACCTCGGCGCGGAATCCTTCAGCGCCTTGCCGGTCTCGCGGGTCATGATCTCGGCGATCTCGTCGACGCGCTCGGCGAGCAGCGCGCCGACCTGTGTGCAGAATTTCGGCGCGCCTGTAGCCGGGCAGTGGCGGCGGCCTCGTCCTTCGCGGCGACGGCGGCGGAGATCGCGGCGTCGAGATCGGCGGGGTCGATTCGGGCGCTCGCGACACCACGCCGCCGCGATAGGGTCGACCACCTCGTACTCGCGTTCGCCGAAGCGCCATTCGCCGCCGATCAGCATTGGAACACGGGTCGGATCGGGCAGAGCGGATAGGTCGGGGCGGGCGGTCGTCATCGCTTTCCTTTCGCGGCGCTCGGTCGAGTTCGCCGATCGTCCTTTCGGGACAAGCGTCCTGGTGTCGGCGAGGAGCGGAAACCGGCGAGCACGATCGGTATGTCTCCGATCATATGCAAGCGTTTGCGATCATACGCAATAGTATCGCCGAATCCATCGGCGTTTGGCGCCGGGATTTTAACGGGGACATTTAAAGTGATTTAATCGATCCGCCCTTCAAGTGCGGCGGGCATGCTGGAGACAATCCCCGGAGGCCGAGACCCCCGGGCACGGTTCGTCCGCGCAAGGCCGAAAGCGCCTTGGATCGAATGATACGTCAGACCGGAGGCCGATAATGGCGAGTTCCGCTGATTCCCCGAACGAACTCACAGCGACGGAGATCGTGCAGGGCATTTCCGCCGGCGGTTCACCAGCGAGGACGTTGTTCGCGCCTGCCTGGCCCGGGTCGGGGAGCGCGAAGGCGAGGTCGGGGCGTGGAGCCATCTCGACGCCGACCGCGCCATCGCCGATGCCCGCGCATTCGACCGCGGCGGGCGGGGCGGCCGCTCGGCGGCGTGCCCTTCGGCGTCAAGGACATCATCGATACCGCCGACTGCCCACGGAGTGGGGAACGCCGATACATGCCGGACGGCATGCCGGACGCGATGCCGCATGCGTCGCGCTGAGCCGCAAGGCCGGCGGCGTGCTGCTCGGCAAGACGGTGACGACGGAGTTCGCCAACCTGCATGCCGGCAAGACGCGGAACCCGCGCGACCTGGAGCGAACGCCCGGCGGCTCCTCCAGCGGATCCCGCAGCGGCGGTCGCCGACTGGATGGTCCCGCTGGCCATCGGCACCCAGACGACCGGATCGACCGTCCGCCCGTCGTCCTTCTGCGGCATCTTCGGCTATCGCCCGACATATGGCGAGCATCGCCTGCACGGCGTGATGGAGGCGTCGGGATCGGTGGACACGCTCGGCATCTGCGCCCGCTCGGTCGAGGACGTGGCGCTTTACCGCGACGTCCTGGTGGGGACCGATCCGGTCCCGGTGCGCGGGATCGACAGCCCCCCGCGCATCGCCTTCTGCCGCACCCATATCTGGGAGACGGTCGATCCGGCGATCCGAGAGGGTGTCGAGACTGCCGCCGCGCAACTCGCCCGGGACGGCGCGACGGTGGTGGAGATCGACCTGCCCGAGGAGTTCGAGGCGCTCACCGACGCGCATCGCTGGATCACCAGCTTCGAATTCGTCCGCACGCTCACCTGGGAGATCGAGAACAGGTGGGACGACATCAGCGACACGCTGCGTGGCGGCCGCATCTCCGACGGCTTCTCATGCAGCTTCGAGCATTACGTGAAGATGCAGGAACTCGCCGAACGCTGCCGGGTGCGGATGGATGCCATCGCGGCCGAGTACGACGTGCTCCTGTCGGCTGCCGCCTGCAGCGAGGCGCCGGTCGGGTGGAACGCCTTCTATGGCGCGGACCTCTACAAGATGTGGACGGTGCTTCACGTTCCGGCGCTGACGATGCCCGTGCTCAAGGGCGCCGCCGGAATGCCGGCCGGGCTACAGCTCTTCGCCGCCCGCCACCGGGATCGGCACCTCTTCGCGAACGCCGCCTGGGCCTGGTCCCGGCTCAGCTGACGCCGGCCGGAACGGCTTGAAGTCCGGGTGCCTGCGGAACTCCTCGTAGAGGAAATCGGCCAGCACCCGGGTCTTCTGCGGTATCTTCGTCCGGCGCAGCATGTAGATGTGGAAATCGATCGGCGGCGCCACGTACCCCATCAGGAGCGGCACCAGCTTGCCGTCCCGGACATGGGGGGAAACGAAGAAGCTCGCGAGCTGACCGATGCCCACGCCGTGAAGCACGGCCTGGCGCTGGGTGTCGGTGTCGTTCGTCGTCAGATCGCAATTGATGTCCAGCGCCGTCACGTCGGTGTCCGTGCGGAACGTCCACGGCATGATCTTGCCCGTGCGCGGATGGCGAAGGCCGACGCACCGGTGGGCGTGCAGCTCCTCGATCGTCGCCGGCACCCCGTGCTTCTCGATGTAGTCGGGCGAGGCGCACAGGACGAGCTCGGTGCTGACGAGGCGGCGCGCGATCATCGAGGTCTTCGGCAGCGTGCGGCTCGCGATCCCCAAATCCACGCCCTGCTCGACGATGTCCGGGGTCTGGTTCTGGATGAGAAGCTCGACGGACACGCGCGGGTACTGGTCGAAGAAGCGCGCCAGGATCGGCGTGATGTAGCCGCGCGCGATGGCATAGGGGACGGCCAGCCGAACCGTGCCGACCGCCTCGTGGGTCGCCTCGTTCAGGCCGCGCACGCCGTCCTCGATGGCCTCGATGCCGGCCTTGCACTGCTCGAAGAAGCCCTGGCCCTCCTCCGTGAGGCCGATCTTCCGGGTGGTGCGGTGGAACAGCCGCACGCCGACCCAGTCCTCAAGCTGCTTGATGTGGCTCGATACCGCCTGCGGCGTCATGCCGAGTTCGAGGGCCGCCTTGCTGAAGCTGCCCGTCTCCGCGCAGCGGACGAACGTCGCAATGGTCCTCAGCGGTAGCTGCATGATTTTTCAGGCTCAGCTTTAAAGTAATTCAAGTCACGACAAGCTAGCGCGGCCGGGGAAGGTCGGCAAAGCTGCCCTGGAGATCGTCGCCGGATTCGCCCGTCGGCGGCGGATTGTCCATCTTTTCTCAAGTCGTACCGAGGCTGACATGCGGTTTATCACGTTCGACGATGGCGGGGCAGGCAAAGTTGGCGTGGTCGACGGCGACAACGTCGTCGTCCTCGACAAGATCGCCCCCGATCTCCCGCGCACGCTCAAGGAAATCATCGCCGCGGGCGTTCCGCAGGACCTGGAGGGCCGGGTCAAGTCCGCAGGCAGTGACGCGCGCCGGAAATACTCGTCGGTGAAGCTGATGATGCCGATCCCCGAGCCGGGCAAGGTGATGTGCATCGGCCTGAACTATCACGACCACGCCGAGGAGACCGGCCAGAAGGCGCCCGACTACCCGCCGCTCTTCATGCGCTGCACGACCTCGCTCTGCGCGGCCGGCGAGGCGATGGTGGTGCCGAAGGTTTCCGAGCAGCTCGACTACGAGGCGGAACTGACGATCGTCATCGGCAAGCGCTGCCGCCACGTCTCGAAGGACGAGGCGCTCGACCACGTGTTCGGCTACACCTGCCTGAACGAGGGCTCGGTGCGCGACTACCAGCGCAAGACCACGCAGTGGACCGGGGCGAAGAACTTCGACAAGACCGCGCCCGTCGGCCCCTGGATCGTCACCGCGGACGAGGTGCCGCCCGGCGCGGAAGGCGTGCGGGTGCGCGCTCTCCTGAACGGCGAAGTGATGCAGGACGCCAGCACGTCCTCGATGATCTTCAACGTCGCCGAGCTCGTCTCGACGCTCTCCGAGGTCATGACGCTGGAGCCGGGCGACCTGATCCCCACGGGCACGCCGGCGGGCGTCGGCATGGGCCGCAAGCCGCAGGTGTGGCTGAAGCCGGGCGACACCATCACCATCGACATCGAGCATGTCGGCGTCCTGACCAACCCGGTCGTCGCCGAGGCCTGAGGCCGACAGCCCCGTACCCCATTCCCCTGCAACGGTCTCCGAGAGGCTTGCGTGATGACGACTGACAACAAGTGCGGCACATGGGCCGAGCATTTCCCCGGCAACCTGCGCTGGAGCAACGCCATGCAGATCGTGAAGGGCATGGTGCCCTATGCCGCGGTCGCCATGGCGGAGATCGATATCGTCGCCCAGCGGCTGATCGCGCGGCAGGGCGAGCCCGATCTCGACAAGGCCTGGATGGAGGAATGGAAGCGGATGGCCGACCGCGTCGCCAGGGTCGGTGACGAGGCCGCCGCGAAGGGGCGCATGATCACGGCCGGCAACCAGTACCTGCGCGCCGGCAACTACTACTACAGCGCGGAACGCTTCATGGCGCCGGGCGAGGAGAAGCTCGCCATGTACCACGACGCCCGCCGCCGCTACCACGAGGGCATCAAGCTCCTCTATCCGCAGATCGAGTATGTCGAACGTCCCCTACGAGGACACCAATCTCGCCGCCTTCTTCCTGAAGGCGCCGGGCGACAAGCCGGCGCCGACGGTGGTCCTGTTCGACGGCATGGACAACTGCAAGGAGATGAGCGTCATCTTCGCCGGGCTCGACTTCGCCAAGCGCGGCATCAACACGCTGGCTATCGACGGGCCCGGACAGGCGGAATCGCTCCGCCTCAGGAACATCCACAGCCGCCCCGACTACGAGGTCGCCGGCGCGGCGGCATACGACTACGTGACGTCGCGCCCGGAAGTCGATCCCAAGCGCGTCGCGGTGATGGGCTACTCGTTCGGCGGCTATCATGCCCCGCGCATCGCCGGCAAGGACAAGCGCTACGCGGCCTGCGTCGCCTTCGGCGCGATGCACTGGGACATGCACGCCTGGCAGGTCGACATCAAGTCGCGCAACGCGAAGGACCCGCGGTCGAGCTTTTCGTCGGACTTCCAGTTCCGCTGGGTCCTCGGCGCGCCCGACAACCCGACGGCGCTCGAATGGGCCAAGGCGTTCACGCTCGAGGGCATCGCCCAGGACATCGAATGCCCGGTGCTGATCCTGCACGGCGACAACGACCGGATCGTGCCGCTGGAGTCCGCGCATATTCTCTATGAGAAGGTCGGCTCCAAGGACAAGGAACTGCGCATCTTCACCGCCGAGGAAGGCGGTACGGAGCACGTGCAGGTCGATCACCGACAGCTCGGCGTCGACCATATCGGCGACTGGCTGATGGAGAAGCTGGCCTAAGGGGCAGGATGAGCCGGACGTTCCGACTGACGGTCAACGGGGTCAACGTCAGCGTCGAGGCGGAGGAGAGCCGTCCTCTCCTCGCCGTGCTGCGCGACGATCTCGGCCTCAAGGGCGCGCGCTTCGGCTGCGGGCTGGAGCGGTGCGGCGCCTGCATGGTGCTGATCGACGGAACGCCGGCGTTCTCCTGCGGACGCGAGATGGACGGCCTCGACGGGCGGTCCGTGACGACGGTCGAGGGCCTGGCTGCGCTCGATGCGCTGCGGGAGGCGTTCGTCGCCGAACAGGCCGCGCAGTGCGGCTACTGCATATCGGGCATCATGGTTGCCGCGGCCGCGCTCCTTGCGCGAAATCTCTCTCCCACGCGCGGGGACGTGGCTGCGGCGCTCGACGACAACCTCTGCCGGTGCGGCGCGCACAACAGGATCATCCGCGCGGTCCAGCGGGCCGGCGCGGCGCTGTCGGGGCAGGCGACGTGAGCGCGCCACCGCTTCCCAGGAGCCTCGCCGACAACCCCGTCCTCGGGCGGTGGGTCGGCTTCGAGCCCGGCGGGCGGGTGCGGCTGGCGACGGGCAAGGTGGAGATCGGGCAGGGCATCCTGACGGCGCTCGCGCAGATCGCGGCGGAGGAACTGGACGTGCCGCCGGACCGCATCCGGGTCGTCTCGGGGGATACGGACACGGCGCCGGCGGAGGGCTTCACGTCGGGGTCGAACTCGACGGCGGTCTCGGGCGGCTCGATACGGCTCGCCTGCGCGGAGGTGCGCGCGCTGTTCCTCGCGACGCTCGCGGGCGAACTGGGCTGCGATCCGGGCGACCTCTCCGTCGAGGAAGGTCGGTTCCTGCGCGACGGGCAGCCGACGAACCACGACTACTGGACGCTGGCGGCCCGCGTCGATCTCGAGCGCGAGGCGACGGGGAGGGCGCCGGTCAAGGCGCCGGCGGACTACCGCGTGGTCGGCGCGAGCGTGCCGCGGGTGGATTTCGGGCGGGTGCTGTCGGTCGGCGGCTTCATCCACGACATCGCGCCGCCCGGCTTGCTGCATGCGCGGGTGCTGCACCGGCCCTGGGCGGGGGCGCGGCTGGCCGGGATCGACGAGGCGGCGGTCGTCAAGGCCGGCGGCGGACGGATCGACATCGACCGCGACGGCGACGCGCTGCTGATTACCGGCGACGACGAGGTCGCCGTCATGCGCGCGCACGCGGCGGCGCGGGAGCGGGCAAGGTGGGAGGGTGGCACGCCGATTCCCGACGAGGCCGACCGGCTGGACTGGCTGACGGCGCGGCCGAAGCGCTCGCGCGTGGTCGAGACGGGGAAGGGGGACGCGCCCGAGGGGCCGGCGATCGAGGCGGTGTTCACGCGGCCCTATCTGACGCACGGTTCCATCGCGCCGTCCTGCGGGCTGGCACGCTTTAGCGACGGGCACCTGACGGTGGAGACGCATTCGCAAGGTGTCCACGTGCTGCGCGACTGGCTGGCGCGGTCGTTCGGTCTCGACGTTTCGGCGGTGACGGTGGTTCATCGGCAGGGCGCAGGTTGCTACGGGCACAACTCCGCCGACGACGCGGCCTTCGAGGCGGCGTTCGTGGCGATGCGGCACCCCGGTCGACACGTCCGCGTGCAGTGGGCGCGCGAGGAGGAGTTCACGGCGGCGTCGGTCGGGCCGGCGCAGGGCGTGCGGCTCGCCGCGGTGGTGGACGAGGCCGGCCGCCCGGCCGACTGGACGATCGAGCTGTGGAGCCCGGTCCATGGGCGGCGGCCGGGGATGAACGGGCGGTCGAACTTCCTGCTCGCGGACGCGGCCTCCGGCGCGGAACCGGAGCCGGACGAACTCGCAGACGTGCCCGACGGGATCGGCGGCGGGGCGACGCGCAACGCCGTCGCCTATTACGACCTGCCCCGCCACCGGATGATCCACCACATCCTGGACGGCGTGCCCCTGCGGGCGTCCACGCTGCGGGGGCTGGGGGCGCATCTCAACACATTCGCCATCGAGGGTTTCCTCGACAACCTGGCCGAAATGGCCGGCGAGGATCCGGTCGCCTACCGGCTTGCCATCGTGCGCGACGAGCGCCAGCGACGCGTGATCGAGGAGGCCGCCGCGATGTCCGGCTGGCCGGGAACCGACGAGCCGGGCTCGGGCCGGGCCATGGGGTTCGGCTTCGGGCGCTACAAGAACACCGCTGCCTACATGGCCGCCGTCGCCGAGGTGGAGGTCGAGGAGGAGGTGCGCGTCACCCGCGTCTGGGCCGCCGTCGACACCGGTCTCGTGGTCAATCCCGACGGCGCGGCGAACCAGGTCGAGGGCGGGATCGTCCAGGCGGTGAGCTGGACGCTGAAGGAGCGGCTGCGCTTCGCCGAGGGGCGCGTCGTGTCCGACAACTGGGGCGACTATCCGATCCTCCGGTTCACGGAAGTACCGGAGATCGAGATCCGGTTCACGGGAACGCCGGACATGCCGACGCTCGGCATCGGGGAGACGGCGGTGGGGCCGACGGCCGCCGCTCTCGGCAACGCCGTGGCAAGGGCGCTCGGCGCGCGCATCCGCGACCTGCCGCTGTCGCGCGAACGGATCATGGAAACGCTGCTCGCCTAGGCGGGCATGAAGGGGAGACGAACATGGCTGGCACCTGGGCGGAGCATTTTCCGGGCAATCTCTCGTGGTCGAACGCCACGCTGGTGACGAAGGGCATGGCGCCCTACGGCGCGGTCTGCCTCAACGACATCGACCGCGTCTGCGAGCGGCTCGCTCCGCGCCAGCACGAGCCGGAAGCCTGGTGGCAGGAATGGGGCGCGATGGCCGCGCGCATGGAGGGATACGGCGACGAGGCCGCCGCCCGGGGGCGCAGCCGGACCGCAGGCGACTACTACCTGCGCGCGGGATACTACTATTACACCGCCGAGCGCATGATCTATCCGGGCAAGGAGAAGACGGAGGTCTACAGGAAGGCTTTCCGGTGCCTGCAGGAGGGACTGCGGCGCCAGTTCCCCGAGATCGAGGCGGTCGAGGTGCCGTACGAGGACACCACGCTTCCCGCCTATTTCCTGAAGGGCGAGGGCGTCTCGGCGGCCGCGCCCACCGTCGTCGTCTTCGACGGCCTCGACAACTGCAAGGAAATGAGCGTCCTGTTCTGCGGCCTCGAATTCGCGCGGCGCGGCTTCAACGTGCTGGCCATCGACGGGCCGGGGCAGGGCGAGACCCTGCGGCTGCGCAACATCCACAGCCGGTACGACTACGAGGTGCCGGGGAGGGCGGCCTACGACTATGTCGCGGGACGCCCGGAGGTCGATCCGTCGAAGGTCGTCATCATGGGCTA
Source organism: uncultured Alphaproteobacteria bacterium (assembly GCA_963803485.1). Taxonomy (GTDB): domain Bacteria; phylum Pseudomonadota; class Alphaproteobacteria; order Rhizobiales; family Tepidamorphaceae; genus CAWDMT01. The sequence continues at coordinate 96,881 of CAWDMT010000001.1, read as the reverse complement.
TTCCTTCGGCGGCTACTCCGCGCCCCGGATCGCCTCCCTGGACCAGCGGTACGCCGGCTGCGTCGCCTTCGGCGCGATGTTCTGGGACCTCGCCGGCTGGATCGAGCGCATCGAGGCGGAGATGAAGAGCGGCTCGACGGCGACCTCGCATTTCCAGGTGCCGTGGGTGCTCGGCGTTCCGGGCCTCGAAATGCGCCCCGCCATCGACATCATGCGGAAGTTCTCGCTGGACGGCATCGTCGACAAGATGACCTGCCCCTTCCTGGTGGTCCATGGCGAGAACGACCGGCTGATCCCGCCGGAGGAGGCGCAGCGGCTGCACGACGAGGTGGGGTCGCCCGACAAGGAGATCCGGATCTTCACCATCGAGGAGGGATCGGCCGAGCACTGCCAGGTCGACGACCGCCGCGCCGGCGTGAACTACATCGCCGACTGGATCGAGGAGCACGTGGTCGCGGCTCGCTGACCACCCTCCTGCACACGAATGTGGAAATCACCGGCGCATCGGTGCAACTGAGCGCCGATCGTGCGAATTACATGCGCCGCTCCCCGGAGCCGGCCACCGAACACGCCTGGAGGAACATGATGAGTTCGACCGTCACGCTGGACAAGGACGGGATTCCGCTTCTCGCGCCGCCCGACCGCAATCCGCGCAAGCCGTCCTTCGAGATGCCGGAGGGCGCGACAAACTCACATGCCCACATCTGCGGGCCGGCCGAGCGCTATCCGTTCTACGAGCGGCGCATCTACACGCCGCCGGACTCCCCGCTTCCCGAATATCACAAGCTCCTGTCCGGCCTCGGCGTCTCGCGCGGGGTTCTCGTGCAGCCGAGCTTCTACGGCGCCGACAATTCGGCGGTGCTCGATGCGCTGGAGACGAGCGACGTACCCTTGCGCGGGGTCGTCGTGGTGCCCGAGGACATCGATCAGGCGAGCCTGTCGGAGATGAACGAGAAGGGCATCCGCGGCGCGCGGCTCAACATCGTCGATACGCGCGACGCCAAGGGCGTGATGCCGGTCGAGCGCATCAGGCGCCTGGCCGAGGCGGTCGCGCCCTATGGGTGGCACATCGAGTTCCTCGCCCATGTGAACGAGTTCCCCGATCTCGACGAGCTTCTCGGCGACCTGCCGGTGGACGTGGTGTTCGGACATTTCGGCTACATGCCGGCCGAACTCGGCACCGCACCGGACGGCTTCCAGGCGCTGCTGCGGCTGATGCAGGCCGGCAAGGCCTGGGTCAAGTTCACCGCGCCCTACCGCATCTCCAAGCGCGCGGACTTCGCCGACGTGACGCCCATCGCACGGGCCATCGTCGAGGCGGCGCCCGATCGAATCGTCTGGGGTTCGGACTGGCCGCACGTGAAGGTGGACTGGGCGATCCCGATGCCGAACGACGGCGACCAGACGGACCTGCTGGCCGACTGGATACCGGAAGCCGACATCAGATCTCGCGTGCTGGTCGACAACCCGGCGAAGCTCTACGGCTTCTGACGGACCTCAGGGGCCGTTCGGAAATTCTGCTCCGGCCGGCATCCGGCACGGCTTTCCGCGCTTCCCAAAGCCGCGCCGGAGCGCATCCTCAAACGGTCTATCAGGCCGGAATGAAAGGGGCGCCGAAGACCGGCTCGCGGTGCGGGATCGGGGGTAGTGCCCACGTGCCCGTCGCCGGCGGCCTGACGTCGGCGTCCACGTGGACGTCGAGCAGATAGGGGCGCCCGCTGGCGATGGCGTGTTCGAGCGCGTCGCCGAAGTCCTCGTTGCGGGTGACGGTGGCGGCTTCCACGCCGTGTGCCCGGGCGACGGCCGCGAAGTCCGGGTTGTAGGGCTCCTGATTGTCCCCACGATAGAAGGCGGTGCCGATCTCGCGCCCGTCGAACAGGCCGTACTGGAGGTCGCGGATCGCGCCCCAGGCGAAGTTGTTCCAGATCACCCAGACGACGGGGATGTCGTATTCGACCGCGGTGCAGAGCACGTGGGGCGTCATCGTGAAGCCCCCGTCGCCGCAGATCGACACGCAGGCGCGGTCGGGCGCGGCGAGCTTGGCGCCCAGGATGCCGCTGACGCCGAAGCCCATGGCGGAGTAGCCCCAGGCGTTGAGCATCGTCTGCGGCTGGCGCGCCTCCCAGAACTGCATGAACCAGTTGTGGTGGACGCCGAAGTCCAGCGAGATGATGGCGTCGTCGGGCAGGGCCTTCCTGAGCGTCGACACGATCCCCTCGGGGCGGGCCGGCGAGGAGGAGGTGGCGAAGCCCGGCGCTATGAAATCCCGCCATTCCTTGTGCCAGCCGGCGATCCGGTCGAGCCACTCCGGGCCTGTGGCCAGCTCGTCGCCCCGGGCCTCGGCCTCGCCCAGAAGCTGGCGAAGGAAGGTGCGCGCGTCGGCGGCGATGCAGAGGGTCGGTGCGTAGTTGCGGCCGAGCTCGCCGGGATCGATGTCGACCTGGACCAGCCTGGCGTGCGGGAAGTTCCAGGAGTAGCCCGGCAGCCATGCCGACGACGAGCGGTCGTCGAAGCGCGCGCCGATGGTGATCACGAGATCGGTATGGCGGCCGGCCTGGTTGGCGGGATAGGCGCCGTTGCGTCCGATGAAGCCGAGCGAAAGCGGATCGGACATGTCGAAGCAGCCCATCCCGTTGGGCGACGAGATGACCGGGATGCGCAGGCGCCGGGCGAGCTCGGTGAGTTCCCGGGAGGCCTCCGACAGGGTGACGCCATGTCCGATGAAGAGGACCGGGCGCTCGGCCCCGGCGATCAGGTCGGCAACGGCGGAGACGAACTCCGGCGCGGCGCCGATCCGATTGCTGCGCCCGGCCGTCGAGGAGGGCGCCACGGCGACGTCGGCCTCCTCCTGGAAGACGTTGTAGGGGATGTCGAGATTGACCGGTCCCGGGCGGCCCGACAGCATCGTGTCGAAGGACTGGCTGAGCGCGAGCGGCAGCATGTCGACGCGCGAGGGCTGGAAGCTGCGCTTCACGACGGGCCGGACGACGGAGGGGAAGTCCGCCTGATTATGCCGGTAGAGCTCCTGGAAGGGACCGCGATTGTGCTGCTCGGTCGGCACGTTGGCGGTGATGGCGAGCATGGCCGAGGAATCGGCCTGGGCGTTGGCCAGCGCCATGATCATGTTGGCCGATCCCGGCCCCGTCGAGGTCAAGGTCGCGACCGGCTGGTGGCGGACCCGGAAATAGGCGTCCGCCATGTGTCCGGCGGTCTGTTCGTGGCGCGGCGATACCAGCTTGATGCGATCGCGCGCGCCGTATAGAGCGTCGAGAAGCCCGACGTTTCCGTGGCCGCAGATGCCGAACACGTAAGGGACCCCCTCGCCGACCAGAAACTCGGTGATAACGTCGGCGCCCTTCATGCGATTCATTGCTGTTTCCCCGGATTGCATGCCGAAACTGATCCCGGCAACGTCATGCCTCCATTATCGCATGTCAATTCATAATATGATAATAGTGACCGTTCGCAGAACAGCGTTTTCGGCATAGGAACGGCCGCTCGGCGGGACAGCGCGCGGCGGCCGGACAGCCTCCGTCCGCGACCCCCGCATGACGGCTGCCGGCTCGCATCATGGCGCCGATGGAGCCGCGCGCCGCTCGGAAAACACGCCATTCGGAGCGCCCCGCCGCCCAGCCGGCGAGCGCCGCGCCGCATCCACCGGATTGCGAAGAGCAGGCGGGGGCGGGCACGCGGCGGAGATGACGGCCGTCCGGTCCGGTCTATCGCATCGGACCGTACAATATCGTTTGACACACGATATTGTGAAAAATTAGTCTTTCGTAGAAGTCGGCGCGGGGGCGCGGCCGCTGGCCTGTGGCCGGCGGTACGAGGGGGGAACAGAGTGTCGTCCAGGGATAGCCGCAATTTCAAGCTGCTCGGCCACGACCGGTCCGCCGCCTGGGGCGGGGGAAGCATCGTCGAGGTCCGGAACGGCTATGCCTTCGTGGGCGGCGTGGGAACCGGCGACACGCCGGAGGGCTTCACGGTCCACGACGTCCGCGATCCCCGCAATCCGCGCAAGGTGGCCGAGTTCCTGGCGCCGCCCGGCACCCACATGCACAAGCTGCGGCTCGTCGGCGACAACCTGCTCTACGTGAATTCCGAGCGGCTGAAGAACGAGACGGGCAAGCAGGCCCGGCCGGGCTTCTATATCTTCGACGTCAGCGACCCGACGGCGCCGCGGCAGGTCGGCTTCTTCGACATGCCGGGCAACGGCCCGCACCGGTTCGGCGTCGACAACGGGCGCAAGCTGGCGTTCATGCCCTGCGACGCGGAGGGCTGGGACAAGCGCGTCAACTGGACGCTCGACATCTCCGATCCGCTGAAACCCGGGGTCGTCTCGATCTGGGGCCTGCCCTGGCAGAAGACCGATCCCGCGCGGCCAATCGAAAAGGTGATGCGCGAGCGCGAGGTGACGCTGCACGGGCCGCCGATGATCCGCGGCGACCGGATGTATGCCGCCTGGTGGGGCGGCGGGGTGTCGGTCATCGACTGCTCGGATCTGTCCGACATGAAGCTCGTCGGCCACGTCAAATGGGCGCCGCCGTTCGTCGGCAGCTCGCATACGGCATGGCCGATCGGCGACCGCCCCTATCTCGTGGTCACCGACGAGGCGCGCGGACGCCAGAAGTTCTGGGACAGCCAGTTCATGTGGATCGTGGACATCCGCGAGGAGACCAACCCGGTCCCCGTCTCCACCTTCATGCCCGACCGCGAGACCTACTACGACCGGCCAGGCCGCTTCGGGGCGCACAACATCCTGGAGAACATCACCTCCGAGGGGCCGTGGGCGAACCTCGTCTTCCTCACCTACTTCAACGCAGGCCTGCGCGCGATCGACGTGAGCGACCCGCTGCGACCCAAGGAAGTCGGGCATTTCGTGCCGGACCTGCCGGACGGCCAGGAAGGCATCCAGTCCAACGACATCGGCACCGACGAACACGGGCGCCTCTACCTGATCGACCGGTGGGGCGCCGGCATGCACATCCTCGAATATACCGGCTGAAGCCGGAGGCGGGGCGGGAACGACCAAAGGGAGAATGCCGCATGAACCCAGGGGCAGGGTGGAATGCTTGAGGCGATCGCGCTCGGCTTCGTGGCGCTGCTGACGCCGCAGGCGATGATTTTCATGACCATCGGCGTGCTCTACGGCATCGTCGTAGGCATCCTGCCGGGGCTCGGCGGCATCGTCGCCATGACGCTGCTCCTGCCGTTCACGTTCGGGCAGGACATCGAGGCGACCATCGCGCTGCTGCTCGGTGCGCATATCGGCACGATCTGGGGCAGCTCGGTGACGTCGATCCTGTTCCAGGTGCCGGGCGCGGCCAAGAGCCTGACGCTGATCTTCGACGGCTACCCGATGACGCTGCGCGGCGAGGGCGAGCGCGCGCTCGGTGCCTCGGCGATGGCCGCGCTGCTCGGCGGCGTGTTCGGCGGCATCTTCCTCGCGCTGTGCATCCCGATCATGCGGCCGCTCATCCTCGCGCTGGGGCCGGCCGAACTCCTGATGATGGCGCTGTGGGGCATGACGCTGATCGCGACGTTCTCGTCGGGCTCGGTCTTCAAGGGGCTGATCGCGGCGGGCGTCGGCATCGGCATCTCGTTCATCGGCATGGACCTCGTCACCGCCACGCCGCGCTTCACCTTCGGCAGCCTGTACCTGATGGACGGTATCTCCTTCGTCATCGCGATGATCGGGCTGTTCGCGGTTGCCGAGATGATGAAGCTGTACCTGAAGGGCGACTCGATCGTCAGCCGCGACATCCCGCGCGGGGTGTCGACCGTGTGGGACGGCATCAAGGACACCTGCCGACACTGGGGCCTCGTCGTCCGCTCCAGCTTCCTCGGCGTGATCATCGGCGTCCTGCCGGGCATCGGCGCCACGACGGGCGGCATCGCGGCCTACGCGCAGGCGGTGCAGACCTCGAAGCACCCCGAGACATTCGGCACGGGCAACGTCGAGGGCGTGATCGCGCCCGACGCGGCGGTCGGGGGCAACGAGGGCGGCAGCCTGCTGCCGACGCTGGCCTTCGGCATCCCGGGCGGCGAGGGAACCGCGCTCCTGCTGATCGCCTTCGTCAATCTCGGCATCGCGCCCGGACCGCAGATGATCACCGAGAACCTCGACCTCGTGTTCAGCCTGGTGTGGATCGTCATCCTCGCCAGCATGCTGGCGGCAATCTTCGGCATGATCGCCTCGCCCTATCTGGCGCGCATGCCAACCCTAAACAACGCGCTCGTCATCCCGATCGTGCTGTCGGTCTGCTTCATCGGCGCCTACGCGACGCGCGGGCAGATGACCGACGTCGTCACCGCCGTCATCTTCGGCGTGATCGGCTATGTGATGGACAAGTACGACTACTCGCGCGCCAACCTCGTCATCGGGATGGTGCTCGCGGTGATGATCGAGCGGAACCTGCACATTTCGCTGACGCTCTACGGCGACTGGTTCGTCTTCACCCGGCCCGTCGCGCTCGTCATGCTGATCCTCGTCATCCTCACCACCGTCTGGCCGCTGGTGCGGCGCTGGCGGAAGGACAAGGCGGCGCGGGCCGCCGCGGACCAGGGAGCCTCGTCATGAGCCGCCGCCTCCAGGAGAACATCTTCGCCGGCATCCTCTTCCTGCTCTTCCTGACGATGCTGGTGATGAGTTTCAACTACGGCCCGCGCGCGCGGCTCGTGCCGGTTCCCATCGCGATCGTGTGCATGGTCCTGATCGCGATACAGATCGTCATGCAGAACGTGCGCGCGACGCAGGACCTCTCGGTCGACGCGCTCGAGCTGATCTCGGGAAAGAGCACCAAGGCGGCCAAGGAGCAGACGAAGGAAGCGCAGAAGAAGGCGCTGGTTCAGGAGAACGAGGACAAGTCCCAGACGGCGTGGGAGCGCTTCTCCCGCACGGAGTTCGCCGCCCTCGGCATCATCCTGATCTTTCTCGGGCTGTTCCTGACGGTCGGGCCGATCCCCGCGGTGTTCCTGTTCAGCGCGGGCTATTTCATGTTCAGCGGCCACTGGTCGCCGCTGCGCTCGATCATCAACGGCGCCATCTGCGCGGCTATACTCTACGTCACTTTCGGGGCGATCCTCGGCGTTCAGCTCAACCGGGGCCTTCTCGCCCCGTACATCTCGACGATCGTCCATTTCTAGCGTGAGAAAGCGTGTCAGGTCCCGACAAAGAGGGACCACAACGGGAGGAATGAAAGAGATGCTCAGTCGGTTCAAATCGGCAGCGGCCGGCGCGCTGTTCGTCGCCGGAATCGTGGCCTCGATGCCCGCGTCAGCGCAGGGGCAGCTCGAGGGGAAGGTCGTGCAGCTCATCGTGCCGCACTCGGCGAGCGGCATGTACGCGGTCTATTCGCAGCTCCTCGCGCCCGCCATCGCCAAGCACCTGAAGGCGCAGGATGTCCGCATCGAGCACCGCACGGGCGCCGGCGGCCTCGTCGGCTCCAACGTCGTGTGGGCCTCCGAGCCGGACGGCCTGACCATCGGGCTGAGCAGCGGAACCTCGCTGATCCTCGCCCAGCTCGCCGGCGCCGAGGGCGTCCAGTTCGACGCCACCGAGTTCACCTATCTCGGCCGTCCCACGGCCGACGACCGCGTCATCTTTGTCGGCCCCGAGTTCGGGCCTGGAGAGCGCCGAGGACGTGATCGCGCTCGACCGGCCGTTCGTGATGCCCAGCCAGGGCGTCGACGACGACTTCTACGCCATGGCCCTGATCGGCCATACGCTCGGGTTCGACGTGACGTTCGTCACCGGCTACGAAGGCGCATCCGACACGACGCTGGCGGTCATCCGCGGCGACGGCGACGGCCGTATCACCTCCTGGCCGTCGGCGACATCCACGATCAACGCCGGCGAGGTAAAGCCGGTAATCTCGGTCGGCAACGAGCGGCACCCCGATTTCGCGGACGTGCCGACCGTGCTGGAGTTGGCGACGGACGAACAGAAGCAGGGCATCGTGCGCGCGCTGATGAACATCCAGCAGCTCCACCGCACCTTCTTCGGCCCGCCGAACATGGACCCGGCGATCGCCGAAGAGCTACGTGACGCCATCATGGCGGCGATGACCGATCCCGAGGTGATCGAGGCCGCCGCGAAGGTGAGCGCGCCGCTCGATCCCATGCACGGGGCGGAGCAGCAGGAACTGATCGGCGACATCTACGCCGCGAGCGGAGATATCCCGCCGATCCTCAAGGCAGCCGTCGAAGCGCTCCAGTGAGTGCCTGACGGGGCCTCTGTCCACCTTGCCCGCCGACCCCTCGCCGGGGCCGGCGGGTCCTTGCCTGATAGTGAACCACAGTGCCCCAAGGGGCCCCTCGGGAGAATGAAATGGATCTAGGTATTGCCGGCCGCGTAGCCATCGTCACGGGCAGCAGCAAGGGTATCGGCCGCGCATGCGCCGAGTCGCTGGCCGAGGAGGGCGTCAACGTCGTCGTCACCGGGCGCGACCAGGGACGGCTGGACAAGGCCGTCCAGGAAATGCAGGGCCTCGGCTCCGGCCGCGTCGTCGGCATCCTGTGCGACTTCTTCAAGGACGACCAGGTCGAAGGCGCTCGTCGAGAAGACCGTCGCCGAACTCGGCAGCGTCGATATCCTCGTAAACTGCGCCGCAACCGTGGTGCCCGCCGACTTCTTCACGCTCACCGAGGATCGCTGGAACGGCATGTTCGAGGAGAAGCTGAACGGCTATGCCCGCACGCTGCGCCACGCGCTGCCGATCATGCAGAAGAACGGCTGGGGCCGCATCGTCAACATCTCCGGCGTCGCCGCGCGCCAGCCGCACGGGACGACCATCACCGTCGGCCTGAACAACGCCGCCGTCCTCAACCTGACAAAGGCGCTCGCAAGCTGGGTCGCCAAGGACGGCGTCACCATCAATGCGGTCATCCCCCACATCATCGCCACCGACCGGCAGGACGAGACGATGACCGAGTGGGCCAAGATCACCGGCCAGTCCGAGGAAGAGTCCGCAAGGAGCGGGTCGCGAAGATCCCGCTCGGCCGCATGGGCAAGCCGCAATGAAGTCGGCGACGTTGTCGCCTTTCTGTCGTCGGAACAGGCAAGCTTCGTCACCGGCGCGGCATTGCACGTCGACGGCGGCGTGACGATGAGCATCTGATCGCCACGAGGTCCGGGCGCGGCGCGCCCGGGCCTTCCGTTCCGTTCCAGCCGGAGCCTTCGAGCGGATGCTAGTTCTCGACGACGGCGACGTGGACGCGCTGATGGACATGGCGGCGGCGATCGACGCCATAGAGCCGGCCTTCGTCGCCCAGAGCGCCGGACGGTTCATCGCGCCGCCCCGCAACTACGTGACCGTCCCCGGGCGGGGAGACCTGGTCTTCACAACGGGCGGCCTCCCGGACGGTCCGGTCGGCTTCCGCGTTTACGACACGCTGGCCGGCGGGGCCGCGAACGCACAGATCATCGCCGTCTGGAACGCCGCCACCGGCACCCTCGAGGGCCTCGTCGCCGGAGAGCGCGTCGGCAAGATGCGCACCGGCGCCATCGGCGGGCTGGCCGTCCGCGCCATGGCGCGCGAGGACGCACGGGTGGCCGGCATCATCGGCGCGGGCGTACAGGCGCGCACGCAAATCGAAGCCGTCGCGGCCGTCCGCCAGCTCGACGAGGCCAGGATCTACAGCCGGACCGATCACGGCCGCGAGGTCTTCGCGAGGGAGATGACGGCGCGGCTGGGACTGCCCGTTCGCGCGGTCGAGACCGCCCGGGAGGCGGTCGAGGGCGTCGACATACTCATCTGCGCGACGACGAGCCGGGAGCCGGTGTTCGATGCCGACTGGCTGGCGCCGGGCGTACATGTGAACACGGTCGGGCCGAAGGCGGCGGGCGCCCACGAGCTGCCGCTCCAGGCTGCCGAGGCGGCGGCGGTTGTCGCCACGGATTCGCTTGCGCAGGTCGAAGCCATGTCGCGGCCGTTCTTCCTCGACGACACGGCAGCGCGGGCCGACCTCCTGCAGCTCGGCGATATCGTCGCCGGCAAAGTCTCCGGCCGGAAGCGCGACGACGACATCACGCTGTTCTGCTCGACGGGGCTGGCGGGGACGGAGGTGCTGCTCGCCGCCGAGGTCATCGCGCGCGCGGGAGCTTCCGCTCGTGGCTGAGGCCGCATCGCCGCCGGCGTTCGGACGCGAGATGGCTGTGGTCGGGCTGATCGCGCTCGCGCACGGCTTCAGCCATCTCTACATGCTGGCGCTTCCGCCGCTGTTTCCCGTCATCCGCGAGGAGCTCGGCGTCGGCTTCGCTGAGCTCGGGCTGGCCGTCACGGTGTATGCGCTGGCGACAGGCTTCGTTCAGACGCCGATGGGGTTCCTGTGCGAGAAGATCGGCGCCCGGCCGGTCCTGTTCGCGGGGCTTGCCGTCAATGCCGGGGCGATTCTCGGCGTGGCGTTCATCGACAGCTACTGGCAGCTGCTGGTGCTGATGGCCGTCGGAGGGGTCGGCAGCGCGGTGTTCCACCCCGCAGACTACCAGATTCTGGCCGGCACGGTGGACCAGAGCCGGGTGGGGCGCGCCTTCGCCGTCCACTCGTTCGGCGGACAGGCCGGGTTCACCGTCGCCCCGCTCGTGATCATCGGGCTGGCGACGCTGGTCGACTGGCGCTTCGCCCTGTTCGCGATCGGCGCCGCCGGCATCGCGCTCGCGGTGGTGATCCTCGCCGCCTCGGGTCTGTTCCGCGACGCCGGCAAGCCCGCGAAGAAATCCGAGGAGCGACTGAGCTTCCTCGACCTGCTGACGTTGCCGGTGACGCTCACCTTCTTCTTCTTCTATGCCGCGCTCGCAGCCGCCAATCTCGGCATTACGCATTTCGGCGTCGCGGCCCTGACCCAGAGCTACGGGCTGGACCTCGCGCAGGCCAATCTCGTGCTCGCCGTCTACATGACGGCGGCGGTCGTGACGGTCCTTCCCGGGGGCTGGCTGGCGGACAGCGGGGTCAGCAAGACGGCGGTCCTGATCGCCGGCTTCGGCGGGTCCGGCATCCTCGTGGCGCTGGTGGGGATCGCGGGACTGCCGATCTGGGCCGTGGTCGGCCTCCTCGTCATGGTCGGGACCCTGCGCGGGCTGGTGATCGCATCGCGCGACGCCATGGTGAGGCACGCCGTTCCGCCGGCCAGCGTCGGGACGGCCTTCGCGTTCGTCACGACCGGCGTCCTCGTCGGACATGTCGGCTCGCCGCCGATCTACGGCTACCTGCTCGATCTGGGGTATGGAACGAGCGTGTTCCTGGTGTCGGCCGCCTTCTCGCTTGCCTGCATGGCTATGGCGCTGACGCGGTACGGGCGGGGCTGAGCGATGGGACCGGACGGGATGGAGGTCGCCGGCAGATACGACGTCGTCGTGCTCGGCTCGGGAGCCGGTGGCATGGCGGCCGCCGCCTCGGCCGCCGCCGAAGGGCTTCGCGTCCTCTTGGTGGAGAAGTCGAGCCTCGTCGGGGGAACCACGGCGTTTTCCGGCGGCATGGCCTGGATCCCCGCGAATACCAGAGGGGCCGGAGACGACGCGGATCGTGCCCGGCGCTATCTGGCCGCGACCGTGCCCGACGCGACGATGGCGCCGCTGCGCGACGCCTTCGTCGAGCATGCGACCGAGGCGATCGACTGGCTCGAGGCCCGCACCGCGTTGCGCATGCAGCCGGTCGCGCGCTACCCGGACTATTATCCGGACGCGGACGGCGCGACGCCGGGCGGGCGGGTGCTGGAGCCCGTGACCTTCGACGGCCGTGAGCTGGGGGCCTGGTTCGAGCGCCTGCGGGCGCCGCTGCCGGAGTTCATGCTGTTCGGCGGCATGATGGTCAGCCGAGCCGACATTCCCCACTTCCGCAAGGCCTTCAGGTCGCCGCGATCGGCGCTGCGGGTGGGGCGGCTGGCTGCGTCCTATGCGTGGCAGCGGCTCGCCTGGCCGCGCGGAACCACGCTGTATCTGGGCAATGCCCTTGCCGCGCGGCTGCTGAAGTCGCTTGTGGACCTGAAGGTCGACATCGTCCTGAACGCCTACGCCCGGCGCCTGGACGTGCAGGATGGGAGGGTCCGGGGCGTCGTCCTGGGCGTCGGTTCGCGCGAACGGCCGGTGATGGCTTCGGCGGTCGTCGTGGCGACCGGGGGTTTCGCGCACGACCCGCGACGGCGGGCGAGCCTCCTGCCGCCGGAGACGGGGGCGAATTCCACGGCCTGCGCCTCCAACACCGGCGACGGCATCGACCTTGGGGAGGGGGCCGGCGGCCGGGTTTCGGCGGACAATATCGGCAACGCCTACTGGGTGCCGGTCTCGCGCGTCACGCGGTCCGGCGGAGAACAGGGCCTGTTCCCGCACACCGTCACCGACCGGGGCAAGCCCGGCGTGATCGCGGTCGACCGGACGGGCTGGCGCTTCACCAGCGAGGCGGTGTCCTATCACGAGTTCGTCCGCGCCATGCTGCGCACGAACGCGGAGAGGCCGGCCGTGCCGGGTTTCCTCGTCTGCGACAGCGATTTCATCTGGAAGTACGGGCTCGGCGCGGTGAAGCCGTTCACGCGGTCGCTGCGCCGGCATCTGGACAGCGGCGACGTGGTTCGCGCCGACGACATCGCGGGGCTGGCGGCGAAGCTCGGGATCGACGGAGAGGGGCTTGCGCGGACCGTCGCGGCGTTCAACGCCGGCGCGGAGCAGGGCAGGGACGCCGAGTTCGACAAGGGCGGCGACGACTACCAGCGCTTCATGGGCGACGCCGATCACCGGCCCAACCCGTGCGTGGCGCCGATCGTGAAGCCGCCCTTCTACGCCGTCGCGATCCATCCGGGCGATCTGGGGACGGCGGCCGGGCTCGTCACCGACGCGCAGGCCCGGGTGCTGGACGAGGCGGGGCAGCCGATCCCCGGCCTCTACGCCTGCGGCAACGACATGAACTCCATCATGGCCGGCGCGTATCCCGGACCGGGCATCACCATCGGCCCGGCCCTGGTCTTCGGATGCCTGGCCGGCCGGCACATCGCCGACAGCCTTCGGAGCTGAGGGCTCAGGCCGCCGGCGGCGCGCTGGCGCCCGATGCCCTGACCAGCTCGGCCCATTTGGGAATCTCGGCGGCGATATGCGCGGCGAAGTCCTCCGGGGTGCCCCCGGCGACATCGATGGCGAGCGCCTCGAGCGCTGCGCGGACGCCGTCGTCGCCAAGCGCCTGCGAGGCCGCGCGGTTGATCGAGTTGACGATAGCCCTCGGCGTTCCGGCAGGCGCGGCGAGGCCGTGCCAGCTCGCGACGTCGAAACCGGTGAGCCCGACTTCGTCCAGCGTCGGTACCTTCGGAAGCACGGCGGTGCGTTTGGCCGTCGTCACGGCGAGGGGGCGCACCTCGTCAGCGGAGATTCTGCCCAGAACCGAAGAGGCGGTCGCGAACATGAAATCGACCTTGCCCGACGCCAGATCGTCGAGCGCGGCCTTGGCGCCGTCGTAGCCGGCCTCCCGAAGGCTGACGCGCGTGCGGGACCGGAACAGTTCCCCCGCCAGATGCGCCGCCGAGCCGTAGCCCGATACCGCCATGGCCAGCCTGTCCGGCGAAGACTCCGCGATCGCGACAAGCTCGGCGAAGCCGCGCACCGACAGAGACGGGCCCACGACCAGGACGCTTGGCTGAAGGCCGAGCAGGCCGATCGGCGAGAAGTCGGTCAGCGGGTCGTAGCCTATGTCAGGGAAAAGAAGGGGATTTGCGGCCAGCAGCCCATTGTTGCCCAGGAGCAGCGTGCAGCCGTCGGCCGGCGCGGCCGCGACGAAGCGCGCCGCGGGGTTGCCTTCCTCGCCTGCCCGATTGACGACCGTCATGGATCTGCCGAGAGCGGCGGCCATCGCCGGCAGCACGGCCTGTGCCACGCGGTCGCTGGCGCCGTTCGGTGGGAAGCCGACTACGACCTCGATGGGACTTGCGGCATGTGAGGTCACACCAGGATGCCCCGCGGTGTCGGGATGCCGAGGATGACGGCAAAGGCCATGTAAACTGCTCCGGTCAGGAAGACCGCGAAGACGACCGACTTCACGACGTGATGCAGATGCCCGCCGGCGCGGCCACGCGAAAGAAGGAACCACGTCACCGCCGTGACGAACAGGAAAGCCGATTTGTAGAACCCGATACGGCCGACGCCAAAGGTGAAGCAGACGAGGGCGATCATGACCGCGAGCAGGTTGAACCACGGAACGCCGTCGAAGGGGAACGACATGGCCATCAGAGAGTCCGGCCTGGCGCGCAGGCTCGCGAAGAGCAGGACGAGCGAGAAGACGGCGAGCGCCACGGACAGGACCGTCGGGAACAGCGCGGCACCGGCCGACATGCGCGTCGTCCCCCAAAGTCCGAACGCGGCGAATGCCAGCACGAATCCGACGAGGATGATGTTGATGCGGCGCATCGACAGTCCCCGGCCCTCGGTGTCGGGCGGCGAGACCGGAACGTCGCCGGCTTCCGCCACGGCGGATTTCTGCAGCCGGCGCACCTGCATGATCCCGGCGATCATGATGGAGAAGGCGACCAGCATGAGCACGAGCGTCGCGGGGCGGGACGCGAGGTAGAGCGGCAGCGAGCCGGTCCGTATCTGCGCCAGCAGCAGCGTCTGCTGCAGGCTTTCCTCCATCAGCTTGCCCAGCACGAACCCCAGCGCGATGGTCACCACCGGCACGTCGAACTTGGTCAGGAAATAGCCGATCAGGCCGATCGTCACGAGGATGTAGACGTCGAACAGGCTGTTCGACAGACCGTAGGAGCCGATGACGGCGAGGACGAGCACGCCCGGCACCATCATCGTGCGCGGCGCCTTCACGATCATGCTCGACCAGCGGATGGTCAGAAGGCCGATGATTAGCAGCGCGACGACCGTGAAGAACAGCCCGATGATGAAGGTGTAGGCGAGTTCTCCGCGTTCCACGAACAGCCGGGGTCCGGGGATGATGCCGTGGACCGCCAGCGCGCCGAACATGATGGCGGCGGAGCCGGAGCCGGGAATGCCGAGCGCCAGAAGCGGAACGAGGGAGCCGCCGACGACCGCGTTGTTCGACGCCTCCGGGGCGGCCACGCCCTCCCAGGAGCCCTTGCCGTATTCCTCGGGGTGTTTCGATATGCGCTTGGCCTCGCCGTAGGCCATGAAGGCCGATATGGAGGCGCCCGCGCCGGGGACGATGCCGACGAGGGTGCCGACGATGCTGCTCCACCCCAGAATGATCTTCATCCGGGACATGCGCTTGAGCACCGTCTTCAAGACGCCCTTGCGGAACTCCAGCGGCGCGATCGACTGGTTGGGCTGCTCGAGCAGCTTCAGGATCGCCGCCACCGTGAACAGGCCGAGGAGCGCCGGGACGAGAGAGATGCCGCCGACCAGCCGGTAATCGCCGAACGTATAGCGCATCTCGCCGGTGACGATGTCCTGGCCGACCATGGTGAGGCCGACGCCGGCGGTGACGCCGATGAGTCCCTTGACGATGTTGCCGCCCGTGAGGCCGGCCACCAGAGAGAGCCCGGCGACCGCAACCCAGAATATCTCGCTCGGCCCGAGCAGAAGCGACGCCCTGGCGAGCGGCCCCGTCAGGGTCAGCAGGACGATGGCACCAAAGATACCGCCGATGACGCTGGCGAGCAGCGAGAGGTAAAGGGCCTCCTGCGCCTCGCCCTTCTGCGTCATGGGCGTGCCGTCGATTGTGGTGCAGGCGGCGCCGGAGGTGCCGGGCGTATTGAGCAGTATCGCGGAGATCGATCCGCCATACTCGGCCGACATGTAGACCGAGGCCAGCATGATGACCCCCTGCGCGGGGTCCATGGCGAAGGTGAAGGGCAGGAGCAGCGCCACGCCGCTCACCGCCGAAAGGCCCGGAAGCGCGCCGATGATCAGGCCGGCCAGCGCTCCGATGAATACAACGGACAGGTGGGAGAACTCGAGGTTGTTCGCCAGTCCGAGGAGAATGTTCTCCCACATGCAGGACGTCCTTGGGGCTTCGGTAATCCGGGTGCTGACAAAAAAGGGGGCGCCGTTTCGCGCAGCGCCCCCAGGAAGGTCAACCTATTCGGCCAGGTTGTAGGCGTCGACGATGTCCTGCATGTCCTGCGTCATGCGGGCGATCATCTCTTCGGCCTCCTGCGGACCATAGTACGCGGCCGGCTGACCGAGCGTGTCCATCTCGGCCTGGAACTGCGGATCGGCGGTCACCTGCTCGCAGACATCGGCCCAGTAGGCGACGACGTCCTCCGGCAAGTCCGGCGGGCCGGCGAGGACGCGGAGACGCTCCGAGACCACGTCGTAGCCGAGTTCCTGGAAGGTGGGCACGTCGGGGAGCATCTCGTCGCGCTCCGGCGAGGCGATTGCGAGGGCCTTCGGCGAGTTCGGCCTGCGCGACCGCGTAGAGCGTGCTGGCGACCATGACGTCGGTCGTGCCACCGACCATCGCCTGCAGCGCCAGAGCGCCGGACGAGAAGGGCACCTGGCTCATCTCCATCTCGGTCGCCTTCTCGATGAGAAGCGTGGTCATGAAGTCGGCGCCGAGCGTGCCGGTGTTGGCCGCAGCGACACGCTTCGGGTTTTCCTTGGCGTAGGTGACGAGGTCCTCGAGGGTCTCGTAATCGCTGTCGTTCCGGACCAGGATCACGTCGGGCACCACCGCGTAAACGCAGATGTTGGTGAACTGGTCGAGCGTGTAGCCGGTCTCGTTCGGCTTGACGAGCGCCGGGATGATGTTGAAGGGCGGCGTGGCGACGCTCAGCGTGTAACCGTCGTTGTTGGCACGCACCATCTCGGCCCAGCCGGTGGTCCCGGCCGCACCGGGCTTGTTGTTGATGACGAGCGGGTGTCCGACGATCGGTTCGGCGAACTTGTTGAAGGCACGCTGCGAGACGTCTGCGCCACCGCCAGGGGCGAACGGCACGATGAACTCGATAGAGCGCGAGGGATAATCCTGCGCCACGGCGGGCACGGTCATGAAGGCGACCGCGCAGGCACCGAGGGCAGTTACGAAATCGCGGGACAGCATCGACATTCCTCCCATTGGATGACGCCCGCGATCGTGTCCGCGACGCGAGCCAATCCAATTTTGGACATTCCTACTCATCGGATGTCAATTGATAATGTCGGATGGCCGCAGCCTCGCCGGCAATCCTCCGGTGAATAAACAAGGAGGTAGCGAGAACATTCCCGCCCAGCGGAATCATGCCGGTTCGTCGCGCAGGGCAAGGCGACCGTGGGAGCGCCCGCCGGCGGTCCGGGCGGACATGACTGCGACAGCTCGCCATCTCACAATGAAAATTGACATGCCATAATACGCATGCATCTTGGAGCGAGCATGTTCGCCAGAAAAAGGTCGGAGGAGACAATATGACTGAACGCTACCCTGAGGAAGCCAAGAACTTCCGACTCCTGGGGCACGATCAGTCGGCCGGCTGGGGCGGCGGCAGCCTTGTGGAGATTCGCGGCGGCATCGCCTATGTCGCCGGCGTCGGCACGTCGAGCTACAACGGCCCGGAAGGCTTCACGGTGCACGACGTCTCCGATCCCGCGAACCCGCGCAAGATCGCCGAGGTCAGGTCGCCGGCGGGCGTGCATTCGCACAAGCTGCGGCTGGTCGGCGACGACCTTCTCTACGTGAACGCCGAACTCCTGCCGGGCGACGCCGGCAAGGAGGGCAGGCCGGGCATCCTGATCTATGACGTCAGCAATCCCGCCGAGCCAAAGTCTGCCGGCTTCTACGACATGCCGGGCAGCGGGCCGCATCGCTTCGGCGTCGACAACGAGCGCCAGATCTGCCTGCTGCCGTGCGACGCCGAGGGCTGGGACCGGCGGGTCATATGGACACTCGACATCCGCGATCCCGCTGAAGCCCGACATCGTCTCCATCTGGGGCCTGCCCTGGCAGAAAAAGGACGGCGCCGCGCCGGCGAACGATCCGCGTCCCGAAGACACGACCTGCACCCTGCACGGCCCGCCCATCATCCGCGGCAACCGCATGTTCGCGGCCTGGTGGGGCGGCGGCGTCGGCATCATGGACTGCACCGATCTCGCGGACATGAAGCTCGTCGGCCACGTCAACTGGTCGCCGCCGTTCCCCGGCCGGTCGCACACCGTATGCCCGATCGGCGACATGCCCTATGCGGTGGTGACCGACGAAGGCAAGGCGGGCAAGAAGTACTGGGACTCGATGTTCATGTGGGTGATCGACATCCGCGACGAGACCAAGCCCATGCCGGTCTCGAGCTTCTTTCCCGAACGCGACAAGTACTTTCCGCGCCCGGGCCGCTTCGGCGCGCACAACATCATCGAGACGATCCCCGGCGAGGGGCCGTGGGCGCATACCGTTTTCCTGACCTACTTCAATGCCGGCCTGCGGGCCGTCGACGTCAGCGACCCGCTGGTCCCCAAGGAGGTCGGCTACTACGTCCCGGAGAACCCGGAGGGCCAGGCGGCGATCCAGACCACCGACATCGGGTACGACGAGCGGGGTCTCATCTACATCATCGACCGGGGCGGCGCGGGCATGCACATTCTCGAGTATCTCGGCTGACCGCAGCCCGGCTCAACAAGAAGACCGCAGGAGAATCCGCTTGAACGACGCGTCAAACCCCGAATCAACGTCCCCCCGCACCTGGCTCATCACCGGATGCTCCAGCGGCATCGGCCGCGCGCTTGCCGAGCGAGTGCTCGCCGAAGGCGACCGGGTGGTCGCCACGAGCCGCAACGTGGCGGCGCTCGACAACCTCGTCGCCGGCCATGACGGCAAGGCGGTGGCGATCCCGATCGACATCACGGACACCGCCTCCGTGGCGAAGGCGGTCGACGCCGCCATCGAATGGTCGGGCGGCATCGACGTGCTGGTCAACAACGCCGGCTACGGCATCGTCGGCGCGCTCGAGGAGGTCGACGAGGCGGAGGTCCAGCGGGCCTTCGACACCAACGTGCTCGGCTCGTACCGCGTGACCCGCGCCCTGCTGCCGCACATGCGCGAGCGGGGCAGGGGGCACATCCTCAACGTCTCGTCGGCGCTGGGGCTGGTCGCGCGCGGCGGATACACGATCTATTGTGGGACGAAGTTCGCTCTCGAGGGGCTGACCGAGGCGCTGGCGCAGGAGGTCAAGCCGTTCGGCATCAAGGTGACGCTGCTCGAGCCCGGGTCCTTCCGCACATCCTTCCGCAGTGGCAACGCCATGTTCACCGCCCCGGTTATGGAGGCATATGCCGACGTGCTCGCCGATTTCCGCAAGGACCTCGTCGAGGGCGACGGCAAGCAGCCGGGAGACCCCGTGCGCGGCTCCGAGGCGATCATGGCGGTCGTGAATTCGCCCAACCCGCCGCTCCGCCTGCCCATGGGCGAGCAGACGGTCGTCAATTTCGGCAAGAAGCTCGACGCGATGCGGGCCGAGCTCGACGCCTGGCGCTACCTTTCGCTGTCGACCTCGTTCCCGGACTAGGCAAAGAGCGGCCATGGCGGTCACCGGGTTCGGCATCAATTCATATGCCTACACGCAGACCCGGACGGCCGCCGATACGGTGCGTCATCTGCTCGATCTCGGCCACGGGACGTTCGAGCTGATGATGTATCCGGGCCATCTCTGGCCCGGCGAGACGGACGTGGCCGCGCTCCCGCGTCTGGTGCGCGAGGGCGGTGGCCGGATCGCGACGCTGAACATGCCGAACGTCGACGTGAATCTCGCGGCGATCGCCGACGAGGCGCGGGCGCTGTCGCTCGACATGTGCGGGCGGCTGGTGCGTCTGGCAGGCGAACTGGGGGCGTCCGGCGTCGTCATCGGGACGGGGAAGGCGAACCCGCTGCTGCCGGCCCGGCGCGAGACGCTGGAGGGACATCTCCGGCACGCGCTCGATGTCCTCGCCCCGTTGGCGGCGCGGGAAGGCACGGCCATCTTTCTCGAGAACCTGCCATTCGGCGTTCTTCCGCGCGCCCGAGATCTCGCGGAGCTGTTGCGCCAACACGGCGATGCCTCGGTCGGCATATGCTACGACGTGGCCAACGGCCACTTCATCGGCGAGGATCCGGCGGAGGGGCTGCGACTGGCGGCGCCGTGGCTGAGGCTGGTGCATGTCTCCGACACCGGCCGCGACGCATTCCGCCACGACACGGTCGGCACGGGCGACGTTCCGTTCGACCGGCTGCCGCCGGTGCTGGACGATATCGGGTATCGCGAGGTGGCGATGCTGGAGGTGATTTCGGCCGATCCGGACGCCTCAATCGAGGCGAGCATCAGGCGGCTGAGAGAAGCAGGCTGGCAGGACGCGGCCGGTTAGGCGGCCGCCGCCTCGGCGGCCAGCTCGGCGTCGGCGGCTTCGTACGACATGTGGAGGCGGCCGTAGTGCTTCCACTGGATGGCGCCGCCGGCCTTGCCCTCGAACACCGCCCAGGTCTCCTCGGGAACGCGCTCGCCCTCCATGCGCGCCTCGATCTCGCGGGCGCGCCGCAGCGTTTCCTCGCTACGGGCCATCCCCGGCTCCGGGTTCTCTTCCTCGCAGGCGTCGCACATTGTCGTCGTCTTCTCCTGGCTAGACTTTGCCGGCGCTGGCCTTGCGCCGGGACACGGGCCCGCCGCGGTCGATGGCGATGGCGGCAGGCGTATTCAACTGGTCGGCGTCCGGCAGGTATCCCAGATCGGCCGAAAGGCTGCCGGCGACCATGCGGAAAATCTCCGTCTTCTCCTGCAGCTCGTTCATGGACAGCCGCCATACCGGAGTGGAGACGCCGATGGCCGCGATCGTGGAGCCGGCGAAGTCGCGGACGGCCGCGGCCATGCACCGAATCTCCAGATGGAACTCGCCCTCGTCATAGGCGATGCCGGTCGCGCGGACACGCTCGAGCTCGGCTTTCAGGCGTTCCTTGTCGGTGATGGTGCGCGGCGTCAGGCTGCGCATGTCGTAATCGTTGAGAAGGAGCTCCAGGTTCTTCGGCGCGGTCGCCGCCAGCAGGACCTTGCCGAGAGCGGTGGCATGGGCGGGACGCGCCACGCCGGTATGCTCCGCCATGCGGAAGGCCCCGGCGCCGTCGCTGCGGCCGACGATCACGATCTCGCGGCCGGACTGTACCGCGAGGTGGCTCGTCTCGCCGGTGCGCATGGCGAGCTCTTCCAGATAGGGTCGCCCCAGGCTGAGAAGCTCGATGTCGTCGAAGGCGGAGGCCGCGAGGCGGAAAACGAGCGGTCCGACCCGATAGAGCTTGGTGTCGTCGTCCTGGCGCACATAGCCTAGCGCCACCAGCGTCTTTACCAGATGGAATGCGGTGCTGCTGTGCAAACCCACCGATTCGCTCAGACGCGCCAGGCTGATGCCGTCACGATGACGGACGATCTCCTCGAGGATCGCCGAGGCGCGTGCAAGCGATTGAAATCCCGCCTGCCTTGCCGTCCGTCTCGCTTTTCGCCATCCATACCTCCGGGCGCCAACCCTCGAGACCTCCGGCACCTGCCAGGGTCATCCGGCGTCCTTGTCAATGTGAAACGTCCACCGCCGTTGCATCGCATACTATCCGGGGCCGGCAATCGCGGCAACATGGCGGGCGGTTGCCAAGGGCCCATGTTCTTTCAGCGGTTCAAACCAACGCTCTGTCCGTCTGCGCATACCGCCCGCGGCGTCCATCATGTGAGTTGACATAAAATATTGCCGCAACCTATCAATCGAATTCAATCCTCGACCGGCTTTGGGCGGACTGAATGAGCGAACGGCAAACCCCCAACGGCGACGGGCCCAGGGCCCTGATCCGCCAGAACTCCGAGGTCATGTGGGAGAATCCGCCGGAGCATTTCGGCGGCGCCATCTCGAAGATGCTCGTCCGCCCGGAGAACAGCGACGCCCGGCAGTTCGACTTCCGCATATCCTGCTATCAGCCGATGGCGCATGTGACGGCCCACAGCCACGCGCGGCAGGAGCAGATCTACTATATCCTCGAGGGCGAGGGCCTGATGGAGATAGCCGGCGAGCGCACGGTGGTGCGGCCGCAGACGACGATCTTCCTGCCGCCCGGCGTCGAGCATGCGATCCACAATACCGGAACGGTCGATCTCGTTTTCCTCGTGATCACCACGCCTCCCTCCGACGACTGACGTCGGCCGCCCGACAGGACCCGGGGCATCACAGTGACGAGTTCAGCAGTCGAGAGCCGTTTCCGAGCCGAACCGCGCGATCCGTCCCGCCTGCTGCCCGCGGAAGGACGGCGGATGATCGCGCGCGGCGAGCACGATCGGGGGACCGCCGGATTCGCCGACGGATATGTGCAGGCCAACATCGTCATCCTGCCGAAGGTTCATGCATTCGACTTCCTGGCCTACTGCCAGGCCAACCCCAAGCCCTGTCCGCTGCTCGCCATGTCCGAGCCCGGCAGCCCCGCGCTCCCCTCGCTGGGCGAGATCGACATCCGCACCGACCTTCCGCGCTACTACGTGTTCCGCAACGGCGTGCGGGAGGAGGAGGTGGGCGACGTCAGCGGCCTGTGGCGCGACGACCTGGTGACCTTCGCGCTCGGTTGCTCGCTGTCCTTCGAGGGCGCGCTTCTGGACGAGGGGCTGCCCGTCCGTCACGTGGAGCACCGGCAGAGCGTCCCGATGTACCGAACGAACATCGATACCGTTCCCGCCGGCGTGTTCTCAGGCAAACTCGTCGTCTCGATGCGGCCGATGACGCCGGCGCAGGCAATCCGCGCCGTCCAGATCACCAGCCGCTTTCCCGCCGTGCATGGCGCACCGGTGCATCTCGCCGACCCGGCGATGATCGGCATCGCGGATATCTCCAAGCCCGACTTCGGCGACCTGCCCGACATCCGCCCCGGCGAGATTCCCGTGTTCTGGGCATGCGGCGTCACCCCCCAGGTCGCCCTCGAACAGGCACGGCCCGACTTCTGCATCACGCACAAGCCGGGTTGCATGCTGCTCACGGATATCAAGAACCACGCGATGGCGACCGGCTGAGCTCGGCCGGAATTCACCGCCGCGCCCGGGCGTCGACGGCGCCCGATGGGCGCAAGCAGCGCCCTTCCCGCCGGCCGGACGCGGCCAGCGGCTCTCGGGGTGGATTGTCCGGCATCTAAGGATATTCCCGAATTGCGGGTATCCCCGGCGGGGAGGATCATCGGCCCGGCAAGGAGCCGGGTGACCGAGATGGCCCTGTCGCGATCCGCCGACCAGCAGCACGACGAACGCCACGAGGGAATGGCCTGGGTCCCCGGAGGGCGCTTCCTGATGGGGTCCGATCGATCATTATCCGGAGGAGGCGCCGGCGCATCAGGCGAGCGTCGACGGCTTCTGGATGGATGCCACGCCCGTGACGAACCGCCAGTTCCGGAAGTTCGTGAACGAGACGGGATACGTCACCTACGCCGAAGTCCCCCCGAGACGGGAAGATTACCCCGGCGCGCTGCCGCATATGCTGAAGGCGGGTTCGCTCGTCTTCACGCCGCCCAGGACACCTGTCGACCTCAGCGACTGGTCCCAGTGGTGGGCGTTCAAGTTCGGCGCGAACTGGCGGCGACCTTACGGACCGCGAAGCGACATCAGCGGCAAGGCCGACCATCCGGTTGTCCACGTCGCCTATCAGGACGCCGTCGCATTCGCCGCCTGGGCGGGAAAGGAACTCCCCAGCGAAGCGGAGTGGGAGTTCGCGGCTCGCGGGGGCCACGATGGCGCCGAGTTCGCGTGGGGCACCGAGTTCGCCCCCGGCGGCCGTCAGATGGCCAACACCTGGCAGGGGGAGTTCCCACACGAGAATCTCGAGGTCGACGGCTATTCGCGGACCTCGCCCGTCACCGCGTTCCCGCCGAACGCATACGGCCTGCACGACATGATCGGGAACGTCTGGGAGTGGACGACCGACTGGTATTCGAACCGCCATGACCTGGGGGCTGCCCCGTCATGCTGCGGACCGGCCGGGGCCGTACGTGATCGCGAGGTCGATAGCTACGATCCGCGACAGCCCGAAATCAGGATAGGCCGCAGGGTCCTCAAGGGCGGCTCGCACCTGTGCGCGCCCAACTACTGCCGACGGTACCGTCCCGCCGCGCGCCACGCGCAGCCGGTGGACACGTCCACGAGCCACGTCGGGTTCCGATGCATCCGTCGGCCCACAGCAGGCACCACACAGCCAGAAAGGTAGCAGGAGATGGCCAGAACCCGTTGCCTCACGCGGTACTTCCAGGTTCGGGCCTCCTGGATCGCGGTCGCCGCCGTCCTCGCGACGGTGCCGGCCGCGCACGGCAGGACGTGGACAGCATCGTCACGGCGATGTCGGACTATGTGGCGGGCCAGGACGCGCTGTCGTTCGATTTCGATACCGGCATCGAGGTGATCACCCGGGATCTGCAGAAGATCGAGTTCACCAGCTCCGGACACCTGCAACTGTCCCGCCCCGACCGGCTGCGTGTCAGCCGGACCGGAGGGTATGCCGATGTCGAGTTCATATTCGACGGGACCACGGCGACGCTGTTCGGGAAACACCTGAACCGATATGTGCAAGCGAAGGCGCCGGGCTCCGTGGACGAGCTGATCGACCGTATCCGAAGCGAGCATGGCATCGAGGTTCCAGGCAGCGACCTCCTGATGAGCAGCCTCCATGACGCGCTGATGGCGGACGTGATCGAAATCCAAGCATGTCGGCCGCGGCGTGATCGAGGGCGTCGAATGCGAGCACCTCGCATTCCGCAATCCGGATGTCGACTGGCAGCTCTGGGTCGAGGTCGGCGACCGACCGGTTCCGCGACAGTACGTGATCACGAGCAAGACGCTGACCGGCGCGCCCGAATACACGCTGCGGATCAGGAACTGGAACACCGGCCAGGCGATAGCGGCGAAGGATTTCGAGTTCGTGCCGCCGGCCGGCGCGCAACTGGCCGCCTCGGCCGTCGACATGAACGTCGACGAAGTCCCGCAGGGCCCTTCCGCAGGTGAACCGCAATGAAACGGATATCGAGCCTCGCATTCGCCGTCGCGTTCGGTCTCGGCGGGCTGTTCATGGGCGACGATGCGTTCCGCAGCGACGCGCCTTCGCTCGTCACGTCTGCAGAGGCCGTCATAGGCCGGCCTGCGACACCCATGAGCTACGCCGGCGTGGCGCGGCGGACGACGCGCCGGGCCGTGGCCGCAGGCGCGGCGATGGCGCCGGTCTACGTTGCGCCACGCCCGGGGTGCGTGCAGGTCGTCGACGCCTACGGACGGGTCTATTACCGGTGTCCATGAGGATGGCACCAAACGGTCCCAAGGCGGTCGGTCCGCCCAACTCCCGGTCGTCAGATGGCCGACCAAAGGTCTCGACAGTCCAACGTCATGCCCAAGGTCATCATCGCGCTGACCGCGGGCCTGATCCTCGCCGGCCTGATCCAGCACGGGGCCTCGTACGAGGCGCTGCAGCGCCTGTGGCACGATCTCCTGGCGAGGCCGAGCGGCCCGGTTTCCTTCCGCCTCGTCCTGCAGCCCTGCATGTCGGCTATCGCCGCTCTGCACGACGGGGTCGCGGATGCGCGTGTCGGGCGCCCGCCGTTCCTGAGGGCGCTGCTGACCATGCCGGAGGAACGCCCGGCCCGGATTCTCGAGCTCCTGTCCTCCTCGGGGCGGATCATCCTGCTGGGGATCGCGATGGACGCCATCTACCAATGGCTGGTCCTCGGGACGTTCTATCCCGCCGAAGCCCTGATCTTCGCCTTACTCCTCGCCTGCGTCCCCTACCTCGTCCTTCGAGGCCCGATCGCGCGTATCGCGCGGTGGTGGCTGGGTCCGGCGCAGGCCCACTAGGAGCCGTACCCCATGGAAACCGTCGACGCGAACTCAAGCCCCGACAGGATCTCGGTGGACCTTTCGTCCCGGCGTACGGGGATGTCCTTCCAGCGTACCCGCCTGAGCGCGGACCGGACGCTGATGTCGGTGATCCGGACCTCGTTGTCCCTGATCAGCTTCGGCTTCACGATCTTCCAGGTGTTCGAGAAGCTCAGGGAGCAGGACATCATCACGCACGCCAGCGCCGCCCGGAATTTCGGGGTCGCGCTGGTCGGGCTCGGCATCGTGATGCTGATCGGAGGCATAGGCTACCACCTGCAGTTCATGCTGCACCTGCGCGAGGAGCGCGCGGCCATGGTGGCGGAAGGACTGGTGCACGGGGAAAGCAAGTTCCCGGTGTCGCTGACCCTCGTCACCGCGATCATCCTGCTCATGATCGGCATACTCGCCATCACCAGCATGGTGTTTCGCATCGGACCGTTCGGATAGGCGGACGGGGACGCAACATCACGCTGGCAACCGGAAAGCTTCTCGGGTCGACAAGATCGCCGGAATTCCGGCGGCGTGGGGACTAGCCGACGCTCGAAAGGAGACGGGACGTCCAAACCGACGGATCGTAGGAGAACCGAAGATGGCAAGCGCACCCAAGGGTGGAAAAGGAAAGAACGGCTCGTCCGGGAAGCCGAACATTCTCGTCATCTGGGGCGACGACATCGGCATCTCGAACCTCAGTTGCTATTCGCACGGCCTCATGGGCTACCGCACGCCCAACATCGATCGCATCGCCAAGGAAGGCATGATGTTCATCGATGCCTACGGCGAGCAGTCCTGCACGGCGGGGCGCTCGTCGTTCATCACCGGACAGAGCGTGCTGCGGACCGGGCTGTCCAAGGTAGGCATGCCCGGCGCGCCGATCGGCATGACCGAGAAGGCGCTTACGATAGCCGGCACGCTGAAGAACCAGGGATATGCGACCGGGCAATTCGGCAAGAACCACCTCGGCGACCTCAACCGCATGCTGCCGACGAACCACGGGTTCGACGAGTTCTTCGGCAACCTGTACCATCTCAATGCCGAGGAAGAGCCGGAGATGTACGACTACTTCCCGGAGAAGGACTTTCCGAACTACCGGAAGAACTTCGGGCCGCGCGGCGTCATCCATTCCTGGGCGACCGACAAGGACGATTCCACCAACGATCCGCGCTGGGGCAAGGTCGGCAAGCAAAAGATCGAGGATACCGGGCCACTGACGCGCGAGCGCATGGAGACGTGCGACGACGAGTTTGTCGCGGCGGCCAAGGACTTCATCAAGCGAGCGGAAGACGAGGGCAAGCCGTGGTTCGTGTGGCTCAACACCACGCACATGCACCTCTACACCCACACCAAGAAGGAAAGCCTGGGCCAGGCCGGCCGATGGCAGTCGCCCTACCACGACACGATGATCGACCATGACAAGAACGTCGGCGAGATGCTCGACTTCCTCGACGAGCTCGGCATCGCCGACAACACCTTCGTGCAGTACTCGACGGACAACGGGCCGCATCGCAACTCGTGGCCGGACGGCGGCATGACGCCGTTCCGCAGCGAAAAGAACACCAACTGGGAAGGCGCGTTTCGAATTCCGCTGCTGGTGCGCTGGCCGGGCCATATCGAGGCGGGGCGCGTCTCCACGGAGATCGTCCAGCATCACGACTGGTTCCCCACCTTCCTGTCCATGGCAGGTGACCCGAACATCGTCGACAAGGCGAAGAAGGGGTACAAGGCCTGCGGGCGGACCTACAGGAACCACATCGACGGATACGACCTGGTTTCCTACCTCACGGGCAAGGAGAAGGAGAGCCCGCGCAAGCTCTTCGTCTATATCAGCGACGACGGCGACGTCATCGCGCTGCGGTACGACAACTGGAAGTGCGTGTTCATGGAGCAGCGCAGCCGCGGCACCCTCGAGGTGTGGGCCGAACCCTTCACACGGCTGAGGGTGCCCAAGCTCTACAACCTGCGGACCGATCCCTACGAGTTCGCGGACATCACGTCCAACACCTACTGGGAGTGGTTCATCCGCCGGGACTACATCGTCTTCGCGATCAACATGGTGGCGTCGAAATGGGCGGAGACTTTCGAGGAATTTCCGCCCATCCAGAAGCCGAACACGTTCACGATCGATGACGCCATGGACAAGATGAAGGAAGTCGCCACGGCCGACTGACGGACGATCCCGGAGCGGCGGGAGACATCCCGCTGCTCCGCCCACACGTGGCGGTCGCCATGGAAGAGCTGCTCATCAGCGCGACGAGATACAGCGTTCTCTTCATCGATGCGATGGCGCTCATCGTCATCGTCATCGGGTCGGTCCAGGTGGCCATCGCCGGGATCGGCGCACTGCTGACATCGAGGGGCGGGCGTGACGGGCGAGAGGTCTGGCTCCGGTACGGGCGATGGCTCGTCGCCGGCCTGACCTTCCAGCTCGCCGCCGACATCATAGAGACGTCGATCGCCCCGGACTGGCAAGACATCGGGAAACTGGCCGCGATCGCCGCGATCCGAACGTTCCTCAATTTCTTCCTCGAGCGCGATCTCGCCGAGATGCGCGAACGCGAGGTCGTGCCGGAGGCGGCGGTGTCCCGACCCGACCCGAAGGCAGGCCGCGAGATGTGACGTCCCGTGCGGTCCGGACGAGGAGTATGGTGGATGCACTCAGAACCGAAGCAATCCGAGACGCCACGCCGTCGACGCCACGATTTGGGGCGCATAGCGGCTCTTCTGGTCGTTCTCGTCATCGCCGGCCTGCCCGCGCTGGCGCAAACCGATCCGTTGCCGTCCTGGAACCCGGGGCCGACCAAACAGGCGATCGTCGATTTCGTGACGCGCGTCACGACGCCGGGCGGGCCGGACTATGTGGAGGTCGGCGATCGCATCGCCACCTTCGACAATGACGGCACGCTGTGGGTGGAGCAGCCGGTCTATGCCCAGGGCTTCTTCGTGGCAGACCGCGTGCGCGCGCTCGGACGGCGGGAGAAGGGACTGCTCGCCCAGCCGCCCTTCCAGGCCGTGATCGCCAAGGACGACGCCGCGCTGGCGGCGCTCGGGGAAGGGGGCATCGCGAAGCTCGTCATTGCGACCCATTCGGGAATGACGACCGACGCCTTCGACGGGATCGTGCGGAACTGGTTCGAGACGGCGATGCACCCCCGCTTCGGCCGCCGTTTCGACGAGCTCGCCTATCAACCGATGCTCGAACTGCTCGCCTATCTCCGCGACCAGGGGTTCAAGACTTTCATCGTGTCGGGGGGCGGCGTCGAGTTCATGCGCGCCTTTGCCGAGGAGACGTACGGGGTTCCTCCCGAACAGGTTATCGGATCGAGCGGCAGGACGCGCTTCGAAATGCGCGGCGGACGCCCGGTTCTTGAGAAGCTTCCGGAGATCGCAGCCGTCGACGATGGCGAAGGCAAGCCCGTCAACATCAACCTGCACATCGGCCGGCGGCCGATCTTCGCGGCAGGCAACTCCGACGGCGATCTCCAGATGCTGCAATGGACGACGATGGCACCCGGCCCGCGCTTCGCGCTGATCATCCACCATACCGACGGGGAGCGCGAATACGCCTATGACCGGCTGTCCAGCGTCGGTCGGCTCGACAGGGCGCTGGACGAGGCCGCGGTGCGCGGATGGACCGTCGTCGACATGAAGCGGGACTGGGCATCGATATTCCCGAACGAATGATCGGCGCCTGTCAGCAGGCCGTCGGGACGGGTTCGTCTCGTTCGTCGTCCCCCCGCTCCCGCACGGGTAATCGGCCGGGGGGAATCTGGCGCGAGGATAGCAAGGACGGGGTTCGGATCAGATCGGCCATGTCGCAATGATGACAAACGCCATATGCGCCATCGTAGACGACATGTTTCATGGTGATGCGTTGCGGTCGATTCGGGCTTTCATGGATTTATTCGAACTGCACGTATTTGTTGACGATGGCGTATCTTACGATGTCAACTATGGATTTTCCCGATATCTTCCGCATTATGGCCGATCTGTGTGTCTCGACCGTCTTGATACTAATGTCCAGGGACTTTGCGATGTACTTGTTCGTCCATCCGCTGGATAGAAGCTGAATGACCTGTCGCTCGCGGGTCGTGAGGCACTCGCCGTTCGGCTTCATCCGCATGTTCTCGCCACGGCTGAGCTTGACGTAGGTGTCGATGATCGAGCCGGAAATGCTTTGAGAGAAGTATGGCTTGTGCTCGGAGAGCGAAACGACGGCCTCCAGGAGCAGCGCCGCCCTGTCCGACTTCATCACGAAGCCCCGCGCGCCGGCGATGACGAATTCCCTGACCAGGATCTCGCTGTTGTGCACGGAGAACACGATGATCTCGCTTCGTGGGGAGGCGCGCTTGATCAGACGCAGGGCTTCGAGCCCGGAGATGCCCGGCATGCTGACGTTGAGAATGACGATGTCCGGCAGCATGTCTTCGGCGATGCGTGAAGCCTCGAGGCCGGAGGCTGCCTCGCGGCAGGTCAGCCAGCCGGGCTCCCGCTCGAGGAGACGGCGTATTCCACCACGCACGATCTCGTGGTTGTCGACTATCAGCACGCTTATCGTCCGCCGGTTCATCACGCGATCTCCGTACTGCCGGTCGCCTCAACTGTTGGCTGTCTTGTCCCCGAGCTGCGCCAGAATTTCCGCTTCCAGTTCGCCGAGGAGCTCGATGTACTCCTCGACCATCCTGTCTCCGCCCCGACCGGCGCCCTGCCAGTAGCGCAACGCCTTGGCGGCTTCCTCGAAGTCGGCGCATACCGATCTGAACTGGACGCTCTGCGCGCATCGCCTCCGGATTTCGAGTTCGCGCTGCGGCAAGCGGGCGACGATCGACGGAATTTGTCCACAACGCGAACCCATGACGTTTTGCCGAAAGGATCACGAAGCGTCGCCTCGGGGTCGGAAACCATGATCGCCCGGTCTTTGGCCCGGCAACAGGTACGAACATGTTCGCACCGGTATCGCGGATCATTTCGGGCGGTCACCACATGCGACGGCCGGCGGTCACGGTCCGTGGAACCGGTCCTGGGCCAGCACGGCGGCAACTTCTTCGGCGAGATCGACCTGCACTCTCAGGAGCGCCCCTGGCGCCAGGGGGCGATTATAGGTCTCTACCCACAAGACCCGACTGCTCGCTACGTCGACCAATTGCATCGCCAGCCACACTTGCCCGTCCTGCGCGCGCACGTTGCCGGTGACGGCATAATCGACGTGTGAGCCCCGCCCCGATCCATCCAGGACCGCGCCGTGGCCGCTATCGATATCGGCCGGGGGGGCATAGAGCCGAAAATTCGGAATCCGCATGAGTTTCTTGGTGAGTTCCTGCCTGATGCCCACCGCGAGATAGCGGCTCTCGTCCGTCGCGCCGAGGACCTCGAAGGGCAGTATGACGACGGCCGGCTCGCTCCTGGCGGATGTGAAGGCCCGGCTTTCGAGCGTCAGAATCCAACCGGCGACCACAACGGCCAAAATCATCGCGAGGGCCGCGGCTATCTGAAAACACCGCCAGGCGTGGCCTTCCCTGCCGGGGGGCGGGCGGTCCGTATCGGCGGGGCGGGGGGTCGAAGGCCCGAGGGAGCCAGCCCTTTCCGCTTCCCGGCCTCCCGGCGGCGTCCCGCCAAGGTCGTACCAGTCGAACTGGGGAACGTAGGATCCCGTGGGTATCCAGATGCGGACGGGGTCGTGGCCGCCCGCATCGACATAGTAGCCGTTGAGATCGCGCCTCAGCCGCCGGGCCTCGATACGCACCACCGGGTCGGACTGCGGATCGAAGCCCTCGTCACGGCCGAACACCGCGACGGCGATGGTGTAGCCCTTAAGCGCGCCCGCGCGGCCGGCAAGCGTCTCCTCGACGATATAGCTCAGGAAAGCCCGCCGCCTTTCGCTCGCCTCGAGACGGGGGCTCGACAGGATGCGCCGCAGTTCGCATCGCACGTCCTCCTCGCACGGCGCGTCCCTAGGGACTGGCTGGCCCAGATTGAAACTCGACATGGCGGTTGCCCGGGACCCGAACGCAAGACGCGCCCCCACCGGAACGAACCCCGTGAACAGTCGCACACGAACGCCATACACACACGCGCCGCGAGAAGATGATCGTCATCTTCCGTGCCGGGCGATATTGACGCATTATACGCTGAATCCGCGAAATCAAAATGATGTTTTGCGGCCCGGCACCTGCTTGGAGAGTGAGCGGGCCGAAAAACCATGTCAGGGACAATACTTACTCTACGGAAGGTTTGACGTGAGGCATCAGAAGCGCAGGACCCCTCCCAGCACGGGCCCTTGCTGGACGACGTTCGAACAGGAAGGCGTCGTTGGAGTAGTCGACGCCGACCGCGCGATATCCAACCACGGCCGAGAACCGGTCGTTGAACTGGTAGCCCACACCGCCGAAGACATCCCACATGATGTCCGAGGACACGCCGAAGCCACCCACCATGCCCCAGCCGGTGAGGAAGACCGCATCGGTCAGGTTGTACCGGCCCTTGGCGCCGACCAGCGGATCGACCCAGGTATCGCCGTCACTCGCGGAGAAGCCGTTGAGGAGCCCTCCCGTGAAGAACAGCTCCGACTGAACGTCCCAGACCCGAATGCCGGCCATCAGGTCGAGAGTGCCGAGGGGGCTCTCGAGGATCCGATACTCCGGTGCGGCCGTGAACATCAGCGTTTCGGAATCGAGGGTGACGCTGTCGGCGATCACGCCGAGCGGGGTAGCCCGCGATCCGGACAACTTCACGTAGGCAAAATCGATGAACAGGCCGAAGCGATCGTATCTGACCTCGGCCACGAACATGGCGCCGAAATCGAGGTGGTCGAAAATATCCGAGAAGGACGCGTCGATGCTGACCGCCGGCGCCCCGAACTGTGCCACGTCGCCCTTGAGGCCCGCCGCCCAGAGATAAGGCGCGACCGCGACCGACCACCGCGCGGCCGCCGCAGGCTGGTCCACGACGACGGCCTGGCCCGGCAGCGGAAGATCCGCTGCCTGCGCGGGGACCGTCACCGCGAGAAAAACGCTCGCAAGCGCAATTCGTGAATTTACCGCCATTTCCCCCTCCGATCAGCTCGTGATCCGTGCCCCGATTCCCCTCGGACGCCGAGGCTCCCCGACCGAATGTCATGTTGTCTGGCCGCGATATGCCGCTGCCGACAACAAGTAGCAGTCAAACAAAAATCAGCAAACCCAATTATATTACCTGACGTTATGATAATAAATACAGCTAGTAAACACCCCTCTTTCTGAACGCGGCGCAGCCCCTGAGGCGCCGGTCCTGACGGGTGCAGAGGTGCCGCACCACCGGCCTGGCATGCCGCATCAGGTGATTTACCGCGGTTTATCAGAGAATTCCCGATGGAAGATCGGCTCTCGCGGCGATCCAATCCTCGCCTCTTTCATGCGATGGAGATCAGCATGTCCAACCAAGCGAGACGTTCTTTCCTGCGGATGTCGGCCATTGTCGCGCTCGCCGTCATGATGACGCCGGCCGCCTTCGCCCAGCAGAGTGGGACGGGAGGCAACCCGCCCGGCACGGAGCAGAACGTGCAGTGGACCGTGGTCGAGGCCCGCCAGAAGTGTGTCCAGCAGGTGATGGCGCAATATCCGGGCGATCCGGAGACCGATACGAGTCTTCGCACGGACCGCGAGCGGGCCTATCGAGTTTGCGCGGCGAAGGCAGGAATTCGCCCGTAATCGAGGCGGACCAAGTCAGGCGCAGCGCCCGAGGGTGGCGAGATGGCCCGGTGGCCCCGCCACCCTCGATGCGTTGCCGGGCCTGGACGGGGGCTCGCGACAAGGCCTGACCGGTCAGAACCGGACGAGCAGACGCAGCGCTATCGACGCGGCGGCAGTTCGGTTCTCGACCTGGATCTTGGCGAAGATCTGCTCGACATGCTTCATCACCGTGCGCGGGCTGAGGCTGAGGATCTGGGCGATGTCGCGGTTGGTCTTGCCCTCGCAGAGCCAGTAGAGGACCTCGCCTTCGCGCAGCGTCAGGCCGAGCTCGCGGCTGAGCACGGCTTCGGGCCGTTCCGCGGCGAGGCTCGTCGCGCGAACGAGGAAGTCGCCCGTCGCAGAGCGGCCGATCATCTTCAGCTTCACGCCGCGTCCGTTCTCGCCGAGCGTCGAGTTCGGGACTTTGAGAGAGTGCCGTCGCGCCGATGGTCTCCATCCAGCGCACGACCGTGGGGTTCGCAGCGAGAGACGCGACGGGCTCGTCGCCGAGCGCGCCTTCGAGCGCGGCGGTGGCGCCCGGCGACGCCCAGGCGACCGTTCGGTCCGGCCTCAGGGCGAGGACGGACTGTCCGGCAGCGTCGAGGGCGCGGCGGGCGTCCTCCACCATGCGGGCGTTGGCGAGATGGATGGCGATCCTCGCGATGAGCTCGTCCGGGTTTATCGGCTTCGTCAGGTAGTCGACCCCGCCGGCCCGCAGGCCCTCCACGACGTGGACGCTTTCCGAAAGCCCGGTCATGAACACGACGGGAACGGCCGCGACGGCAGACCGCGCCGTCTTCAGCCTGCGGCAGGTCTCGAAGCCGTCGATGCCGGGCATCACCGCGTCCAGAAGAACGATGTCCGGCAATATGCGCTCCACGAGGGTGAGCGCGGACAGTCCGTCGCGGGCGACCAGCGCGGTCATGTTGGCGGTCTCGATCGCCTCGATCAGGACGCTGAGCGTCTCGGGGCTGTCGTCGACCACCAGGACGATGTCGCGGGTGGGCGAGGTGTCATCGCTCATCGCGCACCTCCCCGATCATCTGCTCGATGCCGGCAAGATCGAGTTCGCTCGAGGCGCCGGCGGGCCTCCGCCAGGAAGACCGAGGCCGCCGGCGCCGTCGTCTCGATGTTGGCCAGCGCACGCTCGACGCCGCGGACATGACCGATGGACAGGGACTCGACGAGCGCGCGCGAGGTCGGTCGACCGGCGAGCGCGGCGGACACGGCGGCGGGGGGCTGCGGCACCTGATCCAGCACCCAGTCGAGCTTGAGAAGCCGCTCGATGCGCGTGAACAGCATTTCGATGTCGATCGGCTTTGCGAGAAAATCGTCGTGGTGGCCGGGCAGATCCTGGCTCTGGATCAGCGACGCATGCTGCTCGGCGGCGTGCGCCGAGACCATGACGATCGGCGCCGCCAGCCCCTTCTCGCGGCGCAGCCGCTCGGCCAGCGTCCAGCCGTTCATGCCCGGCATCGCGATGTCGATCAGCACGAGGTCCGGTGCGCCGCTCCGTCGCCAGGACGAGCGCCGTCTCGCCATTCTCCGCCAGCGCAAGATCGAAGCCGATGGGACGCAAGGCGTCCTCGAGCAGCGAGCGATGCTCCGCGTTGTCGTCCACGACCAGGACGAGGCGACGCGGCCCGCGTATAGCCATAGATGCGCCGGGCGACCTTTGCCGGCGTGGCCTCGCTGACCCGCGGAAGCATCAGCCGGACGCGGAAGGTCGAGCCCTGAGCGGGGCGCTGTCGAACGACAGGTCTCCGCCCAGGATCTCCACGAGCAGCTTGGTTATCGTCAGGCCGAGGCCCGTGCCGGGCGCCGCGGAACCGCGGTTCCTGCAGCCTCACGAACGGCTCGAAGATGCGCTCGCGCCTTCGACCGGGATGCCACGCCGGTGTCCTCGACGACGAAGGTCGCGACCTCGTTGCGGTATCGCGACCGCGAAGCGGACATGCCCTCCTCGGTGTAGCGCACTGCGTTGGAGAGGAGGTTCATGAGGATCTGGCGCAGCCGGCGCGCGTCGGCGTGGACGACGTTCGGCACGCGGGCTCGATCTGCCAGGTGGAAATCGACGCCCCGCTCGCGCCGCTTCCATGCGCGAAGATCGCGACGAGCTGCTCGATCATGTCGCGCAGTCCGCATTCGGCCCGGTGGATCTCGCAGCTTGCCCGCCTCGATCTTGGAGATGTCCAGCAGGCTTTCGATCAGATCGGCCAGGTGCTCGCGACGAGCGGCGGATGACCCGCAGGGCCGGGTGCCGTCGGCGTCGGGGATCGACGGGTCGTGCTCCAGAAGCTGCGCATAGCCGAGGATGGCGTTGAGCGGCGTGCGCAGCTCGTGGCTCATGCCGGCGACGTAGCGGCTCTTGGCCTCGTTGGCTGCCTCGGCGCGGTCCTTCGCGCGCTGGAGTTCGGCGTCGGTGCGCCGGTGCGCCCGGATCTCGCGCCATGAGCCGCTGGGTCTGGCGCTCGCGTTCGCTGCTGGCGAGCTGCTGGCTCTCGCGGGCCAGCGTCTGGAGCCAGGCGACGACGCCGGCGACCAGGGCACAGGAGGCCGAAGGCGAAGCCGAGGGCCTGTCGCCAGCGGTGCCGGCGTCGTCGCGGAGCGCTGCGGTCGCCTGCTGGTGGACGAGCAGCAGCACGATCCCGGTCGAGACGTGACGAACGTCCCGAAGACGGCGGCGAAATGGGCGTAGCGCGACAGAGTGGAATCGCGCCAGGCCGGGCGGCAGCAGGCGCGCAGCGAGGCGCGCCGATTGTACCTGGATCGTGCGCCTCCGGACGGCAGCGGTCGGCGCAGCGCGATTCGAGCGCGCAGCAGAGCGAGCAGATCGGCGCGCGGTAGGCGGGCAGGACGCCATGTCCTCGGACTCGAACGCGTGGTCGCAGATGCGAGCATGCGCATCGGCCGGCGTGGCATCACGTCGCCGCGGCTCGGCGCGTGGCTCGAAGGTAGTAGCGTCCGCCGCGTGGCCAGGCGATCAGCGGGACAGGCGATGAAGGGCGATGCCGAGCGCGATGAAGCTGCGAGAAGGCCTGCGGCGGTCTCGCCGAGCAGCCCCGCGTAGACGACGCAAGGAGCACAGCGTCGCGAGCAGCATGGCGCCGGTGCCGACCGGGTTGATGTCGTAGAGGTGCGCGCGCTTGAACTCGATGCGCGCGCGGGCGCAGGCCGAGCGGCTTGTTGATGACGAGGTCCGCCACGATCGCGCCGACCCAGGCGATGGCGACGTTGCCGTAGAAGCCCGAGCATGCTGCTCCAGCGCGCCGAAGACGCCGAGCTTCATCAGCATCAGCGCGATGACGCACGTTGAACACCAGCCAGACCACGCGGCCGGGATGGCTGTGGGTCAGGCGCGAGAAGAAGTTGGACCAGGCGAGCGAGCCGGCATAGGCGTTGGTGACGTTGATCTTGATCTGCGACACGACGACGAACAGCACCGTCGAGCAGCAGCGCGATCTCCGGCGCGACGAACATCTGCCGAAGACCGCCAGGTACATCTGCGTCGGCTCGATCGCCTCGCGCGGCGGGACGCCGTGCTGAAGCAGCAGGACGGCCAGAAACGCCCCGGCCAGCATCTTCAGCGTGCCCGGCACGACCCAGCCCGGGCCGGCCGCCAGCAGCGCCGCCCACCAGCGCATGCGTTCTGCGGCGCTTCTGCGGCTCGGGCAGGAAGCGCAGGAAGTCCACCTGCTCGCCGATCTGCACCATCAGCGCGAAGCCGACGCGCCGCGGCCGCGCCGAACATCAGCACGGGATCGATGCCGCCGCCGCCCAGGCGCCCGTGCATGGCCGAGCCAGGCGACCGAGATCGCGTGCCCAGCCAGAGCGATGACGACGAACGGCAGCGAGGTGCAGGACCAGCCAGAATGGCTGGCGTCCAGATCTGGAAGCGTGCGATCAGCGTGAAGCCGTGGGTCACCAGCGGGATGACGACCAGCGCATTGAGCAGGTAGCCGAGCCAGAGCGGCAGGCCGAACCACAGCTCCAGCGCCAGCGCCATGATCGCGGCCTCGAGCGCGAAGAAGATGAAGGTGAAGCTCGCGTAGATCAGCGAGGTGATGGTCGAGCCGATTAGCCGAAGCCGGCGCCGCGGGTCAGCAGGTCGATGTCGACGCCGTAGCGGGCGGCGTAATAGCTGATCGGCAGGCCGGTCAGGAACATGATGAGCGCCGACGACCAGGATCGCGCATGACGGCGTTGTCGAAGCCGTAGGTGAGCGTGAGCGCGCCGCCGATCGCCTCCAGAGCCAGGAACGAGACCGCGCCGAGCGCGGTGTTGGCACCCGGAACCGGCGACCAGCTGCGGCACGCCGCGCGCGTGAAGCGCAGCGCGTAATCCTCCAGCGTCTCGTTGGCGACCCAGGGGTTGTAGGTGCGGACGTGCGTCGGCCCGCCTGTCGCCCACGATGCCGCTTCCGCCAGCGCCGGCCGGACTTTCGTTCGCACCTGCACCATACGCGCGCCCTCGCCGAGCATCGGCCACATCCTCCGGCGTCGCAGTCGAATTAAACCGCGCTAAGCAAAAGCCTAGCCGGCAATTCAGCGTACCTCACTACGCAATTCTACGCATTGCCGCAGTCGCAGCATAGACCCCAGTCTGAGCGCAGCGACAACAGGCCGCGACGGCGTGCGTCATTTCCGACAGGAGAGGGACACATGACCAAGCGACCGCCGAAATCCGCCGATCTCCGGCCCGACCGCCGCAGCGTGCTGCATGGGTGGCGCCGCGCTGGCGTGCCGACGCTGTTCACGCCGGGGCTTGCGCGCGCAGGATTTCCCGACCGACCAGGTCAACACCACCGAGCTCGCCGTCACCGACACGACGGCGACGGTCGGCATCCTGCACTCGGTCACCGGCACCATGGCGATCTCGGAGACCGGCTCGATCCAGGCCGAGAAGCTCGCCATCGCCCAGATCAACGCGCAGGGCGGCATGCTCGGCCGCAAGATCGACTTCATCCAGGAAGACGGCGCCTCCGACTGGCCGACCTTCGCCGAGAAGGCGCGCAAGCTGCTGGTCAACGACCAGGTCGCCGCGGTGTTCGGCTGCTGGACCTCGGCCTCGCGCAAGGCGGTGCTGCCGGTCTTCGAGAAGGAGAACGGCCTGCTCTACTACCCGACCTTCTACGAGGGCCTCGAGCAGTCGCAGAACGTCATCTACACCGGCCAGGAAGCGACCCAGCAGATCATCTCCGGCCTCGACTGGGTCGTGAGGGAGAAGGACGCCGAAGATCTTCTACCTGCATCGGCTCGGACTACATCTGGCCGCGCACCTCGAACAAGATCGCCCGCAAGCACATCGAGAAGAACGGCAAGGAGGTCGTCGGCGAGGAGTACTTCCCGCTCGGACACACCCAGTTCAACTCGCTGATCAACAAGATCAAGCTGCAGCAAGCCCGACGTCATCTACGCCATCGTCGTCGGCGGCTCGAACGTCGCCTTCTACAAGCAGCTCAAGGCGGCCGGCATCGACCTGACAAGCGAAGCGCCGACGCTGCTCACCATCTCGGTGACCGAGGACGAGATCCTGCGGCATCGGCGGCGAGAACATCGAGGGCGCCTACGCGTGCATGAAGTACTTCCAGTGCCTCGACAACCCGAACAACAAGAAGTTCGTCGCGGCATTCAAGGAGATGTGGGGCTCAGACATCGTCATCGGCGACGTGACGCAGGCCGCCTATCTCGGCCCCTGGCTGTGGAAGGCGGCGGTGGAGAAGGCCGGCAGCTTCGACGTCGACAAGGTGCGCGCGGCATCGCCCGGCATCGAGCTCAACACCGCGCCCGAAGGCTACGTCAAGGTCCACGAGAACCACCACCTCTGGAGCAAGCACCCGCATCGGCCGCGCCAAGCCGGACGGCCAGTACGAGGTGGTCTACGAGACCGCCGACCTGATCGAGCCCGATCCGTTCCCCGAAGGCTACCAGTAAGCGCTCGATGTCGCACGGCGGGGCCGCGGCCCCGCCTGCGTCACCCCCTCTTCCAGGACGTGACACGACGGAGCGCCAACATGTTCGACGGACTATTCGGCTGGCGAGCTCGGCGCGATTTTCGCCATGCAGGGCTTCGCCGGGCTCAGCCTGTTCTCGGTGCTGCTGCTGATGGGGCTCGGCCTGGCGATCATCTTCGGCCAGATGGGCGTCATCAACATGGCGCACGGCGAGTTCATGACCCTCGGCGCCTACGTCACCTATCTCTGCTCGACCTTCTTCGCGACCTTCCTGCCGGACCTGTTCGGGATCTATTTCTTCGTCGCCATCGTGCTGGCCTTCCTGGCGTCCGGCGCGCTCGGCTGGCTCGTCGAGTGGGGCTGATCCGCCACCTCTACCGGCGGCCGCTCGACACGCTGCTGGCGACCTGGGGCCTGAGCCTGATCCTGCAGCAGGTCTTCCGCTCGGTCTTCGGCGCGCGCGAGGTGGGCGTCCGATCCCGGACTGGCTGCTTGGCTCGCTCCAGGTGACCGATCTCGTGGAGGTCCCGTTCAACGGCCTGTTCGTGATGGCCCTGACCGTTGTGCATCGCCGGCGACCGTCTACGTGATGCTCTACCGCTCGCACTGGGGCACGCAGGTGCGCGCGGTCATGCAGAACCGCACGATGGCGGACGCCGTCGGCATCAACACCGGGCAGGACCGACCGGCTGACCTTCGGCATCGGCTGCGGCATCGCCGGCATCGCCGGCGCGGCCTTCACGACGATCGGCTCGACCGGGCCGACGGCCGGCCAGCTCTACATCGTCGACACCTTCCTGGTCGTCGTGTTCGGCGGCGCGGCCAGCCTGCTTCGGCACCGTCGCCTCGGCCTTCGCCATCGCCAGACGCAGTCGATCCTCGAATTCTTCCTGTCCGGCTCGATGGCCAAGGTGCTGACGCTGCTCACGGTCATCGTCATCCTGATGCTGCGGCCGCAGGGCCTGTTCGCCCTCAAGGTCCGCAAGTGAGGATCGCCACGATGACGCCGCAAATACCGTCTCTTCACGCTCAGAGGAAGTCGTCGGCTTCGCGCATCCTGGCCGCTGCTGATCTTCGTCGTGCTGCCGCTGATCCTCGATCTCTTCCGGCTCAACCTGGTCGGCAAGTACCTGACCTACGCCTTCGTCGCGGTCGGGCTGGTGCTGTGCTGGGGCGGCGGGCGGCATCCTGACCCTCGGCCAGGGCGTGTTCTTCGGCCTCGGCGGCTACTGCATGGCGATGTTCCTGAAGCTGGAGGCCTCGACGCCGGAGAACACCAAGATCCAGTCGACGCCGGGCATCCCCGACTTCATGGACTGGAACCAGGTCACCGAGCTGCCGTGCTGGTGGGAGCCGTTCAACTCCCTGCCCTTCACGCTGGTCGCCGATCGTCGCGG
Organism: uncultured Alphaproteobacteria bacterium; assembly: GCA_963803485.1. Taxonomy (GTDB): domain Bacteria; phylum Pseudomonadota; class Alphaproteobacteria; order Rhizobiales; family Tepidamorphaceae; genus CAWDMT01. The sequence continues at coordinate 56,088 of CAWDMT010000001.1, read as the reverse complement.
TGCCGACGCCTTCGCCTTCATCATCGGCTTGCGATGTTCAAGCGGCGCGTCGGCGGCGTCTACTTCGCCATCATCACGCAGGCGATCGCGCTGATCCTCACGGTCCTGATCATCGGCCAGCAGGGCTACACCGGCGGCGTCAACGGCATGACCGACCTGAAGACGCTGCGGGCTGGGACATCCGCCCGACAGCGCCAAGTTCACGCTCTACTTCGTCAACGCGCGCGCTGCTGTTCGCCTGCCTCGTGCTCGCCCAGTGGGTGCGCAAGAGCAAGGTCGGCCGGCTCCTGCGTGGCCATGCGCGACAAGGAGGACCGGGTCCGCTTCTCCGGCTACGACGTCGCCAACTTCAAGGTCTTCGTCTTCTGCCTCGGCGCGGCCTTCGCGGCAGTCGGCGGGGCGATGTTCACCCTGCAGGTCGGCTTCATGTCGCCGTCGCTCGTCGGCATCGTGCCCTCGATCGAGATGGTGATCTTCTGCGCCGTCGGCGGGCGGCATTCGCTTCTCGGCGCGGTCTACGGCGCGCTGCTCGTCAACTGCGCGCAGACCTTCTTCTCCGAGAGTTCCCCGAGCTCTGGCTGTTCCTGATGGGCGCGCTCTTCATCGCCGTGGTGATGTTCTTCCCGATGGGCCTGGCCGGCCTCTACGCAGGACCATATCCGGCCGCGCCTGCCGCGGCTCTGCGCAAGCGGCCGTCGCGCCGCGCAGTCCGAACCGGCCGCGCCCGTCGGCCGCCGCGGCCGAATAGGGAGCGACGGACTATGGTTCCCGCAGACCCCCATCCACGGGACGGACTTCCTCCTCGCGGTCGAAGGACTGACGGTCTCCTTCGACGGCTTCAAGGCCATCGACGACCTGAACCTCTACGTCGACCACGACGAGATGCGCGTGATCATCGGCCCGAACGGCGCCGGCAAGACCACGCTGCTCGACCTGATCTGCGGCAAGACGCGGGCGACCGGCGGCTGTCAAGCTTCAAGGACCAGGAGCTGCCGACGCATGCGCGAGCACCAGATCGTGCACGCCGGCGTCGGCCGCAAGTTCCAGACGCCGTCGATCTACGAGAACCTCAGCGTGTTCGAGAACCTCGAGTCTCAGCTACCCCGGCGGCTCACGGTGTTCGGCGCGCTGGCCTTCAAGCGGCACGGCGGAGGTGATCGCGCGCATCGAGGAGGTCGCCGAAGAGATCTTCCTGGCGGACCAGCTCGACAGCGAGGCCGCGCTGCTCAGCCACGGCCAGAAGCAGTGGCTGGAGATCGGCATGCTGCTGATCCAGGACCCGGAGCTCCTGATGCTCGACGAGCCGGTCGCCGGCATGAGCGTCCCGAGCGCGAGATGACCGCCGAGCTGCTCAACCGCATCTGCAAGGACCGCTCGGTGATCGTCATCGAGCACGACATGGACTTCGTCAAGGACATCGCCCACAAGGTGACGGTGATGCACCAGGGCAAGATCCTGGCCGAAGGTTCGATGGAGAAGGTCCAGGCCGATCCGAAGGTCATCGAAGTCTATCTGGGCCACTGAGGAGGAACGCGCGATGCTGACCGATCGACGATCTGCATGTCGCCTACGGCCAGAGCGAGGTCCTGCACGGCCTGAACGCCCGGATCGAGCCCGAGCGAGATCGTCGCCATCATGGGCCGCAACGGCATGGGCAAGACCACGCTGTTCAAGGCGCTGATGGGCATCCTGCCGACGCGCTCCGGCACGATCACCGTCGGCGGCGCGGACGTCGTCGGCGCTCAAGACCCACAAGCGCGTGGCGAACGGCATCGGCTACGTGCCGCAGGGCCGGATGATCTTCCCGACCCTCACGGTGGAGGAGAACATCGAGACCGGCCTGCGACGACCGGCGAGACGACGGTGCCGGACGACATCTACGCGCTGTTCCCGGTGCTGCTGGACATGAAGGCCGGCGCGGGCGGCAACCTGTCGGGCGGCCAGCAGCAGCAGCTCGCCATCGCCCGCGCGCTGGTCACCGGCCCAAGGTGCTGCTGCTCGACGAGCCGACCGAGGGCATCCAGCCCTCGATCATCAAGGACATCGGCGCGCGCGCTCAACAGATCCGCGACGAGCGCGGACTCTCGATCGTCGTGTCCGAGCAGGTGCTGAGCTTCGCGCTCGACGTCGCCGACCGCCTGTTCGTCATCGAGGGCGGGCGCCTCGTGCACGAGACCCGCGCGACGGCATCGACGAGGCCGACGTCTCGAAATTCCTGTCCGTCTGACCGCCTCGACACCGTACAACAGCGCAGAAAAGGTGCTCCCATGCCCGACACGCTGATCAAAGTCGACCTCGGCGAAAGCCCCTACGACAACGCGAACATCCACAACCGCTGGCATCCGGACATCCCGATGGCCGAGTGGGTCAAGCCGGGCGACGACTTCATCCTCGAGACCTTCGACTGGACCGGCGGCCAGATCAAGAACAACGACAACGCCGACGACGTGCGCGACGTCGACCTGCCGCAGGTGCACTTCCTGTCCGGCCCGATCGGCGTGAAGGGCGCCGAGCCCGGCGACCTGCTGGTCGTCGACATGCTCGACATCGGCGCCAAGCCCGACAGCCTGTGGGGCTTCAACGGCTTCTTCTCCAAGCAGAACGGCGGCGGCTTCCTGACCGAGCACTTCCCGCGAGGCGCAGAAGTCGATCTGGGACTTCGAGGGCATGTTCACGCGCAGCCGCGCCACGTCCCGGGCGTGCGCTTCGCCGGCCTGATCCATCCCGGCCTGATCGGCTGCCTGCCGGACCACAAGATGCTCGACATGTGGAACAAGCGCGAGAAGGCGCTGTTCGCCACCGATCCCGACCGCGTGCCGCCGCTGGCCACGCGCCCTACGCCGGGCCTACCGCGCACATGGGCAAGCTGAAGGGCGAGGCGCGCGACAAGGCCGCGGCCGAGGGCGCGCGCACCGTGCCGCCGCGCGAGCACGGCGGCAACTGCGACATCAAGGACCTGTCGCGCGGCTCGAAGGTCTTCTTCCCGGTCTATGTCGACGGCGCGCGGCCTCTCGCATGGGCGACCTGCACTTCAGCCAGGGCGACGGCGAGATCACCTTCTGCGGCGCCATCGAGATGGCCGGCTGGGTCCACATGAAGGTCGACCTGATCAAGGGCGGCATGGCGAAGTACGGCATCAAGAACCCGATCTTCAAGCCCAGCCCGATCACGCCGCACTACGACGACTACCTGATCTTCGAGGGCATCTCGGTCGACGAGGCCGGCAAGCAGCACTACCTCGACGTCCACGTCGCCTATCGCCAGGCCTGCCTCAACGCCATCGAGTACCTGAAGAAGTTCGGCTACATCGGGCGCGCAGGCCTATTCGATCCTCGGCACCGCGCCGGTGCAGGGCCACATCAGCGGCGTCGTCGACATCCCGAACGCCTGCGCCACGCTGTGGCTGCCGACCGAGATCTTCGACTTCGACATCATGCCGAGCAAGGACGGCCCGACGAAGTTCCTCGACGGCTCGATCGACATGCCGCTCGCTCCGGATCTGTGAGGCCCGCCATGCCCATCTACGACTATCTCTGCGATCAGCACGGCGCGTTCCAGGCGCTGCGCCCGATGTCGAGCTATGCCGATCCCTGTCCCTGCCCGGAGTGCGAGGCTCCGGCGGAACGGGTTCTCCTGACCGCGCCGCAACTGGCGGCGCGGGACAGGGGGCGGATGGCGGCGCATGCTGTGAACGAGCGCTCGGCGCACGACCCCAAACGCAGCTCCAGGCACGGCGCCGGCTGCTCCTGCTGCGGGCCGAAGCGCACGAGCGCGGACGCTTCGGCGAGCGCCGGAGCGGCCAAGGGTTTTCCCTCACGCAGGCCGTGGATGATCTCCCACTAGGACGATCCACCGGTCCGCCATTCAAGATATTGACGTGGTGTCCGGTGTCGGACACCGGTCCGCGAACCCTCGACAGGGCACACACGGACAGCCGGAGGATCGCCGTAAGCGGCGCATAAAGAAATCTTTATGTCGCGGGCGCGCGTGGGCGCCGGCGTCCTCGTTCGATTCAGTGCCGTGGCGGACAGGCTGAGTGCCTCCAATGCCGGGTCGCGTGACTGAATCCGTTCCAAGCATATGGCAAGAAAGGACTATGTCCTTTCCCTGCCGGCATGGCGGCAGTCTTCTCAGTATAATTCCCAGGAATTGAGCGATTGCCAGATATTCTGGCAGGGTATGCCGTCGTTTGTTACAGACTTGGTCCGCCCGGCTGCAAAGGCCGGCCGGATCGGAACGAGAAATTTGCGAGGAGTGCATTATGGAGCTGGAGAGCCGGTACGACGTGATCGTCGTCGGCGGCGGCAACGCGGCGCTGTGTGCGGCGATTTCGGCGCGCGAGAGGGCGCGAGCGTCCTGCTGCTCGAGCGCGCGCCGAAGGACGAGCGCGGCGGCAACAGCTCGTATACCGAAGGCCTGATGCGCTTCGTCTATGACGGCTCGGACGACATCCTGGCGCTGTCGCCCGATCTGACCGAAGAAGAGAGGAAGAGCGACTTCGGGAGCTACACCGAAGACAAGTTCTTCGACGACATGGCGCGCATCACGCAGAACCGCACCGATCCGGACCTCTGCGAGCTACTCGTGCGCGGAAGCAACCAGGCGATGCACTGGATGCAAGCAGGGGTGTGCGCTTCCTGCCGCAGTTCGGACGACAGTCGTTCAAGGTCGACGGCAAGCTACACATTCTGGGGCGGCGCGACGCTCGCGGCTGGGGCGGCGGGCCCGGTCTCGTCGACACGCTGTACCAGGCGGCCGAGAAAGCCGGCGTCAGCATCGTCTATGACGCCTGGGTGCGCGAACTGGCCTCCATTCCGACGACGGCGTCGAACGGCGTCGTGGCCAAGATCGGTTCGAGACGCGCGACGATAAACGCGGCCAGCGTCGATCCTCGCCTGCGGCGGATTCGAAGCGAACGCGGAGTGGCGCGCGCAGTCATCTCGGGCCCGGATGGGACCTGGCCAAAGTGCGCGGCAGCAAGTTCAACACGCGGCGACGGCCTCGACATGGCGCTGCGCATCGGCGCGCAGCCGGCGGGCCACTGGTCGGGCTGCCATGCGGTCGGCTGGGAGCGGTATGCGACCGACTTCGGCGACCTCGCGACGGTCGACGACTTACGAGCGCGACAGCTATCCGTTCGCGATCATGGTCAACGGCGACGGCAAGCGCTTCCTCGACGAGGGCGCCGACATCCGCAACTACACCTATGCCAAGTACGGGCGCATCATCCTCCAGCAGCCGGTGCAGTTCGCGTGGCAGATCTTCGATTCCTCGGTCACGCACCTCCTGCGGCCGGAGTACCGTCGAGGCACGTGACGAAGGTCATCGCGAACACGCATCGAGGAGCTGGCGGCGAAGCTCGACGACGTGGATACGAACCGAGTTCCTCAAGACCGATCCGGGAATACAATGCCTCCGTCAAGCGCGACGTGCGCGTTCGACCCGACGGTCAAGGACGGAAAGGCGACGGCCGGGCTGGCCATCGAGAAATCGAACTGGGCGATGCCGATCGAAAACCCGCCGTTCGAGGCCTATGCGGTGACCTGCGGCATCACCTTCACCTTCGGCGGGCTGAAGATCACGACCGACGCGCAGGTGGTCGACACCAACCATCGGCCCATCCAGGGGCTCTATACGGCGGGCGAGATGGTCGGCGGCCTCTTCTACTTCAACTATCCCGGAGCGACCGGGCTGACGAGCGGAGCGGTGTTCGGCCGGCTCGCCGGGCAGAACGCCGCCCGGGCGGCGCTGGAGGGGGCGGTGGCCCGCAACGGCCAGGAAGCGGCCGCCGCGTCTCCCAACGCCTAGACCGGCAACCTTCGTCGCGCATCGGGGGGCGCCCACCCGAGCGTGACTGCGATTCAGGGCATCAACGCGTCGGAACGGGGTGACGTCCCCGGTCCGGCGCATCTGCGTCAGGGAGAGAAGCGATGGCAGGAGCGGGCTCGTCGGAAGCCAGGATCGGATTCATCGGCATTGGCAACATGGGCAGGCCGATGGCCGCCAATCTGGCCGCCGCGGGGTGGCACGTCACGGTTTGCGACGCCGATCCGAAGCGCGCCGAGGCCTTCGCGGCCGAAACCGGCGGCGCCTGGGTCGCAGATCCCGGCGAGCTCGGGCAGAGCTGCAACATCGTCATCACCATGCTGCCGGACGGAAAGATCGTCCGAAAGGTCGTGTTAGGCGACGACGGCAGGAGCGGCCTCGCCGGCAGCATGGCCAAGGGCGGGGTCATCATCGACATGAGCTCCTCGTCTCCCGTCGGCACGCGCGATCTGAAGGCCGATCTCGACAGGCACGGGATCGAGCTGCTCGACGCGCCGGTGTCGGGCGGGGTGAAGCGGGCAGTCTCCGGCCAGCTCGCCATCATGGTCGGCGGCGATGCCGAAGTGGCGGAGGCGAACCGGCCGCTGTTCGAGGCGATGGGCACGCCGATCCATGTCGGCCCCATCGGCGCCGGCCATGCCGCCAAGGTGCTCAACAACATGGTATCGGCGGCCGGCATGGCCGCGGCGGCCGAGGCGGTCGTCGTCGGCGAGCGCTTCGGGATCGAGCCCGAGACCCTCGTCGGCGTGTTCAACGCGTCGACGGGCAAGAACAACGCGACGGAGAACAAGTTCCGGCAGTTCATCCTGAACGAGGCATACGATTCCGGCTTCGCGCTCAGCCTGATGGTGAAGGACCTGTCCCTGGCGATGGAAGTGGCGAGGGCCTGCGATGTCCCGGCCGAGCTCAGCGGCGCGTGCCTGAAAGTGTGGAACGACGCCGACGCCTCGCTGGGAGCGGGCGCCGACCATACGGAGATCGCGCGCCACGTGCGGCCGTCGGGAGGGGCGGGGAAGAGCCGATGACGAGCGTGAAGCAGCGGTTGCGCGACGGCGGGCTCGTCACCGTCTGCAATACCGACTATCCGACGCCCGCGCTGGTCGAGTTCGTCGCGGAGATCGGCTTCGATGCCGTGTTCATCGACTGCGAGCACAGCGCCACCGACTTCCGCGAGGTCGAGAACCTCGCCCGGGCCGCGCGCGGTGCGGGGATGGCATCGGTGGTCCGGCCCTGGTCGCAGGAGCCGGAACTCGCGAACCGCTACCTGAGCTGCGGCGTCGACGGCATCCAGGTCCCGCATGTCGACGATGTCCAGCAGGCCCGCGCTGCGATCGACGGCCTGTCGCATTGGGAAGGCGACCATACGGCCAAGCTTCTCGTGGCCATGATCGAATCGGAACGGGCGATCGACAATCTTCCCGGCCTGCTGGAGCTCGAGGAAATCGACGTGTTCTATGTCGGCGCCTTCGATCTGGCCGCGTCGATGGGCCTGAAGGGGCAGGCGACGCATCCGAGGGTCCGCGCCAGGGTCGACGAGGCTATCGGGCGCGTGGCGGCGGCCGGCCGGGCGCCAGGCATCAACCTGCAGAACGATCTCAATGCACTATCGCAGTACCGCGATCTCGGTCTCCGCTGGATCAACGTGCACCTGAAGGTGTTCATGCGGGACGGCGCGAGAGCATTCCTGAAGGCGGCACGAGGCGAGGTGTAAGATCGGGTCCGGCATTGCATTCGATCTGCGACCGATATGGCGAAAAACGAATTCGTGGTGATGATACGGTCAGGCTCGCGCGCCGGGCGGCGCGTCCGCTGACTCCAGGAGTTCCCGCGTGAAGCTTCGTCAACTGCGCTACGTTCTGGAAGTCCATCGCAGGGGCAACCACATCTCGGCGGCGGCGGAGGCGCTCAATACGTCGCAGCCCGGGATCAGCAAACAAATCCAGCTACTGGAATACGAGCTCGGGTTCGAGATTTTCCAGCGCCGGCGCAACCGGGTCATCGGGCTGACCGACCCGGGCAAGGACGTCATCGAGATCGCGCAGCGCATTCTCAACGACATCGACGCCATGTCGCGTATCCAGCAGGATTATTCGACGCGGCAGGACGGCAATCTGACGATCGCCACGACGCACACGCATGCCCGCTACGTGCTGCCCAAGGTCATCGGCGCTTTCGTGACGAAGTATCCGCTGGTGCGACTCGGGTTGCAGGAAGGCAACCCGACGGAGATTTGCGAGGCGGTTGAGTCCGGCGAGGCCGACATCGCCATCGGTACCGAGACGCTACGCGCGTTTCCCAACCTCCTGATGCTGCCGGCCTTCGAGATCACCCGCAGCCTCATTGCCCAGCCCGGCCATCCCCTGCTCGAGGCCGACCCGCTGACGCTGGAGAAAATCGGAAGCTATCCCATGATCTTCCACGACCCCCGCCGCAGCGGGAGCTGGAAGGTCATGAACGCATTCAAGGAGGCGGGTGTCGAGCCCAACGTCCTGTTCAGCGCCGTCGATGCGGATGTGAGCAAGACGTATGTCGAGCTGGGACTCGGCATATCCATCCTCGCGACGCTGGCGGTCGATCGCGAGCGCGACAACCGGATCGGCGTCCGGGACGTCAGCGACCTGTTCGATTCCAGCACATCCTACGTGACGATGAGACCAAATACCTATCTGCCGAAATTCATCTATGATTTCATCGAGATGTTGGCGCCTCACCTGACCCGGGATGCGGTCCGGACGGCGATGAAGCAGCACCTGAAGACATGACGCGCCTCGGTTCAGCATGCCTGGTCCTTATAGTAGTATTGTCTTTTTCCGCATTGAGCTTATAGCGAGGCCTGACTAGCCTCCCGGTCAACATCACGAAGACCAAAGGGAGGAATCGACGTGCATACTGGAATTCGCTTGCTTGTCGCGGCCACCGCGGTCGCTCTGACCGCTACTTCGGTTGTCCATGCTCAGGACACCGATTATCCCACCGACACGGTGAGGATCGTCATCCCGTTCTCCGCCGGTGGCGGGACGGACATCATGGGCCGTCTTCTGGCCCAGGAATTCTCCAACACCTGGGGCCAGTCCGTCGTGGTCGAGAACCGTGACGGCGCGAACGGAAACCTCGGCACCCAGTACGTGGCACGCGCGGCCAACGACGGCTACACGCTGCTGCTGACCACCAACGCGACGATCGCGATCAACCCGCAGCTGTTCACGGATGCGGTGACGTACAACCCGATCGAGGACTTCGAGCCCGTCACGATGGTCTCGTCGCTGCCGTTCGTTCTCGTCGCGCATCCGTCGGTCGAGGCGGAGAGCTTCGAGGAACTGATCGAGCTCGCGCGCAACAATCCGGGCGAGCTGGACTTCGGCTCGTCGGGCGCAGGCGGTGGCGCGCACCTTTCGGGCGAGCTTCTCAAGGTCATGGGCGACATCGACATCGTGCACATTCCCTATCCGGGCTCGGGGCCGTCGATCCCGGCGCTGATCGGCGGGCATATCGATTTCATGTTCGTGTCGATCCTGACCGCCATGCCGCACATCAAGGAAGGCACGATGAAGGCGCTCGCCGTCACGAGCCCCGAGCGCAGCCCGGCCCTGCCGGACGTGCCGGCCGTCGCCGAGCACGACGGCTTCGACGGCTTCGAGGCCGATCTCTGGTACGGAATGCTGGTGCCCGCCGGCACCGACCCCGCGATCGTGGAGAAGGTCTACGAGGAGACCCACCGCGTCCTGAACCTGCCCGAGGTCAAGGAGCGGTTCGAGCCCACCGGCAACCGTCTGATCGGAAACACGCCGGAGGAGTTCGGCGCGCAGATCCGGTCCGACATCGAGAAGTGGTCCGAGGTCATCGAGGCTTCGGGCGTGCGCGGCGAGCTCTGACGAGCGCAATCGCGCCTCCGCCGACGCGGCGGGGGCGCACCCGCCTTTCCGACGAGCCATCGGCCGGGGCAGGGCGACGTTTCCCTACTGACCCGCGGCCGGTCGGCGGCCGCGGGATAGACCAACGGAGTGGAAGTGACCCAGGAAAGCCAAAAGAGCTGGCCCGACGACATCTTCGACGCTGTGAAGAAGGCGGAGATCGGTCTGGTCGGATTCGTGCCCGACGCCGGGCATACGAAGCTCATCAAAGCCTGCGAGGCGGACCCGGCGATAGAGACGGTCTCGCTGACGACGGAGGAAGAGGGCATTCCCATGCTGGCCGGCGGATGGCTCGGCGGCCGCAAGGGGGTGCTGCTCATGCAGTCCTCCGGCGTCGGCAACTGCATCAACATGCTGAGCCTGTCGCTCGAGTGCCGGTTTCCATTGCTGATGCTGGTGACGATGCGCGGCGAGTGGGGCGAGTTCAATCCCTGGCAGCTGCCGATGGGCCAGAGCACGGGGGCCGTTCTCGAAGCCGCGGGAGTCGTGGTTCAGCGCGCCGACAAGCCCGAGGACGTCGGGGACACGGTCTACGCGGCCTCGCGGATGGCTTTCGGATCGAGCCGCGCGATCGCCGTTCTGCTCGGCCAGCGCCTGGTCGGTTTCAAGGATTGGAGCAAGTGACGATGGCTGAAAGCGTGACAGGCACGATGGACCGCCGCGATGTCGTCGGCGCCATACTGGCGGCGCGCGGCGATGCGCTGATCGTCACCGGGCTCGGCTCGACCACCTACGATGCGGGGACCGCCGACCATCCCGAACACCTTCTATCTGTGGGGCGCGATGGGCGCGGCCGCGATGATCGGTCTGGGGCTCGCCCTGGCGCAGCCGGATCGCCGCGTCGTCGTGCTCACCGGCGACGGCGAGATGCTGATGGGCTTCGGCGCGTTCGCGACGCTGGGGGCGAAGAAGCCCTCGAACCTCGCGCTCGTCGTCATCGACAACGAGCACTACAGCGAGACCGGCATGCAGCCGACGCACACCAACCGCGGCGTCAGCCTGGCGGGCGTGGCCGAGGCGTGCGGCTTCGCCAGCGCGAAGACGGTCGTCGCGAAGGAAGATCTCGGGGCGGCGATCGAGGCGATCTATTCCGCGCCCGGTCCGGTCTTCATGGACATGAAGGTCAACACCCAGCGCTATCCGATGTCGATCAGGCTGCGTGACGGCGTCCACATCAAGAACAGGTTCCGCGAGAACCTGCTCGGACCGGCGGCCTTCGACTGATCGGGGCGACGGGGCAGGCCATGACGGCGAACAGGAACTGGACGATGGCGCTGGCGGGCGAATGCATGATCGCCCGCCCGTTCTCAATGCATGACGACCCGGAGTTCCTCGCCGTCTGCGACCTGCTCCGGTCCGCCGACGCGGCGTATGCGCATCTCGAGGTCAACTTCGGGGACTTCGAGGATCTCGACTGGCCGGCGCGAGGCGACTGGACGGCGAGCTACATGATCGCCGAGCCGGAGCTGGCGGGCGAGCTGGCATGGGCGGGCATCGACATGATGTCGCTTGCCCACAACCACAGCTTCGACTTCGGCGCGTCCGGCATAGACGCGACGATCCGGGCCTGCCGCCATGCGGGCATCGTGCCGGCGGGAACGGGGCGCGATCTCGAGGAGGCGCGCGAGCCCGCCTATTTCGAAAGCCGCAAGGGGCGGATGGCGCTGATATCCGTCAGCTCGGGCAACAAGGGGCACGAGTGGGCGGGGCTGCCGAAGGCCACGCTTCGCGGCCGCCCCGGCGTGAACCCGCTGCGCGTCTCCATGGACTTCGGCATCGACGTTGAAGCCGCCGCCCAGCTCGGCCGAATCGTCGAGACGCTCGGAATCGGTTCCCGCGCCACGGACGGCTCGATCCGGCTGTCGCTGCCTGCCGACCAGTCGACCAGCAGCAGGGCCCGCTTCGTGCCCGGCGACGCATTCTCGATCGAGAGTTCGCTGCACCAGGGCGACCTGGCGGGCAACCTGCGCTCCATCGGCGAGGCCGTCGCGATGGCCGACTTCGTGATGGTGGCGCACCATTTCAACATCGCCGAGGGCAAGCGGGGCGACGAGCCGCCGGGCTTCGCGCGCGCATTCGCCAGGACCGCGCTCGACGCCGGGGCGGACATCTATATCGGCCACGGCTGGCACAAGACGCTGGGCATCGAGATCCACGACGGCAAGCCGATCTTCTACGGCATGGGCAATTTCATCGCCCAGTCGGAGTTCATCCGGCGCGTGCCCTATGACAGCTACGAGGCCTTCGGCCACGATGTCGAGCGGTTGCCGACGCTGAATCCCGCCGTCGAACCGCTGCATCCGGGCATGGACGCCGCGCGGGAGGTGTGGTGGAGCTCGGCCGTCGTGAGCCTCGCCATGGACGGAAGCAGCGTCCGCGAGATCAGGCTTCACCCGGTCGAGATGGGGCGGAACGCCGACGCGGAGGCGGCCATGCTGCGCCCGACCGGACGCGGTGCCCATCCGCACACCGAGGGCCGCCCGCGCATGGCGGACGCGGAGAACGGTCGCAAGATCCTGGACCGGCTCAAGCGGCTGTCGGAGCCGCTTGGAACGGTGATCGAGATCGAGGACGGGGTCGGGATCATCCGGCTCTAGGTGCCTGTCGGTAGCGGGCAAGGTTCGGGCCGCGGGCCCCGGAGATCAGAGCGATGACGACGCAACGCGGATACGACCTGGTCGCCTTCCTTTCGGGGCTGGAGGCGCGGCAGGTCGCGCCGGATGTCCTGCGGCAGGCCAAGGGCTGCCTCGTCGACGGGCTCGGTTGCGGCATGTTCGGCGTCGAGCAGGAATGGACGCGGATCCTCCACGAGGAGGTCGTCGCCGAAAACGCGCCCGGCGTCGCGACCGTATTCGGGCAGGCGCGGACCTTCCCGGCGCCGGCGGCGGCGCTGTGCAACGGGACCGCGATCCACGCCTTCGAGCTCGACGACCTGATCGCCGCCTCGGTGGTGCATCCCGCGGCGACCGTGATACCCGCGGCGCTGGCGGCCGGCGAGACGGTCGACGCCTCGGGCGAGCGCGTCCTCGGCGGGGTCATCGCGGGCTACGAGATCATGCACCGGATCGGCCTCGCCATAGGAGTCCAGCCGGCGCGGCGGGGGTTCCACACGACGAGCCTTCTTGCCCCGGTGGCCGCGGCGGTCGCCGCCGGCGTCACGCGGGGGCTTTCCGCCGACAAGCTCGCCTCGGCGGTGGGGCTGGCCTGCTCTGCGGCATCTGGCATCAAGAGCTTCGCTGCGGGGCACGGCGGCGGGATGGTCAAGCGGCTGCATCTGGGACGGGCGGCCGAGGCCGGCGTTCGCGCCTGCCAGCTCGCCGAGCGGGGCTTCTCCGGTCCGCCGCACGCCATCGACAGCAAGTTCGGCCTGCTGGAGGTCTATGGCGGGGACGACGCCGACCCGGACCTGCTGACGCGCGACCTCGGCTCGAACTGGGCCGTGGGCGACGTCTGGTTCAAGGTCTATCCGATCTGCGGATGGATCCAGGCGGTGGTCCAGCTCGCCGTGGCGCTGCGCGGCGAGGGGCCGCTGGCGCCCGCCGAAATCGCCGGGATCAAGGTCGGCGTCAGCAGTTACGCCGCGCGCAACAACGGCGAGCCGGCGCCCGTGGACACGATGGGCGCGCAATACAGCATCCCCTTCTGCGCCGCGGTCGCGCTGCTGGGCGATCCGCGCGACCCGCGCATGTTCCAGGGCGACGCGCTGCGCGACGAGGCCGTCCTGGCGCTCGCCAGCCGTGTCGAGATCGTCGTCGATCCCGACATCGAAGCCGTCTATCCCCGGCAATTCGGGGCGCGTGTCACGCTGACCCTCGCCAATGGCGAGGTGCGAGAGGACATGGTTCTCGATTGTCGCGGCACGCCGGTCGATCCCTGCACGCCCGAAGAGCACCGCGCCAAGTTCGCCATCCTGTCAGCTGGGCTGCTGGACGCCGGCACGGCGCAGCGCTTCCTCGACCAGGTCGACCGCCTCGAGACGCTGGCCTCGATCCGCGATCTCACCGGGTTCCTCAAGCCGGCCGTTTCGCCTGTTCGGGCCTCGGCCGCCCAATAGTTCATCGCGAGTAACGACATGTCATGTGAACTTCGCGCCATCGCACAGTCGGAGATCGATCTCGGGGGGCTCGGGACGCGGCGGTGGTTTTCTCTCCCGGCGCTCGAGGCGGCCCGTGTGGGGCCGATCTCCCGGCTGCCGGTGGTCTTGCGGATCGTACTGGAATCGGTGGTGCGCAACTGCGACGGACGGCGCGTCACAGACCGGCATATCCGCGACCTCGCCAACTGGGGGGCGAACGACGCGCGCGAGAGCGAGGTGCCGTTCACCGTCGCCCGGCTCGTCCTGAACTGCGCGGCGGGCATTCCGCTCCTCGGCGACCTCACCGCGATCCGGGGAGCCGTCAGCCGCACCGGGGCGGATGCCGGCACGGTCGGCCCGACGATCCCCGTCGACATGGCGCTCGATCACACGCTGACCGTCGATTACCACGGCACCCAGGACGCGATGGCGCGGAACATGGCGCTCGACATCGAGCGCAACCGCGAGCGCTACGAGTTCGTAAAATGGGCGACGAGGACCTATGACGGCATCCGGCTGTTTCCGCCGGGCGCGGGCATCCTGCATCAGCTCAACCTCGAATACCTGGCGCCGGGCCTCGGACTGCGCGACGGAGCCTGCTTCCCCGACACGCTGGTGGGCACGGACTCCCACACCTGCATGATCTCGGGGCTCGGCACAGTCGGCTGGGGGGTGGGCGGCATCGAGGCGCAGGCGGCAGTCCTGGGACAGCCGGTCTATTTCCTGATGCCCGACGTCGTCGGCGTGCGCGTGAGCGGGTCCTTGCAAAGCGGCGTCACCGCGACCGATCTCGTGCTGCACGTGACCGAGCTCCTGCGCAAGGCGAACGTCGTCGGCAAGTTCGTCGAATTCTTCGGCGAGGGCGTGGAGAACCTCACCCTGCCGGACCGCGCGACGATCGCGAACATGGCGCCGGAGTACGGCGCGACCATCGGGTATTTCCCCGTCGACGACCAGACGTGCCGCTATCTGCGCCAGACCGGCCGGTCCGACGAGGTCGTCGAGGCGGTGGAGACCTATTTCCGCGCCCAGGGCTGCTTCGGCGCGGCGCGCGACGGGGAGGTCGACTACAGCTCGTACCCTGGAGCTCGACCTTTCCGCCGTCACGGCCGAGCTCGCCGGCCCCAAGCGCCCGCAGGACAGGCTCGCACTGACCGAGCTCAAGGCCCGCTTCGCGGACGCGCTGGCGACGCCGCTCGAAAAAGGCGGCTACGGCAAGCCGGAGAGCGCGGCCGCCGGGGGGCTCCGCGGACGGACGAGGAGCACGGTGCAGGACGGCGATGTCGTGATCGCCGCGATCACCTCATGCACCAACACGTCCAACCCGAGCGTGATGCTGGCCGCCGGCCTGGTGGCCAGCAAGGCACGCGAGCGGGGCCTTGTTCCGAAGCCCTGGGTAAAGACGTCGCTCACGCCCGGCTCGCGCGTGGTCAGCCGCTATCTGGAGGCCGCCGGTCTGCAGGAGAGCCTCGACGCGCTCGGCTTCGCGGTGGCGGGATACAGCTGCGCGACATGCGTCGGCGCTTCCGGGCCGCTCGACGGCGATCTGGAGGAACGCGATCGCAGAGAGCGGCGCTCGTCGCCTGCGCGGTCCTGTCCGGGAACCGCAACTTCGAGGCCCGCATCCATGCCGCCGTGCGTGCCGCCTTCCTCGCGAGCCCGCCGCTCGTGGTGGCCTTCGCGCTCGCCGGCACGGTAAGGCATCGATTTCGACGAAGCGAGCCGCATCGGGCACGACCGGACGGCGGAGCCGGTCTTCCTGCGCGACATCTGGCCGACGCGACGAGGAACTGGCAGACGCGCTGGCGCTCGCGGCCAACCCAGAGTTCTACCGCGAGGTCTACGGCGGTGATCCGGCCGGCGACAACCCGCTTTGGGAGGAGATTCCGAGACCGACGGGCGACATCTATCCCTGGGACGGAGGCATCCAGCTATCATCAAGCGAGCCGCCCTTCCTCGCACCGGAATTCCGCGAGTTCGCCGCTCTGCGACGTCGAGGGGGCACGCGCGCTCGCCATGCTCGGACATTCCGTCACGACCGACCACATCAGCCCCATCGGCACCATCAAGCGCGAGTCGCCGGCCGGCGACTATCTGACAGGGTCTCGGTGTCCGCCCGGCCGACTTCAACAACTACGGCGCCCGGCGCATGAACCACGAGGTGATGGTGCGCGGCGCCTTCGCCAATGTGCGGCTGTCGCAACCGCATGGTGCCCGGCGTCGAGGGCGGGTTCACCGCCTTTCAGCCGGACGGCGATGTCAGATGACGATCTACGAGGCGTCGGTGGCGCTATCGGCGGGAGGACGTGCCGCTCATCGTCTTCGCCGGCAAGGAATACGGCACCGGCAGCGCCCGCGACTGGGCTGCCAAAGGAACGCGGCTGCTCGGCGTCCGCGCCGTCGTCGCCGAGAGCTTCGAGCGCATCCACCGCACCAATCTCGTCGGCATGGGCGTGCTGCCGCTACAGTTCACGGACGGCGAAACGGTGGAAACCCTCGGCATCGACGGGACCGAGATTTTCGATCTGCAGGGACTGCACGACGACGTGAAGCCGCGTCAGTCGATCGACCTCGTCATCCGCCGCAGCGGCGGCGAGACGAAAGTCGTCCCGGTGACGCTGCGGATCGATACGGCCGCCGAGCTCGATTATGTGCGCCGGGGTGGGCTGATGCCCTACATCCTGGCGGAAACCCTCCAGCAGGTCCGGGTCGACCAGGACTAGTCCGGCCGAAACCGCGCGCCTTTCGCAGGAGACAGTTCGGGGCACGCGCTCCGGCGCTTGTGCGCCGGCCCTCGGCATTATCGGGATCACCTCATGTCCAAACCCGCCGACGACCTGCCTCCCGACGACCACCGGAGGGGCGGCTTCGGCACGGGCACACCACCCGCCCTAGCCGTCCGGACGATAATCGCCTTCATACTCTGTGTGGCGGCGGGATTTCTGGCTACCTGGCTGAGGGTTCCGCTGGCGTGGATCCTGGGTCCGCTCGTCGTGGCCGCCATCCTCTCGATCAGCGGCATTTCGTTCTGGACACCGATCTTCGGCCAGCGGCTCGGACAGTTCACGGTGGGCCTGTCGGTCGGTCTGAACATAAAGGGTGCGGTTGTCGTCGCGTTGGCGCCGCTGATCCCCGCCATGCTGTTGCTCGGCGTCGGCGCGATCATGGTCGGGGCGGTGGTCAGCACCGTGTTCGCCCGGGTCGCGCGCGTCGATCACAAGACGGCGTACTTCGCGATGATGCCGGGCGGCATGGTGGAAATGGCGAATGTCGGCGCTTCCATAGGTGCGCGGCATGAGCCGATCGCGCTGACGCAGGCGATGCGCGTCGCGCTGGTCGTCTGCCTCCTGCCGCCGCTGATCCTGGTCGTGGGCACGCCCGGCAACGACTTCACCGAGATGCATGCCGTCGACCTTTCTCCGCCGCTGATCGCCGTTGCCGTCATGGCGGGGCTGGTCGGCGTCGCGGCGGCGCGGATATGCCGGCTGAACAACCACTGGATGATCGGCGCGCTGATAGGGGCGGGGGTCATATCGGCGGTGGGGCTGGTCGACGGCAAGATGCCGACTCCAATCTTCTGGGCAGGCCAGTTTCTGCTCGGCATCACGATCGGAGCCAGGTTTCAGCGGGAGATCGTGCTGCGTCTGCTCCGGTATGCGCTGGTGTCGGCCGGCGCCATCGTCCTGCTGCTGTCGTGTCTGCTGGGCTCGGGCGGCCTGCTTGCGTGGCTGACGGAGCTCGACTTCGCGACCGCGGCGCTGGCCACCGCCCCGGGCGGCGTGCCGGAGATGGCCGTGACCGCGCAGGTCATGCACCTCAACGTGGCGCTCATCACCACGTTCCAGCTCGTGCGGGCGTTCATGATCAACGCCTTCGCCACGCACATATTCGCCATACTCACGCGTGCGGGACTTTTCCGGCTGGGAGAACGGATTCTCGGGAAGCCTTGAGGGCGAACGCTTATTCCGGAACGCAGACCATGCCTTCCATCAGGCGCCGAGCGGTGCGGCTCATGACGGCCCGGGTCACCGTCATCCCGCCGCCGGCAGACCGGCCGAGCTCGACGGAGGTCGACATGACGCCCGAAGGGTGGCCGATGCGCAGCGTCAGGTTGCCCGGCCGGCGGGGAGCCAGTCCGGCCGCCAGCGTGCCCGGGATGGCCGCCGCGGCGGCGAGCGACACCGCGCCGGTGCCGGTCATGGCGTGGTGCAGCCTGCCCATCGACAGGATGCGGGCGAGAATGTCCGTTTCGGTCGCCGCGACGAGGCGTCCGCCCGAGGCGCGATAGCCCGCGGGCGGGGCGACGAGGCAGAGCTTCGGGGTATGAAGCCGCGCGGAGCTCGCATCGGAGGCCGCGTCGGCGAGGCCCATGGCGACCGCACCCGCGGCGCGGATTTCCTCACAAAGCGACAGGAGCGTAGCGTCGTCGTCGATCCGTGGCGGCAGCTCGGTGCCGTCGAGGCCGATCGCCCGGGCCTCGATCAGGACCGTCGGCATGCCCGCGTCGATCAGCGTCGCCGGGAGGCGTCCAAGCGAGGGGACATCCAGTTCGTCGACCGGCCGACCGGTCGGGAGGAGGGGGCCGTCGGCCCCGGCCGGATCGGGATACTCGATCCGGATCTCAGCGCCGGGAAAGGCGACGCCGTCGAGCGGCAGGTCGCCTGCCTCGACGACCTCGCCGCCGGCGACCGGAACGTGAGCGACGAGCCGCCTTTGCAGGTTGACCTGCCAGATACCGACCGCGGCCGAGCCGTCGCGCGGCGCGGATAGAAGCCCTTCCGAGACCGCATAGGCGGCGACGGCGGGAACCAGGTTTCCGCAGCTTCCCGACCAGTCGACCAGCGGACGGTCGATGGCGACCTGGCCGAACAGGTAGTCGACATCGCAGTCGTCGCGTCGCGACGGCGACAGGAGGACGACCTTGCTGGTGCTCGACGAGCCCCCGCCCATGCCGTCCATCTGCTTGCCGTACGGATCGGGACTGCCCATCAGGCGCAGGAGCAGGCGATCCCTCGCGGCGGGATCGCGGGGCAGGTCGGCCGCCTTGAAGATGACGCCCTTGGTCGTGCCGCCCCGCATCAGGACGGCGGGAACCTTGCGGGTGGACATCGGGTTTCCGCCGCGCAGGTCAGGCGCCTTGCGGCGCGCCGCCCTGCTCGCGCAGATAGCGCTGCCGGGCGAGGCTCGGCAGGCCGCCGCATTCGAAGATCTGCTCGATCATCTTCGGGTAGCGCTTGAACTTCAGGCTCTCGCCGGATGCCGTATTCGTCGCCGCTCCGCCGGCGTAGTCGAGCTCGAGCATCTGGCCGTCTTCAACCAGGCCGGTGATGCCGGGCACGACGAAGATCGGCATGGGCAGCGCGATGCTGTTGCGCAGGAACAGCCGCGACGACGGATTCCGCGACGATCGCCGCGATGCCGACCTCGCGCAGCACGATGCCCGGGCGGCGCGAGCCGCAGCCGAAATTGCGGCCGGCGACGATGATGTCGCCGGGCTTCACTTCCTTGGGGAACTCGGGGCGGTACGCCTCCATCGTGTGCTGCTTCAGCTCCTCCATCGTCGGATAGCGGTAGTACGGATTGATCGCGTCGGTATCGATCGAATCGCCGAATTTCCAGACGCGGCCGCGGATACGGCGGTTGAGATCAAAGCTCATCGAACACCTCCCTCGGGTCGACGATCTCGCCGGCCACGCGCGGCCGCGGCCACGGTCAGCGGACCGGCGAGATAGATGTCGGCCTTCGAGGCTGCCCTTGCGGCCCTTGAAGTTGCGCGTGGTCGCGGTGATGCAGACTTCGCCGTCGGACAGGAAGCCGACCTTCGGCTGGCAGATGCCGCAGCCCGGCGTGACGACCTGCGCGCCGGCTTCGAGCAGCTTCTCGATCAGCCCGGCCTTGACGCATTGCAGGTAGACCTGCTGCGACGCGGGCGAGATCAGGAAGCGCACGCCCTTCGCGACCTTGCGGCCCTTGCAGCATGCGCGCGGCGATCTCGATGTCCTCGAAGCGGCCGTTCGCGCACGAGCCGATCAGCGCCTGGTCGACTTGACGCCGCCCGCGACCTCGTCCACCGGCAGACGTTGCCGAACTGATGCGGCTTCGCGACGACGAACGGCATCTTGTCGACGTCGAGCGACGATCTCTCGCTCGTAGACCGCGTCCGGCATCGGCCGCGACGGGCTCGTACGGCTTGTCGGTGCGCGCCTCGCACGAATTCGCGCGTCGTCTCGTCGAACGGGAACATCGCGAACTTCGCGCCGACCTCGACGCCGTGGGCCGACAGGCACATGCGGCTGTCGATGCTGAGGCTCGGGACCAGCGAGCCGCGAACTCGATCGACATGCTTCTGCGCGAAATCGTCGCCGTACTGGCCGGCGAGATACAGGATGATGTCCTTCGCGATCGGGTAGTTCGGCTGCCGTGCCGTTCAGCACGACCTTGATCGATCTGCGGCACCTGGAACCAGAGCTCGCCGAAGAGCAGCACGTACAGCATGTCGGCGCGCGTGATGCCGGTGCCGCCGGCGTTGAGCGCGCCGTAGCTGATCGTGTGCGAATCGTTGCCGACGACGAGCTCGCCCGGCCGACATAGCCGTAGTCGGCCATCATCTGGTGCGCGATGCCGGGCTCGGAGTCGTGGAAGCACCGGATGCCGAGCCGCTCCACTTCCCGGCGGATCAGCGCGTTCTCGTCGGCCTGCTCTGGCGAGAGCGTCGGCTGGTGGTGATCGACCAGCACGAACACGCGGTCGGGATCCCACACGCGCGGGAAGCCGTCCTTGAACCCCGCCTCCACCGCGAGGTCGTGCATCGTCCATGGACTGGTAGTGGCACATCGCGCCGTCGATGCGCGCGTCGAGGATGTCGCCGGCCTTGACGGGCGTTCCCTGGAGGTTGTGCCGCGAAAAGAGCTTCTCGACCATCGTCTGGCCCATCTACGTCTCCTCGCCCCATTGAATTCTTTGGTCGGCAGAACAGTTCTGTCGCCGCCGCCGTCATTTGGTCGAGAAGAGCCTATTTTTATGGTGTGGGCGCTCAAAATCACTTTTGAGAATAGTAGTATTCCGCGCTCAGCCGCCCTCTGAGCCCTCCTTTCTCTTGAGAATTCGAGATGGCGACCGCGGCGGCACTCTTCACGTGCTCGAGGCTGGCGTGCCAGGCCGCCTCGGGATCGCGCCTGTCGATTGCGTCCATCAGGAGCGACAGCTCGCCGATCGTCCTGGGCAGCCGCTCGGGATCGGACAGCGAGGTCGCGCGCAGCAGGGTGTTGCGGTTGAGAATCTGATTGAGCGTGGCGGTCACGTACTCGTTGCGGGCGCCGCGCAGGAGTATCTCGTAGAACCGCTGCTTGATCGCGAGGATGTCGAAGCCTTCCGGGCGGTCGCGCGCGTCGCACAGCTCGGAAAACACGTCCTTCAGCTCCGCGATCTCCTCCGGCGTGGCTCTGGCGGCGAAGCTTTCGGCAGCCAGCGCCTCGAGAACCCCTCTCAGGTCGTAAATCTGCGCGGCCTCCTCGGCGGACATCGCCTTCACGAACGAGCCGCGATGGGGGAGGGTCTCGATCAGGCCCTCGGCCTCGAGCTGACGAACCGCTTCGCGCACGACCGTCCTGCTGACGCGAAACATCTCGCACAGGGCGCGGTCGGAAAGATGCGCGCCGGGAGGAAAGCGGCCCCGCACTATTGCGGCGCGCAGCTTGTCCTCCACCTGCTTGCGAAGCGGCGTGGCGATTACGGTCAGAGAGGAGTAGTCGGCACCGGCGTCTGCCATCGGCTACCTTTGAACGAACGGATCCGCGGTCGGAGCCCCGTAGTTGATCCAGACGCTCTTCACCTGCAGGTACTCCTGGATCATTTCCGCGCCGTTCTCGCGGCCGATGCCGCTCTGCTTGTAGCCGCCGAACGGCGACATGTAGCTGACGGCGCGGTAGGTGTTCACCCAGACCGTGCCGGCCTCGCAGCCCTTCGGACATGCGGACGGCGCGGCCGATGTCATTGGTCCAGACGCCGGCCGCGAGGCCGTAGATCGTGTCGTTGGCGATGCGCAGCGCCTCTTCCTCGTCCTTGAAGCGGATGACGGAGAGGACCGGGCCGAACACCTCTTCCTGGGCGATGCGCATGTCGTTGGTGACGTCCTGTGAAGATCGTCGGCTCGACGAACCAGCCCTTCGCCGCATTCGGGCCGCGTCGCGCGGCCTTGCCGCCGAGCGACCAGCGATGCGCCCTCGGCCTTGGCGATGTCGATATAGTCGAGGACCTTCTGGTACTGCGGCGGGGTGGTGATCGGGCCGACCTGGGTCGTCAGCTCGGCCGGGTTGCCCATGCGGGCGGTGCGGGCCAGCTCGACCAGCAGCTCGCATGAAGCGGTCGTGGATGCTGTCCTGGACCAGCGAGGCGCGAGCCGGCGATGCAGGTCTGGCCGGTGGCGGCGAAGATGCCCGAGACGGCGCCGTTGACCGCGTCGTCGAGATCGGCGTCGTCGAACACGATGTTGGGCGACTTGCCGCCAAGCTCCATCGTGACGTGCTTCATGGATGCGCGCGGCCGCGGCATAGATGCGCTTGCCGGTGGGTCGGAGCCGGTGAAGGCGACCTTGGCGACCTTCGGGTGCTCCACCAGCGGCGTTCGCCGACCTCGTCGCCGAAGCCGGTGACGATGTTGACGAGGCCGGCCGGCGACGCCGGCCTCCTCGAGCAGCTTGACGAATTCCAGCACCGACGCGGAGGTGAACTCCGACGGCTTGATGACGACGGTGTTGCCCGCCGCGAGCGCCGGGGCGAGCTTCCAGGCCGTCAGCATCAGCGGCGAGTTCCACGGCGTGATGATCGGCCACGACGCCGAGCGGCTCGTAGCGCGTGAAGGTGAGGTAGCCCTTCTTGTCGATCGGGATGACCGACCCCTCGATCTTGTCGGCGAGCCCGCCGTAGTAGTGGTACCACTTGGGGATGTAGCGGAGCTGGCGTCAGCATCTCCGCCATGAGCTTGCCGTTGTCGCGCACCTCGATGGCGGCGAGCCGCTCGGCGTCGCGTTCGACGAGGTCGCCCAGCCGCATGAGCAGGGCGCCGCGCTGGCTGGCCGTCATCCGGCTCCATTCGCTGTCGAATGCCGCCTCATGCGCCGCATCGACGGCGCTCTCGACATCGGCGGCGTTGCCGCGGGCGATCATGGCCCAGGGCTGGCCCGTATAGGGGTCGAACGTCTCGAACCAGTCGCCGCCGCTGGGCTCGACGAATTCGCCGTTGATGTAGTGTCTGTACCGTTCCATTCGTCCAAGCCTCGATTGGGTATCGAACGCCGCGCGAGGTGCGGCATGTCTGTGGGGCCGGCGGGGTCAGCCCCGCCGCCAGGATGCGGGTTCGTTGTGCTCGACGACCCGGCCGTCGAGCAGCGAATCGAGCCGCAGGGCCGCCCCGCCCGGATCGAGCGGCAGTTCGCTGATCTGGCCGGAGGCCGCCTCATCCCGCTCGACGCGTTCGCGGTTCAGCGCCTTCTCCAGAATCCGCTCGGCATCGGGAAGCGGCACGACGACCACGCCGTCGTCGTCGCCGACGACGATGTCGCCAGGGTGGACGACGATGCCGCCGATATGGACCGGGACGTTGATGGAGCCGGGGGTGTTCTTCTGGGGCGCGCGCGGCGACACGCCCCGACAGAATACCGGGAAACGTCCGCCGCAGGGCGGCAACGTCGCGCGTCGACCCGCTCATCACGGCCCCCGTTCCGCCGTTGGAGCGGACGGTCATGGCGCTCTTGTGCCCGAAACAGCCGGTGTCGTGATCGCCGTCGTCGATTACGAGGACATCGCCCGGCCGCACCATCTGCACGGCCTTGTGCGTCATGACGTTGTCGCCGGGAAAGCACAGCACGGTCAGCGCGCTGCCGACCATGCGGATGTTCTCGTAGATCGGGCGGATCGCGGAGGCGAGGGCGCCGTGCTCTGCCCATCGCGTCGGAAAGGGCCGAGGTCGAGACCTCGTCGAACTTCGCCAGAAGCTCGGGGAAGGTCTCTCGATATTGTGGTAGATATGACCGTACACGGCGTCTCGCTCCGCTGTTCGACTACTTCGCGTCGTTCTTGGCAAACACCTCCCGCGCGATGCGGAAGCTGTCGATGCCGGCGGGCACGCCGCAATAGATCATTGCGTGGAGCAAGGCCTCGCGGATGTCTTCCCTGGTGAGCCCGTTGTTCAGCGCGCCCTGCACGTGGAGAGCGAGTTCGTGGGGCCGGTTCAGCGCTGTGATCATGACGAGATTCATCGAGGGAGCGCTCGCGCCTGGAGAGCTCCGGACGCAGTCCAGATCTCCCCCCAGCAGTAGGTGGTGACGATCCTCTGAAGCTCGGAATTGAAGTCGTCGGCCTTGGCAATGGACTGATCGACATACTCAGCCCCCAGGACGCTCCGGCGAACTTCCAGCCCTTTTTCATAGGTGGTGTCGTCACTCATCTGCTCTCTTCCTTTTCTTGTCGGGCTTGAACTTGCGTGCCGAGCTTCATGAGCCGGGGCGGGTGCCCCATCGGCCTGAAGATGCGTCATCCGGTTCATGTGAATGAGCCAATTTCTAATGATTGTCTAACAATATGTCAACTGATAGGGTGGGGCAAATCCGCCCACCTGACGCTGAGGGCGCCCGGACCTGAAACGCTACCGGCAAGGGTGCCTTCCAGCGGTTCGAGAGATTGACGAAGGAGGATCGCGCAATGCCCGCGCGTGACTACAAGGACATAGTCGGAGGTGCCCTGCTCGTCGGCATCGGCGGCTTCATGGCGGCTTATGCCGGAACGAGCTACTCGCTGGGCGCCATCAGGCAGATCGGACCCGGCATGTTTCCCGTGGCGCTCGGGATCATCCTGGTCGGGCTCGGCATCCTGCTTCTGGTCCCGGCGCTCTTCCGCTCGGGGGAGATGCCGAGCTTCGAACTGCTGCCGTTCCTGTCGGTGGTCGCGGGCATAGCCGGCTTCGCGATGGCCATCGAACCGCTCGGCCTGGTGCCGTCGATCGTCATTCTCGCCGTCGTGTCGACGCTTGCCGATCCGAGGCTGACCATCCTCAAGTCGCTCATGATCGCGGCGGTCCTGGCCACCATGTGCGCGGTCATCTTCCGGTACGGCCTCGGCATATCGCTCCAGCTCGCGAAGTGGCCCTTCTGATGGACTTTGCATCGCTTCTTGGCAGCGTCGCGCTGGGCATGGACACCGCCCTGTCGCCGGTGAACCTGTATTATTGCTTCCTCGGCGTCCTGCTGGGGACCGCATTGGGGGTCATGCCGGGAATCGGCTCGCTGACCGCCGTGGCGCTGCTCTTTCCGGTCACGTTCCATCTCGACCCGACGGCGGCCATCATCATGCTGGCCGGCATCCACTACGGAACGTCGTATGGGGGGTCGACTGCTGCGATACTGCTTAACATACCTGGCACGCCGTCCTCAGCCGTTGCGTGTCTGGACGGCTATCCGATGTCCAAGCAGGGCAAAGCCGGCGTGGCTCTGTTCATGACCACGGTCGCGTCGTTCATCGGTGGCAGCATCGGCATCCTCCTGATGATGCTCGTCGCGCCGGTCATCGTGACGTTCGCGTTCCATTTCGGCCCCGCGGAATACTTCGCGCTGATGGTCCTCGGGCTTTTCGCGGCCTCCACACTGGCCACGGGGTCTGCGTTGAAAGGCGTCGCCATGGTCGTGCTCGGGATCGCCCTGGGCACGGTGGGCACCGATATCTACACGGGCATTCCGAGGTTCAACTTCGGCGTCCCCGAACTCGCCGACGGGATCAGCATCGCGGCTGTCGCGATGGCGCTGTTCGGCGTCTCGGAGGTGATCGCCAGCATCAGGTCGCAGGACGTCGGCAAGAGCAGAGAGGCAGGCGTCACGTTGCGGTCGATGATTCCCAGCCGCGACGAACTGCGGCGCTCGTGGATGCCGATCCTGCGCGGGTCCGCATGGGGATCGTTCTTCGGCATCCTTCCGGGCATCGGAGGAACCGTCGCCGCGTTCATCGCCTATGCCTCCGAGAAGAAGCTCGCGCGCGATCCTTCCCGATTCGGAAAAGGAGCCATCGAGGGCGTCGTGGCGCCTGGAATCGGCCAACAACTCGGC
Source organism: uncultured Alphaproteobacteria bacterium (assembly GCA_963803485.1). GTDB lineage: Bacteria > Pseudomonadota > Alphaproteobacteria > Rhizobiales > Tepidamorphaceae > CAWDMT01. Next base: position 30,185 of record CAWDMT010000001.1, on the reverse strand, counting down.
CGACCAGACCGCCTTCATCCCCTCGATGACGCTCGGGATTCCAGGCAGCGCCACGATGGCGGTGATCCTCGGGGTGCTGATCATCCACGGCATCACGCCAGGCCCCCGGCTCGTGGTCGAGCAGCCGGCGCTGTTCTGGGGGCTCATCATGAGCTTCTGGATCGGCAACATTCTGCTCGTGGTGCTCAACATCCCACTGATCGGCATCTGGGTCCGGCTCCTGTCGATCCCCTACCATGTCCTCTATCCAGCCATCCTGACCTTCGTCTGCGTCGGCGTTTACAGCATCGGGACAAACTATTTCGAGGTCTGGATGGTCGCGATAGTCGGCGGTGCCGCCTACGTGCTCCGCGCGCTGGATTTTCCGCCAGCCCCTTTCATTCTCGGCTTCGTGCTCGGGCCCATGATGGAGGAACAGTTCCGGCGCGCGATGCTGATGTCGCGCGGCGATCTGGCGATCTTCGTCGAGCGGCCCATCAGCGCAGTGCTGATCGTGGCCACGTGCGCCATCCTCGCATTCGGCATATGGGGTGCGATAAAGAGCCGGCGCATGAGCGAAGCGAGCGTCGAGCACTGAGCGGTTCCGACGCGAACCGGCGGGAGCGGGCGGTGTCAGTGCGCCGGCTTTCGCCTGAGCTAATCGCCAGCGGAAGGACGGCGGAGCGGCCGTCATATTTGCGCGCCCTTTGGCATGACACGCTCAGCCATCCGCGGCGGCCGGCAACGGCCCCACCCGATGGCGAGCCAGGAAAGCCCGAGAATGACCGCCAGCCGTATTCTCCTGTTCGGCGGGGCCGGGCAGGTCGGGAGCGAACTGCGTCGCGCGCTGGTCCCGCTCGGCGATGTGGTCGCGCCGGCGTCGGGTGATTGCGACATCGCCGACCCGTCCGCAGTGGGTGCGATCTTCGAGGCGGTCCGGCCGGAGATCGTCGTAAATGCGGCCGCTTTCACCGCAGTGGATACGGCGGAGGCGGAGGCGGATCGGGCGTTTCTCGTCAATGCGGAGGCACCCGGGCGGCTCGCAGACATCGCGGCGCTCCATGGCGCCCTGCTGGTGCATTATTCCACCGACTATGTCTTCGACGGCACGAAGCCCGAGCCTTATGTCGAGGAGGACGCGACGGCGCCGCTCAGCGTCTATGGCCGGTCGAAGCTCGAGGGCGAGGAACGAGTGCGCGCGGCGGGGGGCGCCCACCTGATCCTGCGCACGAGCTGGGTCTACGGGCACGCGGGGCGCAATTTTCCGAGGGCGATCCTCCGACGGGCGCTGGCGGGCGAGCCCCTGAAGGTGGTGGCCGACCAGACCGGTGCGCCGACCCCGGCGGCGCTGATCGCCAACGTCACGGCGCGCTGCATCGAGCGGTATCTCGCCGACGCGCCGTCCTGGCGCCTGACGGGCCTCTATCACCTGACGGCGGCGGGCGGTACGACCTGGCACGGCGCCGCCTGCCGGGTGGTCGAGGCAGCACAGGCTGTGGGCATGGCCGTGAAGGCCGGGGCGGGCGCAATCGAGGCGATCTCGTCTGCCGACCGCCGGGACGCCGCGCGGCGGCCTGCGAACTCGCGCCTGGCCTGCGACCGGCTGGAGACGGCTTTCAGCGTGGCATTGCCGGATTGGGGCGAGGGGATCGACTGCTTCGTACGCGAACTCGCGGAGAAGGATGTCACGACGCGGCGGTGATCGGGCCTTCGCCGCGATAGGCCCTGACGGCCGCGACGCGCCGCCTGATCCCCGCCCCGGCGTGGCCGGCGACGATGGTCGCCTGCCGCTTCAGGCAGTCACCCAGGGCGAAGTCGCGGATGATGGTCTCACGCGCCGACATCCGCATGGCGCGGTACCGGTCCGGCGTATCGAGGGCGGCGACTATCTCCGAGGCGATGGCGCCCGTGTCCCAGAAGTTCGCCAGCAGTCCGTTGGCGCCGTTGCGGAGCACTTCCTCGACCGGCGGTGTCGCGGAACCGACGACGAGCGCCCCGCAGGCCATCGCCTCCAGAACGGACCAGGAGAGCACGAAAGGATAGGTGAGATAGACATGCGCGGCGGAGACCTGGAAGAGCCGCACGAGCACGTCACGTTCCACCGTTCCAAGGAAAACGATGCGGGACGGATCGAGGCCGGTCCGCGCCATCATCTCCTCGCGCCAGGTCCGGCCGCCCGCGGGAAGGCGTCCGTAGCTCACGCCGTCGCCGCCGGCGACGACGAACAGAGCATCGTCGCGCCGTGCGGCGATGCGGGCGGCGGCCTCCATGAACTGGGGGAAGCCCCGGCAGGGCTCGAGGTCCCGGGCGGCGTAGGTCACCACGGGATCGCCGGGTTTCAGTTCGCGGCCATTGGGCAGTTTCAGGCGGGCGGCCGGGTCGGGACGGCACTCGGCAACGTCTACGCCTTCGTGGCAGACCTCGATGCGGCGCTGGACGTCCCGGGGATAGCGGCTTCTCTGCCACTTCGTGGCGCTGATGCCGCTTTCCATGGACTCCATCGTGACGAGCTGGGCGACGTTGCGAAGGCGCAGCCGCTGGCGGTCGTCCAGCGTCAGGACATCTCCCGGCGCAAAGCCGGCATCCCCGCCCTCCGCCCTGTGGAAATACTCGCAGTAGCCGATGACAGGCGTCTCGGGCAGCACATCTCCAACGAAGGCGAGGCCACCCCAGCCGATATGGCCCAGCACGACGTCGGGCACGCCTTCGCGCGCGCGAAGCGTCTCAAGGAGCGTCGCGACCGCATGGCCGGCGAGGACATCCTGCTCGGCGCGGGCGAGATGGCGCGCCGGGCCGCGCGCTGTCGGTCGCGCAGGGGCGACGGCATAAGGAAGCACGCGGACCCCGTCCGGTACGGCATCCGCGCTCTCGCAGACGAGCGTGACCTTCCATCCCATCCGCGCCAGATAGGGGGCCAGATGCACGAACTGACCCGGCCCCCGCCGATGGATGAGAACGACCTTCATCTACGGGGCGGGCTCGGCGCCGTGATGCCGTCCACGGGGGCGAGCTCGCCATAGCGCAGCGTGGCCGTCCAGAGATCCTCGAGACGGCGGAGCGTCCGGTAGGTTGTCTCCAGATCGCGCATCTCGCCGGCATCACGCGCCATCTCGCGGTGATAGGTCTCGTGAAAGCGCCGGACATCCTCGCACAACGCCTGACCCTTGGAATTCAGTCGTATGCGGGCGGCCCGGCGGTCGCGCGATGAAATCTCACGCTCGATGTAGCCGGAGTCGGCGAGCTGCTTGAGATTGTACGAGGCGTTGGACCCCAGATAATGCCCCCTGTCCAGAAGATCCCTGACGGAGAGTTCCCCGCTGCCGATCGTAAACAGCATCATGACCTGACTCGGGCTGATGTCATCTATCCCAAGCCGTGTCAGGTCAACACGTAGAAGATCGGCGTATCTTCGATGAATTCTCTCAATTATTCTCACTATTTCAAGGTGATGTAGATTTTCCGCATCATGATTGTTCCCCGCATCCATTCCCGATATGTGAGCCTCTTTTCTGTCAGACTCGTTGAATTTGGTTTCTCTTTGACCTGCGTTTGTTAAGAGAGCTTCTGTCATGGCATGCCAAGGCCTCCTCGTATCCATCCATAGCCAGCCCTGGTTCGTCTCCCTTGATTTCGAAAGTATTCCTACTTTCGAAATATTTTTGGAGCTTTTTGCATGTATTATTATCTGATAAATGCTCACATTGATGTGCGAAAAACTCCATCAGTTCGACATATTCTTGGAGGTAATGTAGAGAAAGCAGCTTGCGACCGGAATAGGGAGAATCTGTGACTTTGCGGGCCAGTTAAGCTCGCGTAGCGTCATGCAACCAACGCGGGAGCCCCCGTTTGAGCTTGGAATCGAGTCAGGCCGCGGACGCGAACCGGCTTTTGCTGCGCCGTCTGCGCCGAACCTTCGGGCTCGGGATCGTCTATCTGTGGTTGCTGAGCGGCTGCATAACGGTCCTGCAGCTCACGGTCCCCTTCTTCATCATCCAGGTCTACGACCGGGTGATCAACAGCCAGAGCCTCGACACGCTGCGCATGCTCGTCGTGCTGTGCGCCGGCGCGCTCATCCTGTACGGGGTGCTGGAGTTCATCCGCTCCATCACATTCCTTGCGCTCGCAAACCAACTCGTGCGCCGGCTCAACCTGCCGACGATCGACGCGGCGCTGAGGCGGACGCTGGAGCGCGAGACGACGGACGGCTCGCAGTCGCTGCGCGACCTTAACGAGCTCAGGGGCTTTGTCACCGGCAACGCCATTTCGGCGCCACTCGAGGCGGCATGGTCGCCGATCTTCCTGGTGGTGATGTTCGCCCTGCACCCCGTCTACGGGATCGTCGGCGTGGTGGCGCTCCTCATCCTGATCGGCATGAGCCTCATATCGGACCTGCTGTCGCGGCAGATCATGCGCGAGGCCAACGACGCCAACATCAAGAACGTCTCGCGGGTCGGCTCGACGCTGCGCCACGCCGAGGCGATCGAAAGCATGGGCATGCTGCCGGCCCTGGCGCGACGCTGGCGGGCGTCGCAGGCGCACGCGCTGGATCTCTTCAACCATGGCCACAGCCGAAACCGCGGCATGCATGCGCTGACGAGGACCTTGCGCTACGGCATACAGATCGCGGCGCTCTCCATCGGCGCCTATCTGGTGATCTCCGGGAGCGCTTCGCCCGGCTCGATGATCGCGGCCACGATCATCCTGGGGCGCCTGCTCCTGCCGTTCGACAACGTCATGGGGGACGCCCGACAGTGGGTCTCGGCGCTCTCGGCCTGGCGGCGCATCCACGACATGCTGTCCGCCGGCAGCTCGATGCGCGAGATCGCGCCGACGCCGCGCTGCCAGGGCGCGCTGGTGGTCGACCGCCTCGTCTACATGGCGCCGGGGCTCGACCTGCCGATCCTCAAGGGCGTCAGCTTCGAGATCGCGCCGGGCGAGGTGCTGGGCATCGTCGGGCCGTCCGCGTCGGGCAAGTCGACGCTCGCGCGGCTGCTCGTGGGCGTGCTGCGCGGCACGTCCGGCGGCGTCTATCTCGACGGGCACAGCGTGTATCTCTGGGAGCGCGGCTCATTCGGCGACATGGCCGGATACCTGCCGCAGTCGGTCTCGCTGCTCGACGGCACGATCCGCGACAACATCGCCCGGATGCGCGACGGCGATCCGCGGCTGGTGCTGGAGGCCGCGCGCACGGCGGGCGTCCACGACATGATCGGGCGGTTGCCGCTCGGCTACGACACGCCGGTGGGAGATGGGCGACTGACGCTCTCGGGCGGGCAGAAACAGCGGGTGGCGCTCGCCCGCGCGCTCTACGGCCGGCCGAGGCTCCTCATACTCGACGAGCCGAATGCCAATCTCGACGCCGAAGGCGAGCAGGCGCTCCTGCGGGCCATCGAGCAGGCGCGCGCCGACGAGGCGATCGTCATCCTCATTGCCCACCGAATGTCGATGATCCAGGCCGTCGACAAGCTCCTGGTGCTTCAGGACGGACGCGTGGCCCAGTTCGGCGAGCGCACCGAGGTTGTCCGGAGCATGGAGGCCGGGCAGGATCGGCCCGCGCTCGTGCCCAAGCAGAAAGGAGGCGCGGCATGACGTCCCGCGAGATCGACGCCGTCCGCCGCATGGCGCCCGCCGAGCGGCCCGACCCCTCCGAGAGCTGGTACGAGGTGCTCGAGGAAGAGGAGGAGGCGGACCGGCATGCGTTGCACCGGCCGGTCATGGTGGGAGCGCTGGCGGTGCTGATCGGATTCGGCGGGCTCGTCGGATGGGCCTTCTCGGCTGATCTCGACAGCGCGTCGGTGGCCTCCGGGGCCGTGACGGTCAGCTCCAACATACGGCAGGTGAGCCACCTCGAGGGGGGCGTACTGAAGGAGTTGCATGTCCGCGAAGGGGACTACGTCACGGCCGGGCAGACGCTGATGGAACTCGACGGGACGCGGGTGCGCGCCGAACTCGGCCAGATGCGCGGTGAGCGGACCGGTCTGGTCGCCAAGCTCGCGCGGTTGCGTGCGGAGCAGACATCCGCCGAGGACATCGACTTCCCCCCGATGCTGACGGAGTCCGTCACGCCGCTGGCCGAAAGCGTGATGACCGACGAAACGCTGCTGTTCGAGCGGCGCCGGGGCTCATACGAGGCCCGGCTCGCGGCGCAGGAGAAGGCGATCGAGCAGCATCGCTCGGAGGCCGACGCGCTGGCCTCGCAGATCGAGGCGAACCAGCGCCAGCGCGAATTGCTCGATGAACAGCTCGTATCGATCCGGGGCCTCGAGGAGAAGGGGTATGCGACGCGGGCGCGCGTGATCGAGCTCGAAGGCATCTGGAGCGGGCTCGTGGGCGACGGCGGGGAGTTCCGGGCCGAGCGGGCGCGCGCCGAGCAGGCGATGGCGAGGGCCCAGGTGGACCTGATCGGCATCCAGACCGAATGGCAGAGCAACGTCGCCAACCAAATCCAGGAGACGCAGCTCGCCCTCAACGACGTGAACGAGCGCGTGACGGCGTCGGAGGATACTCTGTCGCGCCTCGTCGTGCGCTCGCCCGCCGACGGCACCGTCCTGAACGTTGCCTACCGCACCACCGGAAGCGCCATCCGGCCGGGAGATCCCCTGATGGAGATCGTGCCCGACGGCGACGCGATGGTGGTCGAGGCGAAGATGAACCTGCGCGACATAGACGCGGTGCGCGTCGGCTCGCCGACGAAGGTGCGGCTGACGGCCTACAACGCGCGGGTGCTCGCGCCGCTCGACGGCGAGATCGTATATGTCGCCGCCGACCGGACCGTCGACGACCAGAACGACCTGTCCTACTACGTGATCCGCGCGGAGGTCACGCCGGAGGCGCTGGCGGCGCATCCCGAGGTGGCGCTGTATCCCGGCATGCCGGCGGAACTCCTGATACGCAACCGGCCGCGCAAGGCGGTCGACTACCTGCTCGAACCGATCACGCAGAGCTTCAACCGCGCGTTTCGGGAGGACTGATCGCGCTGGTCCTCTCACTATCCCGAATTTCTGCAACGAGTATGTTTCGAAACTCGAAATAATAATGACCTAATGCATATGCTTTTTACTTTGTAATTTGCCGCTTTAATTCTTAGCAAAACCTAATTGTGCTCACATTTTCGACACACGCAGCCGCATATTTCGTCATTCAAACGCGACATAAGGCGTTTATATTGTGATGTGTACTGGTGTTGCGTGCCTGAGATTATCCGGCGCGTGCGGCAACCCAGCAGGAAGAGGAGGCCAGAACGGTGGCGACAATCGAGGGCAGTGCATACGACGACACGCTCATCGGAACTCCTGAGGCGGACGTGATCTTCGGCGTCGGCGGGAACAACATGATCTACGGCGGCGGTGGCGACGATGTCGTCTTCGGCGCCGAGGGCGACGACGCCATCTACGGCGGCGAAGGCAACGACACCGTCTTCGGCGGCGGCGGCGACGACATGCTGTTCGGCGGCGCGGGCGACGACATCCTGTTCGGCGGCGCCGGAAACGACGTGCTGTCCGGCGGCGAAGGCAACGACATGCTGTTCGGCGGCGCGGGCGACAACGTCATCATCGGCGGAGCCGGCGACAACCTCATGTCGGGAGGCGAGGGCAGCGACACCTTCGTGTTCAACGGCGGCGGCGGCCAGGACGTGATCCTCGACTTCACCGCCGGCGAGGACGTGATGCTCATCTCCAGCGGCATCAACGGCACGGACATCAAGTCGGCCGAAGACGTCGCCGACCGGGCAACGCAGGTGGGCAACTCGACCCTTGTCGACCTCGGGCACGGCGACACCGTGCTTCTCGTCGACGTGAACGTGGACAACGTCCAGAACGATCCGAGCTCCTACTTCATCGTTCAGTGATCGCCCGGCGGGCGCCCCTTTTCCCGGGCGCCCGCCGAAACGCCCCGACGACGAGGACACAATGCTCGACACCACGTTGCCGGACGCTACGTCCGGCGCGACGGGGACGGCCGTTCTGCGCCGGCTTGGCCCCGATACCCTAATGCTGCAATGGGATCTCCCGACCGCGGTCTGGGCCTCTCCGAGGCTTGAGGCGCCGGACGGCGCGGCTCCCTCGCCGGTGGTTTCGCTCCGGCTGCCGCTGACGGGAGGGGGCACGCGTCTCGTCTGGGGATTCCGGTGCGCGCCGGAGGCCACTATCGCGCTCTCCGCCTTCGCGGGGACGCTCGCGCCCAAGATAGATATCGTGGTCGAACCGGATACCGTGATCGAGCCGGCCGACGCGACCCCGCTGCTCGAGGGACTGACGCCGCGCGCCCGTGTCTCGCTGATGTCGCGGCTGCTCGGGACGTGGTGGGCGGTGTTCCGCCTTCAGCGAAGCCGTCAGTTCGCCCGTCTCGCGCACGACCTGGTCGGCGCGCTCGGCGAAGGCGCGCCGCCGGCGCGGGCCGTGTCCCAGATCGCGGCAGAGCGCGTGCTGCTCGAATCCGTGCTCTCCCAGAACGTCGGCGACGTGCAGGCGGCGTACCTGGTCTCGCCCGGCGGCCTCGGCCGCATCAATGCCACGCCGCGTCTCGGCCGGCCAAGAATCCGGCGGTCGATCGCTGCATCTCGTCACCGACCGGACGGCCGTGAGCGACGGGACGTTCCTCGTGCTGCTGGGCCGGCGCGGAATGGCCATCCGTCAAATCTCGGGGGTTGCCTCGGCCCCCCCGCTGCTGGCGTGGTGGCGCTCGCGGCACGGGTCGGAATCCGGATTGCACGACTATCTGGTCGCCAACATCGCGGCAGGCGACGCACACGACCGGGCGGCGGCGCTCGAGTTCCAGTTGCGTTGCCCGCTGGAGCCGCGCGGTGTTGCCGGAGCGGACGGTCTTCCCGCCGCAGAAATCGATCTCGCGATAGCCACCGGCGCGGGCACGCTGGTGCGCGGCTGGTACCGCGATCCGCTGGGGTTGGTCGAAGGCATCGACGCGCTCGATCGCAAGGGCCAACCGGAGGCTCTGGACGAGCGCCTGTATCGCTTCCCGGCCAGCATGGACAAGGCGCCTGCGGGCGATCCCGTCACGGGGTTCGTCGCGCTGGCACCGGGCGGGTCGGACGCCACGCGGCACCTGCAACCGAGGTTTCTTCTCCGGCTAACGTCGGGCGCGCGCTACCTGATGGTGCCGCCGCGCCAGCCGGCGGATGCGGGCGAAGCGCGGGCACGTGCGCTGCAGGCGGTTCCCGTCCAGCACCTGACGGACGAACTTCTCACGGAGTGCCTGGGACCGGCGCTGGCAGACCTCCAGTCGCGGTTCTACGCCGGCATCGCCGAGGCGAAGGTGGTGGAAATCGGAGAGCCGATGGAAGCGCCGGCCGCGAGCGTGGTCGTGCCGCTCTACAAGGTGCTCGACTTCCTGCGCGTCCAGGTCGCGGCCTTCGCGGCCGATCCCGCCTTCGCGGAATGCCGAGATGATCTACGTCCTCGATTCGCCCGAGCAGGCGAGGCGAGGTCGAGCATCTGCTGCGCGGGCTGCATCTGCTCTACGGCCTGCCGATGAGGCTGGTGGTCATGCCGCGCAACGGCGGCTATGCCAGCGCCTGCAACGCCGGCGCCGCGCGCGGCGCCGCGGCGACGTGCTCGCCTTGCTCAACTCCGACGTCATCCCGACCGCGCCGGGCTGGCTGCCGGCGCTTGCTGGCGCGGCTCGCGCCGAGCCGCGGCCGGGTCGGCGCCGTCGGCCCCAAGCTGCTCTTCGAGGACGACTCGCTCCAGCACGCCGGGCTGTTCTTCGCGCGCGACCACCAGGGCCGCTGGCTCAACCACCACTTCCACAAGGGCATGCCGCGCGACTATCGCGCCGGCCAACGTCGAGCGCGGCGGTTCCCGGCCGTCACCGGCGCCTGCCTGGTCATCTCGCCGCGACGCTCTTCGAAGAGGTCGGCGGCTTCACCGAGGACTACGTCGATCGGCGACTACGAGGACAGCGACCTCTGCCTCAAGATCCGCCGCGCCGGGCCTCGACATCGCCTATGTGCCGGCGGCCGAGCTCTACCATCTCGAGCGCCAGTCGATCCGCCAGCAGCGCCGACTACATGCGCGGCGTCGCCTCCCAGCTACAACTGCCTGGCTCCAGCCGCGCGGCGCTGGATGCCGACGCGATGCACTGGACCGGCTGGCGCTCGCCCCGAGCCGTCGAGCCGATGCGCGGATCGGCCCTGCCGCATCGAACGCTGCGACCGCTGCATGAGCGTCCTGCGAACGATCGAGCCGACGCGTCCGGCGAACGTCCGCGCATCTCGACTGGCTGTGAGACCATCGCGGACCAACCGCTTCCTGCCGCAGCCCGCCGCCGGACAACATCTTCGTCGGCGACGGCGACTTCCGCGCCATCGGCGCCGAGTTCCTGCGGCCATTTCGTCGAGATCGGCGGCCTGCGGCCCGACGACCGCGTGCTCGACATCGGCTGCGGCATCGGCCGCATGGCCGTGCCGCTGACCCAGTATCTCGATCCCGAAGCGCGGCACCTATGACGGCATCGACCCGGTCGCGGACGGCATCGACTGGTGCGCGCGACCATCACCCCGGCCTATCCGCACTTCCGCTTCCAGCACCTCGACATCGCGCAACGCGCTCTACAACCCGCAGGGCGCCGTGACGGGCACGGACGCTGCGTCTGCCCTTCGACGACGGCGAGCTTCGACTTCGTCAGCGATGATCTCGGTCGTCACCCATCTGCCGGCCGACGAGGTCGAGCGCTATGCGCGCGAAGCGGCGCGGCTGCTGGCGCCCGGGCGGACGCTGCTTCGTCACCGCCTTCGTCATGGACCGACGCGGCGCAGGCAGCCGCCGACACCGGCGACGCGCGGCTGAGCTTCAAGCCGCAGCGCGGAGCGGCCCGGAATGGCATGCCGATCGCCGAGAATCCGCTGGCCGCCGTCGCCTTCGACGAGGGCGTTCGTCGACAGGTCTCGCGCGGCCGGCCTCGACGCTGAGCGCGCGCGGCCTTGGCCATTGGCGCGGGCGGCCGCCGGCCGCATTACCAGGACATTCTGCGTCGCCGCGAAGCGCGGGGAGCGCCGCATGAGCCGCGCGCATTCTCGTCGTCGCACACAACCATCCCGACCTTCATCCCGGCGGCACGGAGATCTTCGCCCACGACCTGTTCCAGGCCTACAAGCGGGCCGGCACCGAGGCGCTGTTCCTCGGCGCACCAACCAGGTCCATCGCGAGCCGCATCCCGGGCACCAGCTTCCAGGCGGCCGGCCGGCGGGCCGACGAGGTGCGTGCTCTGGGCGCGGCATTTCGACCGCTTCATCCTGAGCCAGATCGACCTTTACGGCATCGTGCCGGATCTGGCGGAACTTGCTGCGCGAGTTCCGGCCGCGACGTCGTCCACATCCACCACCTGCTGCTCGCTCGGCGCGGAGTTCCCGCACTGGTCCGGCGCATCCTGCCGCAGGCGCGGATCGTGCTGACGCTGCACGACTACTATCCGATCTGCGCTCATGACGGCCTGATGGTGCGCACGGGCGACCAACGAACGCTGCCTGCGAGCCGACGCCGAACCGCTGCCACGGCTGCTTCCCCGACATCTCGCCGGACCGGTTCCTGCTGCGCGAGCTCAATCTCAAGACGCATCTGCGCGGCGGTCGACAGGTTCATCGCGCCGAGCCGCTTCCTGCAAGCGAGCGCTACGTCGACTGGGGGCTGCCGGCGGACCGGATCGAGGTCGTGCGCGAACGGCCGTCCGGCGGTCGGGTCCCAGCAGCCGCATCGGCGGCCGATGCCGGCGGAGCAGCGCAACGTCTTCGGCTATTTCGGCAACCTCAATCCCTGGAAGGGCGTGCCTGTCCTGCTCGAGGCCTGCAAGCGGCTGATCGACGAGGGCGTGGACTTCGAGCTGCGCGTCCATGGCGGCGCGCCGTTCCAGAGCGAGGACTTCGTCGCCCGCATCGAGCGCCTGTTCGACGGAGACGCGGTCGCGCGTCGTCCGGGCTCGGCCCCTACGAGCGCGACGAGCTGCCGGAGCTGATGGCCGCCATCGACTGGGTCGTCGTGCCCTCGATCTGGTGGGAGAACGCGCCGCTCGTCATCCAGGAGGCCCAGCTTCACCGCCGCCCCGTCATCGCCAGCGGCATCGGCGGCATGGCCGAGATGGTCGAGCACGGCAGGACCGGCCTGCATGTCCGGCCGAACGACGCGGGCGACCTCGCCAAGGTGATGCGCGCCTGTGCCGAGGAGCGGGGGCTGTGGACGCGGCTGGCGAACGCCGCGCCGCCACCCGACATCGACCGCGTCGCCGCGGCCCATCTCGCGCTGTTCGGGCGCGGGAGCGGGGCCGGAACGGCCGACGCGGCGGCATAGGAGAGCATGCGATGACGCTCGCCCAGGACATGACGGTGGACGAACGCCCGCCGGACCGCGCGCCCGCGTCCTTGGAGGGCCGCATCGACGCCATGGACGGCGCCCGGATGTTCGGCTGGGTCTGGGACTCGGCCAATCCGACGGACCGAGCGAGGGTCCAGGTGCTGTTCGACAAGGTGCGTCTCGTCGAGGTCTCCGCCGAGAAACCGCGCGTCGACCTGAAGCGCAACGGCATCGGCGACGGCGCCTATGCCTTCGATATCGAACTGCCGGCCGAGGCGATGGCCGAGCCGGGGCGCCTCACGGTCAAGGCACTTGCCACAGACGGCACCGAGGCCGTGCTGCGACTACCCTCGAGTGCGGAACGGGTGGCGGAAGCGGCGATGACTGTGCCGCTCAGCCGCATCCTCGACCGGCTCGACCGGATGATCGTGGCGCAGGAGCGGCTGCAGAAGGCTCAGTACGCATCGGGAAAGGCATCCCACGACGCGGTGGAATCGCTCGGGGAGCTCCTCTCCGCCGACAGCGGCCTGTCCGGCGCCGTTCAACTCGTGCGCAAGGGGCACGAGGATTTCACCAGCCGCATGGAGGAGCTCGACCTCGTCCTGATGCGCTTCGATACCGCGCTGAAGAGCTTCGACGAGCGGCTGGCCGCACTGGCCGAGCGCAACAGCAACGAACAGCGGCCGCACCTCCTGCTGCTCTGCGCCATCGTCGGCATCATCGCCGGCGTCGGCATCGCCATGGCGCTGGGATTGTGAGCCGGCTCATGAACGCTCCGCGTGATCCGAAGGGCATCGTTCTGGCCGGGGGCACCGGCAGCCGGCTCTGGCCGGCCACCCGGGCGACCAGCAAGCACCTGCTGGCCGTGTGGGACAAGCCGATGATCTACTATCCGCTGTCGACGCTTCTCCTGACCGGCGCGCGGCAGATACTGGTCATCGTCTCACCCGGACAGCAGGAGGCCTTCCGGCTCCTACTGGGCGACGGCGGCGCGTTCGGCGTGGAGATCGACTACGCGGTGCAGCGGCACCCCAACGGCATCGCGGAAGCGATCGTGATCGGCCGTGAGTTCCTCGCCGGCGATCCTTGCGCGCTCGTTCTCGGCGACAACCTGTTCCACGGCGAGGGCATGACCGCGAGCCTCAGGCGCGCGGCGCGGCGCAAGTCCGGCGCGACGGTCTTCGCCTATCCGGTCCGCGATCCGGGGCGCTACGGCGTGCTGGCCTTCGACGAGGCGGGCGAACCGCTGGAGATCGTCGAGAAGCCGGCCACGCCACCGTCGAACCTCGCGGTGACGGGGCTCTATCTCTACGACGGGTCGGCCTGCGACCGGGCAACGGCGCTACGGCCTTCCGCGCGCGGCGAACTGGAGATCACCGATCTCAACCGCTCCTATCTCGAGGACGGGCTCCTGTCGGTCGAGACGCTGGAGCCGGGCTGCGCCTGGCTCGACGCCGGGACGCCGGGGAGCCTGCTGCAGGCCAGCCAGTTCGTGCAGGTGATGGAGGAGCGGCAGGGCCTGAAGGTCGGCTGCCCGGAGGAGGTGGCGTTCCGGCTCGGATTGATCGACGGAGACGGGTTGATGCGCCGTGCCGCCGAATACGGCGGCAACGACTACGGCAGCTATCTCGCCGCGCTGGCCGCGCAGGGACCGGCGCCAGCCGACATCGGCGTTCGCGCGGGAGCGTGGTCATGAGCGGCGAGGCTCAGGTGCCTGCTGTCCGGCCGACCGGCGCGGCCGAAGGCCTGCGGCTGCCGAAGGAGCCGGGCACGGCGCTGATGTCGCCGCTCGACGACGATCTCGCGCTGGTTCTGGGCGTCGGCCGGCCCATGCCGTCGACGTTGCGCGTGCTGCCCAACGGCATGGCGGCGCTCGCCGGTCAGGCGGCTCTCGTCGCCTGGCGGCGGCAGGGCGTCGATCCCGAGCAGTCGGTGGCCTTCGCCGCGCTCGTTTCCGTTCCAGGCCGCGTTCGCGGTGGACTTCGATCCGTCGTCTTCCAGGGACCGAACGGACCGGTGACGTACCAACTCGTCGAGCGCCCGCTGCGACTGGAGGCGGCATACCGCGTGATGGCGGCGGACGCCGGCGGGGCGGTCGGCGCGGTGGTCGACGGGATCGTCGAGGCGCTCGTCGCCGGACAGCCGGGGCCGTTGCGGCTCGCCCGCGCGGTGAGCCTCGTGAAGCTGGCCGCCGAAATGGACGGCTTCGTGGAGGTGATGGGCTCCTGCGAGGACGGGGCGATCTTCGTCCAGGGCTGGTCGGCCCAGATAGCCTCCGGCTTAACCAGGATTCTCGTCGCCGGCCGCACGCCGTGCATCGCGGAGATGAAGGCCGGCACCTTCGCGCGCGAGGATTCCTCGGAGACCGCGCCCATGGGGTCGCCGGGCTGATCGAGGGCGACGGGCTCGGCGAGGTCGACGATCTGCGCGAGCTGTTCTTCCGGGCGGGCGACGGATGGCGTCTCCTGCGCGTCTACGAACAACGCGTCCGGCTCGATACGCTTTCGGTGCCCGGCCACGTGCGGGACATCCTGCCGCGCGTGCGCGCCGGCGACGACGTGATGGAGGCGCTGCGGCTCGCCGCCTACCGCTTCGACGGGACCGATACCGTCTCGTCCATCGACCGCCCGATCCGCATCGGCATCGACTTCGCTTCGAGCGTCGACGACGGGGGCATCCTCGTCGCCGGGTGGATGCTCGACCCCGGCCGGCTCGTGGAGGAGGTGACGCTGCGCGGTGACGGCGGTTCGGTAAGGCTTTGCGCAGACTGGACGCGGCAGCCGCGCCCGGACGTCACCGAGGCCTTCGCCGCCGACCCCCGCTTCTCGCGGCTCGACCAGAGGCGCAACAGGCACGGCTTCGTCGCCTTCGCACCCGGCATTGGCGGATCGGCGGACGGGGTGCCAGCCTATCTCGAACTGCACCTGCGCGACGACAAGTGGCCGCGTTACTATCCCCTGCAGCCCATGCGCTCGAGCGCCCGCGGCGTGGTCGATCGGCTCATGCCGACCCTCGATCCGAGATCAGCGACGGCCGTCAACGTCATCGAGCGCCAGCTCGGTCCGATGATCCAGGCCTCGCAGCGGATCGCGCCGACGGCGGTCGAGGTCCTCGACATCGGCGACTTCGACGACGAGGCGTCGGCTGTCCTCATAGTCGGCGCGGATGCGGCCTGCGGCGATCTCGGCGTCCTCGTGGCTCTGCTGGCGCTGGATCCGGACGTTCGCTCCACGCCCATCGTGATCGCGGGACCGCTCGATGCGGTGGACGAGGTGGCGGGCGATGTGCGGCGGCTGGCGGAGTTCTACGGTCTCTCGGTCCGCCTCGTGATGGCCGACGGGGTGGAGGATTTCTGCGATGCGCTGGAAGCCGGGATCGCGGCGACGCGTGCCGAAACGCTGGTGCTTTTGTCGGCGCACATCGTGCCGGGCAGTGCGGGCTGGATGACCGAGCTTCTCGCCGCGCACCGGCGGCGCGGGCGGCAGCACGTGGTCTCACCGGCGCTTCTCTTCGAGGACGGCTCCGTCTGCCGTTCCGGCATGTGGCTCGACGACGGGCCGGAGGGCCGCAAGCTCGTGGACCACTACGTCGGCTTCCCGGCGGCCGGTCTGACGGTCGCAGAGCCGACCGACGTGGTCGCCGGTTCGATCGAATGCTGCGTCCTGTCGCGGGAAGCCTTCGAGGCGTCGGAAGGCTTCGCAGGCGGATATGTCGGTACGGCCGAGAAGACGATCGACCTCGCGCTGCGGCTCAAGCTCGCCGGCATCGCGTCGATCTGGTTGCCTCACCTGCACATGCTGCTCGCGGAAAGCAGTTCCGACGCCGGTCAGCCCTGGCAACGGCTGGCGCGGCAGGTCGATGCGTGGTCCTTCGAGCGCCGCTGGTCGCTCGCCATTTCGAACATGAGGGGCTGACCGGATGGCCGAAACCGAAAGGCTGCGCGTTCTCGTGATCTCGCACGGCCACCCGAGCGTCTCGCTCGGCGGGGCGGAGGTCGCCTCGCACAACCTGCATCGCGGGCTCAACGAGGTGGGCGACGTGCGGTCGTTCTACCTCGCCCGCAGCGGCAGCCCTACGCCGCGCCACGGCGCCTCGGCACTCATGAGCCTGGGACAGAAGTCGAACGAGGTGATCTACCACGCCGACGAGTTCGACCACTTCCTGCTGTCGAACCGGAACACCGAGGAGATCAGGCGCGACCTGATCCGCTTCGTGCGCGCCATCCGGCCGGATGTCGTCCATTTCCACCACATGATCGGGTTGGGGCTGGAGTCCATCTACGCCGTGCGTCAGGCGTTGCCGGACACCGCCATCCTCGTGACGTTCCACGAGTTCCTGTCGATCTGCCATCATCACGGCCAGATGGTGAAGCGGCCGAGCGGGCGGCTCTGCAACCGCGCCTCGCCCATCGACTGCCACGCCTGCTTTCCCGAGGATGCCGCCGGCGCGCTTCCTGCGCGCGCGAGCGGTTCGTGAAGGGGATGCTGGGGCTGGCCGACCACTACGTCTCGCCAAGCCATTTCCTGGCCGACCGCTATGTCGAGTGGGGCATCGACGGCGAGCGCATGTCGGTCATCGAGAACGGGCTCGCGATCGATGAAGCCGCGCCACCGAGGCAGATCAGCGGGCCTGACGCGCGCAGATCGCGCTTTGCGTTCTTCGGCCAGCTCACTCCCTTCAAGGGCGCGGACGTTCTGCTCGACGCCATCACCCGCGTGCCGGAATCCGTCTGGGGCGACGACGCGCGGCTGATGATCTTCGGCGGCAACCTCGAGCGCCAGCCGCTCGGCTTCCAGGAGAAGATCACCGAACTGGTGAAAAGAGCCGGGCCGCGGGCTCGCTTCTACGGCGCCCTACCAGAACACCGAGATGCCGCGCCTCATGCGTCTCGCGGACTGGGTCGATCGTGCCGTCCGTCTGGTGGGAGAACTCGCCCATCGTCATCCAGGAAGCCTTCTTCCACGGCCGCCCGCTCATCTGCGAGCAATATCGGCGGCATGGCGGAGAAGATCCGCGACGGCGTGGACGGCATGCATTTCCGCGTCGGCAGCGCCGAGGACCTGGCGGACCGCCTGGTCGACGCCCTGACCGACAACACGCTCTGGGACCGGCTGCGCGCCGGCATCGAGCCTCCGCCCAGCTATCTCGACTGCGCTCGCGAGCACCTGGAGCTCTACCGGCGCTGCATCGAGCAGCGGGCGCCGGCAAGGGAGCGCGGCCGTGGCGTGTTCGGCCTGACTCGCAATGAACCACCCCCAACCCGGGAGGGAAGATATGTCGCGCGTACTGGTTATGATCCCATCTGGCGAGGTCTACGACCACGACAACGTCCGCTGGTACAACTACAGGGACATCCAGCGCAGCATCGGCCACTACCACAACATCGGCGACGCATTCGTCTTCGATTCCTCGCTGAAGCTCCTGCAGTTCGACAAGCTGGCGTCCTCCCGATCGCTAATCCCGACATGAGCCAGATCGACCGGCTCCGGGAGGAATACGACTACGTGTTCCTGCGTGGCTCGAACTACATCCACCAGCACATGAAGTGGAGCGAGACCATCGCGGTCCTCAAGCGCCTCAAGTTGCCGGTGCTCGGTTTCGGCATCGGCGCGCAGGCGCCGGTCGAGGGCGCGATGGAACTGTCGGAGGAGACGAAGACGGTCCTGCGCATGATGGCGGACTCCACCACGTCCATCGGCGTGCGCGGCGCCTACACGGCTCAGGTGCTCTGGGACCTCGGTATCCGCAATGTCCGTATCGTCGGCTGTCCGACTGCGTTCCGCCGCAACGATCCCGATCTTGCCATCAGGCTGCCGCCGCTGGACGAGGTTCGGAACGTCGGCGTGACCCTGCGAAGGGAGGTGTCTCCGGCCTACGCCAAGGACATCAGGAAGTATCTCACCTTCCACCGCGATCTCGTGAAGGCACTGGCGGCGCGCTTCGACGTCGTCCTGATGGCTCAGGGCGAGGTCGAGGAGAAGAAACTCGTATTCGGCACCGAGGAGCAGCGGGAAGAAGCGATCGCGGCGCTGAAGGCCAACAGCTGGGTGTCGAGCTGGTACCTCGACGACGCGATGGAGCAGTTGTACCGGACGCGGCTGTTCTATTCCGACGTTGTCGCCGACTACGAGAACCTCGTGCGCGAGAAGGATTTCGTCCTCGGTTACCGACTGCACGGCAACCTGATGGCGCTCTCCAACGCCGTGCCCTCGGTCTACTTCACATATGACAGCCGGACGGTCGAGTTCGCCGAGACCTACCAGATCCCGAGCTACGACGTGTTCTCCGACACGGAGTTCAGGCTCGAGGATTACTGGGATCAGGCGCTGTTCGATCGCTTCAACCGGGCCTGGCACTACACCTATCGCGAGATGCAGGCCTTCCTGGCGGAGAATGGCGTTCCCAACAAGATGGTCGACGTCACGACCCGACCGCACGGCCACGAGACGGCCCGGCGGGTGGCATGAGCAAGGAGGGCGGCGGCATGACCGTGCTGGTAACCGGTGGCGCGGGCTATATCGGGAGCCACATGGCCTGGGCGCTGGTCGAGGCAGGGCGGAACGTCGTCGTCCTCGACGACCTGTCGACCGGATTCCGTCGCGCCGTGCCGGAACAGGCGGTGTTCGTGCGCGGCGACTGCGGCGACGAGGCCGTCGTCGATGAAGTGATCGAGCGCCACGCGGTCTCGGCCGTCGTCCACTTCGCCGGCTCCATCGTGGTGCCGGACTCGGTGGTCGATCCGCTCGGCTACTACCTCAACAACACGGTCAAGTCGCGGGCGCTGATCGAATGCTGTGTCGAGGGCGGCGTGCGCAACTTCATCTTCTCGTCCACGGCCGCGGTGTACGGCGAGCCGGAGGTTGTCCCGATCGACGAGGGAGCGGCGCTCGCGCCGATCTCGCCCTATGGCTCGTCGAAGATGATGACGGAGACGATGCTGCGGGACGCGGCCGCGGTGCACGACCTCACCTATGCGGCGCTGCGCTACTTCAACGTCGCGGGGGCCGATCCGCTCGGGCGCGCCGGCCAGTCGACGCCTCGCGCCACCCATCTCATCAAGGTCGCGAGCCAGGCGGCCGTGGGACGCCGTCCCGGCCTCGAGATCTTCGGCGACGACTATCCCACCGCCGACGGCACCTGCGTGCGCGACTACATCCATGTGAGCGATCTGGCCAATGCCCATCTGCTGGCGCTCGAGCATCTCGAACGCGGCGGCGCGAGCCTCACGGCGAACTGCGGCTACGGGCGGGGTCACTCGGTGCGCGAGGTAATCGACGCCGTGAAGAGGGTCTCCGGCGTGGATTTCCCCGTCCACATGTCGCAGCGCCGGGCCGGCGACCCGGCCGCGCTCGTCGCTTCAGCCGACCGGATACGCGGCGAACTGGGCTGGCGGCCGCGCCACGACGACCTCGACGCAATCGTCGCTCACGCACTGGCGTGGGAGCGGCGGCTGGCGGACCAGCAGACGGCGGCGGCCTGACGGCTGCGCGAACAGACCGAAGGAGAGCGAAGATGGAGCAGACGAGCACCCAGGCCCCCCGCATCGGCGTGCTGATGCCCGCCGGCAAGGTGGCGAACCACGACCAGGTGGTGACGCACACCTACGGCGATCCGGAGCGCGCGCTCACTTACTTCACGAATATCGGCGACTGCTTCGTCTTCGAATCCTCGCTGCAAATCCTCGACTATTCCGAGCTCGTGCCGATCTACGTGCCGGCCGACGGCGAGATCAGCGACAAGCAGGTCGAGCGGATCAACAGCCTCGACTACATCTTCCTGCGCGGATCGAACTACATCCACACCAACGGGAAGTGGGATCCCTACAACCGCGCCCTGGAGCGCATCAAGGTGCCAGTGATGGCGTTCGGCATCGGCGTGCAGGCGCCCGACGACGCCACCGAGTTTGTCAACGACTCGACGCGCCGATTTCTCCAGATGATCGCCGACAGGTCTCACTCGGTGGCTGTGCGCGGCGAACTCTCGGCGCGGGCGCTGCGCTCCATCGGCATCCGCAACATCCGCATCATCTCGTGCCCGACGGCGTTCCGGCATCGCAAGGCGCGGCTGAAACTGCGCCGCGTCGCCAGTGGAGAAATAGAGCGGCTCGGCTTCACGCTGCGGCGCAGGACTTACGGCAGTGCGATGCTGCAACGCTATCTGCTGCGGACGCTGGCCGAGCAGTATCCGACGACTGTCTTCTGCGCGGGGGAACTGGAGGAGAAGGCGGTCCACTACGCCTCGAAGGGCGAGGTCGCGGATGCGCCGAAGGTGATGGCCGACGCGGTCGCCGCGCTGGTGGAGGACGGATGGCTCTACGGCGAGGACGATCCGATCCTGCGGCTCTACCGCGAGCGGATGGGCGTCTTCGAGACGGTGGCCGACTTCGAGCGGGCCGTGGCGTCGATGTCGGCGGTCACTGGGTTCCGGCTGCACGGCAACCTGATGGCGCTCGCCAACGGGGTGCCCGCGCTTTACGTCACCTACGACACGCGCACGCGCGAATTCGCCCAGGCGCTCAAGATCCCGAGCGTCAACAGCCGGACGATGGATCGCTTCTCGTTCCGCAAGTCGTGGGACGAGGCCGACTTCGATGCCTTCGAGGCGGCCTACCAGCGGCGCTTCCTCGAACTGCGATCCTTCCTGGCGGAGAACGGCATGCCCCATCGCCTCGAGGACGAGGCGGGAGACGTGCGTGATGCTGCCGAGTGAAGGCGCGGGAGGCCGGTGGAGGTCCGCCGCGCCGGCCCTATTCGCGATCCTCGTCTGGAGCGCGGTACCGGCCGACGCGCTGGAACTCCGGATCGACGGGCCGGAGACTGTGCTGTTCGACCAGCGCACCGATGCCTGCGACGTGCATCATCATCCCGACGCGCCGGCCCGCGCCTTCCGCAACAACGAGGGCCGCATGGTCCTCTTCGCGCCGAACTTTCACAACCGGGCCCATGAGGGAGCGAACCTGCGCAGCCTCTCGCGGGACTGCGCGCTGCGCTTCAAGGCGGCGAACTCGCCGGAGCCGGAGCGCCTCGACGACCGGTCGTGGCTGCACGCGTTCCACACCGAAGACGGCCGCTCGGTCTTCGCGCTGGCGAGCGCGAGCTTCATTCCCTATCGCCACGGGACGGCCTGCGAGGCCGGCGACCATCGCACGGACTGCTGGTTCAACGGCATCGTCGCGCTGAGCTCGGACGACGGTGGCCGAAGCTTCGAGTACATGGCTCCGCCGCCGAGACATACGGTGTTTCCGCCGCCGGCTCCCTACAGGCCGGACGTGGCCGACCCGCCGGGCTTCATCACCGCGACCAACATCGTGCCCCACGAGGGGCACCTCTATTCCATCGTCTGGCAGCGCGGCGCGACGCGCGAAAAGTTGCGCAATTGCCTGGTGCGGGCTCCGGACGACGACCCGACGCGCTGGTCGATCCTCGCAGCGGGCGAGTTCGTTCCCGCCGCCAGCTTCTCGGCGACCGGCTGGACCATCCACAGCACGGAATGCGACCGCGTGGGCCCGCGCGGGCTGTCCTCGATACGCGGGCTCGTCGTCCACGAGCCGAGCGGCACGTTCGTGGCGGTCTACCAGCACAGGCGGCGGGACGCGGAGGGCAATCTCTCCCACGGGATCTTCTATTCAACGTCCGACGACATGCGCGACTGGAGCATGCCGCAGCTTCTGATGCAGGCGCGACTGCGTCCTGACGCAGGCGAGGGCGACAGCTATGTCAGCTATCCCTCGGTGATCGACGACCGGTCGCCCGACCGCAATTTCGCGACCATAGGCGACCGGGCCGACCTTCTGTTCGTGCGCATCGTGCGGCATCGCGAGGGTGGGGAGGTCCGGCGCATACGCCAGCTTGTCGCGGTGCCGATCTCGGCGGACGTGCCGGTCCACTAGCGGAGGCGGATTTCATGCTGCACCAGCCACTGGAGATTCCCGATCTCGTGCTGTTCACTCCCGAGGTGTTCGCCGACGAGCGGGGGTCGTTCGCGGAGACCTTTCGCACCGACCTGTTCGACGAGATCGTGGGCCAGACCGGTTTCGTGCAGGACAACCAGTCGACGTCGCGGCGCGCCGGGACGCTGCGGGGCCTGCATTTCCAGATATCCCCGTCGGAACAGGGCAAGCTCGTCAGGGCCGTGCGCGGTGCGGTATTCGACGTGGCGGTCGACATCAGGGCGGGTTCGCCGACCTTCGGCCGGCATGCGGCGGCCGTCCTGTCGGCGGACAACTGGCACCAGCTCTGGGTGCCGCCGGGCTTTGCGCACGGGTTCGTGACGCTGCTGCCAGATACCGTCGTCACCTACAGGACGACGGCCCATTACGATCCGCGCGCCGAGCGGGGACTGGCCTGGGACGATCCGGGCCTCGCCATCGATTGGCCGATGGATGCCGGCGAATTCGTGATGTCGGAGAAGGACCGGCACCAGCCCCGCCTCGGGGACCTGCCGGACTTCTTCGTCTATCCCAGGCCCGCCGAGGCGGCCGAATGAGGGTTCTCGTCACCGGAGGGGCGGGCTTCATCGGCTCGGCGCTGGTGCGCCATCTGGTCATGGACGAGGGTCTCCGGGTCCTGACGCTCGACAAGCTGACCTATGCCGGCAACCGGGCTTCGCTCGCCGATCTGGACGGGCGCGACGGACACTGCTTCGCGGAAATCGACGTTTGCGACGCCAGCGCCGTCTCGGCCGCCATCGACGGTTTCCGGCCGGACCGCATCATCCACCTTGCCGCCGAAAGCCATGTCGACAGGTCGATCGCGGGCGCGGCGCCGTTCATCGCGACGAACGTCGTCGGCACCTTCGTTCTGCTGGAGGCCACCAGGAGCTATTGGGAGGGGCTGAAGGGCGAGGCGCAGCGCCGTTTCCGACTCGTCCACGTCTCGACCGACGAAGTCTACGGGTCGATCGAGGGCGAGGGCCGTTTCGAGGAGGGTTCTCCCTTCGACCCGAGTTCGCCCTACGCGGCGAGCAAGGCGGCAGCCGACCATCTGGTCATGGCGTGGCACCGGACCTACGGCCTGCCTGCCATCGTGACGCACAGCTCGAACAACTACGGGCCGCGGCAGTATCCGGAGAAGCTGATACCGCTGATGATCCTGAACGCCGCCGAAGGCAGGGTGCTGCCGGTGTACGGGGACGGTGCGAACATCCGCGACTGGCTCCATGTGGAGGATCACGTGCGCGCGCTGCACCTGATCGCCAGCGCCGGGCGGCCGGGCGAGCGCTACAATATCGGCGGCGACAACGAGCAGGCGAACATCGCGCTCGTGCGGCGGATCTGCGAGATCATGGACGGGCTTCGCCCCGAGGGCGCGCCGCATGACCGGCTCATACGCTTCGTCGCCGACCGGCCCGGTCACGACAGGCGGTATGCGGTGGACGCGGGCAAGCTGCACTCGGTGCTCGGCTGGCAACCGCGCGAGGCATTCCCGGACGCTCTGGAACGGACCGTGCGCTGGTATCTCGACAACGGGGCATGGTGGCGCCCGCTCAGGAACGGATGCCGCCGGGCGGCGGGCGAGGTAGGCAGGAATGAGGTCCAGCCAGCCGCCTGAACCGCCGGTCCTGCCGATCGATGCGCCTCATCACCGATCGATTTCTCCCGCGATATCTCGCGTTTTCCGACCGTTGCTGCGTGCCGCCGGTTAATCCAAGGCCATGATTGCCTATGGGGAATGCAGCCGATAGGTTGGCGCCGTCAATCCTGAGTAGTGGGGCGCGAGCGTGACAGCGTACGAGGCAACCGGATCCGGAATCGGCATGTGCCGCGGCCGGCCGCAGGGCGCCCGAATCTCACGCTAGTTCTCATCAGGGCCATCGCCGTGGCGTGGGGCACACGCGCGGCAAGGGGGGCTCGCAGTGTTACGGCGATACGCATCCGGTCGCGATGGACGCAGCGCATCAGGCATGTTCGCCTGGCTGTTGGCGCTATGCCTTGCCGCGGGACCGGCCGCCGCTCCCGCGTTGGCGCAGTCGTCCAACGTCGCGCCCAGCGTGACGGGAGCCGAACTGGCTCAGATCCAGTCGGTCCGGCGCGCCCTGTTCCAGCGGATGATGGCCGACCCCGCGAATCTCGACATCGCCTTCGAATACGCGACGCTGTCGGCGCAGGCCGGAGACCTCGAGGGGGCCATCTCGACCCTGGAGCGGATGCTGGTGTTCGCGCCGGGGCTGGCGCGGCTGCAGTTCGAGATCGGCATACTCTACTACCGGCTGGGCTCGTACCAGACGGCGGCCAGCTATCTCGAAGCAGCGGCAGCGGCGCCCGACACGCCAACCGAAATGAGGGCTGCCGTCTCCACGTACCTGACGGCCATCGAGCGGCGGGCGAGCCCGAGCGGGTTCGAGGGCAGCGTGTTCTTCGGCGCCCGATACCAGTCGAACGCCAACGCGGCGCCGGCTTCACGGCTCGTAACGCTGAACGGCACGGACTTCCTGCTCGGCGAGGAGGCCAGCAAGAGCGCGGACGTCAACGCATTCGCGTCCGCCAGCCTTCGATATTCGCGCGATCTGGAGCGCCAGGGCGATCGCTTCGAGATGGGACTGAACGCCTACGGGGCCGCCTATGCCGAACTCGACGAACTGAATACGGCGATAGCAGAACTGACGGCGGGGCCGGTGTACAACCTCGCCCGCTTCCACCTGAGGGACGCGGAATTCGGAGTTTACGGCATTCTCGGCGGGGTTCTTCTCGGTTCGGAGCCCTATCTGGGCTCGGCCGGCGTCGGCGCGAGCCTTTCCAAGGGCCTGGGACCGTCGACCCGTGCCGTGGCGCGGGGCGAATACCGGCGCGAGCGGTTCGAGGATACGCAGGACCAGCCGACGGCATCGCTGCACACAGGCGACAGGTTTCGCGGCAGTCTGGCGGTGCACCGTCGCGTCACGCAGCATATCGGCGCGTTCGTGCGGCTCCGCGGCGATATCCGTAACGCCGATGTCGACTACCTGAGCCTCTACGAAGCGGGGGCGGCCATCGGGGCCATAGTAGACTTCAGGTCGCCCATCGCAGCGCAGGACTCGATCTGGTCCGTCCTGTTGCAGGGCGGCTACGTCCATCGCTCCTTCGATGCGCCGGATCCCGTGATCGACCCGTACCAGGCGGCCCGGGACAACGAGGTATTCGTCGAGGCCACGTTGTCGATCCCGTTGTCGGAACTCTGGTCGATGCACGCGACCGGTGGTTACCGCGACAACGATTCCAACTACGATACCCGCAGCTTCGAAAACTTCAGCGCGACGCTCGGGCTGATGCGGAGGTTCTGAGAACGCCGATGACGATCAGAATCGCGACCGTGGGCGCAGCCCTCGTGCTGGCGCTCTCCGGGGCCGCCGCCTTCGCGCAGTCTGCCGGGGTCACCGCGGCGGTCAACCAGTCGGCGCTCGGGACGCCGCCCGGAATGGCGGTGCGGACGATCTCGCTCGGCGACCACGTCATCCAGAACGAGCGCATCGACACCAATGCCGGGGGGCTCGTCCAGATACTGCTCGCCGACGGGACGACCTTCACCATCGGGCCGAACTCGTCGCTGTCGATCGACCGTTTCGTCTACGACCCGAATGCGGGAACCGCGGAGGTGGCGGCGACGCTCAGCCGTGGCGCGCTGCGCTTTATCGGGGGCAGGGCCTCCAAGGCGGCCGGCGGCGCCCGGCTGACCACTCCGGTCGGGACCGTGGGTATCCGGGGGGCGATCGCGAACGTGAACCTCGGTCCGGGCATGCCCGGTGTCGAGGCGCATTTCGATCTCCTGTTCGGCGACGAGCTCGTGCTGTTCCACGAGGGCGCCGAGTACCGCGTCTATGAATCCGGCTACTCGCTGGTCATCGGGTCGGATGGCACCGCCACGATCATCAGGACGCCGCCGGGCTTCGTCGAGGCGATCCAGCAGGCGATGACCGGAGCGCCCGGCACGAGCGGCGGCTCGACCAATCCGCCGACGAGCCAGACGATCGCCGAAAGCGGCCTGCCGGGCACGAACTCCTCCCGGCCCGCGGGGCAGAACGATCCGGGATGGTCGCCGCCTCCATGGGGGCCGTGGGATCCTGACGGGGGCCAGGAGCTGGAGATGCAGTTGACGTTGGACCTCATCCGGCAGGAGATCGAGAACGCGATGCCGCCGCCGTCCAGCGGGTGCTTGCCCTATTGCGACTAGTGGCAACCGCTCGGCGTCGATCGAGACCTTGCAGACTGACGGTCGGTGGCGAGCGACGTTAGGTTGGGGGGGCGGGGTCGTGCGTGCCGATCATCATGGGGTCCGCCGGGCCGGTCCTCGATGAGGAAACCTCCGCCACAGCGGGCTGCCAAACGTCGTGCGCGGCGATCGCTGGTGGTCGGGCTCTCCGGCCTCGCGGCGCTGCTCGGCGTGCTGGCGGCTTCCATCGTCCTCAGTACGCCTCTCGACCGCCTGTCGCCGCTGGTTTTCGACGTCTACCAGCGTCTGCAGCCCCGCGCGGAGGCCGGCGCGCCGGTGACCGTCGTCGACATAGACGAGGCCTCGATCGCCGAGCTCGGCCAGTGGCCGTGGCCGCGGAGCGTGATCGCGGGGATGGTCGACAGGCTGGGGGAGATGGGAGCGGCCGCGATCGCCTTCGACATCGTGTTCCCCGAGCCGGACCGGACGTCGCTTTCGCGCGTCGTGAGCGAGCTGGAGCGGGCGGGGGCGGAGGTGTCGCTGCCGGCGGGCGGGGCGTTCGATAACGACGTGGTGCTCGCCGACGCCTTCGCACGCCACAACGTGGTCGCCGGCATCGTGCTCTCGGGCGAGACGGAGGCGATCGTGCCGGCGGCCAAGGCCGGATTCGCATTCGGCGGCGCCGACCCGCGCGAGTACCTGCCGCAATATTCCGGCGGGGTGGTCAACCTGCCCGTGCTGACCGAGGCGGCCGCCGGCGCGGGGTTCTTCTCGTTCCCGCCGAGCGCGGACGGGATCGTGCGGACGATCCCGCTGGTCGCCGCCGCGGCCGGGGAACTCTACCCCTCGCTGTCGCTCGAGGCGCTGCGGATCGCGCAAGGGGCGGGATCCTTCGTCATCCGTTCCACGGGCGCGAGCGGGGAGGCCGACACCGGCCGGCCGGCGATGGTGGCGCTGCGGGCAGGCGCGCTCGATGTGCCGACCGGGCCGGATGGCGAGTTCTGGGTCTATTTCTCGGGGCTGCCGTCGATGGCGACGATTTCCGCCGCGCGCCTTCTCGACGCGGATGCCGTGGATGCGCTGGCCGGGCATGTCGACGGGCACATCGTCCTGATCGGGACCAGCGCGGTGGGGCTGCGCGACATCGTGGCGACGCCGGTTTCCGCGGCGATGCCGGGGGTGATGGTCCATGCCGAATTACTCGACCAGATCGTCGGCCAGACCTTCCTGACACGGCCGGACTGGGCGGCCGGGCGCGGAGCTCGCGGCGGCGCTCGTCGTCGGGCTGATCCTCATCGTCGTGGCGCGACGGGGCAGCGCGCCGGTGCCGGCGGCGACGTCGCTCGTGCTGGTAGCGGCCGCGGTCGGGCTGTCGTGGGCAGCGTTCTCGTGGCGAGCGGCTGCTGCTCGATCCGATCCTGCCGGCCGTCGCGATCGCGGCCGTCTTCGCGGTGACGATGCCGCTTCGGCTGCTCGTCACCGACCGAGAGCGCAACTTCGTGCGGGGCGCTTTCGGGCGCTATCTCGCGCCGGCGCTGGTGGAGCGGCTGGCCGACGATCCCGACGCGCTGGCGCTCGGCGGCGAGACGCGCGAGCTGACGATCCTGTTCTCCGACATCCGCGGCTTCACGACGCTATCCGAGAGCTGGACCCGCAGGAGCTGACGGGGCTCCTCAACGCGCTTCCTGACGCCGATGACCGACGTGCTGCTCAACGCACGAGGCGACGATCGACAAGTACATGGGCGACGCCATCATGGCGTTCTGGAACGCGCCGCTCGATATCGCCGACCATCGCCGCAAGGCCTGCCTGGCCGCGCTGGAGATGCTCGCGGGCCGTGGAGCGCCTGAACACGGAGCGCGGCAGCGATCTCGGTCTGGGCATCGGCCTTCATACGGGCGCCGGCTGCGTCGGCAATCTCGGCTCGGCGCAGCGTTTCAGCTATTCGGCGATCGGCGACAGCGTGAACCTCGCCTCCCGCGTCGAGGGGCTGACGCGATTGTACGGCGTGCCGATCGTCGTGACGACCGCGACCCGCGAGGGGGCGCCGGATCTGGCGTTCCTGGAGATCGACCTCGTGCGGGTCGTCGGCCGCGACGAGCCGGTCGCGATCCACGCGTTGCTCGGCGACGGCGAGATGGCCGGGAACGAAGGCTTCAGGAATCTGGCGGATGCTCATGGCCGCATGATCGCGGCCTATCGCGCAGCGGACATCGACGGAGCGGGCAAGGCGCTCGCCGAGGCCGGACAGCACGGGGTTCCGGAACTCGAGCGGCTCTACGAGGTTTATGCCGGCCGCCTGGAACGGTTGAAGAAAGAGCCACCGCCCGCGGGCTGGGACGGGGTCTTCGTGGCGGGGGAGAAATGAGACCGGACACCGAGATCTGGCGGACACGATCGGGAGGGGCGCCGGTGATCTGGTCAGTCTTCACCGTGCTGGCGCTTCTGCAGCTGAAGCACTTCCTGTGCGACTACGTCCTGCAGACGCCGTATCAGCTCCAGAACAAGGGCACCTACGGGCATCCCGGCGGCATCCTGCATTCGGGGCTGCACGCGGCGGGCACGGTCATCGTGCTGGCGATCTGCGGCTTCGGCGCGGCACTGATCGCGGCGGTGGCGGTGGCGGAGTTCGTCGTCCACTATCACGTCGACTGGGGCAAGGAGCAGTTCGTGCGGCGGTTTCCCTCCGATCGCCAGGACGTGTTCTGGCGGATCATCGGATTCGACCAGCTCCTGCATCAACTCACCTACGCCGCCATGCTGCTGGTTCTGTTCGCATGACCGCCCGAGATGCAGGCCCCTCGGCGATGGAGGCCTCTTCCACGGACTGGCTGAAGCCGTTCGCGACGCCCCGGCCCTGTGCGGCCGGGGAAACGGTCTTCAAGCAAGGCGACGAGGCGCGCGAGATGTTCGCGATCGAGGAGGGCCGCTTCCGCCTGCGCAGGACGGGCTACGAACTCGGACCCGGCGAGATCGTCGGCGAACTCGGCTGGCTCGCCCCCGACAACCGGCGGACCGATACGCTCGAATGCATCGAGGACGGAGTGCTGCTCAGCATCGGCTATGACGATGTGAAGGGGCTGCATGCCCGGAGCCCGGATTTCGGCTTTCACTTCCTGAAGCTCGTGAGCAGGCGGCTGTTCCAGAACCTGCACGAGACGGCCCGGCTGCGCGACGAGGCGGCGCGGCATCTGGCGCGGCTCGAGACCGAGCTGAATGCCGCACGCAAGCTGTTAGATGGCGATGGTGCCGACGGAATTTCCCCTGCCCACGGCCGAACAGCCGGTCGAGGTCTACGCCATGATGATGCCGGCGCGCGAGGTCGGAGGCGATCTCTACGACTTCTTCCCCGCAGGCGACGGCTCGTTCTGCTTCCTGGTCGGCGACGTTTCCGGCAAGGGCGCGGCGGCGGCGCTGATGATGGCCCGCACGAAGACGCTGATGCGGACGGTAACCGCGATGATCAGCGAGAGGGGCGGCACCAGATCCGGGTGCGGTGCTGGCGCGGTCAACCGCGAGCTCAGCGTGGGCAACGACGACATGATGTTCGTCACGATGTTCTTCGGCGTGCTGGACGGGGCGAGTGGAGAGCTGCGCTACTGCAATGCCGGCCACGAGCCGCCGTTCCGGCTGACGGGGAAGGGCCTCGACCGGGTCGAGCGGCGGCCGTCGATGGCGCTGGGGGTGATGGAGGAGGCGCCCTACGAGACGCGGTCGATCACGCTCTCGTCCCGCGAGGCCCTGTTCGTGTTCACCGACGGCATCACCGACGCAACGGAGG